>JAYTTF010000034.1:0-33980 GCA_043745195.1 Bryobacterales bacterium | reverse complement strand
GATTGTCCTCCTACTTCCATTGCAATTCGGGCTGGCGGGATGTTGGCAAAATGTTTATAGATCGACTCTACCGTGTTCTGGAAGCTACCTTCTTCCATCACTTCTCCATCCTTACTCAAGTTACAGTGCACGCTGTTTCTATCACCCAAGTCGATTCCTATGGTTTGCGCTACCGCCGGTCCGGCTGCGCCTTTCAATTTGCTATTCTTCTTAGTCATGGCTGGTTCTCCTTTTGCACCTAGAGTGCGTTGTGGAAGTTTACTACTTTCCACTGAACCAGCCGTCTCATCCTATCTGTACCCGGGTTTTCGGGTTTTAATTAATGCCCCTGAACTTTCAGGTACTTTGATAAATCGGGAAACAGAAGCTCCTTTACCTCGGGCTTTTCCAAGTCGGCAAGCGTCACCAACGTCGCACCACTGTCGATAGAGGCTTGCGGAGTTTCCCCTTTCAGCTTTTGACCAATGGCCTTCGTTGCCTCGTACCCCATGCGAAACGGATTCTGCACCACCAGCGAATCAATGAACCCGGCTTTCAGATCGCCAATTAACTGATCGCTGGCATCGAAGCCCACCAGCTTCACGTTCTTCGCCCCACGCCCCTTAAGTGCCTGAACGGTTCCAGCCAGGCTCGATTCGTTGTCGGCAAACAAGCCTGCCAAATCAGGATGCGCCGTCAGAATGTTCTCGGTCGCCGCCATCGATTTCGCCCGGTCCGCCATGCCAAACTGCATCGCCACCACATCTACCCGCGGGTAGTTCTTGCGCATCTCGTCCTGAAAGCCATGTTCGCGCTCCATGGTGCTGGCACTGCCAGGCATGAATCCTATCACCGCCACTTTGCCCTTGCCGCCGATCACCTCCGCCAGTCGCCGCGCTGCCATGCGCCCACCTTCTTCGTTGTTGGTTGCCACAAAGCTGACCTTCTTGTTGCTGTCCAATGCGGAATCGAAAATGGAAACCGGGATGCCCGCCGCAGCCGCCCGTTCCACCACTGCCACCAGAGCATTCTTGTCCACTGGAGCCAAAACGATACCTGCTAAATGTTTGTTCACCATCGAATCAACTATTTCTATTTGGCGGCTGGAATCAATCTCCAGCGTCGGGGCATTCCACTCCACTTCAAAACCGTACTCTGCAGCAGCCTTCAAAGCGCCTGCATGCACGGTTTGCCAGAAGATATGGTTCGCTCCTTTGGGTACCACTCCCACCACCTTCTTCTCACTTCTGGTGCAGCTGGATAGAAGCAGCATTACTATGGTCAACAGAATTCGCATGGTAGGTTATTGTAATATGCCGCTGGTTAAAGTTGCTGACCTTTCCGAAGTCCCACCAGGAAGGATGAAAGGAGTTGAAGTGGGGGCTCAAGTAATAGCGTTGTGCAACAACAAAGGAAACATTTGCGCGATTGACGGGACCTGTCCACACTCCGGCGGACCCATTGCATCCGGTGCACTCCACGGCAACGTCGCAGTGTGTCCATGGCATTGCTGGGGATTCAATATTGAAACCGGAGAGAGTGATTTTTCCGAATCCATTTCCGTTCCTGTTTTCAAAGTTGAAGTGGTGGGCGGCGAAATCTTCGTGGATGTTCCATAGTGCCTGAACTTCCAGAAGTGGAAACAGTGGTTCGCACGTTGCGGCCCTTCGTAGTGGGCCGCCGTATTGAAGAAGCGCGCTTCTTCACGCCTTTGATATTGGCCGGTAAACCAGAACCGCAATTGGATGGCATGGTGATTGCATCAGCTACAAGATATGGAAAGAATATTCTTCTGCAACTGAACCAGGGAGTGTTGGTAATCCATTTGGGGATGACCGGAAAGCTGCTGGCCAATGGGTCACCAGGGAAGCATACCCGTGCCACCTTCACTTTGGATCAGGGTTCAGTAATCTACGATGATATTCGGATGTTCGGACGCATTGAGTTTGGCCGTGAGTTGCCAGAACACATTGCAGCATTGGGTCCTGATGCACTGGAGATATCCACCGCCGATTTCGTTGCAGCAGTTCGTGCACGTAAGACGCGAATCAAGTCCCTTTTGCTAAATCAAAATGTGATTCGTGGACTTGGAAACATCTACGTGGACGAAGTTCTGTTCCGCGCCGGCATCCATCCGTTAGCACTCGCCCAGCGATTGAAAGCCGACCGGTTATTGAAGTTGCATGCCGTTATCGTAGAAGTGCTGGAAGCATCCATCGCCGCCGGTGGTTCATCCATTTCTGACTATGTGGATACATCCGGACGGCAAGGCTCGTTTCAGGATCAGCATCAAGTGTACGGCAAAGAATCCGAGCCATGCGTCAATTGCAGTAGAGCGATTATTAGGATTGTTGTGGCACAAAGAGGCACTCACTTTTGTGAGCAATGCCAGAAACGATAGCTCGGTATGAAATGGCAGTTGCCGTTTTGTTAACCGCTTTATTGTCCGGTCACCATCGATTCAAATAAATTTCACGCCATGTAAATTGCTGCTCTTCAATGGCTTCAAGACTTTCGGTTGAGTGAATCACATCGGACTATTAAATAGCCTTGCTAACTTACAATCAGAAGATCTTTGAAAATTGAATCAGCGCGGCTAAATCGCAGAATGCAAAATGGCGTTGGAAATTTCCGCTACTGTTTTCATTGCTTGAATGTCATGCACTCGAATCATGTGTGCTCCATTCAGCACACAAGCCGCCACTGCCGCAGCGGTCCCGTAGTCGGGAGCTTTAGGATCGTAAGCTCCCAGGAACGACTTGCGCGATGGGCCAACCATAATCGGCATTTCCAAACGGGCCAGCGCTGGCAGCAATTCAATGAGTGTGAAATTTTGTTCCTTGCGCTTGCCAAAACCCAAGCCTGGATCAACCACAATGCGCGACCGGTCAACACCTGCTTTCATCGCCCGGCTCACCGAAGCGCCTAAGTCAAAAATCACGCCGCCCATGGGATCTTGCATGGGAGCAAGCTTCGCCCAGGTATCAGGAGTTCCGCGCATGTGGTTGATCACCAAACCAACATCGCGCTGAGCCACCACTTTTGCCAAGCCTGGATCAAACGTCAGCCCACTTGGATCGTTGATGAATTCTGCACCATGTTCAATGGCCTTTTCCGCTACACCGGATTTGTAAGTATCCACCATCACGGGTATGCTTAGCTTGTTCTTCAAGCGTTTCAGAACTGGCACAAGGCGGCGTAACTCCTCTGCTTCAGAAACACGCGCAGAGCCGGGACGTGTTGATTCCGCACCAATGTCGATGATGTCAGCACCAGCTTCTTCCAGTGCTAAGGCGTACGCGCAAGCGTTGTCCGGGTCAAGATAAAGGCCACCGTCGGAAAAGGAATCGGGAGTTACATTCAGAACTCCCACCAACAATGGGTGATCGCCCAATTGCAGTTCGCGGTTCTCTAACTTCATCAGAAAGCGTTTTGGAATCATTCTTATTCGTACCGTAAGCAGACAATCGGATCCAACTGCGCAGCCTTGTTGGCCGGATAGTAGCCGAAAAACAAACCAACACCTGTTGAAATCAGAACTCCCAACACTACCCACACCAGCGATAATGTAGCGGGAACGGAAGGCGCAAGCGAGCGGACCGTGAAGGCGATAAGCCCTCCCCATACGATACCAAGAATCCCACCGATCAACGTCAGAACTACGGCTTCAATTAGAAATTGCAAGCGAATGTCGCTTTTGCGGGCACCTACTGCTTTTCGAATCCCGATCTCAGCGGTTCTTTCGGTCACCGAAATCAACATGATGTTCATCACGCCGATGCCGCCCACAAGCAGTCCAATAGAGCTGATCACCCCGGTGAGGATTACCAAAGCGCCGGTAAGCTGCTTCCATAGCGCACTGATGAAGTCCGGTGAAATCAACTCGAAATCGTCTTCAGCGGAATTCGGAACCCTGCGTCGACGGCGCATTGCTTGCGTAACTTCGTCTTTACCCTGCTCCACTGTGTAGTTCTTGTCTACGATAAAGGCAATGGCCACTTCCTTTGAATTCGGATAGTTCTTCCTGAAATCACTCAAAGGGATCACAGCAAATTGATCGATACCCGGACCTCCGAAAGCACCGGAATCTTTCTCCAGCACTCCGATGACTTCATAAAGTTTGCCATTCAGCCGTACTATCTTCCCGACGGGTTCCGTTGAAGGGAAAAGGGAACTTGCAATGTCGTTACCAAGCACTACCACCGGCCGGGCATGTTCCTGGTCGTATGCCGAAATGAAGCGTCCTATGGCGGCTGAAAATTGCGGCAGCGCATCCGCATATTCCGGTTCCACTCCGCGTAAAAGGATTCGCTCCACTCGTTCATTTTCGTAGCTAATGTTATTGGTCTCACCAAAGAAAAATGCCCGGGTGATGAAGGCCGTCGCTGTTTTGAGCGATGGGCAACTGGACCGCACATATTCGGCGTCTTCGGAATTGATGAACTTGCGCTTGCGAAGTTTTTCGGGTAAGCTGCCAAATCGAGGACCACCGGCGATGCGTGCCACAAAGAAAGTGCGGGGACCAAATGCTTCCACCTTCATCTGTACGAATCTATTCAAGCCTTCAATGATGGATGCCACCGCGATCACCGAAGTGACTCCGATAACAATGCCAAGAATAGTTAGTCCCGAACGCAGCTTGTTTGCTTTTAGCGTATCGAACGCCAGCAGGACATTTTCAAAAGCTTCATCTCTGGTCATATTATTCAGCCCTTAATGCATCTACGGGATTCAACTTGCTGGCCCGCACCGCCGGATAAATTCCGAAGAACAGTCCGATAATCGAACTCAACAACATGCCGCCGATAGCGACTGATGTGCGTACCGAAGCAGGAAATGACGTGAAGTTCCGCAACATTGTGGCAGCCAGGAACCCAAGTCCAATACCGACAATGCCGCCCAGCAGACATTGAATGACGGTCTCTACCAGAAACTGTCCGCGAATGTCCTTTTCGGTAGCTCCCATTGCTCGGCGTACTCCGATTTCCTTGGTGCGTTCGGTGACCGACACCAACATCACGTTCATAATTACGATCCCACCGACAATGGCCGAAATGGCGCTGACCATCACGAATACCAGAAAGAACGAACCACTAATGCTTTGCCACAGCGACATGTAGGTTTCGCTGGTGGCCATAAAGAAATCGTCATCTGCTGCAGGCTTCACATGACGGCGAGCGCGCAATGCCAATCGAATTTCGTCCATCGCCAATTCCATGATTTTGGCTCCACCGGTAGCCTGCACTTGCATGGTGACTGCTGTATGGATGCCCAGTTTCTTCAAATATGTTTGCATCGGGATCACCAGGAAATTATCCTGATCCTGCCCTAGTACAGACCCGATTTTCTCGAACGTTCCGATCACTATGAACTCGTCCTTGCCGATCCGGATCGATTGCCCCAAGGGGTTCGATCCAGGAAAGAACTGCTCCACCAACATGGAACCAATCAAGCAGACATAGGCTGCCCTGCTATCCTCGGTTTCTGAAAAGTATCGGCCCTGCTCCACCGTTCTTGTATCAACGATGCTCATGTTCGGCGTGTGTCCGTAAAGACTGATGTCAGCCAATTCCTTTTCAGCGAAGCGGACTCGAGTGGAACTGCTAGCACTAGCACCAACTGCGTTGCAGCGAGCACAGGCGGGTGTTACTGATTCAACATCGGCCATTTCAATTTTGCGATTCTTAAGCGCCTTGATGATGACGCTGAAATCGGTTGCGGCAAAGGGGGTGCGGGCCACGCGGAATACATTCGTTCCAAGATTGGCGATCTTTTGTTCAACGTAAAGATTGGCCCCTTCCACGATAGTCACCACAGTGATCAAAGTTGCCACGCCCATCGTCAACCCAAGCATCGTCAGGGCTGCGCGCAACTTATGAGATCGAATGGCCTCAAGGCTTTCAGCAAGATTGTCGGAAAGTAAAAGCATTGGGTCTACTTACATTGTAAAGCTGATACGATATTTTGAACCGACCATGTTGAATCGACGCCAATTTCTGACTCTTGCTGGAGCCGCCGTTTTTTCAAGCGCGGCAACGAAAAGCAAGCCAAATGTACTCTTCATAGCCACTGATGATTTGGCTGCAACGATTGGTTGCTACGGCCACCCGATTGTGAAAACGCCGAACCTGGACAAGTTGGCACGTCGCGGAGTTTTGTTCAGTCGCGCCTATACGCAGTTTGCGCTGTGCAGCCCTTCGCGCAGTTCCCTTATGACCGGTCTGGGCCCGGATACAACAAAGATCTATGAACTGCAAACGCACTTCCGATCGGTAATTCCCGATGTTGTGACGTTGTCTCAATGCTTTCAAAAGAACGGATACTATACAGCGCGCGTTGGCAAGATTTATCACTACGGAAACCCTGGTCAAATTGGAACCGATGGATTGGACGACGCGCCATCTTGGAACCACAAAGTGAATCCGCGCGGCGTTGATAAAGACGAGGAACCGAAGCTAACTAACTTCACTCCCGGTCGGGGCATTGGATCGGCGATCTGCTTTTACGCTTCACCCGAGCCTGGTGAAAAGCATACCGACGGTTTGGTAGCTTCTGAAACAATCAAGTTATTGGAGCAAAATAAGGACAAACCATTCTTCATTGCTGCTGGTTTCTACAAACCACATTGCCCTTACATTTCACCCAAGAAGTACTTCGACATGTACCCGCCGGAGAAGATGAAAACCTACAAGATGATTGACGGGGAAATGCAAATTGCACCGCCCTGGGCCTACTTCATCAAAGAGGCGAATTTCGGTATGACCGACGAGCAAGCCCATCAGGCGTTACAGGCTTATTACGCCGCCATCACGTTCACCGATGACAATGTAGGCAAACTGATGGACGCGTTGGATCGCTTAGGACTGACCGATAATACGGTGATCGTATTCTGGAGCGACCACGGTTACGCGCTAGGGGAACATGGTCAATGGATGAAACAGACCGTGTTTGAAGCGGCATCGCGGATTCCCCTGATTTTCACCGGACCGGGAGTGAAGGCCAAGGGCAAGGCCTCGCCAAGAACTGTGGAGATGCTGGATTTCTATCCTACCTTGGCGGATTTATGCGGACTGGAAAAGGTTCCAACAAATCTATATGGCAAGAGTTTGAGACCGCTGCTCGAAAAACCAAATGCAGCATGGGATCGCCCAGCAATCAGCCAGATGAGACGAGCGGCGGGTGCTGGTAAGTTCGTCCATGGGTACAGCATTCGAACGGAGCGTTACCGTTTTACGGAATGGGCAGATGGGAAAGAAGGCGAGGAGATGTACGACTACCAGAAGGATCCCAACGAACTGAAGAATCTCGCCAGGAGTGAAGCTTATTCGAAGTTGAAAGCTGGGTTGAGGGAACGTCTGCGAAGTGTGACTAAGGCCAGGGGCCGTGTCCAAAGCAGCCTATCATAGTGCTTGACATTCCCCACAATTCCGACACAATGGATATGTGGACCTCTTTGTCCTGATTATAGCAATCGGCCTTTCCACCGCTGCCTTCGGGCAGGGGAATCATGCTGATTTTCCGCCTCCCCTTGTGCGCCCTCCATCGAGTGCAGAGAACTTACACGACCCTGTCACTGAGCTGGCTCGTAGAATGGAACAGGGTAAAACTACCCTGGAGTTTCATCCGGATTTCGGCTTCCTTCCGGCGATCCTGCGCGCACTGCGCATTCCTGTTTCCTCTCAAATGCTGGTTTTCTCAAAGACGAGTTTGCAGCACAAATTCATTAGTCCACAAACGCCACGGGCCATTTTCTTTAACGACAATGTTTACGCCGGTTTTGTTCCTGACGGCAGTTTGATGGAACTGTCAGCGGTTGATCCGCAACGCGGGGCGGTGTTCTACACTATTGATCAAATGAAGGGTTCGCGTCCTCGAATGGTGAAGAATGAAGATTGCGTGCAGTGTCACTCAACGCCAGCAACGCTGGGAATTCCCGGTCATATGGTGCGTTCGGTATTCACTCGAACTGATGGCACTGCTTCTATGCGTGCTCCCAGCTATCTAAGCGATCATCGCAGCCCAATTGAAGAACGGTGGGGTGGCTGGTTCGTTTCCGGAAAGTTGGAAGGTGACCTGCACATGGGCAACGCCTTCCTTCGGGAAGCGGATGATCCGGCTGCGTATGATCGCAGGCCTGGCTCACAGATGAAGGACATTTCCACGCGCTTTCACTCGGAACGTTACTTGACTCCCGATAGCGACGTTGTGGCTTTGATGGTGCTTGAGCATCAGGTGCGCCTGCATAATCTTATTGCTCGCTTGCATTACGATGCCTCACAGCAGTTGCCGCTGGATGCGGAAATTGAAGAGTTGCTCAGGTATTTGTTGTTTGTTGACGAAGCGCCATTGAAGGGAGCCGTTAGTGGATCAACAAAGTTCGCCGCTGAATTTGAGCAACGAGGGCCCAAGGATTCCAAAGGCCGGTCGCTTCGCCAGTTCGATTTGAAGACAAGGATGTTTCGCTATCCTTGCAGCTACCTGATTTACTCCGATACCTTCGCTGCTCTTCCAAAGCCTGTGAAGCAGACCCTGTACAAGCGCTTGGCCGACATCCTTGCGGGGCGAGACAATAGCACTGCCTACGCGAAAATGAAGCCCACGGATCGTTTGGCGATTGCCGAAATTCTAAGAGACACCAATGTCGAGTTCGCTGCGGTTTGGCGGCAATCTACTTCTTTGCGGCGATAGCGTATAGGTTATTTCGTCCTCGAATGTAGAGAACCCCATCCGCTATCGCTGGGCTGGACATCACTGTTTCGCCGAGATCATTTTCCGCAACCTGCTTGTACTCGCGTCCTAAAGACAGCACATAGGTGTGACCTTCTTCATTGGTAACGTAGAGACTATCTGCGGCGGCTACGGCGGAACCGCTGAAGCCAGAGTTGCCTTTCCCCAACCGTTGTTGAAACAGCCGTTCCCCGGTGGCCAGTTGGAAGACACTCAACACGCCATTATCCATGCAGAAATAGCCAATGCCGTTGTGAAGAACGGGAGTCTGCATGTAGTTTCCAGACTTTTCCTGTTTCCAGGAAACGCTTGGGCTCTCGGGTGTAATCGTTCCCTTGGCATCGGTCTTGATGGCGTAGATAGGCCGTTCGGACCCATGCGCACTTGTCAGCACGATAACTCCGTTTGCCACTACGGGTGTTGGAACAGGGATATCTCCGCCGCCCTTCAAAGTCCAAAGCTGCTTGCCGGTTTTAGAATCGTAACCGGCCGATTGCTTCCATCCATTCACAACTACTTGCTGTTGCTTTGCACCTTCTGCTGTATAAGGTGCAATAGCGGGGCTTCCCCAAGTAGGCACGTCGTTGCGGCTGGTTCGCCAAATTTGCTTTCCTGTTTTAACGTCAAAGGCAGCCAGGAAAGAATCTTTCTGAACGTCGGCCAACACGATAACCATTCCCTCGTGGATGATTGGCGAAGAGGCGAAGCCCCATTGCGCCGTGGGCACCTGGTAGTAGCCGGAATCGAGCATTCCCAGATCTTTTTGCCAAAGTAGTTTGCCGCTGAAATCGTATGCATAGAGTCCTTCGGAGCCAAACGAGACAACGAGTGTTTTGCCGTCCGTTGCTGGGGTTGGATTGGCGTGCGTTGATTTGGTGTGCCGTTTCATTTTCGGCTGACCGCTGATTGCCGTGCGTTTCCACAATTGCTTGCCGGTCTTGCGGTCCAAACACAGTACGTCAAAACTCTGCTTGCCCTCGCCTTCCACCGGCTTGATATCGCCATACAGGCCCACCTTCAGGGACGCTTCTCCGTTTTCCGGAACTGCTGTTGTTACGAAAATACGATCGCCCCAAATGATGGGGCTGGAGTGACCAAGACCTGGAATGGGTGTCTTCCAAAGAATGTTTTCGCCAGATTCGCCATTCCACTTTTGAGGAGGAGTGCCGGTGCCGATTCCGCTTGCAGCAGGGCCACGGAACTGCGGCCAATTCGAATCGGCAGCGAGGGCGGGGAATTGGAACACGCAGGTGAATATCGAAGTAAGTGCAAGTTTGCGCATAACCATATTCTTGCATGCGCAAATTAATTAAGGTTGGAGGTTCATGGCCTTCAACGCTGCCAGAATGGCCGTATCGCGCTCCGCTTCAATCTCGTCGCCTTTTTCAACACCGATTGCTTGATTGACAATTTCCTGCGTTAGACGATGTGCAATCCAATCGCTATCCTTTGACCATTCTCCCAATCCTGGTTGGATGTTGCGGTCCGCCAGCCATACGCGGAAGCGGTCCAGGGTTCCAGAGGCCACGCGGAACTTCTCGCCAACCACTGGTGCTGGACGTTGCTTCAGGAACTCTGTGGCGTAGTTGGGAAATGAACCGCTGGCATCAAGGGCTACGCGCAGACGAGTCATGCTTTCCGGTTGCACTTCAATGTCGGGCTGAATGCCTCCACCACCTTTCACTGGACGCCCGGAATCTGTTTTGTAATTGCCACCAGCTGCGGCGGTTGTTTGTTCCAGGGCGGAACCGGCAAGCGTCTTTTGAATGGAGCGTCCGCTGGGAGTGTAATAATACGCGGTCGTCAATGCGATGCCTGTTTGCTGGGATAGGGGGAAAACATTTTGCACGAGGCCTTTGCCATAACTGATTTCGCCGATCACTGCACCGCGATCATGATCCTGCAAAGCTCCAGCAACAATCTCAGAAGAACTGGCGCTTTTAGCATTAATCAAAACGCTTACAGGGAACGTGTACGGCACATTGCCATCGGGCACGTTCATATCCTGATCAGCAACTTTGCGTCCTTTGGCGGAAAGCACTTTCTGGCCAACCTTCAAGAAAAGCGAAGCCGTCTTGATGGCTTCCGGTAGAACACCGCCAGGGTTATTGCGAAGGTCAAGCACCAAGCCTTTCAGCTTTGTGCCTCCTAGTTTTTCAATGGCATCATGAATCAATTTGCCGGTGTCTTCATCGAAGCTGCCGACGCGCACATACCCCACGCCGGGACGCACATGAAATACACGCTCCACCGATGGTGCTTGCATTTCCTGCGGCGTCAAAGTGAATTCCAATAAGCGGGCGTTTCCTGGACGGCGAACCACCAACTGTGCGGGACTCTGCTTTGATTGGCTAAGCACCTGCACTAACTGGTCCATGTCCAGATAATCCAAGCGGATATTATTGACAGCCAGAATTTCATCACCAGCGGAAATGCCGCTGCGGCCAGAAGGGCTGCCTGGTTGGGTTTGCAGCACTATTACTCGGCCAGGAAGCACGCTGACCACTGAGCCAAAGCCTTTGCTGGTGGATTTCTGCATCTGCTTCAACTGTTCAAATTGATCAGGGTCGAAGAAGACGGAATGCGGATCAAGCCGTCGCAAGGCTCCGGGCAGTGCTCCTTCGAAGAAGGCCTTTTTGACGTCGACGGGATCGGCCCCTTCGCGTTCCACGGCTGCGAACACATCGATGAAGGATTTCACGGAACGTGCGAAATCCAGTTCCTGAAAGAAGGCAAGCAGTAATGGAAGGGCGGCTAGCATGAATTATTTAGTGTACTTGGTGGCTTTCTTCGCTTCATGGCGTTCCAGAGCAAGAGCAATCAGCCGGTCTACCAGTTCGTTGATGGGCAACCCCATGTTGCCCCACATTTTTGGATACATGCTGATAGACGTGAAGCCGGGAATTGTGTTGACTTCATTCACGTAGAGTTTACCTGTGGACTGTTCCAGCAGAAAATCGACGCGCGCCATTCCTTCGCAACCAAGCGCCAAATACGCTTTTACAGCCATGCTGCGAAGCTCTTCAGTTTTGGCATCGCCGATGGGTGCAGGCAGTACGATGCGTGCTTTATCCAACAGGTACTTATCTTCGTAATCGTAGAAGTCGCGCGAAGGAATAATTTGGCAGGGGATGGTGGCTTGTGGCGCATCATTTCCCAGCACTGCGGTTTCCAATTCCATTCCAATTATGCCCCGTTCCACAATCACTTTGCGATCGTACTGTGCGGCTTCAGTCAAGCCGGCGCGCAGTTCAACTTCATTACGAACTTTGGTGATGCCAACCGATGAACCCAGATTTGCGGGTTTGACGAACATGGGGAACGGCAATTGCTTCAGTGCTTCCGTTGGGTCCGGGTTCTCGCGAAAGACGGTGACGTATTCGGCGGTGGGAACTCCATGGCCTGCCAGAACGCGCTTGGCCATTTCCTTATCCATGGCTAAGGATGAAGCCAGAACACCGCAGCCAACGTAAGGAAGTCCGGCCATTTCGAATAGGCCCTGAATGGTGCCATCTTCCCCAAACGTTCCGTGCAGAACAGGAAACACTACGTCGATTTCCGGATTGCCGTTTGGTTCGGCAACAATGGCGCGCGGTTTCCAGCGGCCTTCCTTATCAATCAAGAAGTGCAAAACCTTGTAGCGTTCCGGATCAAGCGATTTGATTACTGTTTCCGCGGAACGAAGGGAGATCTCATGTTCTCCGCTTCGACCGCCATAAACTACTGCGACACGCAATTTCACAAAATCCTCTTTCCCAATGCCGATGTAACCAGTTCGACTGCCAGTAGGGCCGTGCGGTTGTGTTCATCAATCACTGGATTCACTTCGACAATTTCAAGGGACAGCAGACTGCCGGAATCGCAAGCAAGTTCCATGGCCAGGTGGGCTTCCCTATAGCTGATGCCGCCGCGCACGGGAGTGCCGACGCCGGGTGCTTCGCTGGGGTCGAGTGCGTCCATATCGAAGGAAAGATGAAAGCCACCGGTGCCAAGGCTTGCGTGGGCGATTGCTTCGCGCATTACGGTGCGCATGCCGCGTTCATCAATATCGCGCATGGTGAAAGCGCGCATGCCACTGCGTTTCACTTGGGGGCGTTCGTGGATGTCTACGTCTCGAATGCCGACCAGCACAGTATTTGCAGGGTCAACCATGGGAGTGATGCCCGCGAGGCCGGTTAGTTCCTTTGGCCCCATGCCGAGAATGGAGGCTAGCGGCATGCCATGGACATTCCCGGATGGCGAGGTGGATGGCGTGTTCATGTCAGCATGGGCGTCGATCCAGATTAGCCCTAATTTTGATTTTTGACGGGCGAGATGACTGGCCATGCCGGCTACCGTTCCGGCTCCAATGGAATGATCGCCACCGAGTACGACGGGGAACTTTTTCTGACTGGCGATTTTGGATACTTGATCGCGAAGGCGGGCGCAGGTTGCGGCGATTTCCAACAGATATCGCGCACGCTTTGAACCTTCGCGAGAGTTCTCCGGTAGTTGGACTGCAACGTTGCCGCAGTCTTCCACTTTGTAGCCGAGTTCTTGCAGCTTTGCTTGAATTCCGGCAACACGAATTGCCGAGGGGCCCATATCAACTCCGCGTCGACCGGAGCCAAGGTCCATGGGGACGCCTAGGATAGCTATTGTGGAAGGTTTCATGGAGGCATCAAAGGGAGCGGCCGCAGGCTAAAATCGCTGCTTCGCCAAAGGAAAGGACCATGCTTCTAGTTTAACTAACGTTGGGAAGTTGCTCGTTAGCAATTTGTCATCCTGAATCAAGAGTCTCACTGGTTTTGAAGGCCGGACGAGGGCGTCCGGCTGCAGGCCAGGGGGCCTGCCCCCCGTCTTTTGCAAGCGACGCAAGCGAATTCCCAATCAGCCGTGGGACTTCTGATGAAACAATACGAACGAAGTCTCAAGATAGTTCCGTCATTTCAATGAGGTGTTCCGGCTTTGGATGCGCATCTTCATGCCGTGTTTTGGACGCAGCGTGATTAGCGGTTTGGTATCCACTGGATGCCCGTCGACTAAGTGGAACTTCCATTTCTGTGCGATGGCGGAAATTAACAGCACACCTTCCATCCAGGCGAAACGTTCGCCAATGCACAGACGCGGACCGCCACCAAACGGAAAGTAGGAAAACTTTGGACGCTCATTTGGCTGTGCCCAGCGATCAGGATTGAATTGAGTTGGATTCGGCCAATATTCTGAACTGCGATGCGTTACGTAGGGGCTCATCAGGAGAATGGATTTTGCTGGAATTGCAAAGCCTCCTAATTGAAATGCTTCTCTGGCTTGCCTGCCAATCGCCCAGGCCGGTGGGTAGAGCCGCATGGATTCGGCCATCACATGCTCAACGTAAGGCAATTTTGGGAAATCGTCGAATCCTGGCAGGCGGCCTTGTAACACTTGATCCACTTCCTGGTGCAAACGTGCTTCCACTTCCGGATGCTGGCTTAGCAAATACCAGGTCCAGGTAAGAACGTTTGCTGTGGTCTCATGTCCTGCCAGAAAAAGCGTGATGGCTTCATCGCGAACCTGTTGATCGGTCATGCCCGACCCATCGCCCTCCTCATCGCGCGCATCGAGCAGCATGGAGAGTAGATCACCACGATCTACTCCTTCGGCCCGGCGCTGCGCAATCAACCCGTAGATGATGTTGTCCAGCGACGTCCGCGCTTTATGGAACCGCTTCATCACTGGTATTGGGAGCTTTTCAAGAAGGGTGGAAAAGGGGAGCATTACCAACTGGAACATGCCAAGAAGCGTTTCCATAGCTTCGCCGACTTCGTGGGAATCGGACTCCACATCAGCGCTGAAAAGTGTTTTGCCGACAATGGCCAGCGTCAGCCGCATCATCTCCTGATCAACGTCCATCACGACCCCATTTTCCCAGCGGCTGCGGAACCGGTCGCCGATTTGCGCCATGTCGGCAGCATAGCCTTTTAGCCGTTCCCGATGAAACGCCGGCTGCACCAATCTGCGCTGGCGTAAATGATGCTGACCTTCAGAGGTTAATAGGCCATCGCCCAGAAAGACTTTGGCGCGCTGCAAAACGCGGCTCTTGGTGAAGTTTTGATTTTCAGTAACCAGCACTTGCTCAATGAATTTAGGATCGTTGAGAAAATAGACATCCTGATTCCCAAGCCTTAAAGAAGTTATGCCGCCATAGGCTGGCGGCAAACTTTGCAGGAACTGTAGCGGATTTTTGCGGAACTCAAAAAGCTGACCCACTATAGGCCATTTGCGAGGTCCAGGAGGATGACGGGAAAGTTCATCCACAGGCTTGTCTTATTTGCTGCGCTTGCTGACGAATGGAAGACCTTGACGATCGAACACTACGCCAACAAAGCCGATGCACATTTCATCTTCGGTGCCTTCGCCCCAACCAACTGTTCTCTTAGGATCGGAGTTTTTGGGGTTCTTGTCGGAGTTATCGAAGTTGCAAGTCACCTTCATCTGAGACAGCGCTGGAAGGCGCACGGGAGTTTCAAATGTGTAGAAACCCTGCCAGCTGAAATTCCAATCGTTGATATAAATCAGCGGCTCCACTTTTTTATCGAGGCCGATTTTTTCTATCTTGATCTGCTTGCCCAGCAGATGCATGTGCGGCATTACTTGAATCGCTGTTGCATCGTAAAACGGAGGGATGGGGAATTGTGCAGTTACCTGCGCGTTCTCATCACCTGGTTTAATTTTGAAACTGGTATTCACAATCGGGATGTAGACCAACTGCTTGTTCACGGCATTTTTTGAATAGTACAAACCAATTTTTGTCTGATCGGTTTGGTCTTTCTTACCGTTGGCGAAGTAGTGGATCTGCAGAACAATCCTGGACCCTTTGGTCAACTTCATCGCGATACCATCGGGGAGGAAGCGAGCCCTAACTCCAGGCGCCCAACCGCCCAACATGGAACTGGCGTCTTCCGCCACACCATCGCCGGCTCCGCCAAAGCACTCATAACCGGGTTGGCCATCTTTGCCGTCGTACTTAGCCGATGCACCTGTCTTGTCTACGAAAGCGATTGCGTGGTGTACTACTTGCTTGTTCCCAGGAACATATTGAACAGCGCTGATCCATTTGTCGGTAGTCAGATCAGTTGGAATTACAAAACAGCGGTACGTGTCTTTGCGCGCCGGCACCTCGAAATTCACCGGTATCTTCAGGATGCTATCGGGTTCACCCAGTGCCCACTCACCAGTGTTGGGAAGCGGCTCAGGTAAATCGGCAGGGTCGCCTTCGGGCATGCCTGCGTCCACCCAATTGACGATCATGGTACGCTCTTCATCACTGAGGCCCCAGGAATCGCGGAAGGAATTGTAACCATCCACAGGCTTCCAGGGTGGCATCCGTTTTTCCGAGACAGCATTCTTGATGTCTTCGGACCAGGTTGTGGCAGCGCTGTAAGAATCAAGAGTGAAAGGTGCGATGTCCCCTTCTCGGTGGCACTGCTGACATTTTGCTTGAAAGATTCTTGAGATGTCTTTCGAATAGTTATATTGTGCGTTCGCGGTAGTGGCGAAGATTAGAAAACCGAAAATGGCGGACGTATGGCGCAGGGTCATAGCACTTCTACCATTATGAACGCTTTTTATGCGTTTTAGTTTCAACTTTTTTCAAGAAGAATCACGGCCTGCGCTTCCGCCGACAAACCCTCACCCACAGGTCCTACTTTTTCTGCTGTTTTGAACTTTACGGAGACCGAATCTAAGGGCAATTCCAGGATTCGGGCTACGCTCTCGCGGATTTTCGCCCTGTATTCACCCAGCTTTGGGCGCTGCAAAACAACCGTTGAATCGACGTTCACCAAGTGGTAGCCGCGCTCAACTGCAAGTTTCATGGCGTGCTGTAGGAATCGGTCGCTGGAGGCGCCTTTCCATTGCGGGTCGGTATCAGGAAAATGCATGCCAATGTCTCCCAGAGCGAGTGCTCCAAGGACGGCGTCGGTGACAGCGTGCAGCAGAATGTCGGCATCAGAATGGCCATCGAGACCAAATTCGGAGGGAATGGCAACTCCGCCAAGAATCAAGGGGCGGCCGGTTTTGATGCGATGATTGTCCCAGCCTTGACCAATGCGCAGGCTGCTCATGCCGGTGTTTTGACCGCTTTTTCCAGTTGCAAATAGAGTTGGGCCAATGCAAGGTCGGACGGTTTTGTGATCTTGATATTGCGATCGGACCCTGGCACCACATGCACTTCCACTTTCTCTAAGCGTTCCACCAAGCTGGCCTCATCGGTACCGGCGAAACAATCATCGCCAGCTTTTGAGTATGCTTCCTTTAAGAGTGCGAAACGGAACACTTGCGGGGTTTGAGCCAGCACCAGTTTGTCGCGCGGAATGGTGGCGCGGATTATGTTGCGATGCACTTGCTTCACGGTATCGACAGGAACAATACCCAGAATTGCCGCTCCATGTTCGGCTGCTTCACGGATTACTGCGGCAATTTGTTCCAGTTCCACGAAGGGGCGGACAGCGTCGTGAACGGCGACCAGATCGGTATCCTGATCGATGGCATCCAGTGCGTTTTCGACAGACTGCTGACGGGAATCCCCGCCGACAACCAAGCGCACGGGTTTGGAGAGCTTTTCTTTTTCAACCAGATCCTGCACCCAGGCGATATCATCGCCGCGAAGTGCCACGACGATTTCAGAAACTGCGGGCGATTGGGAAAATTTGCGGATCGTGTGGAGCAAAATCGGATGTCCGTCCAGCAGCAAAAACTGCTTACGTCCGGAACCCGGTTTTTCCTGTGGACCCTTGGTCATGCGGGTTCCCAAACCCGCGGCTGGTAAGATAACGGCGACTTTCATTCGCTTTTTGAGACTCGGTACGTTTTATTGTACAGGTTATTTCAGGCAGGCATTAATCGCCGCTGGCTGCACTGGCTTGTTCCCGTGCTTTTTCCAACTGCGGTTTTTCGATGATGGAATGCATTCGGTCATCATATTTGCCGAAGATCATTTTCCCGGCAGTGGTTTGCAACACGCTGGTGACGGAAATTTCAATGGTTTTGGAAATCACTTTGCGGGCATTATCCACCACAACCATGGTTCCATCGTCCAGATAAGCCACGCCCTGGTTATGTTCTTTGCCTTCTTTCAAAATGAACACCCGCATGAACTCGCCCGGCAGCACAACGGGCTTCAGCGCATTTGCCAGTTCATTGATATTCAAAACAATCACGCCATGCAATTGGGCCACTTTGTTCAAGTTGAAATCATTAGTGACGATTTTCGCGCTCATGGCTTTGGCCAGTTCAATTAACTTCAGATCCACTTCCTTCACATTGGGGAAGTCCTGTTCCACAATTTCAATGTGAAGCTGCGGCATTTTCTGAATTGCCTGCAGGATGTCTAAGCCACGGCGTCCGCGATTACGCTTCAACGAATCCGCTGAATCTGCCACTGTTTGAAGTTCGCGCAGGACAAATTGCGGAATGATTAAAGTGCCCTCCAAAAAACTGGTTTCGGCGATATCGGCAATACGCCCGTCAATGATGACGCTGGTATCCAGAATCTTCATTGATTGCCTACCATTTTTCACGTTGGAAATCGGCGCAGCCATTACCGGAAAGCTGAGTCCCGTTGCTTTGTTGGATCCAATTGAGAAGCCCATATAGGCTAGCCAGACTAGTAACCCAATTTCCACAAAGGCAACTGTTTCCTGGGTCCCGGGGGCACCGGAAATTGCAGTGAGTGACTGATGCAGAACACGTGTTGCAAAAAACGCCAGCATTACGCCAAACAGCCCGCCAACAGCGGCGCCTAATGCCCGCTGAGCGCTTATTACCTGGGCTCGCATTTCAAGGAAAATGAACATCAACCCAAGCCCAATTCCCACCACAGCCGCAAAGCCGCTAGAGAGTTGGAAGGGTCGTAAATAGGCCGCTGCTACCGCTAAAAGCGTAAGAAAAAGAATCCGCAAATAAAGGAAGTCTGGCAAAAATTACACTTTCCTAATCGATGGTAACCGTTCGGCAAGTATATCACTTTGTTGAAACTTCTGGTGTTGGCTGATCAATCATGCCAGTGGCGGAAAGAATGACAATATCCACCCGACGATTTCTTGAGCGGCCATCTTCCGTATCGTTCCCAGCCACAGGAACAGTATCGGAATACCCTGCGATAGCCATTCTTCCTTCTGCGACTTCAAAAGACCGTACCAGCAAATCCATCATGGATATGGCACGAGCCGCAGATAGTTCCCAATTGCTGTGGAAACGTCCATTGCTGATAGGCCTGGAATCGGTGTGCCCTTCTAAGCGAATCGGATTGGGCAAACTATTGATGATTTTTGCAACTTTGCGCAGACTATCGAAGGAGCTAGGGGCTACCGAATCGTCGCCCGATGGGAAAAATGCTGTTTGTTGCAGCGTAACTACCAAGCCTCGACCGGTCATGTGGATTTCCATGGCGCCGGAATCCACTTCCGCGCGCAACTCCTTTTTCAACCGTTGCATTGCAGGGATTAATTCCACTACGGCAGACGGAAGAATGGGAGTTGTGTCAGGCTTTGTACCACCGGGACCTTTCATCATCGCGTTACCCTTGCCAGTGTCGTCTGAGACGCCTCCTAAGATGCCCGATAGTGCTGCAGAAAACGTGTTCTCTTCCATGGCTTTTTTCATCGAATCGGCCATCTGCTGTTGCTTGCCTTTGTCTGTTTGTGAACTGGCAAACATCACCACAAAGAAGGCGAACAGCAGCGTTATGAAATCGGCATAGGAGACCAGCCACCGTTCATGATTTTCATGTTCAACTTCTTTTTTCTTGCGCGCCATATTGCTACGCCGCCTTTGGTTTGGCCGTCGCGTGACCGGTAAGGTATGCTTCCAGCTTCACTTTGATCAATTTTGGGTTCAGCCCTTCCACCATTGCGCTGACCCCTTCCAGAATCAGTTCCTGGCGCTTCACTTCGTTCTGAATGCGGCTCTTGATTTTGCTGCTGGCTGGTAAGAAGATGATGTTGGACAGGGCCACTCCGTAGACCGTTGCCACAAAGGCAACAGCAATTCCGTGCCCCACTTCCTCAATATTAGCCAGGTTTTTCATCACCTGAATCAGCCCCATCACCGCGCCGATAATTCCGATGGTGGGTGCGTATCCGCCAGCGCTTTCCCAAACCTTGGCTTCCTGATTTGCGTGATGTTCGTCCTGGTCAATCTGCAGTTCCAGCATGCGCCGCAGTTCCTGTAAATCCGTTCCGTCCACAGCAAGCCCCAATGCTTTTTTCAAAAAAGGTTCGCTGGTGTCGTTCATGTCCCCTTCCAACGACACAATCCCCTGCTTGCGAGCCTTTGCAGCAAGCTCGACAATTTGATCTACTAAATGATTCAAATCAGCTGAATTATCATGAAAAATGTGGGCGAACCGTTTCAATCCCCCAATCACCACTGGGAGCGGAAAGTTCACCATCACCGCACCGAAGGTGCCGCAAACAACAATGATTCCTGCAGTGTGCTGAAGAATATCGGATATAGATCCGCCCTCAAGCAATAGCCCTCCAATGATCCCGCCACCGGCCAGCAACAGACCGCCGAGTGTTGCCAAGTCAGGGCGAAGCTTTGCGTTAGCCATGATTAGCTGATTTCCCTAATTGTCTGGATCTGCCGTTCTTCCCAAGGTTCTTCCGTTCTTAAGGCCTGCCCTATTTTCCTGCGCCAATTCACCACCCGCGCAATAACTTCATCGGCGCTTTCCAATACACGAATTTTCTCCCCCGAAGTAAGGCAAATCACCGTATCCGGAGCAAGCTCGATGTGCTCGATTAAATCGGCGTTTAGTACGATGGGCGTGCGATTGAGCCGAGTCAGATAAATCATCAATAAACCTTGCTTAGAAGACTTATCGACCAGCTAACAATTCACAATCAGATTTTATCGTAGGCTTTTGAGTAACTCGCGAAGATCGGTTCCAATTGCCCTCAACTGTTCCCGGTCCAAAGTTTCTTCCGTGGAAAAAAGTGTGGCTTGCTCTTGTTGAGCTCGTTTCGGCTTCTCAACTTTCTTTTCAACTGGGGTCACCGGTACCTTGCCCCTCTTGGAAAGAAAATTCCGCGCGCCTTCAATCGTATAACGCTTCTCGTAGAGTAGCTGCTTGATTTCAAGAACTAGCTCCACATCCTTGCGGCGGTACAGGCGGTGGTTAGTTCCCGATTTCTTTGGCCCCAGGCTTGGAAACTCTGATTCCCAATATCGCAAGACATAAGGCTTTACACCCGCAATTCGGCTGACATCGCCAATGCGGAAGTAGAGTTTGTCAGGTATTTCCTGCGATGATAATTCAGATTGCACTGCCGGACCGGGCATTTTGGGTAACCTTTATGGGCTGGCTTTCGCAAACAGCATTCTTATTATGCCCTCCCAAAGCCTTGCGCACAACTGTCAAACTAAAAGAAACAGGAACTCATTTGTCTAACCTATCGGGCATACACTCCATCCTAGAAGCCTTGCGCGCAGGCACAGCCATTGAAAGGGTAATGGTTGCCAAAGGCTCCGGCGGCCCGCGTGTCCAGGAAATCATCGATCTTTGCCGCGACCTCCGCATTCCAGTTCGCTTTGAACCACGCGCCACGCTCGACCGTAACTCCCAATCCTCCGCCCATCAAGGGGTTGTTGCCGTTACAGGCGCTTACCACTACGCCACCCTTGAAGCTGTTACACAAAACGCCGAAATGCTGGTGGTGCTGGATGGTGTGGAGGATCCGCATAACCTGGGTGCCATTGTTCGCAGCGCCCATGCAGCAGGGGTCACGGCCATCCTTGTGCCCGAACGTCGCGCAGCACCCATGAATGATGCTGCATCTAAGGCAGCCGCTGGTGCCCTATCGCATCTACCCGTAATAAAAATCGGCAATGTGACACGTACATTACAAGATCTTAAAGATCAAGGTTTTTGGATTTACGGCCTGGATGAACGCGGCGAGCACAATTACGACACCGTGGAATACATTGCCCCCAGCGTACTGGTGGTTGGCGGCGAAGGGCACGGAATTCACCAACTGGTTGCCAAGCATTGCGACTTCTTAGTGAAGATTCCTTTAGCCGGCCAAATTTCCTCACTTAATGTATCGGTCGCCACCGGCATTGCTTTGTTCGATTGGAAGCGCCGCCGAATAGTAAAGTAAAAGAATGCACATTTTCAGGTTTGTGGCCGCAGCTGCGGTCCTACTGCTCCCACTCTACCCGGCGCAACCGGTACGGGCTAAGCACGGCATGGTGGTGAGCCGCGAGGCTCATGCCACCGATGCAGGCGTTGCCATTTTGAAAGCCGGCGGCAATGCCGTTGATGCCGCAGTTGCTGTCGGCTTTGCTTTATCCGTTACTCATCCTTCCGCAGGCAATCTGGGCGGCGGCGGATTTATGCTGGTCCGCTTTGCCGATGGACGCAAAACGTTCATCGATTTTCGCGAGATGGCTCCCGCAAAAGCAACGCGCGACATGTATCTGGACGCAGCAGGCAATCCCACCAAAGACAGCGTTCTGGGATGGAGGGCATCCGGTGTTCCCGGCACCGTGCGCGGCTTGGAATTGGCGCACAAGAAATATGGCAAGTTGGGTTGGAGCAATTTGGTGATGCCTTCCGTTGAACTGGCGCGTCAAGGCTTCCCACTTTCCTTCATCGCCGCCAAAGGGTTGAAAGGTGCGCGCAACTTGGCGGCATCTCCCGAATCAAAACGAATCTTTCAAAAAGACGGAAACTTCTTCGAACCCGGTGAAACACTGAAGCAACCCGAACTGGCCAAAGTGCTGGAACGGATTGCCAAAAAAGGTGCCGACGATTTCTACCTTGGCGAAATAGCCAGGAAGCTGGCTGCTGAAATGGCCGCCAATGGTGGAATCATCACGCTTGAAGATCTTAAAAAGTTCAAGGCCGTGGAGCGCACTCCCCTGGAGGGCAAGTATCGCGGCTTTGAAATTATCACAGCCCCTCCGCCTTCCTCTGGTGGCATAGGAATTCTGCAAATGCTGGCGATGCTGGAAAAAACCAAGTTCGCCGAAAGTGGTGCAGGGTCTGCGCAATCGATTCACTATATGGCAGAAGCCATGCGCCGTTACTATGCCGATCGTGCGGAATTCCTGGGTGATCCCGATTTTCACAAATTTCCCATTTCCAAACTGCTGGACAAAAAGTACATTGATCAACGGCGCGCTTCCATTGATGTGGCCCGCGCCACCAACAGCGACGACATCCGCCACGGAGACATCAACTGGAAGGAAAGTACCGAAACCACGCACTATTCCATAGTCGATTCCGAAGGCAACGCAGTGGCTGTCACCTATACTCTAAACGGCGGTTATGGATCAGGCGTCACCGTTCCCGGTTTGGGTTTTCTGATGAATAACGAAATGGATGACTTCAGCGTGAAACCCGGAGCCCCCAACATGTACGGAGCCATTGGTGGAGAGGCCAACGCCATTGTTCCCGGCAAGCGTCCGCTATCATCCATGACGCCAACCATCGTTCTGAAGGACGGCAAGCCTTTGCTGGTAGTTGGCACCCCTGGAGGCACCCGCATCATCACCAGCGTATTTGAAGTGATGGTGAATGTGATGGATTTCCACATGAACGTTCAGGATGCAGTGAACGCGCCCCGCTTTCATCATCAATGGCGGCCTGACAAGCTGCAACTGGAACCGGGCATTTCGCCCGATACGCGCTCTCTTCTTTCGCAACGCGGGCATTTAATCGAAACCATCAATGCGATTTGCGAAATGGCCGCAATTCAATTTGAAGAAGGCGGCTGGCTGGCCGGTGCATCCGATCCTCGCGTGGATGGAAAGGCTGCCGGTTACTAATTTCATGCGTCACGCTCTGTCTACTCATCATTTCGTTAACCACCGGTTGACCATTGCCGCACTGGAACGCATTCTGCATGCGGGTGTGCCGGCAGTTGAAATTTTCTGCGCCAAGCAACATTTGGATTACACCAACAAAGCGCAAATAGCGGAGTTGGCCCACTGGTTCAAGGATGAGGATCTGCTGCTGAACAGCCTTCATCTACCCATGCATACAGACGAGTATTGGGGGCGAAGTGGTCCGCAGGCCCACATCAATATTTGTGATTTGAACAAAGCCCGCCGCATAGCTGCTGTTGATGAAATCAAGCGCGCCATTGAAGTGGTGGAAGACATACCCTGCCCTTACCTGATTCAGCACGTGGGCATTGGTTACGAAGAATTTGATGAAAAGAAAATAGACACAGCCTTTAGTTCTTTGGAAGAGCTTTCTCTATTCGCAAAGCAACGCGGGACTGAGATTCTCCTCGAAAATATTCCCAATGAACTATCCAGTTCCGACAGACTGACGTACCTTTTAGGCGTCACGCATCTGGACCTGAATTTCTGTTTCGATACCGGCCATGCAAACTTGATGGAAGGTGTGGAGCAGGCCTTTGAGAAGATGAAGCCACGCATCCGTTCCACCCACGTGCACGACAACAACGGCCTGGACGATAAGCACCTGTTTCCCACCCTTGCCGAAGGCGGCACCATTGACTGGAAAAACACAATGCGCCTCCTGCGTTCCGCCGAAAATCAATATCCGCTGCTTCTGGAATTGAAAGAGTCGCCCGATTTCCCCCAGCCCCTGGAAGCGATCAAACAAATTTTTGACCGCTTGGAGAATATGTAAATGTCCTATCCCCGTATCCGTATTTCCGACGCCGCAAAGCACGTTGGCGAAACTGTTTCCATTGCCGGTTGGCTATACAACCTGCGCAAGTCCGGCAAAATCGTCTTCCCGCTGCTGCGCGATGGTTCAGGCACCATGCAATGCGTCGCCGTGAAAAGTGCCATCCCCGAAGAACTGTTTGAGACGTTGAAAGGGCTTACCCAGGAATCCGCTTTGATCCTCACCGGCAAAATCCGCGCCGAAGAACGCGCCGCTGGTGGTTTTGAAATGGATGTGGAGGCGGCTGATGTGGTGCAGCGCGTTCCCGAAGAGGATCCCTATCCCATCACGCCTAAAGAGCATGGCATAGACTTCCTGATGGATCATCGCCACCTATGGCTGCGCAGTAAACGGCAACATGCCATTTTACGCATTCGCCATGAAGTGATTAAAGGCATCCGCGATTATTTTGATTCGCATGACTTCACTTTGGTGGACACTCCCATCTTCACGCCCGCAGCCTGCGAAGGCACCACGACGTTGTTTGAAGTGGACTACTTCGAAGATGAAAAGGTTTACCTCACCCAATCCGGCCAACTTTATAACGAAGCAACCGCCATGGCGTTTGGTAAGGTGTACTGCTTCGGCCCAACTTTCCGTGCAGAGAAATCGAAGACCCGCCGCCATCTGACGGAGTTCTGGATGGTAGAGCCGGAAATGGCGTTTGCAACTTTGGACGACGTGAAGTTCGTGGCCGAAGAGATGATCTGTTTCGTTGTTGCCAGGGTGCTGGCCAACCGCCAGGAAGAATTGAAAACCCTGGAGCGCGACGTCACGAAATTGGAAGCCATCAAGGCTCCATTCAACCGCATGAGTTATGATGATGCCGTGAAAAAGCTGCAATCGTTGGGCAGTGAAATCCAATGGGGCGGGGACTTCGGCAACACGGACGAAACCCTGCTGACTGCCGATATGGATCGGCCAGTGCTGGTGGATCGCTACCCGGCGCAAATCAAGGCGTTCTATTTTGAGCATGATCCGGATCGACCGGAACTTGCGCTGGGCGTGGACCTGATCGCCCCCGAAGGTTACGGCGAAGTGATTGGCGGCGGCCAGCGTGTTTCGGACTTGGCAACGTTGAAGAAACGCCTGGACGACCACAATCTGCCTCACGAAGCGTTCGGCTGGTATCTGGATTTGCGCAAATTCGGTGGCGTGCCGCATGCAGGATTTGGCATGGGCGTGGAACGATTCACGGCCTGGATGTGCGGCACCGAGCATATCCGCGAGACCATCGCATTCCCCCGGATGCTGTACCGTACGCGACCATAAAGGAAGGAGACTACACATGAAGAAGACAATGTTCACTATGCTGGCAGCAGCCGCTCTGGCGATGGCACAACATGGTCATAAAGACGAGCACGCCAAGGAGATCACGCTGACGGGGTTAGTGGTCGATACCGGCTGCTACATGTCCCACGACAGCAAAGGAGCCAAGCACGAAGCGTGTGCGACGACTTGTGCAAAGAACGGCGTACCGCTTGCGATCCTTGATGAAGCTACCGGGACAATCTACATGCCGGTTGCGTCGGATCACAAGAACCCGAACACGAAGCTTATGCCTTTCATCGAAAAGAAAGTGAAAGTCATGGGAGTTTTGATGGAGAAGGGTGGTGTGAAAGGATTAGCGCTGAAGACTGTGGAAGCAGCAAAGTAGTATGCTGCAATCATGGCTTTTCATATTCGTAGCAAGGAAGCGGATCAGGCCCTGCGAGAACTCCAGGCGCTGACTGGTGAAACTTCGACCGAAGCGGTTAGGAAGGCCATCCTGGAGCGGCTGCATCGCGAGAAAACCCGGCAAAGCTTCCAAGAGGGAGACCCTTCAATGGGGATGCGCGAAATCTGGGAGCGGCTGAAATTGGTTCCAGTTCATGATAAGCGCACCGACGATGAGATCATAGGATACGGGCCAGACGGACTTCCAAATTGAAATAGTGATTGATCCTAAAAAACGCAGTTCGATGCTGTTTGCAGCCCCCCCATGACAATAGGGGATTCTCGACCGTATTCGTAATCTCTAACCCAAGTTGTCGTACATCCGGCGTAAGTGTTAAAAAGAAGCGCCGCCGTTTTGAAATTGATCCGTGCAGATCAGCGTCGATTAATTTCCATTGTGTCAATCGTTGAAGCAGGAGTCGTTCTCAAAGAGGGGGTAACCGCTAGCCAGGAATTAGAGCCTGCAATTCAGCGATTGTAACAAAGATCTAAAAGAAACCTCGGATTGCAGGCAAGGTCCTACGCATTCAAATAAGCAGAGGATTGTATTGGCGCTTTCTAGGCCAGGGAGTATTTATAGGACCTGCGAAGGTCGCAACTCGACTTAACCTAGCCAGCCATTATCGGACTATGGGAATAGACTTCTTTCGCCTCAATTAGTATTGCTGCCTACCGAAAGGTGAAAATGGGTAAAGTTGAGGGGTGCCGCATTTAGGTGAAACGAGCGGCTGAGTTTGCATAGGATGTTGACCAAGAACCTTTTACAATCAGTTGTCGAATCTCAATTTGCAGCTGAATACTGGTCCGTTCAAAAAGAACTGGCCGTTGAAATCGAGCGCTATGAACGCTTGATACAGGCAAAGCGACGATGGCACATTAGACTACGAAATGCTATCAAGGATTCCGCATCTAAAGTACCGAATGGAAAGATCGCAGTTGACCGCCTAAGGCGATTACAGATTCTTCTAGTCTCCAACGAAACAGCAGAAGATAACCATCGATTTTCACGCGCGGCCATTTTGTATTTGGGGGACACGCTTGCCTACAAAATCATGCCGGATCACGTAGTAAGACTGCATGGTAAGAATAAGTCTCCTGGATTTTTTGGAGCAAAGGATGGACGGGCCAAAGAAATAGAGATCGGTAATTTCATGACAGAGAAGGGATGGACGGTGTTACTCCACGATTTGACGCACTGCCTGAAAATCGGAGACTTGACCGCAATTTGTAATAACCGAGGTGTTGTTAGTTTTGAAGTTGGTTCAGAAGCGGGTAGTCGAAAAAAGCGTCAGAAGCAGAGAATGGTACTGTTAAATCAAGTATTGCAAGAAAAATTCAGTGATCTATCTGTTGACGAGCTCACGGCCCACGGCTTCCCCTATGCGATAGTGGAGCACCCTTGCGACCGCACACACAATACTGATGCGTTTTGCGATGTCACCACGCTAAAAGGCCACCGGATAAGGGTCACACAGCCGGAAAACGGCGTAATCTATGCGGCCAGTGTTCAGGACTGTGGCGGTGAAGACATTGCGCGCGAAGTCATGCGATTGGGTGAGGGTTGGAAAGAATGCATTTTTTCTTGTTTCCGAGACAGGATCATGGGGGACTATTCATGGGTTCCACCAATAACTTTGCTGGGTATACCAGTTGAAAAGATCCTCAACCTGCTCAACCGCAATGTCTATTTTTACGTCTTCATCGATGTTGTTTATTTGAGGAAAAGGCTCGCGGAGCTATCCCAGTCGCTGGTTGTGTCCGTGGAAGATGAAATGATTACGTTTTCAAGGAGCGAGGGGGAATGGTCGGTAGTTTATGGTCCTCGCCCCATTGAAAACGTCAAGTATGGCTTGGTTTCGCTCGAGAGCGCATTGAAAATGTTGGCCACAACACCAACACCAACTTACGCAATAACTAACCTCAAGGAGTAGCCGGACATAAAATACGTTCTGTCGTGTAAAACCAACTTTCCAACGGATTTTCCCATCTACAAATCGGCCATCACAACACCCGCCCAACTGAATCTGCCCTCTTTTCATCCGCTTGCAAAAACTCACGAGGCTGCCTCTTCAAAACCTGTGAGACTCTTTATTCAGGAAGACAAATTGCTGGCCAGCAACTTCCCAAAAAATTGAGTCCTCGAGGCGATTAAATCCTCTGGCGTTCTAAATTGAATCTGAATCGCAAACACGGCTTTGAGCACCGTGAATGCGAGCCGTAAAACGCAGGCTGTTATGGTTGGCAGCCCAGAAGGTGAAATGAGGAACGCCAGTTGAATTGGGTTTGCGTTTGACTTTCCGCAGTGCCGTAGTGTGTCTAAACGTTCAGCGGTTGGCGACGTTCAGCCCAATCGTAAAGCCGAACCGGGCAATCTGCTCAATGCCGGCAAAGTCCCAATCGTCCTTATATTCATCCGAAGGATTATGGTAATTTTTCTCGTTGTATTGAGCGAAAATCGTGCTGCCGAAGTTTGCGGGCTTGCCTTCATACTCATGGCCCATGTTCACTGAAAAAGCCGGAATACCCACCTTCGCAAATGCGAAATGATCAGAGCGGAAATAGTGTCCTTGCTCGGGTTCCGGATCGGGAGTGATTTTCAAATTGAAGCGCCGCGCCGTCTCTTGCACCTGCGGGTAGAACTTGGTTTTCTCAGCGCCGGTCACCACCACATCCTTCACTCGCCCGAATGGATAGAAGCTGTCGAAGTTTAGATTCAGCAACGTCTTCGCCACCG
The DNA here is from genome assembly GCA_043745195.1 of Bryobacterales bacterium. Classification (GTDB taxonomy): domain Bacteria; phylum Acidobacteriota; class Terriglobia; order Bryobacterales; family Bryobacteraceae; genus JANXSF01. The sequence goes on along the minus strand of JAYTTF010000034.1, from coordinate 5,157 downwards.
GCAGCAGAGGATGCTTTGAGTAATATTCCGCGCCTCGCAATCCACTTTCCTCCGCCGTCACGGCCAGGAACAACGCACTCCGCTTCGGCTTCCTTGATAACGTGGACCAGGCGCGCGCCATCTCAATCAGCATCGCGCAGCCTGAGGCATTATCCACCGCACCGTTATAAATGCTATCGCCATTCACTGGAACGCTAATCCCTAAGTGATCCCAATGTGCGGAAAAAATTACGGCTTCGCCTTTCACTGCCGGATCGCTTCCCGGAACGATTCCTGCAACGTTCGAAGTTTCAATGACGCGCATTTTTGCATTCAAGGAACCCTTCACGCGGAAGCCCAACGGCATGGCCTTGAAACCTTTGGTATTTGCTGCTTCCAGTAACTGCGCCACGTTCTTGCCCGCAAGACTTAGCAACTGATTTGCAGCTGCCTCGGTTACCCAACCAGCCAATGCCATGGCCTGTTCGCCAGGATTCAGCTTTACTTGCGGATCTTCCTTGCCCCACGATCCACGCACCACGCTCCAGTTATATCCAGCCGTCGGAGTGGTATGCAGGATAATGCAGGCGATGGCTCCGCGCCGGGTTGCCTCTTCATATTTGTAAGTCCAGCGGCCGTAGTAAGTCAGCGCTTTGCCTTCGAAAAACTTGTCATCCTCGGAAGGCGGCTCGTTTGTGAATAGAACTACAACCTTGCCTTTTACATCAATGCCATCGTAATCGGACCAGCCAAATTCTGGAGCCGTAATTCCGTGACCTACAAAAACAGCTTCTGCATCAAACGCAGAAACAGCCTTTTGCTGCTGGGAATTGCCCACAAAATCTTCCAGCCAGCGGAAGGGTACCTGCTTGCCGTCTTGCACCGCAGAAAGCGTCGAGGTTGCACCCGGTTCAACACCAACCAGCGAGACACGCTGGAAGTAGGTGCCATTATCGCCGGCAGGCTTTAGTCCCGCTGCTTCAAATTGCGATGCAATGTAATTGGTAGCAAGTTCGCCCCCGCGAGTGCCAACGCCCCGACCTTCCAACAGATCACTGGATAGGAACTTCAAGTGTGGGCGAATTCGCGTCCCTGCAATGTCTGATCCTTGTCCAAAGAGAATGCCTGTTGCAATGAAATAGAGCAATCCATGTCGCATAAGTCTTTAGTGTATCCGACAGAGCTGCCCGAATTACATGCAACTCAATTGCAAAAAATACTTGACAACACGAGTGCCCCAGATTTATCATGGACTGAAAGAGTCGGACATGGAAATCATAAAACATTTTTGCGACAAAGTCGCATCTGGGTCAAAGGATGAGCGGTCTTGTTGCGACTGCGTCGCAACTAATTCTTCGTCAGCCAACTGCTCCTATCAGCGACGCTCCTTAATCGAAGAATTAACTGAAAAAGGGATCCGTCTTACCAGCCAGCGCCGTGTTCTGATTGAAATCATCCAAAGTGCACAAGAGCACTTGGATGCGGCAACTCTATTGGAACAGGCTCGCAAACTGGACCAAAATATTGACCGCGCAACAGTCTATCGGACCATCGAGTTGCTGAAGAAACTCCGCTTGATCGATGAGCTTGACCTGATGCACTTGAAGGGTGAAAAGCATTATTACGAAGTGAAGACGCGGCGCGACCACATCCATTTGGCCTGCTTTCAATGCGGTCAAATCGCCGAATTTTCAGGTGACTTATTTGAGCAGCTGAAACAGGAAATTGCCGCCCGAACTGGATTTGAAGTACGCGTCAGCAGGTTTGAGGTGGGTGGCCGCTGCAAAGCATGTCAAAGCGGAGTGCTGAGCGTATCCGCTAATTAATTTATTCCCAGATCTCCGCGGCACACTTTTGCCGAGACACCGCGGAGAACTGAAATCGACAACCCGAAAGCTGGCGACTCTTCAATTGTAGGGCAGCGAGCCAAGGGTTTTACTTGGAGATTAAAAACTTTTTATGGCTAAACTGCCCACTGTATTGATTCTTTTAGTTGGCGTGACCGCTGCTTCTGCTCAAACGGTTTTTCAGGGTAAGATTCTGGACGCCACGCAAGCCCCCATTATTGGCGCGAAAATCGTGGCAGTTACCCAAGACAGCACCAAGGAGTTGACCACCCTGTCTGGGCGCAATGGTGCGTTTTCTATCAATCTGGAACCAGGCCGCTTTTCGATTTCCGTATCCAGGGAGGGCTTCATGCAAACAACCCTGCCTCTCCAATTTCCTCAGGACGCGGTTGCTAACCGCACCATCATACTTACGATTGCTCCCGTTCTGGCCAGCGTAACAGTAACTGAAAGTACTTACCTAACAGAAGCTACTAACACGGCTACAAAAACCAACACACTTTTGCGGGATACGCCACAATCCATCACAGTTGTTAGTCAGCAACAAATTCGCGATCAGATGATGATGAGCATTGGCGACGTCGTCCGCTATGTTCCAGGGATCACTGCCCATCAAGGGGAGAACAATCGGGACCAGGTAATCATTCGAGGCAACAACTCCTCGGCTGACTTTTTTGTGAATGGCGTGCGTGATGACGTGCAGTATTATCGCGACCTCTACAATTTGGATCGCGTAGAGGCGTTGAAGGGTCCAAATGCCATGATCTTCGGACGCGGCGGCGGAGGTGGCGTAATCAACAGGGTTACGAAAGAGGCAGGGTTCGGCAAACTGCATGAAATTTCATTGCAGGGCGGGTCTTTCGGCAACAAGCGTGTGGCTGCGGATTTCGACCAACCTTTGGGTACCAAAGTGGCGTTGCGTCTGAATGGGATGTACGAAAATTCGGATAGCTTCCGCAAGTATGTAAATTTGGAACGGTACGGGATTAGCCCGACGATGACTGTGAAAGCTGGCGAGCAAACCAGAATCGTTTTCAGCTACGAGCACTTTAAGGATATGCGGGTTGCCGATCGCGGAATATCTTCCTATCAGGGCAAACCAGTAGACGTACCAATTTCCACGTTTTATGGCAATCCGAATGATAGCCGGGTAAACGCCCAGGTGAATTTAGGTTCGGCGATGGTTGAGCACCAACGCGGCGGCCTTACCATTCGCAATCGCACCCAGTTCGGCGGATATGATCGAGGTTACCGCAACTACGTTCCGGGTGTAGTAACTGCGGATAAATCTCAAGTGGCAATCTCCACTTACGATAACGCCACCCAACGGCTGAACATGTTTAACCAGACAGATCTTACTTACTCAATTTATAGTGGACCCGTCAAACATGTTGTCCTTGCTGGAACTGAAATAGGACGGCAACTTACAGACAACTTCCGCAATACCGGGTATTTCAACAACACAGCAACCTCTGTTTCCGCACCTTACGCCAATCCCACAATTTTCACTCCCACTACCTTCCGGCAAAGTGCCACGGACGCAAATAATCACTTGAAGACGAACTTGGCCGCGACCTATTTTCAGGATCAAATCCAAGTATCCAGGCATATTCAACTAATCGCCGGCTTACGGTTCGACCACTTCGATCTGCAGTATCGCAATAACCGCAACGGAGACAACATTCGCCGAATTGACAATTTGATTTCTCCGCGAGCCGGCATTGTGTTTAAGCCCGTTACGCCAATGTCGATTTATGCCAATTACAGCGTTTCCTATCTGCCCAGTTCCGGCGATCAATTTTCTTCTTTGACTACAGTTACTCAGCAAGTGAAGCCCGAGAAATTCTCTAACTACGAAGCTGGAATAAAATGGGATATTTTCCGCGCTCTTTCACTAACAACTGCTGTTTACCGGTTGGACCGCGAAAACACCCGGGCCACTGATCCGAATGATGTAACCAGGATTTTGCAAACCGGCAGCACGCGCACTAACGGCGTGGAAATCGGAGCGAATGGCAGCGTTACCCGATTCTGGAAAATTGCTGGTGGGTACGCTTTTCAGGACGCCTATATCAGCAGTGCCACCACGGCTGCCCGCGCCGGAGCGCAGGTTGCGCAAGTACCGCACAACACCTTTTCCTTATGGAACAACTTTCAGATTCGTCCAAGATTGGGAGCGGGCCTGGGGGTGCTGAACCGCTCCGATATGTTCGCGGCGATTGACAACACTGTGACGCTGCCTGGGTACACTCGCGTGGATGCGGCAGTTTTCTATTCGCTGACGGAAAGGATTCGATTGCAGGTGAATGCTGAAAATCTATTCAACCGGAATTACTTCATCAATGCTGACGGAAACACTAACATTTCTCCTGGCTCCTCCAGAGCTGTTCGTGTTGGATTGAACGTTCGGTTCTAGGGCGCGTCATAATATGAGGACATGAATTTTCCGCGACGCACGTTTCTGGCTTTGCCGTTTGGATTGGTTTCGGCAAAGCCCGCCAAGCTTCCAGTACTGATCATTGATGGCATTAACAATCATGATTGGGAAGCAGGCACGCAGGGAATTCGGCGAATTCTTGAAGCTACCGGGCGTTTCTCGGTAACTGTTTCCACAACACCTCCTGCCGATGCTCCGGCCGCAACGTGGGATCAGTGGCGTCCCGATTTCAGCCGGCATCAAGTCATCGTCAATAACTTCAATGGCGGCCATAAGGCAGATGGTATCCGTTGGCCCGCGCCAGTTGAAAAAGCCTTTCAGGCATTTGTTCGCAAAGGCGGCGGGTTGGTGAATTTTCATGCAGCAAACAATGCGTTTCTTGGTTGGGCTGATTACAACGAAATGATTGGCCTCGGTTGGCGCGAAAAGTCATTCGGGGCTGAATTGGTGATTGATGAAAATGAAAAAGTGAAAGTAATTGCAGCGGGTTCAGGTCTCGGGCCTGGGCATGGTCCGCGTCACGATTTTCAAATCACCACCTTGGATACCCAGCATCCCATTACGCAAGGCTTGCCGAAAGTTTGGATGCATCCATCAGAGCAACTGACACACGGGCAACACGCTGTTTCCAATCCCCAGCATGGCACCCCGGAAAAAGTGCTGCACTTTCTTACCTACGCCATTTCGAAAGATTCCCATCGGCGTGAACCAATGGACTGGATTCGCCAGTGGGGGAGAGGTCGGATTTATACAACAATGTTGGGGCACACTTGGCGGAACGAAAAGAATCCAAATCTTCGCTGCACGGCTTTTGAAACTCTGCTTGCCCGAGGAACAGAGTGGGCTGCCAGCGGCAAAGTTACCATTCCATTGCCTGCACAATTACCTTCGCCT
>JAYTTF010000033.1:0-9611 GCA_043745195.1 Bryobacterales bacterium | reverse complement strand
CTGTGCGACGGTGGGAGCCGTGAACGAGCAAACGATTCGAGACTACATCGAAAATCAGAAATGGGATGAAGATGATCAGGGGTTCAAGATCACTGCCCTGGAAACGTAGGCGGCTTCAGCCGCGTCCGGCGACTTTCAGTCGCAACCGAACCCACCGGCTTTGAGCCGGTGGTCGTTTAGAAAACTGCACAAGATCTCCTATCAATCGTTATGAATTAGGTTTGGGGGCGACTCTACCGCCGCCCCACGCATTTTAGAGAAACCGGAATACAATCGGACAGTTGACCACGAAGCCTGCGGAACCGAATGGCGCTCCATCGAGACCAGTGATCGCGCCAGCGTCCGCGAGGGCCAGAATCTGGAATTCATCGATGACACGGGATCTCCAGCCTTTGTCGATAGCTTTTTGAGTCCACTGGAGGATGTTGATATCCCACAGCGGGCTATAATCCGTCGCGACCGTAGGAATTCCTCCCAGGACATTGAGTGGTCCCCGTTCGCCTAGTAGAGCGCTGACCAAGCCTTGTCGTTGCGGGTTGTCGCAACCGGTTGGACCGTTTACCGTAAGGAATAGCCGTTCAACTGCGCTGAAGGCACCATCGTCTCCTCCTACCTTGATGTCCTTCAAGCCACTGGCAAAAGTTGCTCCTTCAAGGGTTGCAGCGAGTTCAGCTGAAGCCTCAGTGCTTAGATAAAGCACTGGTTTAGCAAAACTGAATCCTGTCGTCAGGTTCAGCGTCACAGTTCCAGAAAATGGTTTGGCAGGGTTGGCTGTGATGGAAACAACTTTGTCATGGACGAATTTGAAGTTGGGTTTACCGTTGGACATGAAGTTTTGCACATCGTCACCCATGGCGATGATTGGAGCGTTGTAGATATGGCCGCCCGCATTAGTGATGCGCACTAAAGGACTGTAGTTCGAATCGCCTACTGATCCTGGCTTTGCCTCAAGCGGAGGAAACGGGTTCGGGCCAGGATTTGGGCGCAGCACCATGTCCGGCGTGAAGTCAACCGTACCTGCATCGAACTCCAGAGATCCATCGGCCAAAAGGGTCGCATTGCGCACCGCCCGCGACGATACCGCTGCATAGATTAGCTTCGCGGAAAAGTTAAGGCCGAGCGCTGCCGCATTCGCGCGATCCGTTGTATCCGTAAGGATGTACCAAACTGCACGATTCCCTTGTTTAACTCGGCCGCGGTAGAGCGGCATTGTGATTGTTGCCGCTTTCTCATCCAGCTTTCCAGCCGTAAGAAGCTGCAGCGGGCCGACAAGCTCTTTTTGAACCGTAGAAGGCGCGACTCCAAAATACGATTCCGGTACATCCGCACCGATTGCCGGCGAGGCGGTGCCGAATGACTGACAACCTGGTGTTGTTTGGGCTATGGCCATGGAACAACTCAGAAGAGCAAGGCCTGCGCTCTTCCAGACGAGACTTGGTCTAACCGGACACACTTCTGCTAATTGCTGCATGAAACGAATCTCCTCGATTTTGGTTTGTATTACGTGGATCTAAACCTCTACCACCGGCAATGAGATCAGGAGATGCGCGCCGTATATTCCCTTCGCAATTGAATAATTTACTAATGTAACAAGCTATGGTTTATTGGGATATCCCACTTGGGAACGTGGACGGATATACGGCCAGCAGCATTTGAAACGAATCACGGAAATCCTTTCGCGAACATCTTGTTTGTTTCAGATTTTTTTTGCGCGATGCTGGTAGTAGCAACTCTGCAAGCAATGAAGGAAATACCACTCCGTGAACGTGTCGCACTTCTTCCACAAGAACCTGGCGTCTATCTGTATAAAGACGCGGCGGGCGTCATTATCTATGTGGGAAAAGCGAAGAACCTGCGAGCCCGTGTGCGGAACTATTTCTCTGAAGACAGTTTGGCGGCACCCAAGAATGGAACGCTGATCAGCGTTGCAACCTCGCTTGACTACATCCTGGTGGATAACGAAAAAGAAGCATTGGCGCTTGAGAATAACCTGATCAAGCAGTACCAGCCTCGCTTCAACATTTTGCTGCGGGATGATAAGACCTACCCGTATATCAAAATGACGGCGGAAAAATATCCGCGTGTGTACGTCACGCGCCGGTTGAATAAAGAAGATTCGTTTCACGGCCCATATTTTCCGGGCAATCTGGCTTACCGGTTGGTGGATGTGATTCACCGCCGTTTTCAGGTTCCATCCTGCAAAATCGACCTTACCCGGAAGCATGCGCAGCCTTGCCTGGAATATCACATTAAGCGATGTTTGGGTCCGTGCGTGGAAGGGCTCACATCGGATGAAGAATATGCCGGTGCCGCAAGACGCGCGCGTATGTTTCTGGAAGGCAAGCATAAGGAACTGCGTGAGGAAATTCGCTCGCAAATGGCTCAAGCATCAGAGGAGTTGAACTTCGAACGCGCTGCCTCACTTCGCGATCTGTTGACCACCGTGGATGAAATGGAGGAGCGGCAGAAGATGGCCGCAGCTTCCGGGGATGACATCGATATTTTTGCCTATCACGCCGAGCCACCCTTGGTTGCGATCAACCTGTTTCACGTGCGCAATGGCCGCATTGTGGACCGTAAGGAAATGTTCTGGGAGGATCAGCACCAGTTCGATCCGCATGAATTCATCGCCTCATTGTTGAAGCAAATCTATCTTGGTGGACGGTATGTTCCCGGCCTGATCCATGTTCCCGCCGAGTTTGACGATTGCGAAATTCTGGAAGAATACCTAAGTGAAAAACGCGGACGCAAAGTGGAAATCCATACTCCGCAGCGCGGTCAGAAAAAAGCTTTGGCGGGGTTGGTTGAAACCAATGCTCAGCACAGTTTTGAAAGCCGCTTTCGTGTGTTGAAGCCTTCCAGTTCGTCAATAGCCGCTGCTGTTGAGGAGGCGCTGGGCCTGCCGGAACCACCTAAGCGCATTGAGTGTTTCGATATTTCACACATTCAAGGCACAGATAAAGTGGCCAGCATGGTGGTTTGGGAAAACGGCCGGATGAACAAGTCGGCATATCGCAAGTTCATCATTAAAACAGTGGAAGGCAACGACGATTTTGCTTCCATGCGCGAAGTGGTTTTGCGGCGCTATAGCCGGGTTCTTGAAGAAAAGGAGACCATGCCCAGCCTGGTGATAGTGGATGGCGGTCTAGGCCAACTTCACGCTGCTCAGGAATCGCTTGAGAAGCTGGGATTAGTGACGCAACCACTGGCATCCATCGCCAAACGGGAAGAATGGATCTACGTGCTGGGTCAGGAAGAGGAGCCGATTGTGTTGGATCGTCACTCGCCTGTGCTGCATCTTATACAAATAATCCGGGATGAAGCCCATCGTTTTGCTGTGACGTTTCATCGCACTCGTCGCAATGCTTCGCGTCTGACAAGTGAACTGGCGGAGATTCCCGGTGTGGGCACAAAGACTGTACAAAAACTGCTGCGAACCCTGGGAAGTGTTCAACAGGTGAAGGCGGCCAATGAGGAGCAACTGGCAGCAGTGGTGGGCCTGGCGGCCGCACGCAGACTGCGACAATTTTATGATTCCGAACAAAGCAACAACCCAAGTGCCGATTATCGAACTTCTGGCTGAGCGCTGGAGTCCACGGGCTTTCTTAAAGCAGCCTGTGGAGGATTCAAAACTGTTGGCTCTTTTTGAAGCCTTCCGCTGGGCACCATCCAGCATGAATGAGCAGCCCTGGTATCTGCTGGTTGCAACCATGGATGATGCTGCAGGTTTCAACAAGATGTTGAGTTGCCTGGTGGATGCTAATCAGGTGTGGGCGAAGGATGCACCGGTGTTGATGATTACACTGGCGAAGACCACCTTCAATCGCAATGGCACTCCCAACCGGACGGCGCTGCATGATACGGGGATTGCGTTCATGGCGCTATCGGTGCAGGCCACAGGCTTGGGATTGCAGGCTCACGGCATGGGTGGGATTCACGTCGATAAGATCAAGCAGGAATATGGACTGCCAGCCGATGTAGAAGCCGTGGCTGGAGTGGCCTTGGGGTATCCAGGGGAAGCGGATCAGTTGAGTGAGCCGATGAGATCAAGAGAGTTGGCGACAAGAACGCGCAAGGGCTTGGGCGAGTTTGTATTTAAGGGATGGAACCAGAGTTACTTGGGCTAAGTTGACCGAACTGGTCCGGTGTGAGCCGGACCAGTTGATCTGTTGACGGGCTGTCTAGAACGTGGCGCGGACTTGGCCCCAGGCCCAATCGAGCCAAGGCATGAGCAATTCCAAATCGGAAGTCTCCACGGTGGCCCCGCCCCAAATTCTGAATCCAACTGGAGCGTCGCGGTAGGCACCAATGTCGAACGCGGCGCCTTCCTTTTCCAGCATCGAAACAATGTTTTTGGCGTGCTTGGCTTGGTCGTCTTCGGAAAGCGCGTTGTACGCCGGGTCCGTGATTTTCAGGCAAATGGAAGTGCTGGAGCGAATGGCTTTATCTTCAGCCAAGAATCCAGCCCAAGTGGATTTCGCAACCCAGTCTTCAATCACTTTCAAATTCGCTTCGGACCGCGCCACCAATCCAATCAAGCCGCCGATGCTTTCAGCCCACTTCAGTCCATCGATGGCATCTTCCACGCATAACATCGAAGGGGTGTTGATGGTTTCGCCGGCGAAGATGCCGGAGATTAACTTGCTTCCCTTGCTCATTTGGAAAATCTTGGGAAGCGGACGGGCTGGAGTGAATTGTTCCAACCGCTGCACGGCACGAGGGCTAAGTGCGATCATGCCGTGGCCGCCTTCGCCGCCCAACACTTTCTGCCAGGACCAGGTCACAACGTCCAGCTTCTGCCAGGGCATCTGCATGGCGAATACCGCTGAGGTGGCATCGCAGATCGAAAGGCCCTGACGATCGTCGGGGATCCAATTGCCATCGGGGATTCGTGCGCCGGATGTGGTCCCGTTCCAGGTGAAGACCACGTCATTGTTCCAATCCACTTTGGTTAAGTCTGGCAACTGACCATAGCCGGCTTTGGAAACCACAAGTTTGTCCAGCTTCAATTGGCTTTTGCAATCGGTCGCCCAGCCGCTGCCGAAGCTTTCCCAGCAAAGCACTTCCACGCCGCGTTCGCCAAGCAGGGACCACATGGCCATTTCAATTGCGCCGGTATCGGAGGCGGGGACAATGCCCAGCACATAGTCATCGGGCATGCCGAGGATTTTTTTGCTGCGGTCGATCACTTCTGCGAGTTTGGTCTTGCCGATCTTGGCACGGTGGGAGCGCCCAACAGCAGCTCCTTTCAAGGCATCGAGCGACCAGCCTGGTCTTTTTGCGCAAGGGCCGGAGGAAAAACAGGGATTCAGGGGAGTATTGGTGGGCTTCATAGAATTAAGTTAGGTCTCTAGTAGAATGATGGGATGGAAAAGTAGCGCGGCTGCATTGCAGCACGCTACGACTCCTCTTTTATTCTATCGGAATCCTTTCCGACTGACGTAACCAGGAGTCGAAATGAGGGCTTCCGAGAAGAAGTTTCTGGTAAGTGATGAAGAGTGGCTTTTGGACTTTCAGAATTTGCAATTCGCATTTAACGTCAAAGCATCCATCATTTCGTCCGCGCTGGTTCACCTACGGCCCGGCGTTTACGAACATGCAGAGAACCTAGGCAACGCTTTTTGCATTGTCACTTAAGCGTGATTCCATGCTCGTGCGCCAAGGTTGCTAGGAATTCTCTCATCGGTTGACCTTCACCGCGCTTTGCTTGCTCCATGCCGCGACTGATACTCTTGATGCTCTCAAGAACTTCTTGATCGTCGATTAGTTTTTGATAGGCCTGGGCACTCTGAACAACTACTTCTGCCTCGCCGTTTACCGTGAGCACGGCAGCCTTACCCGACTCTTTGAGCTTGCGAATATGATCGCGGGTATTGCGTTGAAAGTCGCTAAGTGAATGGATATCTTTGAGGTCTATCGCCATACATGTAATTTATATGAAATTGCATGCTGTAGCAAGCATCCCATCCCGAATCGCAACTAAGAACTTACGAAATTGGCTGTAGGATAAGGATATGGCAGCGCCGCTTTTAACACCCGCCGAATATTTGGCAATGGAGCGCGCTACGGAATCCCGCAGCGAATACGTGAATGGAGAAATGTATGCCATGTCGGGCGGGTTACTTCCGCATGCCCAACTCATCGCCCAATTCAGCAGGGAACTGGCTGACGCCTTGGACCACCGGCCTTGTCTTGTCACAGTCGCAGACTTGCGATTGCAGATTACCGAAGCCAGGGCTTATCTGTATCCGGATGTGATGGTCATCTGCGATAAACCCGCCTATGCGGACGGACATCGCGATATGATCACAAATCCTTCCGTAGTTGTCGAGGTCTTATCGGAATCCACGGAACGTTGGGACCGTGGCGGCAAGTTTGTTCAATACCGGCAGGTGGCCAGCCTCCGTGAATATGTGCTGGTGTCCCAAGCCGAAATGCGGGTGGAATGGTTTACCAGAGGCGCAAACGGCGAATGGCTTTACCGCGAGGCGGTCGGAGTTGACGGCGTTTGCAGGCTTCAGGAATTAGGAATCGACTTGAAGCTGGAGCGAATCTACAGAAAAGTTGAAGGGTTACAGCCTACCGCATAAAATCAGAATGGCCCAGCTTGCGCTGGACCATTCTGGGTAAGTTACTAGGAAATCCGAAAGATTCTTTGCTACAGAGCCTTTGCCAACTCTTCCGCGAAAGCACTTTGCGGTTGGTTGGAAGTACGCTTCTTATGCTTCTTGCCGCCGCGTGATTTGCGGTCGACACCGTCCACTCGAGGTGGACCGCCAACACCAATACCACCGCCACCACCACTTGGGGCTCCAACGGGTGCAGCAGAGCGAGGCGGCATAAAGCCGACAGGTGCTACTCCCCCTTTGCCTTTGGGCGGCTGCGCGGGATTGGCGCGGAGAAGCTTGTCTTCAAGAGGCGCACGGTCAAAACGCCGGATGACAGACTGCATCTCCTCTGCGTTCGGGGCTTCTATAAACGCGAAGCCTTTGGATTCCTGCGTTTCCGGGTTTCGGATGACTTTGATCGAATCAGCGACCAGGTTGTCTGCTTGCAACCAGGATTTGATATCGTCAGCGGTCACCCATAGGGGAAGATTGCCAAGAAAAACGGTAAAACTCATTCGTGGGTGTTCAACACTCCGTGGGATTTGCTTTGGGATGTCCGGTAAAGGACCTTCGAGAGCTACTAAATGCTAACACAGTTTAACAAGCCATTCAAGGGGAAGGCCAGGATTTCCCGGCCTTATTTTAAATTTCTACGCCGAAATTTCAACTACCCGTGCCGTCTTAACCGCCGGATTCTTCTTCAGTTGGGCTAAAACTGCTTCTGGCACCATCGCGTCCACTTCCACTACGGCGATGGCTACAAGAGGCTTCCCAGCTGCTGCAGGGCCTTCCTGACGACCCAAGGAGAAGTTGGCGATGTTGATTTTGTTCTCACCCAGCACGCCTCCTACATGACCGATCACTCCAGGAACGTCGTCATTTTTCAGCAGGATCAGGTGACCGGCTAAATTTACCTCGCAATAGATGCCATCGATCTGAATCAGGCGAGGCTTGCCAAGAATTACTGCCCCTTCCACCACAGTCACGCCCAATTCCGTTTCCAGTTCCAAGCGTATGGAATCAATGTGGCCATTGCGGTTTTCGTGGCGTTCCACCACGGCCAAGCCACGTTCAGCGGCTATCGGCATGGCGTTTACCAGATTGATATTCTTACCGGCAGAGCGCGACAGAACACCCGCCAAGCCTGAATTACGCAGCAGAGTGGTGTTGAATTCGGCAATGCGGCCGGAATAAATCATCCGGACCGACTTGGGATTCCCTTCCGCTGCATATGCGGCGAAAGTTCCCAGACGCTCGGCCAAGGCGATGTAAGGACCAACGCTCTTGTACTGATCGGGAGACATGGCGGGCATGTTCACGGCGTTGATGGCCACACCCTTCGCCAGATATTCCACCACTTGTTCAGCGATTTTCACGCCAACAATTTCCTGAGCTTCTTCAGTGGATCCGCCAATGTGCGGGGTGGCGATCAAACTTTCCTGGGCCAGCAATGGATCGTCGGCTGCAGGTGGTTCGGCTTCAAATACGTCCAGACCAGCGCCGCCAACCTTGCCGGATTTCATAGCTTCCACAAGAGCCGGTTGATTGATCAACTCGCCGCGCGCACAATTGATAATGCGAACGCCCTGCTTCATGTTGGCGAAGGCTGTAGAGTTGAACATCCCTGTGGTTTCAGGTGTGAGCGCCATGTGCAAGGTGATGTAATCGGATTCGGAGCAAAGCTGAGCCAAATCAACTAGAGCCACACCAATGTCTGTGGCGGCTTGGGTGGAAACAAATGGATCACTGGCCAGGATTCGCATTTCAAAAGAGCGGGCGCGCTTCACAACTTCGCGGCCAATAGAACCCAGGCCGACCACACCCAGCGTTTTGCCGCGCAGTTCATTTCCCATGAACTTCTTCTTTTCCCACTTGCCGGACTTTGTGGATGCGCTGGCCTGTGGAATGGCACGAGCCATGCAAAGCATTAATGCCAGGGTATGCTCAGCCACCGAAATAGCATTGCCGCCAGGAGTGTTCATGACAAGAACACCAGCTGCCGTGGCTGCGGGTAGATCGACGTTATCCACGCCTACCCCAGCCCGGCCCACAACTTTCAATTTGGGGGCCTTCGAGAGAAGATCCGCATTTACCTTAACGGCGCTGCGCACCAGCAATGCGTCGATGTCACCCAAATGTTGGGCATATTCTTTAGGGTTGGAGACGATTACGTCCCAACCTGGCTGTGCTTTCAGTAGTTCAATACCGGCAGCAGCCATTGGTTCAGCTACTAGGATTTTCATTTCTTTCCTTTATTTTTTCAAAACTGATATGGGTGTAAACAACCTGTAACGCCGTCAAACCCTTGCCAAACTCCACGGAGGAACCGGATGGTTTGTAAGGGGTGATCTCCAAAACGGCGATGGCTTGTGCTTCTTTAAGTGCATGACGAGGGGTGAACCTATAGAATAGCAAATACGATGGCAATGCTAGAAATACTACAAAAAGACATGGTTGAGGCAATGAAGGCGAAGCAGCCTGCACGTCTTGACGCGATCCGCATGATCAAGAGCGCGCTACAGAAATTTCAGATCGACACCATGAAGCCGCTGGATGAAGCAAATGAGTTGCAGGTGCTTGGAACTTTGCTGAAACAGCGCCGGGAAGCGGTAGAAATGTACACTACAGCGGGCCGGGCCGACTTGGCGGAGAAAGAAGCTGTGGAAATGAAGCTGATTGAGGCATACATGCCCGCCATGGCCAGTGCCGAGGATATCGAAGCGGCGATCGCCGCAGCAATGGCCGAGAATCCTGGAGCTACCGCTAAGCAAATGGGGGTGATCATGAAGGCTACTCAAGCAAAACTCACTGGCAAACGGGTGGACGGCAAGGCGTTGAGCGAAGCGGTAAGAGGGAAGTTGGCATAACGTGGGCAAACCGGGAACTGCCTGCGAATTTCCTTTATAACTGGGGACAGATAGGATGAGACGGCTGGTTCAGTGGAAAGTAGTAAACTTCCACAACGCACTCTAGGTGCAAAAGGAGAACCAGCCATGACTAAGA
>JAYTTF010000032.1:0-34049 GCA_043745195.1 Bryobacterales bacterium | reverse complement strand
AGGATTAACAGCGATGTGGGCACCTTTGAAGGAATTCGCAACGCCACTAGCCGCGAAAATTATATTGTTCTCAATGGCGACGCCCGCCTGACCGCCATGAGAAATCTGGCCATCACTTACACGCGCATGCGGCCCTTCGGACTCGACTCTAGCTACTTTCCGGGGCAAAATTCGCTATTCGCGACGGACTGCAAGAATCGGGCCTGGCTCGGCCCGGTTGCTGCGGGCTCATGAATGAACCAACACCGGCGCTTGGCAAATCCCGAAACTTCCACTTATCGGGCTGGATGTTTTCCCACCCGCAAGATCAGCCGACGATATTGGACTTAAGTTTTCTTTCCGCCAGGCATAGGGCCGAGCACGCTTGCGGAATGGAAGCTACTCCAAGCTTCTGAAAAATGCGAGGGCACTTTCCTGGCTCGAACCACGCTTGATTGGGTTGGGAAACATTCCAACGATCCGCTGGTGACGGAAGTCTTGCATAGAGCTGTGATGGCTACAGGCTTTTGATCGGACGGTGGGCAGAAGGGGAAATATTCCGAACAGGCCTTTAAGTAATTTGCTGCATCGAAAGTATCCGAAATCGCCATGGACTTCGCGGACGAAATATTGATACAAGTAAGCTTAACGGATGCCTGACCAAGATACTAACCTTCGCCATGCCGCGATAGCCTTAATGGTGATCATGATGGTTATTGGAGCCTATCACCGAATCCGCTCACAGATGTCTGGTGAGTCGCTGGATCGCACGCGAGAGGGTTGGCCGCTTTTGCTGGGGATTCGACTGGCGGCCTTAGGTGGATTCGTAGCAGTCATCATGACGCTGAACAACTCCTTGGGATCGTGGGCTTATATGCCGATCCCTGTTCCTGTCCGCTGGCTGGCTATTGCGATTCTCGCGTGCAGCGTGGCTTGGGTTAGCTGGATGTTCATCTCACTTGGGCGCAACCTGACGGACACCGTGGTCACTCGCAAGGATGCTGTCTTTGTGGAATCTGGACCTTATCGGTTCGTCCGCAACCCAATGTACACGGGGCTGCTATTCGTTGGTTTGAGCATGGGTGTGGCGTTGGCAAACTGGTTGATCGCGGCTTTATTCACTTTGGTATTCGCGCTGCTGGCTCTTCGCACAACTCGGGAAGAAACCTATTTGATTGCTAAGTTCGGAGACCAGTATAGAGATTATATGACGCGGGTTGGACGGTTTTTTCCTAAGCTCTTTTAGCGCAATCAGCCGGCCCGGCTAGCCGGCGAACTGTTTTGAAATGTCGTTGAAAAGTACAAAGGCAACTAGCGTCATCAGGAAAACAAAGCCTAGCTTGAACACCGTTTCTTTAATGCGCAAACTCAAATCGCGTCGCATGATCATTTCAATCAACAACGTTAGGATTGAGCCGCCGTCAAGAATGGGGATCGGCAATAAGTTGAAGATGGCCAGGTTCATGCTGACCATGGACATGAAGCCGATGTAATAGGCTAGGCCCTCACGGGAGGCGTCGCCCGCTTGCTTGGCAATGCCAATGGGTCCGCTGAGTGCTTTTGCGGATAAGCGGCGCTCAACAATTCCTTTTAGCGAATTATAGATGAGCCCTGCATCGTTCCAGTTTTCATGTGCCGATTGTACAATCGCTTCGCTGAATGGCAATTGAACAAATACATAGCGCGGTGTGAGGTTGACGCCAAGCAGATATTGCTTGGTGCCGTCTTCGAGAGTTGACAATTTCGGCTGAATTGTTTCAATGAGGATTTTGCCATTTCGGGAAAAGGTAAGTTCAACCGGCTTGCCGTTTCCTTCTTTCAGGATCTGGTGTAAGCGTTGCACGGCGTAAATGGGTTTGCTATCCACTGCCAACATCAAGTCTTTGGGACGCAGCACGCGGGCGGCATCCATGTCGGAGACTAACTTTTCCACTAACAACTGATGCTTGGGCAACCAACCCACCATTGGCCCTGGTTTGGTTTCATTCAATTTCGGGGTTAGGGTCAGCAATACTTGTTGACCTTGACGATCGATCACAACCGGGGCTGGACGATTGGCCGCAGCGGCTTCCAAAAGTTGAATGGCTTTGAAAGTGGGGTTGGCTACATTATCGAACTTGACGATCTTATCGCCTTCCTGAATTCCGGCTTGTGCGGCGACAGAATTGGGCAGAACCCATCCGACGGTAAAGGGATCGTCGGCACCTTCCACTTTCGGGTATTTATACATGAACAAGCCGGTGAGCAGACCTAAGGAAAGCACCACATTCATGAACGGTCCGGCAAACAGAATCATCATCCTCTGCCAGCGGGGTTTGGCTAAGAAAGATCGGGGATCATCGACCAAAGTGGTTTCGTCGCCCATGATTTCGCCGGCCATTTTCACATAACCGCCGAAGGGGACGGCCGAGAAACGAAAGTCTGTTTCGCCGCGCCGGAAGCCGAACAGTCTGGGACCGAAGCCGAAGCTAAACGCTTCCACCCGGACGTCGAACAGAAGCGCAACCCAGTAGTGTCCCAGTTCGTGGAACAGGATCATGATGCCTAGCAACAGCACCACTGCCCCGATATTTTGAATCATGTCCATTTGATAAATCCTTCTACAAGCTTACAACTGCTGGAGCCGAGGTCCTAGCGAGATTCCTCGCCACTTCGCGCGATTCTCTATCAATCTCCAGTATCTGCTGGACGCTGCCAGCCCGGCGGTTAGGTACGCGATTCAGAGTTTCCTCCACAAGAGCGGCAATTCCCGGGAATGAAATTCGCTCTTCTAAGAAGGCTTGTACCGCAATTTCATCCGCCGCGTTTAATGTACAAGTGGCCGACCCTCCAGCTTCCTGCGCCTGATAGGCCAATCGCAAACAAGGGAACTTGTCCCAGTCCGGCGGCTCAAATTGCCAACTATGTGATTGCTTCCAGTTCATGCGGGGCACCGGAGCTTCGCCGCGATCTGGATACGTCAGGGCATATTGAATAGGCATTCGCATATCGGTGGCACAGACTTGAGCGATCACGCTACCATCGTTATACTCCACCATGGCGTGCACCTTGGATTGCGGGTGCACCGTCACCTCAACGTCTTGCGGCTGGAAGTCGAACAGCCAACAGGCCTCAATCACCTCAAAGCCCTTATTCATTAATGTTGCCGAATCGATTGTGATCCGCTGTCCCATCTTCCAGGTTGGATGATTCAAAGCCTCGGCGGGTGTCACATTTAGCAACTTCTCTTTGGGTGTGAGACGGAATGGGCCGCCGGAGGCTGTGAGGATTAACTTGGTAACCTCGGATCGACTACCGGCGCGAAGGCATTGGTGAGCGCCATTGTGCTCGCTGTCGACAGGAAGAAGCTCCACTTGGTTAGCTTTGGCAGCGGCCATGACGAGTTCCCCGCAGGCGACTAATACTTCCTTGTTGGCTAATCCTATTGTTTTACGGTGCTTGATGGCTTCGTAAGTGGCTTCCAGGCCGGAAACCCCCACAATTGCGGACATCACGAAATCCACTTCGGGGGCGGTAGCGATTTGGACCAGGGCTTGGGGGCCGACTAATAATTCTGGAATCGGGAGACCAGCTTCGTTGAGCAAGGATTTCAGAATCCGCAAAACGGAATCGTCGGCAACGACCACGACTTTGGGGCGGAATTCCCGGATCTGCTCCAGGAGTAGCCCGGCGTTTTGACCAGCGGCCAAGGCGAAAATGGAATATTGAGAAGGGTTTGTACGCACAACCTCCATGGTGGAGGTGCCAATTGAGCCAGTAGAGCCAAGAACGGTCAGATTTTTCATACTGATGGGCCAAATAAAGGGCCTTATCGAATGATAACAGAGAAGAGGTATGTTTTAGTGGGGTTGTTGTTTTTGAAGCATCGCAGGATAAAACCCTTACGGGCGCCAGGGAGGATGCTTCAGGGGTCTTTTATGAGGTTAGTCTCGCTTTGGTGGGAGTTGCCTCCCTGGCTTGATTCCAATATTAATATATGGAATTTGGAAATGCAAGTCTTATTTTCGGGAGTGTTAATTAAAGTTTCTCAACCTTCACTCCGGCCATCCCTTCCAGGACTTTTATAGTGGCGCAAATGTCCTCTTCACCGTAACCAGATGAGATTGCTGCCTGGAACATTTGGTGGGTAAGCGCGGTTAAAGGTACTGGTACGTTATGCTGACGAGCGGAGTCAAGCATTAGGCCGATATCCTTGTGCATCCACTTAACAGAGAAGTTGGTAGAGAAATCCCGTTTGAAGACGTAGGGGGCTTTGAAGGCGATCAAACCGCTTTTGGCGGCGGAGTTTTCAAGCACTTCCAGCATGAGTTGGGGATCCATTCCAGCCTTGGTGGCCAGCACCATGCCTTCGTTAAAAGCTTGCAGAATATTGGAAAGGATCAGGTTTTGGGTCAACTTGGCGTTCATCCCCATGCTTGGGCCGCCACAATAGTACAGATTCTTGCCCATTGGTTCAAACATTGGCTTCGTTTTTTCAAAAACTGCTTTATCGCCACCAATCATGAAGGTGAGGGCACCCTTTTCGGCACCGGGCTTTGATCCGGTGCAGGGAGCGTCCAGGAAATGGACACCTTTTTCGGCGCACTTCTTTGAGGTGCTGAGGCTATAAGAAGGTGCGACGGTGGAGGCATCGACGATCACGGTGCCCTGCTTTGCACCGGCCAAAAGTCCGGTGTCGCCAAAGACGATGGATTCAGACATGGCGGTATCGCCCACGATGAAGAAGATCACTTCGCTAGCGGCAGCAACTTCTTTGGGGGAGTTGACGACAGT
This sequence comes from Bryobacterales bacterium, assembly GCA_043745195.1. Classification (GTDB taxonomy): domain Bacteria; phylum Acidobacteriota; class Terriglobia; order Bryobacterales; family Bryobacteraceae; genus JANXSF01. The sequence continues at coordinate 29,297 of JAYTTF010000032.1, read as the reverse complement.
GGCTGTGGCGGGGAATTCGCCAGCCAGTTGCGTTGCTTTGGAGATTGTGTGCGACCAGAGAGCAACAGTGTGCCCAGCGGCCAATAAGTGACGGGCCATGGGGTAGCCCATGATGCCTAAACCGATAAAACCAAGATTTGCCATTTCCTGAAAATTATACCTTGAGAGAGGCTGCCCGCACCGTATTGAAATTGTCCACGGCCCGAATGCAATTGCAGATGCAGAATGCCGAACAGCCAAACCTGCGCCGCAATGTGGAACAGCTCACTTGTTTTCCAATACCCGCGTACCACATTCGGCACACCGCTTTGCGCGAGGACTCCTGAGGGGCTTGTTACAAATTTTGCAGTTTGGGCCAAAGAGGAAAGCCCTATGATGCCGCATTTCGTCCACCGTGCAATCAGCCCCCGTTTGAAGGTGATGCCACTCAGTTAGAGGTCTGAACGCTTCATTATTTATGACAGCGATAGAATCTTGTCGCGTTATACGCATTTTTTTCGATTGCAACAAGCACTTCCGGTAGATGGAGTTCATCTCGACCAATTCGTCTTCGTCAAACATTGGCACATTCATCCGGCAGCGCCAGCACCACAGTTCTTTCATTTTAGGTGGCCTCCATGTGCGCCGACCTGAAAGCATGGATGAAGCAGTCGGGCGATACGCTAACGGTCTTCGGAAAACCGTGGCGGTCATACTTTTTTCACAAAACTACCGTATTGAGCCAACATTGGATCACTTGTCAATAAAGTAATCTCCATCCACTTTGCCTGCGCTACCAACATTCTGTCGAACGGGTCCGTGTGCAGTAAGGGCAAATCCAAGGTGGCATCGGCATGTTCGGCTGATACGGGAATCCACTCGAATTCCTCGCTCCTCACGGTGGCGATCAAATTGGCGGGCACGTCTAACTTACCAAGCTTTTCCTTAATACGGATCTCCCACATGGTGGCGGCGCTGACAAACACAGTATTCTCCGGATCGGCGATAAATGCCCTCGCTTGCCGGGATAATTTCGGGGAGTCTGCCAGCCACCACAACATCAACTGCGTGTCCAAGAGCAGCTTCATCGCATCCCAAAGGCCTTGGCAATGTCTGCGGGCAGTTCATCGAAGTCGGCTGCTATGCGGATTTTCCCGCGCAGTGCTCCAGGCTTGCGGGCGGCTTTTGCCCCATTGTAGGCAATGAGCTTCGCTACCGGTTTGCCGGCCTTGCCGATGATGACTTCCTCTCCCCGTTGGACTGCGGCTATGAGGGCGGATAGCTCGGCCTTAGCTTCGGAAATGTTTTTCACCTGCATGGTTCTACGTTAGCGGACTTTGGGGCGGGCTTGGGTTGTTTTTCTTTTGCCATTCTAGTAACTCCTACTTCTATTATTGCAGGGCGGTGCCTAATTTCCGGGTTGCGGAGGTGGGTGGATAAGAGGGGAAGTGGCGGGAGGTTATGGGGTTACGGGAATTTCGAATTGTCTGTGACTGGGGTCTGGGGCTTGCCAAATTGGGTGAATATTTGGTGGTTGTGATTTCGTGGTGGTATTTCATAGAGATCGTGATAGACTTGTCCCATGCCACAAGATATCAGCTTCTTTGTCTCCTACCGGTCTACCGAGGACAAGTTAACTCGGGAACTCATTAGCAAACTCAAAATTCAGTTTGGGGCCAGTGCGAAGTATCGGCTCCGGGTGTGGCGGGATCGGGATGACATTCTTCTGGGAGAAGATTGGCACCATGAAATTCTCACCGCCATCGAGGAGTGTGATTTTGGGTTGGCGCTGATTTCGCCGGATTACTTGAGCCGGGATTACATCAAGACTTTTGAGCTGCCCAAGTACGTGGGGCCAACGGCGTCGAAGCCGCTGTTGCCGGTTTTGTTGAAGCCGCTTTCGGCTCGGCACGATTGGTTGGGGTTGGAGGCGATGCAGGTTTTTTCGGTGGACGGGAAGTCGTTCCGGGATGCACGCAACAAGGACCATTTTGTGGAAGCGCTGTATGATGCCATTGAGCGGCGGCTGGATCGGCACTTTGCTGGCGTGGCGGTGTCGAAATGATTCTGAAGGGCAACCCGTTGACGGAAGCAGCCACGCCGCTGGTGAAGGCGTTGGGCGAGGAGGATGCTCAGCGTGTGGAGCGGTTGCTGGGGTTGCCTAACCAGGCGGGGCTATGCAAGCTTTCCGATTGCATGAAGGCTACCGGCTACAAGGATGTGAAGAGTTTTACCACGTTCCGTTTTCGGGTGAATGAGAAGGCTCGCAAGGAGGGCATTGATTTGTCACTGGATTCTGATTCGAAAAAACAGAGCAGTCCGGAGTTGCGGGAGGTTTGGTTTACGAGTGCTCCGGGGTCTGAGGAGGCGGCGGATTTTTCCAATCGGGAGACGGAGCGGGTGGAGGAGATTGATTTCATTCGGCCACTGGCCGTTGACGTCAATGCCAAGCAACGATTTCAGATCTATTGCTGCGGTGCGCGGGATGAACAGGAGCTTGCCAAGGAACTGATTGAAGAGCTAAACAAACAGTTCAAAGTTTCTCGAAAGTACAAATTGGTTTTTTGGACGGAAGATGATGTGTTGACTGGCGAGGACAAGATGGAGGAACATCGGCGGGCTATCGCCGATAGTAATTTCGGCTTGTTTCTAGTTTCGCCGGCATTCCTCGGAGACAACAAAATTCATGAGGAACGAATGCCTTCGTTCGGGCGCGGACTGAAGCCGGTGATTCCTGTGCTGCTAAAGACAGTGAACCAGGAGCGGCACGATTTGCGCCGGTTTGCAGGCGTCCGGATGTTTGACTTGGAGGGGAAGTCATACTTCGATTGCGGCAAGAACGGGAAGAAAACGTTGTTCGTTGAAAAGCTGTACAACGAAATCGAAGAGCTGTTGGATAAGGCCGGCACCGGTTTTTCGTTCGAGTTGGAGCCTGTTCCAAACTTCGTGAGGCCCCGCGGTCGTGGCGTGGATCTCAATAGTTCGCTCTCCGCATTGACGGAAGTACGCGACGGCGAGGACGCGCTGTCGGTGATGGAAGCTTGGTTGAAACGCCCGGATGAGCCGATGTTCGCTCTGCTTGGAGAATATGGAATCGGCAAAACAACGGTACTGCAGCAGTTGACACAGATGCTGATAGAGCAAGGCAAGACGGACAAACGAATCCGGCAGCCGATCTATATCGACTTGCGAAACTACCAACAGCCCGGCGTGCCGACGCTGAATCAGTTGTTGGCCGAGATCATCGAACGCAGCTTCCGCGCTGACAAGCGGCCGACCGCCGATCAGATTTTGCGGATGGTCCAGAAAGAAGGCGCACTGATTATCTTCGACGGGTTGGATGAAAAGCTGGTCCACCTGGAGCCCGGCCGTGGAAAGGATTTCATCCGCACGCTATGGGGCGTGCTGCCTCCGGGGCGCAGTAACGGGAAGATGATCATCTCCTGCCGGTCACATTATTTTCCCGATGTGGCGAGTCAGGCCTCGATGCTTACTGGCGAGCAGCGTGAGGGGATTGATCGCACTAAGTTTCCGGCGTTCTGTCTGCTGCCGTTCAATGATGCGCAGATTCGGGAGTACCTGGAAAAAGTTGTCGGCGAGGCGCGGGTGGAGGAGGTGATGGAGTTGATCCGCTCTATCCACAACCTGCAAGATTTGGCCACGCGACCATACCTCCTCGATTTCATCGCCAAGCACGTGGGTGAGTTGGAGCAGATGCGGGCGCGTGGGGAAACAGTGAATGCGGCTCGGCTGTATGAAATTGTGGTGCGGGAATGGTTGGCGCGGGATGATGGGAAGCATCAGTTGCAGCCCTTGCACAAGCGGCGGTTGATGGAGGAGTTGGCGGTGGCGTTGTGGCGGTCTGGCGCAAAGGAGTGGGAGGCGGAAAAACTGGAGGACTGGTTCGATGAGTTTTTGCTGGATAATCCGAAGGTGCGGGTGGCGTATGAGGGTGTGAAGAATTCGGTATTGAAGGAAGACTTGCGGACGGCTACCTTCGTTGTGCGGCCGGAGCGGAGCGAGAAGCATTTCCGGTTTGCGCATACATCGTTGCAGGAGTTTTTTCTGGCCAGCTTTTTGGTGCGGGCTTTGAAGGACGGCAAGGCGGAGGCGTGGGATATGCCACTGGCTTCGATTGAGACGCTGGATTTTGTGGGGCAGTTGTTGCAGTTGGACGCGAGCGGTTTGGCGGGGATGAATGCTGTGCTGGGCGGGGATAAGGTGGACGGTGCCCGGATGGCGCTGCGCTATTGGGTGCGGGCGGTGGAGATGGGTTGGCCGCAGCCGACGCCTGGGCCGGTGCGCCTCGCTGGGGCGGATTTGGAGGGGTGGCGAATTGTAGGCGTGCCGCTCGCCGCAGCGGATTTGCGGGGTGCGCAGGTGAATAGGGCGTACTTCAAGGATGTAGATTTAGCGGGAGCGAATGCCGCAGGCATGCAGGCGCGGGATGCGGTGTTTGTAAATGTGAATGGCGGGGGCTTGCGCGGGGTTGGAGGGGATTTCAGCGGAGCCAAGTGGCGCGGAGGTTTGCTAGGTGGCGCTGACTTTCAGCGGGCTGATGTAGCTGGATTAGAGTTTAGCTGCGTGGATGTGGCGAACGTGGCGCTATCAACTTGTTGGGATGAGGTTTGTCCGGCAGCGGGATTTGCGCCCAACCCTGACGCCATGCCGGTATTGTTGCTGCGCCCGACCGGACACTCCGGTTCTGTAAGGTCGTGCGCGTTTAGTCCGGACGGGGCACAGTTGGCCTCGGCTTCCGAGGACAATACCGTCAAGCTGTGGGATGCCCACACCGGACAGTGCCTGCGCACTCTCAGCGGACACTCCAATTGGGTATGGTCGTGCGTGTTTAGTCCGGACGGGGCTCAACTGGCCTCGGCCTCCAGGGACAATACCGCAAAGCTGTGGGATGCCCACAGCGGACAGTGCCTGCGCACCCTCAGCGGACACTCCAATTGGGTATGGTCCTGCGCGTTTAGTCCGGACGGGGCACAACTGGCCTCGGCTTCCTGTGACAATACCGTCAAGCTGTGGGATGCCCACTCCGGACAGTGCCTGTGCACTCTCAGCGGACACTCCGGACCTGCAGGGTCGTGCGCGTTTAGTCCGGACGGGGCGCAACTGGCCTCGACTTCCTGGGACAAGACCGTCAAGCTGTGGGATGCCCACTCCGGACAGTGCCTGCGCACTCTCAGCGGACACTCCGGTTATGTAGGGTCGTGCGCGTTTAGCCCAGACGGCAGGCTGATCGCCTCCACTTCGTCTGATGGGAGCGTCAAGCTGTGGGATGCGACGACGGGGGAGTGCGTGGCGACGTGGCATCATTTGCCGGAGGGGGCGACGGCTTCGTTCGCGCGGGATACGTTGGTACACACGAGTGGGGAGGCGTGGCGGTGGTTGGGGTACCGGTGGACGGACCCGCGCACGGGGCGGTTGCGGTGGCTGCCGGCGGAGCATTTTGGGCCGTTGCCGGAGTGAAGGGTGGGGAATTGAGGTTGGCGTGGACGGGCTGGCCGGGGGCCAGCCGCAGGCAATCGTCCTCAACACTGTTTTTCGAAAAACTCGCCTCCGGGCGAACTGGGTGTGGTGAGTCCACAAGACGCAAAAACCGCTGCCCTTCATTTCCACGGCCGTCTTAGCAGTTTGCCTCATGCGGTTCGACGCGCTGGTTGGAAGCCAAGAAATAGTTTTCGTTTGGCATCCTGCATCTTACGTGCCGAATCCGTGTCGCTTAGCGATTTAAGGTGAACATGCTACTTCAAAAGCCCTTCATTCGTCCGTTGGGAAAGTGTATCTGGAAGGGAAAACACTTACTGGCGATGTGGGTGGCAAGGCAAGCACCACGCAATTTACCGATGCAGTAATTGCGGCCATGCAATAGCGTAAGCGCAGCACGGCATCGCGGACAGGCGAACGTGAATTTCATCCTTGCTGGCGTTCCTTATTTCACCTTCTGGGCTGCTAACCACGAGCAGCCTGCTTTTTACAGCTCACATCCACGGTGCTCAAAACCGTGAATGCGATTCAGATTCCATTTAGAACGCCAGAGGATTTAATTGCCTCGAGGACTCAATATTGTGGGAAGTTGCTGGCCAGCAAGTTGTCTTCCTGAATAATTTGGCTTTGTTTTGCAAATTCGGAATTCAGGACTTCCGTAATAGCAACCATGCAGTAGCTTGCTATTTACCAGTTGTTCCAATCGTCTAAATATTTTTCTTGCAATTCAGTGTACTATGTGTCACGCTACACCTGTGATTCCATTCCGGGTACAATTCCAGCCTGGCCTGCCGTTGTATGAACAGGTGGTGTACGCAGCCAAAAAAGCGCTGCTAGCCGGACAACTCCGCACAGGGGATTCATTTCCGTCAGTGCGGACAATGAGCACGGCACTGAAGATCAACCCGAATACTGCCCACAAAGTCCAACAGCAATTGATTCAAGAAGGATTACTGGAAGTACGTCCCGGCATAGGAACTGTTGTGGCGAAACGGCCCGTTTCCACGCGTGCGGAAAAGAACGAACTGCTGCAGGAAGAGCTGGAACAACTGGTGGTGGAAGCAAAGAAGCTGGGGCTGGAACTGGATGAAGTGCAAGAAGCGCTGGCAGCCCATTGGGCCCGATTGGATGGAGGAAAGCGATGAGCGGTGATCCAATTATTGCTGAAAAACTGTGCGTGCGTTTTGGCAAGCATGTAGTGCTGGACGGCTTAAATCTGCGCGTGCCCAGCGGTAGCGTTTACGCGCTAATTGGCTCAAACGGCACAGGCAAAACAACCACTTTGCAGATCCTGATGAACCTGTTACGCGGAGCCACAGGGAACGCCTATGTATTGGGCGTGGACTCGCGCAAATTGGGCGTTGGCGAGTATGGCCGTATTGGATATGTTTCCGAGGGTCAGGAAATGCCCGACGCAATGACGGTGGCCGAATTCCTGGCGTTCTGGCGTCCTTTCTATCCAGCTTGGGATACAGCCAGGGAGCAGGAGTTGCTAGACCTGTTCCGCTTGCCGTTGGACCGCAAATTGAAGTTTCTATCCAGAGGAATGCGAATGAAAGCAGCGCTGGTTTCCTCATTGTCCTTTCGGCCAGAGTTGATTGTATTGGATGAGCCATTCAGCGGACTAGACCCGTTGGTGCGCGACGAATTCATAGAAGGGCTTCTGGCGCATGCCGAGGAAAGCACGATTTTGATTTCCTCTCACGACCTATCGGAGATGGAGAGCTTTGCCAGTCACGTTGGATTTCTGGACGAAGGCAAGATGCAGTTTTCCGAAGAGATGTCGGTGTTGTCAGATCGGTTTCGTGAAGTGGAAGTAACAGTAGATATCACTTCACTGCCTTCGCGCCTACCAGCATCGTGGATTCACGCTGAGGCTTCTGCCGCAGTTGTTCGATTCGTTGAGACTCGCTGGAATACCGAGCGCACAGCGCATGATGTGAAGGAAGTATTTCCCGAAGCTCGCGGAGTAGCCGTGCGGCCAATGCCTCTGCGTTCAATTTTTGTGGCGCTGGCAAAAGCGTCAAGGAAGGCGAATTGAAATGAATGTTTCCCTGATCTGGCACATTGTGAAAAAAGATTTCCGGCATACATGGATATGGATGGTTGCAGTCGTCCTGTCCATTGCCAGTTGGGGTGTGACCAACTCCATGATGATGCTGGCACTCCCGGAAATCCGGACACTATGGTCGAATGCGATGGAAGTTTTTACGTTACTACTTCCAATTTCGATTGTGTTGTGTTTGTCCGTGTTGCTTCACGCTGAGGCCTTACCCGGCGAGCGGCAATACTGGTTGGCGCGTCCGGTGAATTGGAAAGACCTGCTGGCGGCCAAGGCAGCACTGGGATTCGCCGTCATCTTTCTAACGCTGGCATTGACGCTGACCGTTGTTTTGAAGTCTCAAGGATTTGAAATTCGCTCCTACCTTCCGCAGTTGTTATGGAAAATTGCATTGCTGTTGGGTGCACTGCTACCACTGGTTTTGTTAGTCAGCGTAACGAAGAATTTGCAGCAAATGGCGTTGTGGTGTGTTGGTTTCTTAGTGACCGCGCAATTGGTCATCGCCATTGCTCACAGCAAACACGAGATCTCTTCGGACTTATTGTGGGTTGGGGATATGGGCTTCACGCTGTTGTCCTTTTTTCTGGCTACAGTGATCATTGTTTTCCAGTTTGCTTTCCGTCGAACCATAGCAGCTCGAGTAGGCCTGTTCTCCATTTTCCTTCTGTCTTTTGGAGGACAGAGCTTGTTTCCGAAACGACTTTTGTTTTCTGTGCAGCAATGGCTTTCCAAAGTTCCGGTGGAGGATAGCAAGGCGAGGATTGAGTTGGACGAAAACCGCAAGCGCGCATGGGACAATCCATCATCCGACCCCCGGGTTTCAAAAGACGTCTTTCTTCCTTTGCGGCTATCCGGTATGGGAGCGACGGAAACTGCGACCTTCGATACTTGGGACGGGTTAGAGATTTTCTCGAGCGGCGAACGGATGACTCGGTTGGTTTATCCGTCCCCATGGCTAACAGGAATTCATGATGGCTATTGGTTACGACTTCCAGTAGAAAATGGCTTCTACCAAAGGCATTCAAGCGATTTAACCGACATCAAAGTCACCGGCCAAATGACCCTGTATGGGAACAAGAAAAGCTACTTTATGACGGTTTCGGCAGGTAGCATCGAGATTCCCAATGTGTGCGAATGCCAACTGATCGGTTCCCTTATTAAGTGCACTGCACCATTTCAAATCCGCCAGCGGTTGGTAGTTTATTTGAAAGATCCAGCCGGAGCAAAGCGGCAGCAGGTCATTTGGCTGCACTCTGCGGATCGCAGGCCTTTCAGTATGATCTTCATTCCCCTACCGTTTGAGTTGGCCGGGGCCAACCTGCCCACAGGCTACAAACTAGAGCCGAACGATCAGCTTGAATTCGAGGTGTCCGAAGCGCAGTCATTCGTGGAGCGTTCGCTTGAGCTGCGCGGTATCCGAATAGCGGATTACGCCCAGTAGGAACTTCTATTGATTAGCTTCCAGCCATTTCACGCTGGTTGGAGTGGAACGTCCACAGGCCATGGAATCGGTCATACCCGATGAAATCTGCGCGCAGGCATTATCTGAAGCTGTTCGCAATGCTGTATCTTTATCCGCCCCTGAAGCCGATCGGCACGCGGTGCGGCCATCGTAAGCCATGCAAACTTCCACGCGGTACGCAGTCAACCCCATGCTGGAATAAACCACTAGCGCAAAGAGTCCGGCGATGAATGCCGCAATCAGGAATCCGGTCTTCTGCGTGATTTTATGCTGCGCCACGATTAGCTGATTTCCTCAAAGAAATTTCCCATCTTGCGGAATTTTTCGTAGCGCTGTTCGATCAACTGCGCAGGCGTCATGGAGCTCATCCCGGCCAAAGACTTGCGCACGGCGTCCGCCAAATATTGTGCCGACAAGTCGAAGTCGTTATGCGCCCCTCCTGGAGGTTCGGGGATAATTCCATCAATCAGGCCAAGCTCTAAAAGATCAGGAGCAGTAAGTCGAAGTGCCGCTGCGGCCAATTCGGCCTTGCCGGAATCTCGCCAAATAATTGCGGCACAACTTTCCGGACTGATCACGCTATAGATGGTATTCTCCATCATGTAAACCTTGTTCGCCACACCCAATGCCAAGGCCCCACCGCTGCCGCCTTCGCCGATAATCACGGAAATCACTGGCACCGGCAGTCGGGCCATTTCGCGCAGACTGACGGCAATTGCCTCAGCTTGGCCGCGCTCTTCGGCATCCAGGCCCGGATATGCACCAGGAGTATCCAGCAGGCAGAGAATCGGGCGCTTGAACTTCGCTGCAAGATTCATCACGCGCATGGATTTACGATAACCCTCAGGCTTGGGCATTCCGAAATTGCGATGCAGTTTCTGTTTAGTGTCGCGCCCTTTTTCCGTTCCAATGCCCATCACAGGTTTGCCATCGAAAAAGCCCATGCCGCAAATAATGGCAGGATCGTTGGCGTAAAATCGGTCACCGTGAATTTCGCTGAACTCGGTGAACAGGCGTTCAAAGTAATCGATGGTGTGGGGTCTCTTCGCGTGGCGAGCTAATTGAACGCGCTCCCAGGCTGGGTCTTTGCGAGGTACCGCTACTTCCATGCCTAAAGGGTATCCGTCCGGTGAATCTTGCATTCCTATCTAGTTTACTTGGTTTGTGTCAAATAGAAAGGCCACTACCCTGTCCAATACTGTGTTACCGTGAAAACTCACGTACTAATCTCTAAAAGGAGGAGCACATGGAAGCCCTCGGAATGGTTGAAACCAAAGGTCTCGTCGGAGCTATTGAAGCAGCCGACGCGATGGTGAAGACCGCCAATGTTGTACTGCAAGGCCGGGAATTCATTGGCGCTGGCTATGTTACCGTCACCGTTCGTGGAGACGTCGGCGCAGTGAAAGCTGCCACGGATGCTGGTGCCGCCGCTGCGCGCCGCGTTGGCGAACTGGTTAGCGTCCACGTTATCCCCAACCTCCACGAAGAAGTTGAAAAAGTGTTGCCCGGCACACATAAGTCCGGTAAGTAAGCAGGTTTAACCGGCATGATCGAGGACAAAGACCTCCTGTCTATTCAGGAAGTCCGCGCCAAAGTTGACAAGGCCTGGACTGCTTGGCAATCCTACCGTAGCTTTAATCAGCAACAGGTGGACACGATTGTTGAAGCCATGGCCAGCGCGGCTCGTGCAGCCTCTTTGCGTCTGGCCGAAATGGCCGTGGAAGAAACCGGATACGGTCGAGTGAAAGACAAAGTTGCCAAGAATATGTTGGCTGCCGATTTGCTTCCGCGTCGTATGGAAGGCATGAAGACCATCGGCGTAATTCGGGAACTGCCCGATCAAAAGGTTGTCGAAATCGCCGAGCCCGTCGGAGTGGTTGCAGCTATTCTGCCCACTACAAATCCTACCTCCACCGCAATTTATAAAACGCTGATTGCACTCAAGGCCGGCAATGCGATTGTACACAGCCCGCATCCGCGAGCCAAGGCTTGCAGTTGCGCCACGATTGATGTGCTTTCCCGCGCTGCTACTGCTGCTGGTGCGCCGGAGGGTTTGATTCAATGCGTGACCAACGCCACCATGGAAGGCACACATGAGTTGATGCGTCATAAATGGACCTCAGTGATACTTTCCACCGGCGGCAGCGGCATTGTGAAAGCTGCTTACTCAAGCGGAAAACCTGCGTATGGAGTTGGTCCGGGCAATGTTCCAGTGCTGGTGGATACAACTGCAAACGTGGTTGACGCGGTCACGAAAATTCTCAGCGGCAAGACTTTTGATTACGGCACGCTTTGCTCCAGTGAACAGACGCTTGTGGCTGAAAAGAAACTGCGCGACGCCATCCTTGCCGCACTCAAAAGCCAGGGCGCTCATTTGTGCGATGCCCCACAGGCCGCCGCTTTGGGCAAGCTGCTGTTCCGTCATGGAACAACTGTGAATGCCGATTGCGTTGGCCAGGATCCGCGCAAGATCGCACAAATGGCAGGATTCAGCGTGGCCGATTCCACTACTGTTCTTATAGCCGAGCTTGGCGGCATTGGCGCTGGCCATCCGCTTTCCGCTGAAAAACTGAGTCCGGTGCTTTCACTTTATTTCGTCGACGATTTCAACCAAGCCGTGGAAGCGTGTCAAGCTATTTTGAAATTCGGCGGCCTGGGCCATACCTGTGGCATCCATACAGAAGACGAAGCGAAGGCTCGTGAATATGCCTTGCGCATGCCTGCCTTTCGCGTGCTGGTGAATACTCCAACGCCACAGGGTTCAACAGGCATCACCACCAATGTTTTTCCGGCGATGACTCTGGGCTGCGGTGCCATTGCGGGCAACAGCACGGGAGATAACGTCACGCCGCTGCATTTGATCAACACCAAACGGCTGGCCTGGGCTGTCCGCAAGCCCGAAGAAGCTTTTCCGCCGCGTCCTGAAGAACACTTGGTGGCGATAAACAAGATGACCACAAGCATTAACAAAGCCTCGGTAGTTTCCGCAGTGGAACGCTACTTGGCTGCCCGCGGATTGACTGAATCCGCAATTAGTAAGCTGGAGAGCCCACCAGCCAGCGTGGCCTCTATAGTGGATAAGTTTCTGGCCGGGCGTGGATTACCAGCAAAAGTTGAAGCCGATTGCGGATGCGCATTGCCAGTCCCTGAAAAAACTTTTGTTGCGGAAACCAAAATAGTTGAGCCGATTCCTGCTCCAGTAACTCCTCCGAAGCTGGATTTAGCCGACTTCGTCTGCGAGAATGATATTCGGCAGGCGATCAATCAGGGCCGGAAGATTTATATTGGCAAGAAGTCGATTGTGACGCCATCGGCGCGCGATCTTGGAATTCAATATGATGTGCTAGTGGTGGCTGAACGATGACTTACGAAAACTTAGACAATCTGAAACAGGAAATTGAAGAGTATTTGAATACCGGAGGCTTCGCCATATTTTATGGCATGGAACGCTCTGATATTGATCGCGATCTTTCTATCTCCTGGGATACCGAAAGTCATCCAAATTTTCAGGAGTTCCTAAAGGTGGCATCCACAGCGCAAGTCAAAATTATTGTGGCGCACTACAAAACCTTACCGGCTGGCCACATTACGGAACTGATTGATCAACTGGACGAACTGGAACTGGATCGCGACGAACGCCGCAACTTGGCCCGGGATTTGCAGCGCTTGAAAATGTATGAAGGTTTCATCTCATCCATCGATCTTTCCTTCGACTGCAACACACAAACCTACATGTTCTCCGCCAAAACCACTTGGTATAAACAGCTGTTAGAAATGCTTGATCACTTTGATCTGTTCTCCCCTGGTTTTGACGAGGATGGAGGCATAGACGATGAACCCATCGGCGGCGGCTACTTCTCAAAAAACTAGACCCGCCCGATGGATTGAACCACTGCTTGCGGACATTCCTGCAGATTGGGGTACACCTTCCATCGTTTCAAGAATCCTGTGGAAGCGCGGTCTGCGTACCGCAGCGGAAGTGCGCAAGTTCATGGATCCATCCCTGGACGACCTGCATGATCCCTTGCTGATGGCCGGTATGAGTGATGCGGTAGCACGCCTTGGCCGTGCCATAAAAGATCAGGAAAAAGTGCTGCTGTATGGCGATTACGATGTGGATGGCACAACGTCTATCGTGATTCTGAAGACTGCTCTTCGCCTAGCCGGGCTCGATGCGGATTTTCATGTGCCTCATCGCTTGAAAGACGGCTACGGCATGCATCCCGAGGTGATCGATCGCGCTGCAGCCAATGGCGTAAAGCTGATTATCAGCGTGGATACCGGCATCCGCGCATCTGCTGTGGTGAAGCAGGCCAATGCGTTGGGGATTGATTGCATTGTTACCGATCATCACCTGCCGGAAGAAGAATTGCCACCTGCGGTAGCGGTGCTGAATCCCAATCGCCTGGATTGCAAATATCCGGAAAAGAATTTGTGCGGGGCTGGAGTTACACTGAAGCTGATTCAGGCATTGCATGAATCGCTGGGCTGGGATGCGGCGCGCAGGCACAAGATTTTGGCTAGCTTGCTGAAGTTGGTTGCCGTGGCCACGGTGGCTGATGTGGTGCCGCTGGAAGGCGAGAATCGAATTATCGTCAAGCACGGGCTGGCTGATTTGGCAGCCACTCGCAATCCTGGTTTGCGCGCATTGTTGAACGTGGCTGGATTTGAACCGCAGCAGTCACCTTCGGCTGCTCAAGTGGCATTTCGCATTGCTCCACGCATCAACGCGGCAGGGCGTATGGCCAACGCCAGTGATGCGGTGGAAATGTTTTTGACTTCTGATGTGGATCGCGCCGTGGCACTTGCTGAACAGTTGAATTTGTTAAACACCGAACGTCAGCAGACGGAACAGGAAATCATCGTGGCGATTTTGAAGGAATGCGATCTGGTTCCAGTCACCGATGAATCGCATGCGTTGGTGTTTGCCGGTGAGAACTGGCACAAGGGTGTGGTGGGGATCGTGGCCAGCCGCATGGTGGACCGTTTTCATCGGCCGGCGTTTGTGTTGAGCATTGATACGGAAACGGGGAAGGTGCAAGGGTCTGGCCGCAGTGCTGCGAATTTCCATTTATTAAATGGGCTGGAAAGCATGGCCGATCTGTTTGTGAAATTCGGCGGCCATAAGCAGGCGGCTGGTTTAACGCTTGAAGCTGGGAATTTGGAAGAGTTCCGGCGGCGTTTTCAATTGCTGGCTTCAGAGCAGTTGCATCCTGAAGATTTCCGCAAGACTTATGAAATTGATGCCATGGTGACGTTGAATGAACTGACAGACCAGACTGCCACTGCGCTGCTTTCTATGGCTCCTTTCGGAATGGGCAACCCTGCTCCGCTGTTGGCTGCCGAACAAGTGGAAGTGGCGGCGGCCGGGGAAGTATTTGCGGAAAAGCATTTGCGATTGCGGCTACGGCAGAATGGCCGGGCGTTGACGATGAAGGCCTGGGACATGGGCCATTGGGCTGCAGAGCTGAAAGCAGGGATGAGGATCGACGTGGCTTTTACGGTGGAGGATGATCCGTATTCCGCGAGTCGTGGATATTCGTTTTGGTCGGCAACGATTAAAGACTTCCGGCTTTAGAGCATGGTGGCGAACATTATTAGTTCATCCAAATGTCTGGGCCTTTGTAAAAAGTGTGAGGGCGGGGGCACGTCAATACTGGGCTGACTGAACGCCCTGGAGGAAATATTAATGAATTCAGTGGATAATATTCTCGAAGCGCACTCTTTGAGTAATTCGCGGTTAACAGTTAGAACCTTTACGACGGAAGATGAGGATTTTCCTCAGCAATTTGTGCTTCTTGAGGGTAGTTCAGAGAACTTACGTTTCTTAGGCGAATTTATTTTGGCACACGTTGGGGCTGGCTCTACCTGCAGTTGGAGCCTTCATCCAAATGGGGCAGGTAATGTCCATTTCAGTAACGAGTCAACGATCGGTATTTTCCTGCACAAGTTACCCTGTGACTTACACCCCGCGAATACTGTCAAGTAGCTCAAGCTGCAACCGAGGCTGCAAGTGCCCGAAGAATATAATGAAGACAATCGGATATTCAGGCATAAAGTTAGGTCGTACTTATCCTTGTTAGCCGTTTGTGGGTTCGCTGCCTCGGGCAAAGTGGCCTCGGCTGGCATTCCGGCGATGGCGCAGAGTTGGAGAGCTACGGCCCCGGGCAATTTCATCTGAGGAAGTGATCAGTAAGCCAAATTTTCAACGAATTCCAAACGTACTTCCTACCCGCACATACGACTGAGCGAGACTTGCGCCAGTATGTGTCAGAAGAACTCATAAACCAAGTCCTTTCTATGTTGGAGGAATCGCGTCAATTGGATCCGGCCCGAGTCTGTTATGTCTTGGGCACTGGGAACCATCCGAGATCTTCTTACGCCGACTTGCATGGACAACCAGGAATCCGTGTTGTGTACTACGAAAGTGTTCTTCCACGCGGGCTCCGCTTTATCCCGAGTTACCGAGGTTTTGTGAAAATTGATGAGCCGCTTGCGTTGGGTGATGTTTTCAGGAAACTTATTGATCGGTCGACGGCTATCGTCCTGATCTTTGATGCGGTTCTGGAGCCCGCATTTGTTGAATCTATTCGAGGCCTTGGTAAGCAGACCGACTACAGCTTTGGTATTGAGGCTGACCCAGGCTACCTGATTTATCTGGTAGATGCTGATCGAGATGATTCGCCCACGGGAATGGTTCACTTCCTTTCCTACGGCAAGATCGGTCCGTGGAAGACAATGTTTGAAGACATGTAGGAACTTGAGAAAACCGAAAGGAAAGTCGCGGTAGTTGACAACCGGGACGCGCCAAAAACAAGTGAAAAACTACGAAGTGGCCTTTACGGTGGAGGACGATCCTTATTCCGCGAGTCGTGGATATTCGTTTTGGTCAGCAACCATTAAAGATTTCCGGTTTTAGAACTACTCCTGTTTGTTCGATCATGAGTATACCTACCTCCATCATACAAACCGGATTGGGGGAATGAGGGCACTTTCAAATGGCTATCTGACAATCCAATGATAAACGCTAAGGTTAAATCAATCTTCTGCAGCGATGTAGAGACCCCACTGTCAGGTTACCGGCCACCTGAGCCGGGACATTTCCAGCTCTTACTGAGAGTCATGTCTTGGTAGGCGCCAGTCAGGGTGAAGGAGCGGAGTCCTTCGACATTTTATTTTGCACTCCTTCCTGGCTCAACCAGGAATGTGAAATATCGGTATGGGTCTCGGGTCTTCATCGACTTATAGTCAATGACTATGATTGGATCACGATAGAGAGCGCAATCAAGCGAATGATTGAAAGATATTCAGGCGAAACATGGAGAGAGGTTGTTCTTAAGGTGGCTCAAGTTGGGCAATGGGAATTTGCGGACTACAGGAACGAGTAAGTAGAATCTGCAAGCATTGCATACGGCAAGTCCAAGGGAGCATCGAATGGCGTAATGAAATAGTTGAGTGATCCGAGGTTTCAAGCGCCATTTCAAGAAGGATTGAGGGTCGTAGGATTATGAGAGCAAATACTCGAATGATGCATCTAATGCAATTATGTAAGGATGAAGCCGCCCCTCTGAAGGACACTCTTAAGACGATCCTTCTAACTGGATTTGTTCGAGATCTGGGATGTATTACACTGAAATCCCAACATAGTTTTACACAACCTCCGATAAACCATTTCGTCGACGAAACAGGATACGAGTGTTTCGTAAATCATCTTCATTTAGAGGATGTTATACCTTCCGACAACGTTTGTCTCCTTCTTCAGCAAGCCTTGATGTTCGCTGCTGAACTATTCCGTCAAAAAACCACTTCGAGTGTTTCTGAAGAACTCGAATATATTATCAGTAGCGATCAGCACGAAGTAAACATAAGATTCCATGTTGTGCGAGCTGGGCAGTGTTGGCTCTCCACCGATCTAGAAAAATACGAGGAAGCGATTGGGGTCATCCGTTTGAGCTAACACGATTTCGGCCAGGGCCAACCAGTCGGTTACATCGTAGGAGGTACCTTTACGCAATCTGGAATCAAAATAGCCGCCTGCAATCCTCCAGCTATAACGCCTACAGCAAATTGCTGAATTCAGAGCAGTTGCATCCTGGGACATGGGCCATCGCGCATCAGAGCTGAAGGCAGGAATGAAGGTCGAAGTAGCCTTTACAGTGGAGGACGATCCGTATTCCGCGAGTCGTGAATATTCGTTTTGGTCGGCCACGATTAAAGATTTCCGGTTTTAGAACTACTCCTGTTTGTTCGATAATAGCCCCATGCCTTCACGCCGGGACTTCTTCAAGCAAGCAGCTGCGCTTTCTGGCAGTGCCAGTTTCACAACTGCACTGCTGGCTGCCGTTCAAAAAGCCTCTGGCATTGATCCTGCTACAGGCAGCACCTATTTAGACGCCGAGCATGTCGTAATTCTGATGCAGGAGAACCGCTCCTTCGATCATTGCTTTGGCGCTCTGCGCGGCGTGCGCGGATTCAACGATCCCAGAGCGGTAACCCTTCCCGATCAGAACCCGGTTTGGCTTCAAACAAATTCCGCTGGCGAAACCTACGCGCCTTTCCGTCTGAACATAAAAGACACCAAGGCTACATGGCTCGGTTCCCTTCCGCATTCCTGGCGCGACCAAACAGATGCGCGAAATCATGGGGATCACGATAAGTGGCTGGATGCTAAACCCACCAATCATCCCGGGTGTGCGGGCATGCCTTTGACGTTGGGTTACTACACGCGCGAGGATCTGCCGTTCTACTATGCGCTGGCCGATGCGTTCACAGTGTGCGATCAGAATTTCTGCAGTTCGTTAACCGGTACCACACCCAACAGGCTCTTCCTTTGGACCGGCACAATTCGCGACAAGCAGAGCGCGTCGTCCCCGGCAAAAGTTAGAAATTCCGACGTGACTGAATATGCTCAAGCTCACTGGACAACGTTTCCGGAACGATTGGAAGACGCCGGCGTTTCCTGGAAAATTTATCAAAACGAATTGAGCTTGCCTACAGGTTTTGACAATGAGGAAGATGCCTGGCTGGCGAACTTCACAGATAACCCGATTGAGTGGTTTATACAATATAATGCGGAGTTTTCGGAAATGCATCGGGACTACATTGCTCAGCAATCTATTTCACTGCCGGGTGAGATTGCGGCATTGAAACCCACAACTCCGGCGGAAGCCAGAGCACTGCGATCAAAACAAGCATTACTGAAGAAAATTACTGCAGATGGCCCTAGGTGGACGGCGGAGAATTTTGAAAAACTCTCGCCACAAGAAAAGAGCTTGCACAGCAAAGCCTTCACCACCAATAAGGGAGATCCAGATTACCGTAAACTTACAACGCTGAAGTATCAGGACGGCGAATACACAAGGGCACTTCGAGTTCCTAAAGGAGACGTACTTCATCAGTTCCGCGAAGACGTGAAACAGGGAAGCCTTCCAGCAGTTTCCTGGATTGTGGCACCCGAACGATTCTCCGATCATCCAGGTGCCCCCTGGTATGGAGCCTGGTACGTTGCTGAGGTGCTAAACATCCTTACGAAGAATCCCGAAGTTTGGAAGAAGACCATTTTCGTTCTCACATACGACGAAAATGACGGTTACTTTGATCACGTGCCTCCCTTTGTTGCGCCTGATCCTGAAGTCCCCGCGACGGGCCGGACCACACCAGGGATTGATGCTGGAGTTGAATATCACTCACTGGCGCAAGATCGAGCGAAGTACTCAGAGAAGGAAGCGCGCGGTGGCCCAGTGGGGCTGGGGTATCGCGTACCAATGGTGATAGCTTCGCCTTGGAGCCGTGGCGGTACGGTCTGTTCCCAGGTGTTCGATCATACTTCCGTGCTGCAACTTTTGGAAAAAGTATTAAGCCGGAAAACAGGCAAGCAGATTCAGGAAACAAACATCAGCAAATGGCGGCGCACAGTTTGTGGAGATCTTACTTCGGCCTTCAGGCCCTTCCATGGAGAACAAGAAAGTCCATTAACCTTTCCGCAGAAAGATGCCGTGATTGAAGGCATTCACAAGGCTCAATTCAAGGGCCTTCCAACTGGATTCAGGAAGCTATCGAAGCAGGAAGCTTATGGTCATTTACTCAAACAGGAAAGTGGAGTCAGGCCATCCATGCCTCTGCCTTACAAACTGTATGCGGAGGGTTCCTTGACGGCTGATAGGAAAGCTCTCGAAATCACAATGAAAGCTGGTGAAAAGGCAGGCTCGGGATTTCACGTATACACTCCCGGCAAGAGCGGAACTCGAGCTTACGCGGTGGAGGCTGGAGCAAGTCTGGCAGACTTATGGACGCTGGACGGCAACTATCACGTGCATGTGCACGGGCCGAATGGTTTCCTTCGAGGATTTTCAGGTAGCACGAGCGATCCGCTTTTAGACGTCCGGTGCGAATACGTTGGTGGTGATGTTGAAGTACAAATCAGGAACAAAGATAGGAGCAGGGATTACAATATCCAGATTACCGATCACTCTTACAAGACTGGCAATCACTCACTTTCCGTTGCGCGTGGAAAAGCAAAATCGATCCCCCTCAATTTGAAACGAAGTTTCCACTGGTACGACTTCAGCGTGCGAGTAGTGGGCGCAGCAGAGTTTGAACGCAGATATGCTGGACGCGTGGAAACAGGAAAGATGGGATTTAGCGATCCGGCTATGGGACGCGTTTCAATTTAGCGTTCGCTATACTGCCATCATGCAACGGCGAACTTGTGATCTGAAAAAGGACACCCGATATGCAACGAAGAGACTTCTTGAAGACCGTAGCTGCTAGTGTTCCATCCCTTGCGCAAGGTGCACAGAAAGATCAGCCGAAACTACCGAACATAGTGTTTATACTTGCTGACGATATCGGCTACGGAGACGTGCGCTGTTTCCATCCCGAATCGAAAATCCCAACGCCCAACATCGATCGTATGGCTCAGGAGGGCATGCGTTTTACGGACGCACATTCCCCTTCAGGGGTCTGCAGCCCCACCCGATATGGCGTGCTGACAGGACGGTATGCCTGGCGGACTTGGTTGAAGCGTGGTGTGCTGATGGCCTATTCCCCTGCAATGATTGAGCCGGAGCGACTGACCGTTGCCGGGTTACTGAAGCAGCAGGGATATCGCACGGCGGCCGTGGGTAAGTGGCACGTCGGAATGACATTCACCAAGGCGAATGGGCAGCCTGTCACGCAGTCCGACGGAATGATTCGCGAAGGTAACCAGATCGATTTCACAAAGCCGATTGCCGATGGTCCTGTGGATCGTGGCTTCGATTACTTCTTCGGCAACGCCGCCTGCTCGACTACGGACTATCTTTATTCCTTCATCGAAAACCGCGCCACGGTAGGCATGCCGACCATCGAGGAGCCGGGCGGAGAATACGAGAAGGGCCAGCCGATGACCGAATACAGGAGCGGATTGCGGTCGCCAGGTTTCGAACTGGATATGGTGGATGTTACCTTGCGTGACACGTCTGTTCGCTTCATGGAAGAGCATACCAAACAGCATCCCGGCCAGCCGTTTTTCCTTTATCACGCGATGAGCGCCGCGCACATGCCGATTCTGCCTGCAAAGCAGTTCCGGGGAAAGAGCGGCGTAGGCTTGTATGGCGACTTTGTGATGGAAGGCGATTGGGTGGTGGGTGAACTGGTGAAGGCCGTGGACCGGTTGGGGCTTGGTGAAAATACACTGATCATTTTCACCAGCGACAACGGCCCGGAATTATGTGTGAGGGAGGTACGCCAGGAGTTTGGCCACAACGCATCGGGAAACTTACGCGGGCTGAAACGAGACAATTGGGAGGGAGGACACCGGGTTCCATTTGTTGCACGCTGGACAGGAAAGATCCCGAAAGGAACCAGCACCGAGACTCTGTGCCTAACCGACTTCATGGCGACGGCCGCGGCGGTGAGCGGTGCCAAGCTGCCGGCGAATGCGGCGGAGGACAGTTACAACATGCTGCCGGCGTTCCTCGGAAAAAAGATGAAGCAGCCCATTCGCGAGGCCACCGTCCATCACTCATTCGACGGGTCGTTCGCCATCCGGCAGGGTGATTGGAAATTGCTGTTGCATCAGGGTGCGGGTAACAGCAATTATGCGAAAATTGCTCCGAACCCTCCAATCTCCCAACCCGATACTCCAGGCCAGCTATACAACCTAAAGACGGATCCGAAAGAGAATGCGAACGTCTACCGCAAGCACCCGGAAATTGTAGCTAGGCTTTCTAACCTGTTGAAGAAATATCAGGACGAAGGGCGCAGTACGAAACGGTGACATGCAAAGTTCCTCAGAAGCTGAGCTTCAGCGCAAATTGCAATTGGCGAGGAGTATTCGCCACGTTGAGCACTCTGCCGAAGTTGGCGTTGGCAAAGTTGACGACCGGCGCTCCCCATACAGGTGTGTTGGTGGTATTGAAGGACTCGGCACGGAACTCGATGCGCGTCCGCTCCTTGATGTGGAACACGCGGAACAACGATAGGTCAAGGTTCTTCCCTCCGTCGGCTCGCATCGCGTTACGGCCCATGTTTCCAAATGTGAACGCAGCGGGCACTGCCACCGCTTGCTTGTTGAACCATTGCTCCGGTGTTGGGTTGGAGAGTTTCACGTCCCCCACCAGATTCAACCGCTCATAGAATCCGGCGTTGTTGGAATTGCCCGTATTGGCGATGTCGCCGGAGACGCCAAGCGTGAACGGAACACCGCTCCGCAACACAACAATGGAATTGAGTTGCCAACCGCCGATTGCATAGTCGACGCCGCGGTTGCCGCTTGTGAACCGCTTGCCACGACCGAAAGGAAGTTCCCAAACAAGACTCGTGTTGAAAACGTGCGTAATGTCGTAGGCGGAAACACTGCGATCAGCACGGACGTTGTAAGGATCCTGATTGGCGCAACCTTCCACGCCCGCCCAGCCAGAGCAGGAGATATCAATTGACTTGCCCCAAGTGTAGGAAACGAGGAATCCGATTCCTTTGGCGGCGCGACGATTGAGCGACATTTCCAGGGCGTGATAGTTGCTCGAACCATCGCTGCGCTCATAGTTGGTGGGCGTAAGGTAGCGGAGCGGACGACGGTCGATTTGAGGCCCTGGCCCAGGAGTGCGCGCGGTATTGGCGAAGGTGTTGAGGTCGAGTCGAGTGCCATGCGAACCCACGTAGTCGACCGAGAGTCCAGTATTGGCATCAAGCTGATGCTGAATTCCAAAGTTCCATTCGGGTGTGTACGGCACTTTGAGAAATGGATCCTTGTAGGTCTGGACCAGCGTGAACGGAGTGGCGGCCGGCAGGGCACCCGCACCAATGGAACTTAATGGATTGAAGGATCGAACGGTGGGGATGTTTGGATTCTGATTGGCAGTCGTCAACAATGTCACCTGTGGCCAGCTTGCGCCATAACTCTGTGCGGCTTGAACCCAAACGGCCCAGTTGTCATAGAAAATTCCTGCCGCTGAGCGGATCACGGTGCGGTTCGAGAGCCGGTAAGCGAGGCCCAGCCGCGGGCCAACGTTGAAGTCGCGATTCTGGTGGATTCGATTGTTCGGCGCCACGATGACGTTTTCTGGAAGCGCGGATCCCGGAATGCAGGGAGCCTTGCCGGTCTCGGAACAGAACGGGGGCTGCTCCCGCACCCAATACTTGCCATCGTTGAGATTAAGCGATCCGACGAAGGCGGACTTATCGGACTTGACGCCCCACTGCGGCACCAGTGTCCTGTCGACGCGAATCCCGTAGTTGATGGTAAGCCGGTCGGAGGCCTTCCATTTATCTCCTACATAGAAGCCGCTCACCCAACCGCCGTTCTCTCCGCCCACCTGGAGCCGGCGCGATCCGCCCACGGGCACTCCTAATAAAAACGAAGCCAAATCACTTCCTGTGCGGCCGGCGTTCTGCAAGTCAGCAGTTTGGAACGGGCTGAAGCTGAGGCTGTTCGCCAAAATCGATTGATCAATGTTGTTGGTGTTGATGCTGAAGCCGGCGGTGAGTAAGTGCTTGCCGAAGAGCTTCGATAAATTAACCGCTCCTGACCATATGTCGGAAGCGCCTTGCAGGGTTAGTGCATCGCCGGGTGTTCCTAGAAAGGAGACCAAACCCACCGAGGGCAGGAAGCATGCACGGTTGTATGGGAACCCGCAGGCGAAGTCTGGGGACAGAGCACTGGTCACTCCGCTCGGCGCATTGGTCACTGCATTCGATGCGTTGGATGCCGCAGTAGTTCGACCGAACTGCATTTGCATGACTGTGCCAGCTCCGAAGATGTGAGTCCAATTACCGCCATAGTTCTTGGCTCGCCAAGTGTCAATGTTTTCTGCCAAGCCGATCGGGTTGGTGGATGTGCGTGGCAAAACAACACGGCTGAAGCGGAACCAGAGCGAATCTTTTTGGCCCAATTGCTGATCGCCACGGAGGTTAAACAGATTCTGGTTGGTTCTACCCGGCGCAGTGGCAGAGAAATTGGTTCCTGCGGTGCTAGTTGCGGTGGGGGCTGGGTAGATACCTTGAGCCAGCTTCGCCATAACTGGATCCAGGCGGTTTTCGGGAATCACGTTGCTCGGAAAAGGAGTCCGCAGAAACTGGTTGGCATTTGCTGGATCGGCCCGTGTGGTGAATGGATCGTAAATTGCATTCGCGATTGTTCCAAGCCGGCCGCGCAGTTCCTCGGGCGTAGGAATGCGTCCCAGCGTCTGGCCAGGCGTGCTGTTGCGGAAGCCCTCATAGCTGGCAAAAAAGAACGTTCTGTTGCGTCCGTCAAAACGGGGCAACCGAACCGGCCCGCCAATGTTTCCGCCAAACTGATTTTGCCGCAAAGCATTTACAGTGGGGAAAAACGGATTGCGTGCGTCTAAAACAGAATTGCGCAAATACTCCCAGGCTGTGCCGTGCAGTGTGTTGGTACCCGACTTGGTCACCACATTCACTACACCGCCGCTGACGCCTCCATAACGGACTTGATCATTATGCGAGTCCACTTTGAATTCCTGAATGTCATCGACAATGGGCGGTACCGCATAGTTACTCGTGATGGACGCTTGATCGATGATGCCATCGACTAGAAACAGGTTCGCGCGGTTACGAGCGCCGTGGAAAGATGGAAAGGAAAACGCGCCAACACCTCGAAAGCCAAATGTCTGTGCCGTGTTGATCGGGCTCGCTCCAGGGGTTAATGCAAGCAACTGCGTGAAGTTGCGGCCGTTCAAAGGAAGATCGTTCACCTGGCGCGAACCCATCACTGTGCCGAGCTCGGCGGTGGAGCTCTCAATAGTGGGCGCCTCTGCGGCAACCGTCACTGTCTGTTCTGCAGAGCCTACTGGCAGCGTGAAATTCAGATTGGCCGACTGGCTGACGGACAAAGGGAAGTCCTCTTGCTTGGAGGACTGGAAACCCTGCTTTGAGACCTTGAGGTCGTACGGTCCTGGCGGGATATTTACAAACACGTACTCGCCCGAGTTGTTACTCGTTGTGGTCTGTTCAATGCCCGTAGCACGATTACGGAGTGTTAGTGAAGCACTGGGAATACTCGCCCCCGAACTATCGCGGATGATTCCTTGAACAGATGCCGTGGAAACTTGGGCCGCCAGTGATGCAGTAGAAAGGAGCAATAGACAAGTGAGTTTCAGTGTTAGCATTCGGGTGATCATTTCACACTTGGCAGCAGAACGCAATCTTGCCCCAATGCGACATAATGCGACATGGGCCTCATTGACTCCCGTCCCTATAATTGATAATATTTCGACCATGCGTCCTTGGATTTCAATTCTGTTCGTCATCCCGATAACCGGTATTTTTGCTGGCCCCGTTGAATACGAAACGCACGTCAAACCAATTCTTGCTGCGAAGTGTTTTTCCTGTCACGGTCCTAAGCAACAGCAATCCGGTCTTCGTCTTGACCTACGCCAGAACGCCTTGCGCGGTGGCGATTATGGTCCTGTAATTATTCAGGGCAAGAGTGGGGAAAGCAAACTGATCCATCGTATAACCGGATCGAATGCCGGACTTCAAATGCCACCCAGCGGCGCACTGGAAGCAGAGGAAATTACTGTCCTGCGCGCTTGGATTGATCAAGGTGCGGAAATGCCTGGCCGTTCCGATGACAAAGCGATGGAACGCAAGCCGACGGAACCGAAGGTGCAAGCGTTTCTGGATGCCATCCATCGTCATGATTTGAGTGCAGTAAAACGGGGTGCGAAAGCGATGGCGAAAGCGGCTGATGCTGCAGGATCCACCGCGCTGATGCATGCTGCAAACTCAAGCACTATAGAAATCGTGAACCTGCTACTTGCTGCCGGAGCCGATCCGAAGGCAACCAATTCCCGCAATGCAACCGCACTGCATTGGGCCGTAACCGATACCGCGAAGATGAAACTATTGTTGGCGAAAGGTGCCGGCATCAACGCCAAAACAGTGGAAGGGCGGACAGCGCTTTACATGGCCGCAACACTTCCTGCTGGTGCCCCCTTCGTGCAATTTTTACTGGAGGCTGGTGCCGACCCAAACCTTCGAACCCTCACCGGACTAACACCGCTGTTTCCCGCCGCTACAAACAGCTTTGAATCAGCGCAGCTTCTGGTGGCAAAAGGTGTAGACGTAAACGCGGCGTCGGCCACCGGCGCAACTGCATTGATGAACGCCGCATCCACCGACCCGCGCACCGTGGCCATGCTTGTTCAAAAAGGTGCCGACGTCAAGGCCAAGACAAAGCGTGGAGAAACGGCAATCGCCAATGCTGCCAATCGCGGCTATCTGGAATCGGTGAAGCTGTTCCTGGAAAAAGGCGCTGACGTGAATTCCACCGATTATCGCGGCTATACGCCGCTGATGCACGCCGCTTACTGCGACGATGCATCTCCTGAATTGATTCGTCTCCTGCTTGCTAAAGGTGCCAAAGTTCGCGCTACCGGCGAAGAGGAAACAGCCTTGTCTCTTGCCGCAAAACGCGGTGAAACCGAAACCATCAGTATCATTCGTGAAGCTCTGGCAAAGAGCGAATTTTAAGGACCCCCCATGCGTATCGTCTCTCTACTTTTCGTGATCCCAGTTTTAGTCTCAGCCGCTGATATAGAACCAGCAACACTTCGTGCTGCGGCTCAGAAAGGACTTTCACTGTTGATTAAGACCAGTCCGACTTTTGTGAAGAAGGGCGGCTGCAATTCCTGCCACAATCAAATGCTGCCTGCTGCGGCTCAGGCTTACGCGGGTAAACAAGGTATTGCAACCGGCGCTCCCCTTGAACAACTTCCTCCCGAAGTTTCTGAAATCACTACTGAGCGGCTAATTGAATACTCCACCAACCCGGTAAGTTCCAGTGGATATGAACTGTTTGCCTACGCCAGTGCAGGCCGGCCAACGGATGCGCGGATTGAAGCGCAGGTCTATTTCATAAAGTCCATGCAACAGCCCGATGGCTACTGGCGAACCGTGGGCAACCGTCCTCCATTGACGTTCGACGATTTTACAACCACCGCCTATGCGATCTACGCGTTGAACGCTTACACACCAAAAGCACAAATGGAAGATAAGGATGTACGCATTGCCCGCGCCCGCTCCTGGCTGCAGGAAGCCAAGCCAGTGATCACGCAGGAACGTGCCTTCCATCTGCTTGGGCTGGCATGGGCGAAGTCAGGACAAGATGCAATGGATAAAGCAGTTCGCGGCTTAGTAGCAATGCAACAGAAAAACGGTGGCTGGTCTCAACTCGAAGCTATGCCGACCGATGCATACGCAACTGGCATGGCGTTGTTTGCGATGCATGAAGGCGGGGTGCCAGCTTCCCATCCTGCTTATCAAAAGGGACTGCGCTATCTTTTGGAAACACAAGCGGCTGATGGCACCTGGCATGTAAAGACGCGTGCATTACCCGTTCAGCCTTACTTTGAAAGCGGCTACCCTTACGGTCATGATCAATGGATCTCCGCTGCTGGCGCGGCTTACGCGACAATGGCGATTGCGGCTGCTGTTGAGCCAGAGCGCCGCGCTCAACGCTAATCGTAAAAGTTCTTGACGAACAAGCGCACAACGGCATCGCGAGCAGTCTGTATCAAATTCTATTCAACTGGCGTTCCTTATTTCACCTTCTGGATTGCCACCGCATTTATGCAACAACGGCCGAAGCACCTGCTTCTTACAACGCACATTCACGTTGCTCAGCCGCAGGAACTGCGCGCGTGCGAAGGCGAATTTTAAGAACTCGCCCGACGCGAACAAGAACAGCTTCGCCTAGCCGATTTGTGGAGCTTCCAACGCAAGGAAATCGAAACTGTTGGATTGAAGCCCAACGAAGACGCCACGCTTAAAGCCGACCGCCGTATTCTTCAAAACATGACGAAGCTGAGCGAGCATGCCGAAACCACCTACACCGCCGTTTAGGATGCCCCAGCCTCGGCCATATCGCAGCCGCGAGTTGCCGTCAAGCGGCTCCAGAAATTGTGGCCCACGTCTGGCAATCGAGCCCTTTCTGCTTTTTTCATTGAGTGCAATTCGCGTCTAAGATCGAAGCGAATTGCTAAAACTAACAGGTTAGAGAGCTAGCAACATTTCGGCTAGTCACGGGGCTCAGCCATGGGATTCAGCCTTTAACTCCGACATCCGAGCAATCATTACTTCAGCGTAGACAATAAAGCCATCCGAAAAATCCGAAGCGGTCGTTCTCTGGGAAGATCATAAGTGCACGATCAAAAAGGATGGCAGAATTGAAACCGCATTCGGTTTGGTAATGGGGTTGGGCTTCGTGCTTTCCTTTGGATATTGGTGTACCGATTTCCTGGTAGTGCAGCGTGCCATGGCAGTTAACTTCATGTCCGCCGCGTGTCGGACTCCATTGATTGCCCCCTGCCCAAAATGATTTTCCCATTCCTGGTGATCCTGCACGGTATGATTGCCATTGCACTTACTTTACTTATCAAAGTGGCGCGAGTAACTTTGCACTTCCCAAAAAGTTATACGGGACATTTAATTACGATTTAGCCATCCCCATGATGTTGGTGCAGTATTTTCCATCGGGCATGCTGGGCTTGGGTTTAACTGCTCTGTTGGCTTCGTTCATGTCAGGCATGGCCGGCAACGTCACGGCATTCAACACCGTTTGGACCTTCGATATTTACCAGGCCTACATTAAAAAAGACGCTGACGACAAGTATTACTTGATGGTTGGCCGGCAAGCGACTGTC
The DNA here is from genome assembly GCA_043745195.1 of Bryobacterales bacterium. Taxonomy (GTDB): domain Bacteria; phylum Acidobacteriota; class Terriglobia; order Bryobacterales; family Bryobacteraceae; genus JANXSF01. The sequence continues at coordinate 1,153 of JAYTTF010000032.1, read as the reverse complement.
TTCGGAATTATGGCCTCAGTAGGAGCGGATTACATGGCTGCTAGTTTCAACAACATTATGGACATGTTGCAACTGGTGTTCGCTTTTGGGATCGGCGTGCTGGTCCTGATTCTTATACTGAACCTAATTTTCCTTTGATCTGTCTTTAACGACACCTCGCACCTCTTGAGCAATCGCCCGAGCCACTTCGCGCTGGACAGTGAATGGCTCGTTCAATCCACGCTCGTATTCCCCGGCCCAATGTTTCCAGCCCTGTTTGGGTTTCATAAGCGTTGCCTCAATTCGACGGCGATCTTCACTACGGCGAATTGAGACGGCAAGCACCGCTTCGGCACCTAGGTTTTTTGCAGCCACTTGCAAGCTTTCATCCGCCATTTTCTGATTTCGCTTACGATACTCAACGAACAGCGGCCAGGCGACCACACGAAGATTTGAGTTCCTGGAAAGCTCCGAAGCGACAGCTTCACCCAAAGCATCAGCGAACTCCTGATCTTGCGGATCGGAAAAGGGAATTACCACAATGGTTAACCGTTCTGCTGAAGCAACCGAACGAAGGCTCCAAACCATGGCGATCAACCCGACCACAGCTATGGCCGCCAGCATCCAATGCCAATACCGCCGACGGGAGGATTCAATTGGCAATGCTGGAGTGGGCGTGAAGGCTTCGAATGTTGGAGCGTAACTTCCTTTTGGAAATGCAATTCGAATGGAAGCTTCACGGCCCGGTCCTTCGTAATACTCTTGCAGCTTTGAACGCAAACGCCTTGCCTCAACCCTGACGATGGGATCCAGGCGTGGGTCGAAATCGGCCCCTCGATCAAAGACTTCGGTGCCAAACAAGTATTCCTTCAGGGATGCTCCGTCACCGGCGAGTTCCTTTTCAACTGCAAAGCTAACGAAACGGCAAAGGCGCGGGGAGTTTACAAAACCTTCGCTGGCCAGCAAATGATTCAAGGCGGCTGTTATTTGCTCTGAAGGAATCACGCCTCACTTTCCCAAACAACGCTCTTGGAGTCAATGATATCTTGAGTTTTCGCAGGAAGATTACGGTAGCTTCAGACCTCCTGATCTGGGTGAAGTCAAGATGACCCGAGTTTGAAGACCAGAGTGAGCGTGGTGCCAGGAAACACGGTCTGCGTGGCATTGAGGTCGT
>JAYTTF010000031.1:0-34060 GCA_043745195.1 Bryobacterales bacterium | reverse complement strand
TCATCTACATAAAAGAGTCTTCTAGCCATAATTTCAGGTAACGTAATATTGTAGCGAAGTTTGGCAAACTCCAATGCTGTTAACTACTTGCCTGCCTCCGCTGCCTCCTAATCCCCACTCACCCCCTTTTTTGCCCCGTTCGACCCCCATTAGTTGGAACTGTATGTGGTTTCGCCTACACTAGTACTTTGGTAATTGTATAGGGTACCCCCTGTAACAAACCATACTTGAGGAGATCAATGGCAACAGCTATCAAGTTCGCAGAAAAGGCTCTTACACTCGCCGCTAACGGCGCATGGCACGTTTACGACGCCGTGAATTCCTTAAAACCGAACAATCCGTCTTTTACCCCGAAGTGGTCTGATAAACCACTGCTCAAGTCCTACGAAAAAATGAAGCCGACCCTTGGCTGGCCGCGTGAAACCGATTCGCTGTGCCCCAAGTGCATCCCCGAAGTCCGCCAGGAAATCCTGGACGGCAAGCGCGATTACAAGATTTTGATCAATGAAAAGCCCGGCGAAATCAAAGCCCGCATCATTGAAAAGAACGGCCACATCGTCATGGTCAAGACCTGTCCCATTCACGGCGACTTCGAAGATCTGATGTCCATTGACCCCGCCTTCTCGCAACATTTGGAAGACACCTTCCCCGGCCGCGACATCCGCGCCCATAACGACGAAAAGCTTCACAATCACGGCACCTCCACAGTCACCCACGGCCGCGGTTCAGTTCTAACCATCGATTTAACCAATCGCTGCAACATGATGTGCGATCCCTGCTTCATGGATGCCAATCAAGTTGGCTACGTTCATGAACTGGGCTGGGACGACATTAAGACCATGCTCGACAACGCCGCGCAAATTAAGCCGCGCCGCCAAATGTCAGTGCAGTTTTCCGGTGGTGAACCAACTCTTTCCCCTTACTTCCTGGACGCAGTTCGCTATTCCCGCAAGGTTGGTTACAACTCAGTACAGGCTGCAACCAACGGAATTGAATTCGCCAAATCAGTCGATTTCTGCAAGCAAGCCGCCGAAGCCGGTCTTCGCTACGCTTATCTTCAGTTCGATGGAATTGGGAACGAAGCCAATTCGCACCGCTTGGTGGGTAACCTGTTTGACGTGAAACTCCGCGCTATCCATAACCTGCACAACGCCGGCGTGGACATTGTACCAGTTATCACCATTGTCAACGGAATCAACAACGAACAGGTTGGAGCAGTCATTCGCTTCGCCCTCGACAATCCCAAGATCATCAGCTTCCTCAGCTTCCAGCCAGTTTCTTTCACAGGCCGCGACGAGGCAGTTTCCGACGAACGCCGCCAAGCCCAGCGCTACACGCTGAGCCACTTGGCACACGATGTTAAGAATCAGGTTGGATTGGGCGAACCAGTCCGCGATTGGTTCCCAATTTCCTTCATGAGCACCTTCTCCGATTTCGCTGATCTGGTTCACGGACCACAAGCGGAATGGGGTCAACTTTCCTGCGGTTGCCACCCAAATTGCGGCATCGGCATGGCGCTGATGATTGATAAGGAAACCAAGGAAGCCGTTCCAGTAACCGCATTCCTGAACGCCGAACGCTTAGTTAAGGATATGGCACGCATTAACGATGCGGCGCGCAGCAAGAAAATTTCAATCTTGGGTGTTACGCTGGCTCTGCTTCGTAACTACGATCCGTTCCAGGCTCCAACTCATTTCAAGCTTGCCGACTTAGTGAAGAAGTTCGATAAGTGCTTCGGCATGTCGAAGAAAGATTACGGCAAGGTCACTGGCGACCGTTCCGAACAGGACATTGAAAAGCGCCGCGCCGACCGTTGGAACTTCCTGTTTGTTGCCGGAATGTGGTTCCAGGATCTGTTCAACTACGATTTCCGCCGCACCGAACAATGTATTATCCCTTACGCTACGCAGCAGGGTGAAATCAGCTTCTGCGCCTATAACACAGGTGTGGGCTGGCGCAATATCATCGAGAAGATGCACATGACCGCGACGCTTACCAAGTGGTACGACGAGCATGGCCGTCATGAAATCTTCGCCGGTGGCAAGAAAGTGAAGTTGGAAGAAAACCTAACCAAACTTGTTTTGCGCGAAGACGACGTGGCCAAAGAAAAGCAGCACGATCTGGATTCAGTGGGTATCGCCAAGAACGCTCGCGAAGAGAAGGTTCGAGCTCGTGATGAAAAGCTGAAGGACAACGCTTACAACTCTCACATGGCGAAGCTGTACCGCGAGAATGTGTTGGGCGAACAGCCTGCTCCAGCCGGATTCGTACCGCTGGGTGCGATTGGTGGGATTCTGCCAGCCGCTCCTGCAGTGAAGAAGGAAGAGGAAAAGGCAGTAGGTTCGTTCGGGGATTAGCTTTTCAAACTGATTGAGAACGCAAGAAACCGAGTCGAACGACTCGGTTTTCTTGCGTTATGTGTCCGGAAATTTTATAAGGGCGGCAAACGAATCTGACGCTTGGTGCGCAGGAAGCATGGATAGATCTCTCGGAAAGTATATCTGTTTACCGAGCAGTTTAACCGCGACGGAACCCGCTGGCTGCGGGGGGCAACGCCCCGAACTCATTCAGTTCTGCCGTTTCGTTTGACCCTAGTTTAGTGCCTCAGTCGTCGATAATGAGATAGCCGTCCTGAGCGTCCCATCTGCCTCGCTCCTTCTCGGAGCAGATGTACTCTGACATCTCCTCGAACGCAGTCTCGGGAATACCGATCGCCGCAAGACGGCCACTGAACTCGATTAGGCATTCACGACTTGTAAAGAAATCAGCCAGAGCAGACTGATCCTCCGTTTCATCAATCCAGAGGCGCATCGTGCTATATCCACTTCGCTTGATGACGGACTCGAACACTGGCTCGTATCCCTCTTCGGACATCCCAGTCAGAACTTCATCTCCGTATCCAACTTCCGGAGCGTAGAACGGCACGCATTTGATTCGGTACGAACCGGAGCGGTCACTCAGTTCCGCCTTCAATGCTTCCCAGTCTTTTGCCGGGTATCCATCATCGTCCTTCTTCAGCCTGAACCAAACTTCGGGCAGGCGCCTCCATTGTCGTTCTTCTGGATCTCCCCGGTTCGCTTCGGCAAACGCATCAGCGTCAGTGCTCGTGAGCCGCCTGCCGAAATATTTTATTCTTTCTGAGGTTGTCTCAATGATTTCGGCGTCTCGGAGACCCCACGAGTGTTGACGCCATAGCCCATCTTCGCTTAGCGCGTACCCCGTCCCTATGCCAGTCAGCCCTTCCTTCTCTTCCAGCCAAAGTTCGGCGACATTCTCGTGGCACCCACTTTCGTCCAAAATGTGGTTAATGAGAGAACCCTCCATCAAAAGGCCGTGATCTACGATTTTGGGCACGTCTGAGTCGGGCTTGGACGGGGCAACGAGTTCAACTCCACCGATGCCAAGGAGCAATAGCCGAAGCGTCTGAATCTCGGGCTGTTGCTCGGTTGCTTCTCGAAGACGACGGGTCAGAAGATCTCGTTGTTCATCGGTCATATAAAGTCTGCCCCCCATTTATAGCAGACCGCTGATGACGAGTTCCGAAGGCGCTGAGGCTGCTTCCCGTAGGCTCCTTCGGCGATTAAGGCTGCCAAAGTCCACCAGGTTTCCAGACCCGTCTCGGCCGGTTGGCTTCGCCCATAAATTCAAGAATGGGAGTGGCAAAGTCGGCCACAGCACTTACGAGAGCCCGCAAGTCTTCCGGTGCATGGGGAAAACGGCCTCGTTTTCGGAATGTGAGCCACTGCAACTGACGAGCTGCGCTCTCGCTGAATTCGGACGTTAGGCCCACTGGATACTTCTCGATGTTTGTCCGGCGATTGTTGAAAGTGGCACGGATTGCATCCTCCAAAACGGTCGAGTCGAATTCATACAGCGACGCCAATAGCCAAATGTCGAAATAGTCTTTGAGCCGGCTGTTGAGAAGTCCCAACTCGGTCATGGCTTCCAGCTTTTCAGCGATGACCGTTTCTTTTGGATAGGCCAGTAGCAACGGTCTTGGCAATTCCAGAATTACAGGGTATAAAGTTCGGGAAGCTTGTGGCGTAATCACGTCCCCAAAGCCAACATCAACTTGCATTGGCACTTTGGCACGCGCCAGCGTTGCCTCGAATCGCACTCGAACTCCCTCGTAATCCGCGTCCTCCCTAATCCTGACAATCTCTATGTGCTCCCCATCGAATTCAATTCCGTCATCGTCAAAACGGAGTGCACACAGTTCTTCGATCCACGCGCGAATGTGCACGTGGTCATTGCTTGTTCGTGCGGAGAGATCGATATCGACCGTCGGGCGAGACTGTGTTGTCTGCCACGCCGTCATTAGAAGGGCTCCTTTCAGAACGAAGTGATCCGCCAGAGGATGAACGCTCAGCCGATAGAGAAATCGTTCCATAGCGAAGTATTGCAGCAACTCTTGAAACGGCCGGTTTTGCCGCTTTGCTTCGTTGAGCAAGCATTGGCGGATGGATGCGGCAACGTCACGGCTCAAAGCAGCGCCTCAAGGTAAGGAAGCATTACTTTCTTCACCCGACATATTTCAGCATAGGCAAGTAGCGATTTCATCCCCTTGCGCCCGTTTCGTTCCCGATAACTGCGCAGAGCCTCAATTGCGATGTCGAGGCCAATCTTGTTGCGGTACTTGAAAGAATCAGCGATTGTTTTCTCGGCGTTAAACACGCGAACATCGACGCCGTCAATATTAACGATCTGCACGCCAGCCGAGAGCGAAGCCGGCGAATACCAGAATGCACGAATGGGCAGATCATCAATATGAGGTACTTGAGAATGGCTGGATATCGCGATGTCGATGGTATGCGGAACCTGGGTCGTTAGCCGGTGGTATGCCAGTGCAGATACAAGGCAGAAGACGGCATTCGGTGCCTTAGCCGCGATCACGACCCAATCCGGATTGCTAAGTCCCTTTCGATTCGGCAAGCGGTAAAGGCCCCGACCCACCTGCTCGATTTTTCCGGCATCCCGCAGTTGGTAAAGTGTTCGCGGATGAATACCGAGCCGTAGCGCTTCACAGGTACGGAGTATGCCTCGTTGTTTTGCAAAGATGGTTACGGCGCGCGCTGCTCTTGGTGGCTTAGGAAGCATGGATAGATCTCTCGGATATTATATCTTTTTACCGAGCATTTTATCCGCGACGAAACCCGGCGCTCAGAACGTATTCGTGTTGGCGTTTCGCTTGCTGCTCAGGCCGGAAGCGAAGGACCGAGCTTCTTCAGGATGTGCTTTGCCAGGTAATCATTAATCTCACGGTGTCGGGGCAGGGGTTGAGAAATCCCTGTTTTCGGATTGCTGTACCAGTCATGATTTCCATCATGCCGAACGAACTTACAGCCCGCTTCTTCCAGCTTGCGGATCAGATCCGTTCTCTTCATCCGAGCATCAGTTCGCCAACACGGCGAATGCCAGGAATCTCGCCACTGGTTAGATCCCGATACAGATCCCGGAGGTTGTCCTCCAGTTCCGCCAACGTATCACCTTGCGTCAAGTAGTCGGGGAATTCCTCAAAATAGCCTAACCACATGGCGTGATTCTGCCAGTGGACGTATCGGGCGCTCATGACTTTATTTTACTGCTAGAGCGGGGACAGCAGATGGTTGATGTATCTTTTTTGCTGGTGGGGAACAGCAACCCTCCGAATGTATTCGCACTCCGCTTTCGATTGGAACTGAGTGTTGGGAAGGAATTCCTCGCGACGAATCTCGTAGATAGCACACGTCTTTTATTGTGACCGGTGAGTCGGCCAGCAGTTAGTTAGGAAATACGATATACATAAGCGTCCTGAATGAAGCGATCTCCAATCAGTTGACCTCCCAGGCGCATCCCTTCAACACTCTCTGTCTTCCCGAAAATCCTGCGGAGTTCCTTTATGAAAGGATCCGTGGTTCTGAGAATCATAATCGTTGGTGTATTCCTGGCATCAAGCCCTTTAGGGGCCAAAATCTCACGAATATAGCCGTACGCTTCACTCACGCCTAACTGGTCGAACTTGCGAGCCGCAACGATTAATCGCCAGTCTTCATGCTCATCGGTTGACGCCCAAAGAAATACAGGGACCTTCAGCGAGGCATCAAAACTCTTAAGAATCTCGGTACCCTTCTCGATGTCCGGGCTTACCAGTGAAGTTTTAACCATGCAATCACTCCATGATGCTCATCCGTTACCGCATTCAATATTTCTCTCGCCGATTCTTTGCGGTTCCTACGATACCGGCTTTGTTCGGACCAGATCTGAACAGTTTCCCAGTGCTTGTCGAAGAATGGATCGTTCCTGGCTTGCGTCGACTGTTCATCGAAAAGCCCTGCCACTCTAAGCAATTCCTTCAAATTATGGGTGTGGCTTAAATCCACTCTTCTTTTTTCAGGGAATTCCCAACGCTTGGTTCCCTTCGCAATGCAAGCCTTAATCGCACATTCCACAGCATAACCCGCCAAATAGTAGGCTCCATCAAACAGTTCCAAGTCGAGCAATGCTTTAGCTTCTTTTAGCCTCACGCGAGATAAGTCTTGGAGATCCTTCCTATCCACAGAATTTCATTATAGTGTCTGCATATCCACAGTGTGGCATTGCTTTGGAGGAAGCGCGCGAGTTATCTAATTGGGTCTAATTGGCCATGCTTGTTGGAGAATGCATTTACACTTAGAATCAAGAAACCCACTACCCCCGAATCCATCGCGAAGCTGGCTGGTCAGGGGAAAAACATCATGACATTTTATAAGGGCGAAGGTCGGATCTATCCCCCCGGATCTCAATCCATTTTCATGCGTGGATTGCACATCGGCCAAGGAGCAAATCCGATCGCGTGATCGTGCCGGTTCACCAATAAATTAACAGTCTCTTTTGAACCCACCGTCCAGATCTGAATCACTGTATCTTCGCACGAATGCGTCTTACTAACTTTGATCTGCGCACCTTTGCCAACAGCACTGTCCGGTCCCCAATCTAGCAGGAACCTTTCATATTTGTAGCTGGGGCATGGCGTTGCGTCGGTGCATCCCCACAAGGCGTAGGCAGCCTTGTAATCCTTCTTATCCAGCAACTCATGAAACCCACTCAATTGACGCCGTTCCGTGAGATCCCGCATGAAAAAGTAAAGGGCCCCTGACGCGACGGCAATCACTGCCACCGCAATCAAAAGGCCCTTTAATATGTTTTCCCGTCGAGCTTCGCTCTTTCCATAGTTGTCAAGGTAACTAGCCATGGTTGGCCCACCTCCTGTGACAAATTAGACACCTGACTAAACAGCTTTGTTCCCGCCAAACTACTTGGCAGGATAGGTTTTGTCGTAAGCAGTTGTTGCTTCCTTGGTGATTTCCAGAGCAGTCTTGTAATACACAGTATTGGAAACATCCACCACAACATCCAAGCCACTTGCTTCAGCCATCTTTTTCACAACATCCTGCATGCGGATTGCGGCACGGCCCAGAATTTCGTTCCGTTCCCGATCCACATCGCCTTGCACGTCTTCATTCAATCGGGTTAGTTCGCGCTGCTTCTTAGCACCGGTAACCTGCATTTCCTGTTCAGCCTGGGGCGTTAATTTGCCGGCCATGGTCTGCAGCTTATTCTGAATGTCCGCCAGATCCTTTTGCAGGCGATCAATGGCATCGGTCTTGGGCTTGAACTTGGCTTCCAATTCGTTCTGGGCCTTCTTGATCTCAGCCGAATCAAGCACCGCCTTCTGCAGGTTGATCACACCGACCTTTGTTTGCGCCATCGCCAGCGATGCGCTTGCCACAAGGCCTAGGGCGAGGGTGACTAGAGGACGGCTTAAAAATTTGAGCATTGCTAAAACAGACTCCTTACACTTTTTTAGTACATTCCAGGGTATCACACGGTATCCCAATCAGGCCAAGTCCTGCGGTCACTTTCTTGTAAATAAGCTTAGTTTACAAGCGCTTCGGCCAAAATCCGCCCCACTGATCCACTGGGAATTTCCACTCCCAACACTGTTGCCAGTGTCGGTGCCATGTCATTGACGGCTACCGAGCTGTGATAGTTTCCAGCTTTAAACGGTGTCCCCATCAAAATTAAGGGAACGTGCGTATCGTAACCAAAAGGCGAAGCATGGGTGGTGCCGGTTTCTTCTTTCTTGAAAAACAGGTACGGTTCGGGCACAATCATCAAATCCGGGCTGCGCTCCATGAAATATCCATTGGTCACACGCTGGCCAATTTTGTCCGCCACAAGCCGCCCTTCCACAATTTGCTCCCGAGTGTAAACACGCATAATTCCAGGCAACTGGCGAACCGCATCGGCTGCTTGATTGCGGGCTTCTGTCATATTCACCTTGCGCGAACTGCCAAGCCCCTCGTTCAGATAAGGGCCTTCCGGATTCTTGTTCAGTACCCAGGTTCCCCCTCCATAAAGCTTACTCAAGCGGGTGTTGATTGCGTTGCGCACTACTTCCGGATCAATCCTTGCACCAGGCATCTTGCGAGCCTTTTGCGTGGCAGGAAGAGAAGGAACGCCGTGATCGGACGTGAACCCCACAATGTAATTATTCCGTCCCACTTTCCCGTCGAGGAAAGAAAAAAGTCTCCCCAAAAGCCGATCGGTACGAATTGCCATGTCGCGGACCTGTGGGTCGTCGGGACCGACCTTATGCCCCACATAGTCATTGGCCGAATAACTGATTGTGAGCAGATCCAAGCCACCACGCTGCCCCAACTTTTCCTGCACAATGGCTGCTTCCACCAAGTCCTCAATCAACTCGTTTCCATATGGACTGCTTTCCAGTTCCGTATAGAGCTTCTTGTCTTTGGCGGCAGGCATTTGCTTGAAAGCCGGACCTGCTTCCAGCAATGGCTTCCATTGTGCGCCGGCGAATTTGTCGGCTGCTCTTGCCTTGTTAATCTGTGTCACCCAATCAGGCAGCATCTTAAAATACCAGGAACTGGAAACCCAGTTGCCGCTATCAATGTCGAACCAATAAGCGCCATTGGCCATACGGCCTGAAGGAAGAATGGCACTGCGGTCCTTAATGGAAATTCCAATTACCTTGCTATCCCATTGCCCCGACATTTTGATTTCATCGCCCAGGGTGCTTACTAACAGCCGATGTGGTGAGGCAACTTTTTTAGAATCCGAACCTAAGTTTTTGATCTGTGGATTAAATTCCTCAACGCTGGTGACCTCCTTTCCAGTTGCTCTGTCCCACCAATCGTTAGCAACAATTCCACTGATATTCGGAGTTGCACCACTCAGCATTGTGGAATGGCCAACGGCCGTCACCGTGGGGTAGTGCTGATAGTTGGCGTTGGTGAACACCGCACCACTTTCCAGTAGTCGTACAAGGCCGGAATTATAGTCTTTGCGGAAGCGCAGCAGATAGTCGTAGCGGAACTGATCTACAGCTATGAACACAACCAATTTCGGCGATTTCGGAGCTACTTTTGGGGCAACACGAATCTGCGCCAGCCCAGTAAGGGCCATGGAGAGAGCAAAAACAATCAGCTTCATTTGTTGGTTTGCTCGTTAATCCAGAAGGAGTGCGCCAACACCCTGAATTTGATAAATTGTGGAACCGCTTTTGATCGACTTCGGATCGAACTTACGCCCCTGTTCCTCAGCTTCGTGCTTAGCCCGAGCGATCATCTGTTCGCGGGTCAATTCCATTTTCTCCAACGTTCCTTCAGCGATGGCCATCTTGCCAATGGAGTCTTTGGGGAACACAATATCGCCGTCGTTCACTTTGATGCGCAGTGCTTTGCCGTCGCCAGTGAGGCTCATCCAGCAGCCCGCCATTTGGCATACTTCAGATACTTTGCCCTTCACTTGAACGGTTTTGCCGGCAAGCGGAGCAGGGTTGGCCAACACATCGCCAACCGCCATGGATTTAGTAAGAGTTAGTGGTTTGCCGAGCTTTTGTTCAGCTAGCGCGGAGGTGGCAAGCGACGCTGCTGCCAAGATAAAGGTGCAAATACGCATACCTCAAGGGTACCGGAAAAAGATCGGGGACGGGGGTGCATTGGAAAAAGCTCCACCTTAGGTCTTCTCCACTACAACCTGCGCCCTTAAATTTGCAACTCCAGCCGAATAGCGCGAATCGCCAACGGAAAACGCAATGGCATCTTCCATCCAGTCGTGCCAAACTCCGTCAGGATCATGCGAAGCAGCGGTCAAAGTATATTCCTTGGGACAAAGTGCGGCTCCAAATTTGAATGTAATCCGCCGTGCATCGCCCGCCTTGCAAGGGCCAAGCTTCACCCCTTCCAACTGCGTATTTGTCCCGAACACTTCAAATCCAATGCGCGTCCGAATCATGATTCCAACAACCGGATCAGCCACATTTGCCGTGAATTCCACCGTCACTCGAATCGCCGCTTCTTCACCGCTAGTAAGGTGCACCACCGGTTCACCCGCCGCATTTACGATCTCAAGTTTGTGAATCTTCGCCCGGCCATCCCCACGGCGCAAAGAAGGATGCAAATCGCCAGAAGCAGTTTGCGCTCGCAGCTGTTGAGACGTTGCCAAGCGGTATCGCGAAATGACTTCCCGCGGATCTCCTTGCTTCACCACGCGTCCATCTTTCAGCCACCACACTTCATCCGCTACGTCCAGCAGGAAGTCCAGTTCATGCGAAACCAATAGTATAGTTGAGCCTGCGCGCCGTTGCTTCTCAATCTGGTTCAGCGCCTGATTCCGCACCAGCGCATCTTTTAAAGCGAAGGTATGAAAAATTGCGATTGTTTGCACTGCCGGTATCTCCAAGCTGTCTGCCGGACCCAACAGTTGCGCAGGCTCTGCGAAAGTTACCTCGCCGGAATCAGGACGCGTCTGGCCAGTGGCCAAACGAAGAAGTTCAATCTGTCCGGCATCATCATTTCCAATAATTCCAATAACAGCGCCACCAGGAGCTGAGACGCTACACTGATGAAGCGGCCCGTAGCTGGCTTCGACAATCTGAATGCTCATTGCACCTAGCATACAATTCCTGCTCCTGCTTTTGTGCGGCACCCTCCGTGGCGAAAGCCTGCGCAATCTTCCGGCTGGAATTTTAGAACTACATTCACCGCTTGTGGTTCAAGGCGAAGGTCTTATCCTGCGCGGCCATCCCGATGGAACAACTCTCCGCATGGCTTCTGATTTTCGCGGAGAAGCAGTGGTTCTTGCCAAGGGAAAGAACATCCGAATTGAGAAGTTTTCTATGGAAGGAAATCGTCAAAGTGTAGTCCAGCGTTTGGGCCTTCCTCCGTATGACAAAACCTTTGCACAATTCCACCAGGGCACCGGAATTCTGGCCATTAAGGTAGAAAATCTGGAAATTGCCAACATAACATTTCGTCAAATGCCAGCCATGGCCATCATCGTCAACGGCGGAATGCAAGCCAAGTTGCATCACCTGACAATTGAAGATAGCGGTGGCTTAAACGAAAAGGGCCGCAACAATGCAACCGGCGGCATCCTTATAGAGGATGGGGTTTCTGATTTCACTGTGGAACATTGCACCTTCCTGCGGATTCGCGGGAACGCCTTGTGGACCCATTCGCGCTACACCTCCACTCGCAATCGCAACGGCAGTTTCCGAAACAACACCTTTGAAGAAATTGGCCGCGATGCCATTCAAATCGGCCACGCTACTAACGTCAAAGTCGAAGACAATGTCGGCAAGCTTATCGGCTATCCTTCAGAAATCGTCGACGCCGAAGGTGGGGGCACGCCAGTTGGTATCGACACCGCAGGCAACGTAGACTTTAGCACCTACACCGGCAATCAGTTTAACGAGATTAACGGGAAGTGCATCGACCTGGACGGCTTCCATCACGGCGAGGTATCGCGCAATCGTTGCTTCAATTCGAAACCCGGCTCTGCCTACCCTTACGGCCACTTCGGCATAGTGATGAACAACACCAACCCTGACATGCAATCTGTTGGTATTCAGATCCTGGACAACCAAATCACCGGGATGAAGTTTGGAGCCATTTTCGTCATTGGGGCAGGGCACACCATTCAAGGGAACATTCTAAAAGGCCTGAATACCGCCCACTGCAGCGAAAGCGGGGCGGGCTGCACCTACTTTGCCGGCGAACCCGATCTTCTGCGTTCCGGCATCTATTTCGGCCGCCGAGCCGAACGCACCGCCGCCACTCGTGGCAATACTATTAAGGACAATACAATTTCCGGATGGAAGATGCGCCAACGCTGTTTTGGCTTTGCTCCTGGAATTTCCAGGACTGAACAGAAATTCGCAAGCAACCGATGTATATCGGAGGAGCCCTAGGGTAATGGATCAAGAAATAGTCTCGAAAATGCGCGAAGACTGGAATGGCCGCGCCAGCGAAGATGCTCATTACTTTGTAGCCTTCGGCCGTCGCGATCAGGATGAAGAAGAATTCTATGCCACCGGCAAGGAAATGGTGGCGGGCCTCAAGGTGGAAATGAAGCGGTTGGGGCACTGTAACAACCCAAGGGCTCGCCGGGCTCTCGAAATCGGCTGTGGCCCTGGCCGTTTAATCAAGCCCATGAGTGAACTGTTCGGCGAAATCCACGGCGTAGATATCTCTAACCAAATGATTGACTTGGCCCGTCAACGTCTGGCCGGAATTCCCCACGCTCATGTTCACGTAGCCACCAATTCAGACCTGGCCGCATTTGCCGATGAGTCCTTTGACCTGGTCTATTCCTACGCCGTTTTTCAACACATTCCCAGCCGCGAAGTGGTGATGAATTACCTTCGCGAAGCGCGCCGCGTTCTGAAAACCGGTGGCCTGCTGCGCTGCCAGATGAATGGTCTGCCGGAACATATGGCCCGTTACGACACCTGGAGTGGCGTGCGCATTCCGTCCAGTGAAATGGAAGCATTTTGCCGCGAATCCGACATGCAACTGGTGGCGCTGGAAGGCCGCAACACGCAATACATGTGGATTTCCGCCATTAAACATCCCAAAGGCTGGTACGAAACCAATGCCTGTCCTGAAATTCAGCCCGCAATTCGTCGAGTAACCAATGCCGCTAGTTCCGAGCCCGTGGCCCCCTCCCGCGGCCGCTTCGCGTCGCTTTCCCTCTGGATTGAAAACCTGCCTCAGATTGCCGACTTGCTGGATTTTGAGGTGACAGTTGGTGGTGCACGAGCCACCACAACTTATATAGGTACACCTGAGCGCGATGGCTTAGTTCAAGTGAACGTGCAGTTACCCATGGATGTTAGTACTGGTCTGCAACCAGTTATGCTTGGCTGGCGTGGCGAGCCGTGGGGCAGACCCGGCGTCATCCGCATAATTCCACCCCCTCCACTGGTAGGCAGAATGATCTCATTAAGCGATGGAATCGACTTGATGAGTGGCACCCGAATTGTTACCCGATCAGTGAAGTTAACAATTGAGGAAGTGCTTCATCCTGAAGAGTTTGGAGCTGAAATTAGTGGCCATTTTATAAACGATTTCGACCGCTTTTGTACCGACCCGGTACCTCCGCGGTTTGAAGTGAATTTCCGGATTCCCGAGGAAGTTTCTGACGGTGAACATAACCTCCAGCTATGGGCCGGAACTCGTGATTTAGGCACCGTAAAGGTAGTTATTGGTGCCCCCTCATATGACCCGCTTAGTACTCCCAGTTTGCCTTAGAAAACCCTAGGTTAAAAGCGAATAAAAACTAAGGCTGTAACTCTATGTCCTGTATCTAGATATAGTTCTTGACGCGCCACTACATATTGGGGCATCATTGCCAATGTTACACAATAGTTAAGGGACCGCACCACCAAAATTAGCCTCCCCCGGCTGTTGGTCAACTCAAGACTAGTGAGCTCAGCGACTTACAGATAAAAAGGATTTCAACGGACATAATGGGACACCTCAGCGTAGACCTCAGCGCGCCAAGCACGGACGTGAAGCGCGCTTTAGCGAAACAAGAAAGAGTGGGAGTTTCCTTCCCACGGCACTTCACGGCTCGGCTTGATGCTGGCCAAACCCCCTACGATGATATTCGCTGGGAATTGCGAACCGCTTCCATTGGAAATGACAAAGGCGCCGTTATTTTTGAACAGCGCGATGTGGAGGTGCCCGCGGATTGGTCACAAACCGCCACCAATATCGTTGTCAGTAAATATTTCCATGGCAAAATTGGCTCGCCCGATCGCGAAACCAGTGTTCGCCAACTGATCCACCGCGTCACCGATACCATTGCCGATTGGGGCGGCGAAGGACGTTACTTCAAAACTGCGGAAGATGTTGAGAACTTCCGTCATGAACTGGCTCACTTGATGCTCACCCAAAAGGCCTGCTTCAATTCGCCTGTCTGGTTCAACGTTGGCGTGAAGGATACTCGTGGCTACGGTTGGTATCACGACGAACCCACCAATAGCATCAAAGTGCTGGATCGGGACACCAAGCGTCCCCAATGTTCGGCCTGCTTTATTGTTAGCGTGAAGGATTCCCTGGAATCCATCCTCGATCTTGCCAAGACCGAAGGCATGCTGTTCAAGTGGGGATCCGGCACCGGTACCAATCTATCGAAAGTGCGTGAAGAAGATGCCATCCTTTCCGGCGGCGGCCGCGCCAGTGGTCCGCTCAGCTTCATGCGCGGCTTTGACTCCTTTGCCGGTGTGATCAAATCCGGTGGCAAAACCCGCCGTGCAGCAAAAATGGTAATTCTGGACGTAGATCATCCCGATGTGATGAACTTCGTCTGGTGTAAAGCCAAGGAAGAAAAGAAGGCCCATGTCCTGATCGACAACGGTTACGACAGCGCTATTGACGGCGAAGCCTACAGCTCCATCTTCTTCCAAAACGCCAACAACTCCGTCCGCGTCAGCGATGAATTCATGCAGGCCGTTACCGACGACGCCGATTGGTGGACCCGTGCCCGCGGTACCAATCAGCCAGTGAAGCGTTACAAAGCCCGCGAAATGATGCGTTCCATATCTGAGGCCACCTGGCAGTGCGGCGACCCCGGTATGCAGTACGATACCACCATCAACCGCTGGCACACATCGAAGAACACCGATCGCATTAATGCATCCAATCCTTGCAGCGAATACATGTTCCTGGATGATTCTGCCTGTAATCTGGTTAGCCTGAACCTGATGCGTTACGTGGGTCCCGGCGGCCAGTTCGACGTAGCGGCTTACCGTCATGCGGTGGATACCGTAATTCTGGCGCAGGAAATTATTGTGGATAACGCCAGCTATCCAACTGCCCGCATCGCCCAAAATTCGCATGACTTCCGCCCACTCGGCTTAGGATATGCCAACCTTGGGGCGCTGTTAATGTCCATGGGTCTGCCATACGATAGCGACGGTGGCCGTGACTTTGCAGCCGCCCTAACCGCCATCATGTGTGGTCAGGCTTACCTCACCAGTGCCCGTATCGCGCAAGCCACCGGACCCTGCCCTGGTTATGCGGAAAACGAAGGCTCGTTCCTCAGCGTAATCAAAATGCACCGCGATTCCGTAGCTCGTATCAACGCCAAACACGTTCCCGCCGATATGTACGACGCATCGTGGGAATGCTGGAACTCGGCGCTGGAAATGGGTAAGCTGCATGGGTACCGCAATGCGCAAACCACGGTGATTGCACCCACTGGAACCATCGGCTTCATGATGGATTGCGATACCACCGGCATTGAACCCGATCTGGCTTTGGTGAAGCATAAGAAGTTGGTGGGTGGTGGCGTCATCAAGATTGTGAACAACACCGTTCCACAATCGTTGATCAAGTTGGGCTATCGTCCTGCACAGGTGGAGGAGATTGTCAGCCACATTGATGCCTCTGGAACCATTGAGGGCGCACCTGGTTTGAAAGACGAGCATCTGGCAATTTTCGATTGCAGCTTCCGGCCGGTGAATGGCAATCGCTTCATTCATCATATGGGCCACGTACGCATGATGGCGGCCACGCAGCCGTTCATTTCAGGGGCAATTTCGAAGACCATCAACATGCCCGAAGAGGCCAGTGTTGAAGATGTGATGGATGCCTACATGGAATCGTGGAAACTGGGGTTGAAAGCGGTGGCAATTTACCGTGACAACTGCAAGCGCAGCCAGCCCATGAATTCCGGCGCCGGGACCAAGGGCGATAAGAAGGTTGTCACCATGGGCGTGCCCGGTTCTCCGCAAATCGTCGAGCGCATTGTGGAGAAAATTGTGGAACGGCCAATGCGCCGCAAGCTGCCCGATGAGCGGGTGGCGATGACGCACAAGTTCTCCATCGCAGGGCATGAAGGCTACATCACGGCAGGATTGTTTGAGGATGGAACGCCGGGTGAAATCTTCATCACCATGTCGAAGGAAGGGTCGACGATTTCCGGCCTGATGGACAACTTCGCCACAGCAATCAGCTTCTGCCTGCAGTATGGTGTGCCGCTGAAGTTCCTGGTGGATAAGTTCAGCCATGTGCGTTTTGAGCCCAGCGGTTGGACGGGCAATCCGCAAATTCCGTATGCAAAGTCGATCATGGATTACATTTTCCGGTGGATGGGATCGAAGTTCCTGGGACCAGAGTATGCAACCAGCGAGGCAGGTGCCACAACGACCATGAAGCCGACGGAACAGAGTCCGCAACAGGAAATGAAGTTCGATCAGCAGGTGAGCGATGCCCCGTTATGCGCCGAGTGTGGCGGGTTGATGACGCGGAATGGGAGTTGCTATAAGTGCGAGAATTGCGGAGGGACCAGCGGCTGTTCGTAGGGTTGGAAGGCCATCAAAAGGCCCTTTAAGAGGTGGCGGATGAACTCAGCGTTTCTTTCTTCGACTTTAACAGATCTTAAAGAATATCGTATTGCTGTTCACTCAGCTATCGAAGAACTAAATGGTTGGAAGTGTAATCGGATGGAGCAATACGGTGCATAAAATTATTACTGATCTCAATTGTGACGGATTTTCTGTTAATGAGTTTGGCGGCAGCAATCCCGCCGATAATTACATCAAGTTAATAGTGTGTCCTTTGAGAGATCAAAATTCCAACATTGATTGGAAGTTATTCGAGAATTTGGTAGGAGAAACCTTTTTTAAGGCGAAGCGGTTTGAAGCGCCTTTAATTGGTGGGGATTTCTGCCAGATTCATTCTTCCCTTAACTTTTTGCCGTTGGGACCGTCGACAATCTCTTCTTCGGACCACCGTGTATGGCGACTGTGGAAAAACGGAGCACTCGGCTACTGCGCCAACCTCAATCCTAATCCTAATGCCGAAGTACCCATTGGTCATTTGATTCTGCACTATCTTAATTTCTGTCGGTTAACGGCTCGAAGGCTGGGGTCGTACGAGGACATAAGTTTCGAAGCCGAATTGCAATGTCGATCAATCCGATTCAATTCGACAAAGCCTTATTTCGGCATATCTTTTGACCATGACGCAACTATCGGCATCCAGTTTTCAGAAATGGATCAAGATACCAAAGATGGTAACCCCTACAGCAAAGTCCTCACAGTTGGCGAACTAAATACCGCAGATAAACTTGCTGGTATCATTCTAGACCAAGTTCAAGAGACGAATCCAACTGCGTCAATTAATCCAGTCAATTGGCGTGACATGGTTCAAGATCTTTTCCATGTCGACCCTGGAACCGCGCGGATTAATCTCTAAGTTCGCGTCACTTATGATTATTAGTCGGTTCAGCAGGTGAAGACCGCTTTACCTGCACGAGTACTTCCACGGACCGGCCAGGTTGAAATAGAAGATTTCCCAAAACTCCTGAAAGTACAAGCAAATTGCTAGTTGGAATGACGCAAACCGCCTGTCTTCTTTCTTCGTCCATACAAAGCAAACTCAATCAGTCCAACCGCCGTTAAGAAATAAGTAGCTGGCTCCGGAATCGGGCTTGTTTGAGGATGGTACGCCGGGTGAAATCTTCATCACCATGTCGAAGGAAGGGGCGACGATTTCCGGCCTGAGGGACAACTTCGCCACCGCAATCACCGCAATCAGATCTATTTGCATTATGGTGTGGGAGTTGTTATAAGTGCGAGAATTGCGGAGGCACTAGCGGCTGTTCGCAGAAGTCTTTGAAGGAGAGCGGGGCGAAGTAACTTCCCTCTCCTTTGAAAAAAGTGGACAGGACTGGGCAGAACTGATAGCATCCAATTGAATGCAAATATAATGCAATGAGGTTCTATGCTCGACATCGCCAAAGACATCCATTCGCTAAGTGACTTCAAACGCAACACCAGTGAGTTCCTGGAGCAGATGCGAGGAACTGGACACCCCGTTGTGCTGACCATAAACGGTAAGGCCGAACTGGTCGTCCAGGATGCCTCTTCGTATCAAAAGCTTCTGGACCGGATTGATGAGCTTGAAACTCTTGAGGGAATACAGAGAGGCCTTGCAGACGTTCAAGCAGGCCGCACCACTCCCTTGAAAGAATTTGCAAAAGACTTCAGAAAGCAACGTGGCCTACCAAGTCGAAATCACTGAAAGCGCCAAGGCTGACGCGGACAGAATCTACGACTGGATAGTAGAAAGAGCGCCCGTCAGCGGCCCACAATGGTTTGAACACCTGGTTGATTCCCTCTACTCCCTGGAATCGATGCCTGAGCGGTGTCCGCTGGCCCGCGAAGCCAAGGACGCCGACAGAGAAATTCGTTGCCTGCTCTTTGGTAAGCGCCGCCATGTCTACCGCATCCTTTACGAGATTGATGAACCTCGCAAGACGGCGTGGGTGCTCCACATTCGCCATGGAGCCCGTTTGGATCTAACGTCTGAAGAACTCAGTTTCATACCAGGATAGACTGCCAGGGAAGAACGATACCAAAACAAATTCCGTACGCGAAGTCGATCATCATGAGATGATGCTGACGGCAAGTCCATCAATGCCCCCTTGATCTAATAAGTGCAGATGCGTGGTGCTAAGTTGTTTTGGTTCGGAAACCCACCAGACCCAGATGTGCGTGTCCAACAGAATCACGATAGAGCGTCCCAGTCTTCACTTGCGACTGGTTCACATGGGTCCTCATACTTAAGAACTGAATCCAGAAGATTATTGTTCGGTTCAGCAGGTGAAGAACGCTTGACGACCACGAGTACTTCCACGGACTGGCCGGGCTGAAATGGAAGATTCTCTAAAACCAATTCGCCTTTTTTGCCTACCGTTGCCGTTGCCCAGTGAGTATTCACCCTTAAAGTATAAGCAAATTAATAGTCAGAATCACGTAGCTTGCCCGTGCCATTAGCCAACCCTCGGCCCCGCATCCTATCGACAATGCTCCGGCACAGAAGTTAACCAAATAGGTAGACTATCTTGACCAGCGAGGAACGATGAATTGCTCTGTTTAGCTTCTCGGTTGTGATAAATTCATCCGCATGGGATAAGTGAGCCGCTGCCACATGGAGTGCATCCATGGCTCCTAGTCCCTTTTTACCAGCTTCCGCTTGTGCCTTAACTTCGATTTTTTCAACATCCCGATACCACGTTGCATTATGGAAAAAGCGATTGTAGAAGGACAACTCCAATTTGTTCTTAAAGTAGTAAGCCTTTGGGACAACCTCAAGGTGGATGAATGGGCTAGTGAGGAATAGGCGGCCCGGTTCCGCGAAGAGTTCATGGGCTCTTTCCCTATCCTGACTCACCGCTCTTGCGGCAGTAAGCAGCACGCCAGCGTCGAGAAATGTTCGCACCATCAAGTGTTCAGTAGCTGCCACTGCGGCGTTCCGCAATTTCGCGTTCCACTTCAAGCCGGGTCAGCGGCTTTGCACCAGACGCGGCTATCTTGTCACTTATCCGCCGCAGGTCCCTTCCTAATTTTGAAACTACTGGTTTCACTTTATGGCCGTTCTTCGGAGTCTCTTTGGTTTTCGCTGTTGCCATGGCTTAATTCTAACTCAGGAAATTCTCCAGCGAGTGAACGCGGCTTGCAAAACGAGCGACTATCAACTGTGGTTCGGCTTTTCCAAGGACAAACCTACCCTCCCCGCTTCCTCCGTTTATACAAAGCAAACCCAATCAGTCCAACCGCCGTTATTAAGTAAGTACCCGGCTCCGGAATACTTTCCACAGGTGGAGGCGCACTCGGCGGATCGTAGGGCGGTGGTGGACCATGCGGTGGCAAATCTGGCGGATGATACGGCGGCGGGGGCCCTTGAGGATTACCCGGCGGCGGCCACCCAGTCGGAGGTGGTGCCGAAGGCGGCGGCCCACCACTCGGTGGATAATATGGCGGCGGTGAACCAGGAGGTGGTGAACTATTCCCCGGCAGGCGCGACGGCGCTGGACCCGAACTTGGCGGTGGCACCGTGAAATGAAATGGTCTTGGAGGATCATTCCTGCCAGGAGGGTCGCTACCAGGTTGCCCCGATCCTGGCGAATTGGAAACTTGCGAAGTGCTGCCGGATGGTTCGCTCGGCATGCCTCCTCCACCCGCCCCTCCAAATCCGCCTATCGCCGAAGACGGAGAGTAGCCTCCCCCCTGCGGCAACGCGCCTGCTAACAATTGAGGAGGCGGCGCAACTGCTTCTTCCAAGGCCGCAGGTATCGGGGCCGCTATTGGCAAATTGGCAAACATCGGACCTTGCACTGCCTGCGTCAGTTCCAACGGGCCCCGCAACTCCACCGGAGTGTCGAGTTCCTCCTCCGTTGGCGCCAGAATCCCCGATTCAACAGGCTCCTGCGGATTTTCTGACACCTGATTCCCGCACCTTCCGCGAATCGTCACCCCACCTCCCGTTAGAACCGTCTCACCTTTCTTTAGCTGAACCCGTTTAGCCGTCCAGTAGATTCGATTGGCTACTCTATAAGACACAAATGCCGCGCGATCCTCAGTCAGGACGGCTGGAACCAGCAGATCTGGTCGCACGTTACCATAATGTTGCCGCACGACCGGATCCTTGATTATCGCCTGGACCACATCTCCAGACGTCTTCACGCCACCCGGGATCACTGAATTGGGGAAAATAATCCGTTTTTGATCAATTGGTTGGCTTTCTGCCCGGACAGGTTTCAACGAGCCAGCCAGTGGCGGTGCCTGCTTAACCTGCTTAGAACAGGCTCCGGCAATCAATCCGAGCAGAACAATACTGTAAAGCCGAACCCAAACCATGGAAATAATCCTCTGGGTGACTCATCGGTGAAGGAGGGAATGTTTTGAGCGGGACAATATGTGACAAATGTTAATAATAAATACTTGACAGTTAAACACTCATGTTATATATTGAAATTACCGAAGATACTTAATCAAAGGAGAACCATTCACATGTTCGTAACCAAACCTTTCACTACCAATGCCAACACCCTTGGCGCTCTCGAAGATACCCTGAATCGCTTTTTCACTGCCCCGGTGGCTTCACGCCCCTGGACTCCTCCCGTTGATATCATCGAAACGGAGCAGGAATTGATCCTCAAAGCCGATGTGCCCGAGATGACCGAAAAGGACATCGCCATCAGCATTGAAAAAGGAACCCTCACCATTAAAGGAGAGCGGCAGTTTGAGAATAAGGACGATACTGCCAGCTATCACCGCATTGAACGCGGTTACGGTGCTTTTGCCCGCAGCTTCGGCTTGCCGGAAACGGTGGATGCCGAAAAAGTGAGCGCAGCTTATAAGAACGGCGTGCTAACGGTGACCCTGCCGAAAATGGAAGTGGCTAAGCCCAGAACCATTGAGGTAAAAGTCTCCTAAGGCTGATTTGTGAAGGGGAGCCTACTGCTCCCCTTCAATTTCATTTCCAAGTCTTCCAGCGTCCGCGGAAAATCCTTACCCAGCAACTTCGAAAGTGATCGATCCGCCAGCAGCTTTCCATCCGTCTGGCAAGTCACACAATAATTAGTTTCATTGTTCGCATAGCGGATGCGTTGAATCTTGTCGCCGCATCGGGGGCAGGGAAGGCCGTACTTTCCATGGGCCACCATCTCCGGCCGAAACGCTGTAACCGATTCCGGAAACTCCGTGCTGCGCAACCGCGCCACCCATTCGTTCATAACTTCCCGAATACTGTTGAACAGATCCAACCGTTGCTGACCGGTCATCTTTTGAGTCAACTGAATCGGCGAAAGTTTTGCGTGATGCAGAATCTCATCAGAATAAGCATTGCCGATTCCACTAAATGTTCGTGGATCCGTCAGCGCCCGCTTCAACGTATGATTCTCCGCCGTCAGCGTTTGCTCAAACTCCTGCAAAGAAGCAGTCATCACTTCCAGCCCGCCAGGGTCCAGCGCCCGCAGGCCCACGTCGCCACTGGCCATATGCAGTGAGGCCCGCTTCTTAGTCCCAGCCTCGGTCAGCATTAGCGAGCCGTTGGGGAAATCGAAAGCGGCCAACATTTGGCGGCCACCCAACTTCGCCCCCGCTTTTCTCCAATGCAAGCGGCCGGCAATCATCAGGTGAACCACCAGCCAAACATCACCTTCCACTCCAATGGCAATCCGCTTTCCTATGCGGCGCAGCGCAATTACAGTCTTCCCTTCGCCCGCAGAAACCGGAGGCTCAAGACTTCTTAAAAGAAAGGGGCTGGTGAACCGCACCCGCTCCAACACTTGGTCCTTGATGCGTTGTTCCAACGCTTCAATATAGACCGTAATGTCTGGATACTCGGGCAACGTCTAGCCCTTGATAATTTGTGGAACAGGTTCGCCGTAAACATCGGTCAGGCGCATGTTGCGTCCTTGGTAATGGTAGGTCAACTTGGTGTGGTCCATCCCCATCAAATGCAAAATAGTTGCATGCAAGTCGTGCACATTGACGGGCTGTACCGCAGCTTTGTAGCCGAACTCGTCACTTTCACCAATCGCCTGGCCACCCTTGATTTTGGCCCCAGCCATCCAGATCGACATTGTGCCCGGATTGTGATCGCGCCCTAAGGCTCGTTGTGAAATTGGCATCCGGCCGAACTCGCTTTGCCAAATCACAAGCGTATCGTCCAACAAGCCGCGTCCTTTCAAGTCAGCCAACAAACCAGCAATTGGGCGATCCGTTTCAGCCGCATGCTGCGTATGATTTTCCTGCACGTTCCCGTGTGCATCCCAAGTATCGGTGTTCTGATTTCCAAGTCCGCCATGGTACACCTGCACAAAGCGCACGCCGCGCTCCACCAATCGGCGAGCCATCAAACACTGCCGGGCAAAGGGTTCGGTGATAGGTTCATCCAAACCGTAAAGTTTCTTCGTCGCCGGAGTCTCATTCTCTAAATCCACTGCATCTGGAGCTGATGATTGCATCTTGTACGCCAATTCATACGATGCAATCCGCGCCGCAAGTTCGGAATTTGCCGGATTCTTCTGAATATCAATTTCGTTTAGTTTCGCCAACAGATCCAGCCGCGCGCGCTGTCCTTCCGGTGTAATGCTGGCAGGCGGTTTCAAATCAAAAATGGCATCGCCCTTTGCTCGAAAGACAGTTCCCTGATAGGCGGCGGGCATATATCCTGCCGTCCAATTAGCAGGTCCGCCGAACGGGCCACCTCGGGCATCGTAGATCACAACATAAGCCGGCAGGTTTTGATTTTCTGACCCAAGGCCATAAGTAACCCAAGCCCCAACGCTGGGTGCGCCCATGCGGATGGCACCGCTTGAAAGTTCGTAATGCGCCATCACGTGATCGTTCGATCTGCCAATCACAGATCGGATCACGGCAAGGTCGTCGGCATGTTCGGCCACTTTTGGGAACAGCTCTGATATTGAAAGGCCACCCCGTCCATACTGCTTGAACTGAAATGGAGAGGGCATCAACGGGCCCGGGTGCCCTTGCCGTACAACCACGTCACCTTTACCTTCCAGCGGTTGACCAGCGTATTTGGTCAACATGGGTTTGGGGTCGAACGTATCCATTTGGCTGACGCCGCCAGACATGAAAAGGGATATCACTCGTTTCGCGCGAGGTTGAAAATGGCTTGGTTTAGGGGCGTATGGTGAAGTGCCGGCCAGCAAACCTTGCTCGGCTAAAATAGATGCCAAACCAAGTCCGCTGATGCCTCCGACGGCTTCAAACAGAAACTCGCGGCGTGACCAGAATCGACGTGGAGTGCTTCCGTGCATGCCAATATTCTACATCGGCTGGCAACGGTTTGCTGGGCTCTTTTTTTAGGCTAATGATATACTTGACACAACCAAGGACTCCCTCGCCTTGCCACGCCACATGCCAACGAAACCAACATACTTATGGATCAATCTGACCGGAACGTTCGATCAAACTGAGAACGGAATCATATTTCGGGGTTACGATTTCGAACCTGTCCCGCTTCCGGCAGTATCAAAGGCGAACGTCGACAAGGGATTGGATGAATCTGCGGTGGAGCAACCGCAACCGCCGCCAGAGCCACGAGGGGGCGTCGGGCAGTGCATGTCCAATCAGCGTTTCACAGAGGGTTCGGTGTGCGTGGACATCAAGTTTGATGGCATCGACCCTAACTCTACCGCAGAACTAATCCTCGATTACGATCCCTACTCCGGAGAAATGTTGAACGCTGGAATTGGAGCCGGATCATTTTTGATGATCAGACTCTGGGCTAAAGCGCCGCCAGAGCAAGCGGACAAGTCGTCAAATGGTCCGTCAGAGCTTCCTCTTACCCAGCGTTGGGTTCAACTCCGTCGAGCTGGCGACTTAAGCAACTTGGTGGCAGGGCGAACTTACCATTTGGAAATGGACGTTCGCGGTTCACTTTTAACCGTGCTGATTGACGGAGTGGAAATTCTGAGCGGCAACCTGCGGTTCCCGCTTGTCGGGCGACAGGTGGGTCTATTTTGCCAGAACCGCAAGGACATTCACTTTAAGAACTTTGAGGTCAAATCGAAGAAGCCGATGGCTTTCGTCGTAATGCAGCTTCACCCACCTGAGTATGAAGACCTATTCCATAAAGTGATTGTTCCTGTTTGCGAGAAGATGGGTCTCGAAGCGTTCCGGGCAAGTCAGACATTCGAGCCTGGGCTGATCATCGCCGACATTCAGCGAAAGATTAGGCAGTCTCGTGTGGTCATCGCCGAAATAAGCCCGATCAACGCAAACGTCTATTACGAGGTTGGATTCGCCGATGCTATCGGCAAGCCGCTGATCCTCATTGCTGACGGGGCAAAAGTCGAGTTACTGCCATTTGATGTTCGAGGTTTTAGGACGATCTTCTACGAGAACACGATTGGCGGCAAAGAACGAGTAGAGGAGACGCTAACTGAATACCTCAAAAACATCATGGGCCGTGGTATGTAGATTCGATTATGATGCTATAAAGAAATCGTCAAAAGATGCAATAGTGGGTACTGTTCCTACGGTGGCTCCAGCGGAATCACGAAGTCCCACTTGTTCTGCGTTGTGCCGTAAGGCAAATCACAAAGGATCATGTCCCCGCTGGCGTCTGCGATCAGCTTAATGCCTTCAGACAACCCATGTTCTAAAAGATGTTGGTCAACTCGGTTCAAACCAACTTCTCCCGGCGAACGAGCGCACCATTGGCTCACCGTGCCAACTTTGTTATTAGTTTTGTGCGGGGAGGGGGGCGGCTCGATTCCGAAAAGGAGAGCGAACGAATCTGCGATCTAAGGTCATGCTCTTCTACGGTCTCATTTAAACCTGAGTCTATCAACTTCGCTTGTGGAGAACGCCTAATGCGCTTGGCGATCTCTTGTTGAACGGCTTTAGGTTGGGCGTCGATCTTTCGCTTGTCGCCATTCAAGTGTGCGACAGCTTTTTTGACGGTCGGGACTTCCGATTTCGGAACGGATAGGATCGCCTTGGCTAATCGATTGAAGCGGTCGTTCTCAGTTTCACTCGTGTCGGGCATCGGACGAACATCCTTCGGGCATGGCTACATTTAGAGGCCCGGAATGGTGGCCTCTCAACTCTCAGCTGATTGTGTGGAGAATATGATTACCCTTTTTCGGAGCTACTTGCTCCAGCCGGTCACACATCAATTTAAAATCCTTATCTTTACATACCAAACAACTTAACCATTTCCCGCCAAAGTTTCCTTGGTACAGCCGTGCGATGATGCTATCGAAGGAAACACCCATGACATCCATTACCCAAATCAATGAACTTGATTTTTACTCGAAGCAGGCCGTCCTGTTGACAGCGGAAGACCGCTCCGCATTTCAGAATATTGCAAGCACCTATCAAGCGGAACTCAATCCGCACTCAGCCGCTGAGCGTACGTTATTCGGTCTCATCCTACTCGCAGTCTGGAACATTGAACGCGTCAATCGTCTTGAATCTGCGCAAGCTTCAGCCGATGGTGTGGACCCGCTCCTCAGCCAATCCCCCACCGCCAAACGTCTTGTCGCTTATCGCCTAAATGCCGAACGATCCTTCCATAAGAATCTAGCCGAATATCGCAAACTCAAAGCCGAAACCTCGCGGCAGGAAGAAGCTGTTGGAATCGCGAAGCCAAAATTGAAGAACGAACCCAATTGCAAGCGGCCCCAATCATTAGTAGTGGGTCAGTTTGAATTTAACAATTCCACGATGTCCGAAATCTCCCACAATTTTGTTGACACGCCAGCGGCCATCGCAGGAGTCGTTTTCAGCGCCTGATGGATGCGCACGAAGTTGTAATACATGAAGTGCAGCGCGATTGCAGCGGTGTGATTTTCAACTTTCTTTGAGAAAGTGCTGGTCAAGCGAGTGACGCATCGCATCCCCATCCGCATCGTCAAGCTCTGGTGTTCCACGGAGCTAGTTGAAATAGGCTTTGGGTTCGGGTTGGCAGGGATAGCTATGCATTGAGCAGGGCTGTAGCGCTTTTCGCCTTCGGGCGTCTGGCCGTAGATCTTAACGAGCATGGCGTAATCCACATCAAGGCCGAACGCGCCTTCTACCGCTTTCAAATAAGGCTTGTGGCCATCAGTGGTTAGTTGAACGCGGCTTGCAAGACGGCTCGCCAAATCGCCAATGAAGGCATTCGCAAATTGAGCGTCACGCGATCCTAGTATCCAGCAAGGAACCAACTTGGTATCGGCGTCAATTGCGGTCCAAGTCCAAGCATCGCCAGAGAAAGCATCGTCTTCAAAATGCTTTGGGTTAATGTTGTCTTGCTTATCCCCAACGAAAGACAATATTTCGTAGCATTGAACGCGCTTGCATCGCAGGTTTCGAAACACCTGATTCTGATAGCTTGAGCACGCCGCACCGATGTTTACAAGTAACTTGGTAACAGTGTTCTTGGCAACGCCCGTCATGTGGACGGTCGAACGAATCGAATTCCCGTCGACTAATGCCGCTATTACTCGGATGCGCTCTTCGTTGCTCAAGCGGTTCATACTGACCATTATGCTTGACGTTTTAGTTTTGTCAAGCATAATGGTCAGTATGAAGATTACTATTGCAAAAAAACTTTCACGATACAATACAAATTGTCGATTGTACTTGGAGATAGGAATCTTTTGAGGAATACTTGACACTAGTGAATAAAGTGGAGCGTCTATTAGACAGGGTGTGCTTATGGATCTAAATACGAGCGCCTTCCGCATAGTACAGCAAACTACTTCAGAGAATGAGGATGGGAAACGAACATTAGCTGCCAGATCTGGTGGCAAAGTTGGTGGACCTGCACGTGCTACTAAGATTTCATCTGTGCGGCGAAAAGAAATTGCCGTGATCGCAAGTAGAGCACGATGGGATCGGAAAGAAACGGAAAAATTATGAACAACGTAGCGATAGAGATGCCCCGAACGAATGTCGGAGAGCTATTGAAAGTTGTAGGCCTTCCAACGAACAGTGATAGTCGGACCATAGTCGCCAATGAGCTTGTCAGGGAGTTAGTCAAGCTGATTGACGATCTAGTTGCTATCAGCGTCACCCAGAGAAACTTGGAAGATTTCGTTAGGGTAAGGAGTGAAGCTTTTCCCAATTATGTCATTGCGATCAAATCCCTTGGTTCAATTGCAAGGATAGTATTGCCAGCCCAAAAGATTGACCAAATGAGTTGGGAATCGTTTTCGGAGATGGAAGCGGAATTTAGAGATCATGGGGCTGAAACACTTGGATCTGATCTCACAGAGCGTGGTTTGTTTACCGCGTGGACTTTACGAAAAATTCACGAGCTTGCCAAAGAAATAATAGCTGCCCCATTGTTGGCGGACAGCATGGAACAAGATAACGAGAAGGCTATGCAGTTTATACATATGGCTCTTTGGAATCGATTTCATTTAGATTGCTTAACTAGATCGATCAACACGAAGCAGGCTATCCACCCTGGACTAGTTGAGCCAATCCGAGATGGATTGCGAGCTGTGGTGAATGCATATGCGTTAGCTCGTCAATGGGCGGATTTGCGCTTATCTAAAGCACAATCCGATGTTGACACACCCGAGTGGAGCGAAGATGATGAAATGTTGCTTGGGGATTCAATGCACGATTTGGACCGTGAATTAGTCTAATGGAAGTAAAGCAGGGGGATATTTACTGGATAGATATCCCGCAACACCAAACCCAAGGGTCTGAGCAGTTTGGCAGACGCCCGTTTGTGGTAATGTCACGGACCTGCATTAATAAGACAGCAAGGACCGTGGTTGTCGTTCCCATGACAACTTACAATAACCAGGCGCAAGACCAGAAGCTGTTAGATCAACAGCCCCCGTATCGCATCGTTATCCCGGTTAGCGAGATTGTAAAAGATGTGTCTTGTGATTCCGCCATGTCAACGAGTGTTGTCAAGACCGACCAATCAAGAGTAATTGATAAATGTCGTTTGGGATCTAAAATAGGACGCCTCTCTGATTTAGCAATTCTCTCTGTCGGGGCTGGATTGGCATACGTATTTGACTACCGTTGAAAATTCAACTTACCCACTACCCAATCATTAGCGGCCCCAGGTAGTCCGGTTACGCGAAGGATTTACGAACTTGCTTCAGGAAAGTCGTCACCACTTCCTTAGGATCTCCTTCGCCCAGTGCTTCAATGGGTGCAAATCCGCGATAACCAATTTGGTCAATCAGCCCACGAAGCTTGCGCAGGTCGATTGCCGTTTTCTTTTCGTCGTACCAAACGTGTTCTTTGATCTGCCAATTGCTGGCATAGGGAATCAGCCTTTCAATTTCCTTGTAAGGATCGCCCTGGCGCACACTTCCCACGTCAAGAATCACGCTGAACCAATCGGAATCCACCGCCTTCACCACGCGGATAGTCTCTTCTGCTGTCTTCAGAAAATCGTGGTGATGCTGCAGTCCAATAATAATTCCATGCTGCTTGCCGTAGTCCGCGCACTCTTTAAAGGCGGGCACCATGTATTCCAGCACTTGATCAAACGAATATCCCGTGGGAACTTCTTTCCCGGAAAAAACACGCACCATGTTGGAGCCCAATTTCGCCGCAACATCCACCCAGTTCTTCACCAGTTGTACTTGCAGCTTGCGTTGCCCTCCATCGGTGAGCGTAAAATCGTTGCGCACCCCGGTGCCAATAATGGTGACTCCATTCAGAAACGCAGTGCGCTTTACCGAACGAACATATTCGTCGGAAGGTACATTTGGATATCCAGGGAAGTAGTAGCCGGTAAGATCAACGCCATCGATTTGTTGTTGGGCGCAATATTCAATCACCTCTGGAATCTTCATCGTCCCTGCCATCAAAGGCTTGTTGAACGAATAGGCATTTAGGCCTATCTTTACTCGTACTCCACTCTGGCGCTTGATTTCTGGACCTGCCAATAACGGCCCGGCTGCGAGGCCTGCTAGTAAATGTCGACGGCTAATGCTCATATTGTTCTTCCTTTAAGTGAGGATCTCTTTAATAACTCGGGCCGGCGTGACGCCCACCAAGGATTCATGACGACCTTCGTAAAAGAAGGTGTTCTTCGAATGGTCGATGCCTAACAGATGTTGAATGGTAGCGTGCATGTCGCTATGGCCAACTTTGTACTCAGGCACGGCGGCATAACCCAACTCGTCAGTTTCTCCAAAATCGTATCCAGGCTTCAGTCCTGCACCAGCCATCCACAAGCTGAACCCGTACGGATTATGATCGCGCCCAGGGTTGGAATTTGCAGCCTCAATGGTTGGCAGACGTCCGAATTCACCGGACCAAACCACAAGGGTATCTTTCAACATCCCGCGCGATTCCAAATCGGTTAGCAAGGCTGACATGCCTTGGTCAATGTAGTTGCAAAGCCCCGGAAGCTGGCCTTTAATGTTGCTGTGGGTATCCCAGCCGCCACCTCCGCCGGCATAAATCTGAACGAAGCGGACACCGCTTTCCACTAAGCGCCGTCCCATAAGGCAAAGTTTGCCGAACTGTCCGGAAGCCTTGTCGTCCACTCCATAAAGCTTCCTGGTGGCTTCTGATTCTGATTGCAAATCGGCCACACGCAATGCTTCCACTTGCATCCTGGCTGCTAATTCATAGTTGGCAATCCGTGCTTCCAATTCCTGATCCAGTGGGTATTGCATTTTCTGCTCGCGGTTCAATTGGCCCACCATATCCAGCAGTCGCACTTGCTGTTCAGGTGTAATGCTGTCTGGTCGCTTAATGTTGTAGATCGGCGCTTCTGCGTCGGCCCGCATCGCGGTGCCGCTGTACACAGGCGGCAACCACGCAGAGGAATGTGAGCGTGCACCAATGCTTGTACCGTCGCCTAAGGCAATGTAGGCCGGCATGTTTTGATTCGCTGAGCCAAGTGCGTAGCTAACCCACGAACCAAGACTTGGAAAGCCGGTAAAGCCCCGGCCGGTGACGAAAGTGAATTGTGCCGTAGAGTGGTCGATTCTATCCGTCTGCATGGACCGCACGAAAGTTACCTTATCCACCACTTTCTGAAAGTGAGGCAGCAAGTTTGATATCTCACGTCCGCTCTGGCCGCACTTGGTGAACTCCCAAGGGCTTGCCATAATCTGCTGCGACCCATTCAGCGCGCGCCCTTTTATTTCAAATGGAGCGGGTTTGCCATCGTATTTTCGCAACAT
Organism: Bryobacterales bacterium; assembly: GCA_043745195.1. GTDB lineage: Bacteria > Acidobacteriota > Terriglobia > Bryobacterales > Bryobacteraceae > JANXSF01. The sequence goes on along the minus strand of JAYTTF010000031.1, from coordinate 3,307 downwards.
CTGCTTGGGGTCGTACATGTCAATGGTGCTGGGTCCACCGCCGACGTAGATGAAAATTACGTTCTTCGCCTTTGGCGCAAAATGGGGCTGCTTTACAGCAAGGTTATAAAGTTGTTTTTCGCGCGTATTGTTGGCGCCCCATGCCATCATGGAACTCAATGCCAGCCCGCCAAAGCCGACGGCGGTTTCCTGCAATGCTTGGCGTCGTGTGAGAAATCGTTTCATAGAATGGGTCTCCCTTTAATGGCTGTAGAGGAAATCGTTCGAACCGAACATTGCTTGTAGGAAGAGCCGCAACCCTTCCTTTGGATCTTTTGCTGCGGCGATGGATTGTTGCCCAATGGCCAACTCGCGCGGCGAAGGTGCCCGGTTGTACGCGGCATCAAAAGCGCGGATCAAAGCGTCGTCGAAATTGTTCTGCGTTTGTTCCAACAGTTGGTTGGCCATTGCAGCAGTCGTGCGTATGATCAACGGGCTATTCAACAAGGCCAAAGATTGAGTAGGCAATGCCGAACGGAAGCGCTGGGCTTGATTGTCAGAAGTCATTGTCGGCGCATCGAAAGCGTGCAGGAAAGCCACGGGGCGTGTGCGGAACTGACTTAGATAGAGGCTGCGGCGATTGGCGTTTCCTTTCGTTTCATCTTCCAGCCATTGGCCATCGGCGCCTCGCTTCAAAGGCTCCTGATGACCATACATTTTGTCTTGCAGCAATCCACTGACTCGCAACATGCTATCCCGAATCGTTTCGGCTTCCAGGCGCAGCGGCGGCTTGCGCCAAAGCCGGCGCGACGAAGGATCCTCTGCCATGTAAGCAGGGACTTCAGCGGAGGATTGCCGATACGCCTGCGACATCATGATCTGCTTTGTGAGCTGCTTCAAATTCCAATTGCTTTCCTGAAAGGTTACAGCCAAATAGTCCATCAACTCAGGGTGCGATGGGTGGTCGCCCTGCTTGCCAAAATCGTCAACCGAACGAACAATGCCTTCGCCGAAATGAAATTGCCAAACCCGGTTGACGAACACGCGAGCCACCAGCGGATTTTCACGGGAGACTAACCAGTTGGCAAGGGTAAGACGCCGACCGGTGTGGTTCCATTCGGGATGCGCTTGAGGGTCCGGGAATGTCAGCGGCTTCTGAGGATTGTCGAGGATAATCGGAATACCAGCCTTCACCTCTTCACCCGGTGCAAGGTAGTTACCACGTTGCAAAAGGTATGTTGACGAAGGAGTTTTAGACACGTCCCAGACGGCTTCTATATAATTTGGATCAACATTCGATTGCTTCTTCTTTCGAGCAGCCTTTCGAGCAATCAGGTCCTCTTTCCAAACAACCAATTCCGGAAAGCGCTTCTCCATCTCCTGGTCGGTGATGAAGTCTTTCAAGGCATTGCGGTCCACCTCAAAATCAGGGTCTGCTTCCATTTGTGCGCGAATTTCCTTGCGCCTTTGCTCAGGCAGTTCATTGCCGACTTTCAGTTCCGAACGAAATCGTTGGTAGGTTCCTTCCAGCAGTTCATCAAGGCGGCGCAGAGTCTTGGCAGCACTGCTGGTGACGTCATTAATCCAGGCCTGACGCCTGTCTTGCGAGATATCTAAAATCATGCGGCTTGGCCATGGACCGAAATTCAGATTGGCGGCCAGCCAGTTTTCCGGATCGAACACAGCCTGGTAACTTGCGGTAAGTCGATAGTAGTCGCGCTGCAGAATCGGGTCGAACTTATGGTCGTGACAACGTGCACACCCGATGGAAAGTCCGGTGACTGCGGAAAGACTTGTCTCCATGGACTTCTGCAGCGCATCGAAATACTTATCCACTTCGTAGATAGTTTGGTTATCGGTGATGTCCGCAGTTGTGCGAAGGAAGCCGGTAGCTGTTAGGGGTTCCACTTGTTCAGCAGTGGGTGAAGCACCTGGCTTGTAGTTCACCAATTGATCGCCGGCAATTTGTTCCAGCAGAAAACGGTTGATGGGCTTGTTCTGATTGAAGGCACGGATCACATAATCGCGGTACTTCCAGGAAGTTTCGCGTTCGCTATCCCCGGCATCCCCGCGAGAATCGGAGTACCCCGCAACATCCAGCCAATGGCGTCCCCACTGTTCGCCGTATCGTTCAGAAGCCAGCAGGCGATCAATGAGCTTTTCGTAGGCATTTGACGACTTGTCGTCATGAAACAATTTGGCTTCAGCCGGCGTGGGAGGTAAGCCAGTAAGGTCCAGGTAGGCGCGGCGCAGTAAGGTGCGGCGGTCGGCCTCGGGCTGCAACTGCCAACCCTTCGCCTCCAGTCGTGCAAGAACAAAAGCATCAATTGCGTTGCGCTGTTGGTTCGTGTTCTTAACCGCTGGCACAGGCGGTTTCACGGGCGTTTTGAAGGACCACCAATTGCGTGCTTCCGGAGTGATTTTAGCAGCTTCGCGAGCGGCGATTTGAGCTTGATCTACTTCTGATTTTGGAAAGCGGCCTTGTTCAATGTAAGCTTTCAGCGTCTGCTTTTGAGCGGCTGAAATCTTGCCACCTACTGGCATCTGTCCACTTTCAACCAACAGCCATAACAAACTGTGCGCAGGCTTTCCAGGGGCAATCACCGGACCTGAGCTACTCCCCTTCATCATCCCTGCAAATGTGGAAAGATCCAACCCACCCATTTTCTTTTCAGCGTTGTGGCATGCTGCGCAGTTCTTTTCAAGGATTGGAAGAATTTCGTCTTTGAAGAGTGGGGCGCGCTGTGCAACAAGCGGCGTTGCCAAAAGTGCAATCACAGCCAAGCGTCGCAGTTCGTCGTACATAGACAATCCTCCACCGGTTGGGACTTACCGGTATCTAGATTTTATATTATTTTATTTGACCGCGTCCGCCCAAAGCACAGCGCGTTCTAAATCAATCGACGCACGAACAATGTGTTGTACCCAGGGTGTGTGGGCACTTCGACAACATATCAACCTGGCGGGACATCCAAAACGGTTCCACTGTTGGAGCAAATCCAAACTTATAATGATTGTGACGAAAGTCCTCAACCAATCAGGTTTTGCTTGCGGCTATTTGCCTCTCATTTCGGCGGCTAGAGTTTCCAGTTACAGATGACCCCCAAAACGGCAGTTGACGCACCGTCCATAGATCAACTCCCGTACCCACCGACAGTTGCGTGGAAACCATCTGTCACCTCAATGGTGAGCGCTCTTTCGATTCTAAATTCAATCGTGGGGCTCGGCTTGGGACTTCTAAGAAACAAGCGCAAAACGGACTCGCTTCGGCGAATAACTTCCTTTGTTTCTCAACTGCATTTCGCCGCGCCGAAGCGGCCTTTGCGCT
>JAYTTF010000030.1:0-9649 GCA_043745195.1 Bryobacterales bacterium | reverse complement strand
CTTCAATAACCTTTCCATCACTCGATCCAAAATCCTGCCCGCCTGGAACTACACCATCACCCCGCAAATGTGATTTTGTTTTTGCGTGGACGCTAAGCAGCCGACGCTGAACAAAAGCGCATTACATAATCTCACTGCGTAGCGCGCTTCAATACTACAATCTGACCGGCATGATAAACGTTGTGTTGCAAAATTCCCTGCAATAAGAAATACATGGAATACTCCTTGCCCTGTAGCGTTTGGTGCAGCCGATCGTCTGGATACTTCTTAAGCGAATCGCGCAATTTTACCTGCGCCTCACTACATCTCTTCAGCGCCATTTCCCATGAAGCCTCCGATGGCATTCCAACATCAGGCCAATCCGCTTCGTCCGGCAAGCTGCCATAAACATCCCCATTCAAAGCTCTCACGCCTACTTCGGCCCATGCAGCAATATGCAATATCAGTTCACAAATAGAATGGAAACCAAATACCGGTTTTTGAAATGCCTGCTCCCACGCAACACCTTCAATCGCTTCCAGAACCGAAGCACCATGCCACGCTCCTCCTTCGTAACTTCGCTTGCATTGCGAGCCGATCCGATGGACCTCCGAAGTCATATATCTCTATCCTCCCCGATATTCGATATCATTGTAGCGGCTCCTCAACATTCCCATGACCAGAATCCCCCGGCCAATTCGCGGTATTATCCCACCCGTTCTTACTCCGTTGCTCGATCGCGACACGCTAGACCGCACTTCCCTGGAAAAGCTCCTTGAGCACCTGATTCAAGGTGGTTCCAACGCTCTGTTCATCCTTGGAAGCACCGGCGAAGCACCAAGCCTCAGCTATCAACTCCGCCACCAGATCCTGAATACCGCTTGTAAAACCATAGCGGGACGGACACCTGTACTTGTTGGGATTACCGATACTTCGTTCACAGAATCTGTGAAATTTTCCGAAGCCGCAGCCAAGGCTGGTGCAGATGCCGTTGTTCTTGCGCCGCCCTACTACTACGGCCTCAGTCAGAACGCCTTGGAAGCGTACATTGAACGGATCGCCCCACAGCTTTCATTACCCTTATATCTCTACAATATGCCTGGGTTCACAAAAATCAATATGGAGCCATCCATGGTTCGAAATGTTTCTAGTATCAGTAACATTTGGGGCGTAAAAGATAGTTCCGGGAATATTGAATATTTCCGAAAATTACTCGCCGCTTTGGCGGACAAGCCAGATTTCTCGGTACTATCAGGGTCAGAAGAACTCCTCGCTGAAAGTGTTGCCATGGGGGGACATGGTGGAGTCTGTGGCGGCGCTAACGTAAATCCCCGCCTTTACGTAGACCTCTACGAGGCTGCGGTGAACGAAGATTCGGCGAAAATAGCCCAACTGCAAGAAACTGTAATGGACTTCAGCAACAGCGTTTACAAAGTAGGAGAGAAGAGTTCCTCTTATTTGCGCGGCTTGAAATGCGCTTCATCGCTTATGGGGTTTGGAACAGGATTTATGGCCGAACCGTACCTTTCTATGGAAAGTGAAGAACGAACCCAAATTCGACAGGCCCTCGTCCGTATGCGAATGATACTACAATAGATCAACTTATAATTTGATCTTACAATTGAACCTGCTATGGAGGAATTCAAAAAAACCGTGGTGTTCGATGCCAACTATTTGGCCCGCCTGCGGGGAAAGGATCCCGAAACAGAGCAGCATTTTGTCGCTCATTTTTCAACCGTGATATGGGTTCGGCTTCGCCGTAGACTGCGCTCCAAGGAATTGATTTCCGATATCCGTCAAGAGACATTCCTGCGAGTCGTCCGATTCCTTCACTCCGGTGGAGAGTTAGACAGGCCCGAGAGCCTTGGTGCCTACGTTCTATCAGTCAGCAATAACGTGATGCTGGAGTTCATCAGAGGCGATGCCCGGCACCCTCTCCATGACGAAACAGATCCGGAACTGGTAGACATGCATCTGGACATTGAAAGCGAGCTAGTGACAGCCGAAAGAAAACAGGCAGTTGCAGTTGTGCTGGCACAACTCCCGGATAAGGATCAGCGAATTCTTAAAATGATTTTCCTGGAAGAAGCCGACCGTGCCGAGGTGTGCCGCCAGTTTCATGTTGAAAATGAATACCTTAGAGTCCTGCTGCACCGGGCCAAACAGAAGTTTCGCGCAGCCCTTAACGGTGCTGCCATGAAGGCCTCAAATTTGTTTACGTTTTTTTCATTTTAGATGAAACGCTTTAGCTTTGAACTTCACATCACCATTGGGGAATGTTGCAAATGGATCACCAGCAAGTAGAAAGTTCAGGAGCCATCGATAGCTACGTTCTCGGCCATCTCACCCCCCAGGAAATGGAACTTTTAGATGTCCATTTTTTTGAATGTTCCGAGTGTTCAAAGCAACTCAATCAAACAGCCATGTTTCTTACAAATGCCCGCGTTGTCCTGCGCGAGCAGCTCCCAGAGGCAGCAGAGTTTGAGGGAAAAAAGATAGTGCTCCCGGTACCTGCCGGGAACATTTTGCAACGTTTCCTACAAACAATCAGGGCTGGCGCCCCGGTGTTTGCATCACTAATCTTTCTGGGACTATACGTGAATGAAGCACTGGTGGTGAACCCGGCTTTGCAAAGGGAGCTGGATTCACCAGCTACATATCAATCGGAGGGCTCTTTCCCGCTAAAAGGTATCACACGCGGCGAAGAGGACGACGCGATTCCCTTTTCAAAAAACAAGAAGATTATCACCGTCTATTTCGATACCGGCTGGGCCAGCAATGCTGAATCCTATGTTTGCAATGTGCGTAAGCAGACTGGGGAGCAGGTAATTGCAATTCCAGTTTCTCGACCTCTTCCAGGTCAACCGATGTACGTTGGCGTCCCAACCAGAGTATTGGAAAGTGGCGCCTACACCCTTGCTGTAATGGAGCCAGGAAATCAGAACGGTAAAGCCCTTGCCGAATATCTTTTCCAACTCCGCCAAAAATAAAACTAATGAAGGAATGCTCCATGCCTGAAAAGAAAGTTTTTCTTTACCATGCAAGCGCCGTTGCTTTCGGCGGACAAATTACCCTTCCGTTTCAAGAAATTCTGGAAGGTCAAGCCACCTGCGCACAACTGAACGTTGGCTACTCCCAAGCCCGCGTAGAAAACTACCGATACAAGAATTTCGTATCTTTCGGAGCAGCCCACAGTCAAACAGTGGGAAGCTTCAGCCGAAATGATAATGCCTATTTTTCCTTGGCGTCGGTCTCAATTGAGAAGATCAACATCCTGGATATGATCACGTGTGATCGAATCATTTCCCGCGTCTCTGCAAAACATATCAACATGGACGGCGCGGAATCGGAGATCACACCTCTTGGTTGCTCCTTTGAAAACCTCAGGATCGATGGAAGACTTTTGGACATTCAGATGGCCACTGGTTTATTCAACACCTTTTCAACCGGGTCAAGCCTGCGCAAAGCCGAAGCAGATGCCGTCCAGGAGTTAGCAGCATTAAGTTTAGGGCAAAGTCGAGGACCACTCAGCGGATATACCATGGTTGCAAACGATACTAAGTTTGGATTTAAGAATCATGAATTGGATATCCCGCAATTCGGTACTGTACGCTTGGCCCAGCTGTTTTGTTCATCGAACGCGCGTCGTGTCAGCATGCTTGAGGTCACACTAGGATGTCCAGGAGAAGGGGATTTAGGATTTGGTGGAACAGCAGGCAACGGCGATCCCTGGCCATAGCCGCACTCCTGTGCATAAGTTCCTGCGGACGGCAGCGGGATAATTCACCCCTTTCGGTTTACGAAAAAGCAGAATACCTCTTTCAGCACTGGCAGTTGAAAGAGGCTTCTGCTTTAATAGACACTCAATTAAGTCGACCACTTGCTCCGCAGGAAATTTGGAAATTCAATCTACTAAAAGCAAATATCCTGATTAACCAAGCGGACAGCACCAATGCGACGGTTATCCTGGTAAGCAAACCGGTGCCAGAAGATCCCTTGCTGGAAGCAACGCGCTTAATGCTGTTGGGACAAATTGCAACCGATCAGTCAAACGCGCCATTAGCCAAGCAGCAGTTGTACCAATCCCTTGCTTTGGCAAAGAAAGCAGGCTCGCTTGAAACTGAGGCTCGAATTGAGCTCCGCTTGAATCAGCTTCACATTTTGCAAGACCAGTGGATCGAGGCGGAAGCAACTTCCCAGCAAGCTATCGCCAAAGCTGTTGCTCTTGGAAACGATCACCTTCTAGGTCAGTGCCTGGGCAATATGGGTGTGCTGATGCTTCGCGAGAACCGCTGGGACGATGCCATCTATTGGCTGGAACGCGCCCTCAAAATATTTCAAGAGCTAGGGCTAAAAAGAGACATCGCAAAAGCCAAAGGCAACTTAGGCGTCTGTTACCGCAAGCTGGGAAATTTGGACGAAGCTGAATCCTTGCTGACCAAGGCGGAGCAAGGTATGAAAGATGTAGAAAATTTCAAATCGCAGCAAATCTGGTTAAACAACTTAGGTGGCCTTTTGGAGGATCATGGAGACCACCAGGGAGCACTAATTTTCTTTCAGCGTGCACTTCAAATCATTTCCACCGAAAATAAGAGGGCAGATATTATTCACAATCTTGCTGTTGCTCACATTGGCTTAGAGAAATATGAAGCAGCAATGAAATTCAACGACGAAGCAAGAGATTTGTATAAGAAACTGAACATTCCATCCGGCCTCGCATTGAACTATTTCAACGCAGCACGCATCGCCCGTGGACGAAAACAGTTCCCTCAAGCTGAGGCTTTATACACGGCAGCCCAGAGTGCCATCGACTCTGAATTACAACTGGAAGCCGCATCAGGACTGGTCGGCCTGTTCGTGGAATCAAACCAGCCCGCGAAGGCTGCCGCAGCTTTCGAAAAAGCTGGGGGGCTCGCTGAAAAACGAAGAATTACCATGAACGGGGATTCGGATCGGATCTTCTATTTCGCAAAGCATCGGCACTTGTTTCAAGAGTATGTTGACTACTTGCTGGCGCAGGGAAAAACGGAACAGGCATTGGCAGTAGCCGATTCTGGCAGAGCAAAAGCAATGGGCGATAGCCTCGGTAACAATTCAGGAAACCCCGTCGCCCTATCCCGTGCCGCGAACCGGACCATCCTGTACTATTCCCTAGGCACCCGCGAATCTCATCTATGGGTGATTCAGCCTACCGGCATAGCCGTCTATCCACTTCCCCCTGAAAACGAAATCCGCATCTTAGTAGATGAGTACCGTAAATTTATCGACGCCGTTCGAGAGCCTCTCGACAATACGAATGGTGCGCGAGCAAAGCTTTTTCAGATTTTGCTTGAGCCCGCCCGCAAACACATTAAACACGATGCTCCGTTGCTGATTGTGCCCGATACTGTTCTGCATTCCATCAACTTTGAAACGCTTCCTTCCTTTGGCCTTCATCTGTTCCTTATTGAAGATCATGAATTGTCTGTCTCCCCTTCTCTGCGCACAATTCGCCTTCAACATGCAGCGCCGTCAGCCACGCGATCCTTACTTGTAGTTGGATCACCCGATCATTATCCTGCGCCCTTCAAATCTCTCCCAAACTCTGCAAGAGAAGTGGAATATGCTGCAGTAGCTTTTCCAGCAGACCTCGTAAAGCCGCTATTGGGCGCAAACGCCAGCCGTGCAGAATATCTGAAAGCAGATGCCGGGAAATTTACCTTTCTCCATTTCGCGATTCATGCAACAGCGAATTTCGCCAACCCGATGGATTCCGCTTTGATTTTGAAAGATGATCCAAAAGGGTATAGAGTAACAGCCAACGATATTGCCCTTCAAAAGTTGAGCGCGGAGTTAGTGGTCCTTTCCGCATGCCGCAGCGCTGGTGCCAAAGCCTTTTCCGGAGAAGGATTAGTTGGCCTATCGCATGCATTCTTGAAAGCGGGAGCAAAGCGCGTGATAGCCGGATTGTGGAACGTGGATGATAAAGCTGCTGCCGATTTGTTTGGTGATTTATATATAGGAATCAAAGCTGGTCAATCGCCAGGAACAGCCCTGCGTGAGGCCAAATTGAAGATGATAAATTCCAACACATATCTGCGAAAGCCTTATTATTGGGGCCCCTGGCAACTCTACGTCAATACTACCCAGTAAAAACTAGGTACTCCGAAGCGTAAAACCGCAAAACTCGAGGCCAGGATGGTTTGCTACTCCTTTCCCGTAGGACTCTTTCATTCCCTGCTACATGCCAGTTTATCCCGGCGCACTACCGGTCTCTCGTGTCCCCATTGGCGGCCCTTTTCAAGCTCTTTAGTCTAACCCTCCGGGTGACCCAATATTTCTTAATTCCCGCACGGGAAGTCAATGGTTTTGCGACTATTTTGTTAGTCAGTTTTTCTCAACTGCCGTTTTGGGATGAAGCTGCGAAGGCCGCTGAGACAGAAGTGCCCGCTGCTGGAAAAGCTGAAGAAGTTTGCCGCATGGATAGCGCGTGACGAGTTCGGTCGCAACGCTACTTCACGGCGCTTAGCCAATTCAGCACTACTGTTACTGGCCAGCGGCCGTCCCCCACCTCTGTAATCCCAACTACAGATGTCCCGTCAAGAACCGAATAGCTGAAGTTCATGTTCTGCCCCACTGTATAACTTAATGTAGGCAAGAGAAAAGGCATGCGCGTTTTGATAACCTCAAGCGTCGGCGCAGTCTTGACCTCCACAATGTTCAGTTGCCTGGATAAGCCCGTGAAGTAAATCTCCCGGCCAGACTTGCTCCATCGAGGACGTCCGCCGTATTGGGTTGAAATCCTCCACTTGCCTCCAGCGGGATCCGGAAAGGTCCGGACATACACTTCAGCGGCACCCGATTCATTCGATTCGTACGCAAGGAAACGGCCATCGGGAGAAATCTGCGCGTGGTTTTCATTAAACCTGGTTTGCAAATAAGGAATCGGCTTAGCGTCCCCGTGAAGTGGCAGTAACCACAAGTCGCTGCCGTTTTCCCTATCCACGGTTGAGTAGACCAGGAACCTGCCGTCCGGCGACCAATCATTCGCCCTGGCTCTTTGGGTGGATGCAAGCAGCATTTCCTCTCCACTGGTGCCATTAGCTCGCTTCTTGAAAATACCCTCTTTATCTCCACGTTTGGCGCTAAACGCAAGCCAGGTACTATCAGGAGACCAAACGGGCGCGCCGTCCGTCCCTGTCTCAAAAGTGAAGCGGGTTTGCACACCCCGCTGAATGTCCCTCAACCAGACATCGCGATTGCCTTCACCAACCGTCAGCGCCAATTGTTTTCCATCTGGGGAAGCCGCTACCTCCAAACAGCGGCAATTTGCCGCCAAATCTTTAACTTCTCCGCCCAACGTATATCGGCGCAAACCGGCTTCGATAGAACCGCCGCGATAGGCAAGCACTCCATTTTCCGAAACAGAAAACACCATCGAGGAACTCCCCGTTGCATTAACAATCGGATTAGCTATCTGAATGGGTTCCCCCGTGGATTGAACTTTGGATGCGTTGAATGGCCTAGCCATTAAGGCATTGCTGCGAATGTACAGCAAATGCCCATGGGATGATCCAGGTTTGGAGGGAACAAACCTCCCTCCCGATTCTGCTTCAACAATAAGTTCAGATTTTTCTGAATCGACCGATCCGAGCAGAAGGCCGCGCCCGATTACAAAATAAACATAGCGTTTGCCGTCAGGGAGCCAGAACGGGTTCCTGCGCGTTTCGCCTGATTGGGTAGGCAATTTGGCGAATGGGCCACCAGATGCCATGATCTGGTAAACGGCCGCCATCTGAGAAATGATGATAGCGCCATCGGGATTCCAGGCACCCCTCCAGGGAGAACCTGTGCCAGGAAATTCGCCAATCAACGTAATCGTACCGCTTGCTATATCAATCTTCTTCAGTTTGTTCTTTTGCGTAAAGGCGACGAATCGGCTATCGGGCGACCAGATTGGACTTCTCGCCCCTTCGGTTTGGGGCAGTGGCCTGAGCAGAGGAGAATCCATTGGCCGCAACACAAGGTAGGTGCGGTCCGTTCCATCAGTCGGATCCACTTCAATTACGAAATTCTTACCGTTTGGCGAAATCGCCGCATGGTGAAAATGCTCGCTCTCAGGAGCTTCAATTTGAAAGGCTGCGGCAAATGGTTCAACGGCCGGGGGACGGAAGTAAAGCAACCCCGCCAACACGGTGGCCAGCGCGGCTGTAGCTATCCACGGCATCCTCGAACTTCGCTTTGAGTGGCCTGTCGCCACAGGATTCGGCTCCATAGCAAGAGCAAGGTTGTACTTTAGATCACGCGCAGTCTGGAAACGATCATCAGGATCTTTAGCGAGGCAGCGCTTGATGACGCGGTCCAGCGGTGGAGCAATATCAAGCGGCTCTGGCTCGCGATGCAGAATGGCCCCGATAAGTGAAGCGGCGGAGTCACCCGAGAAGGCTCGCTTGCCACTGAGCATTTCATACAGCACGCAACCGAAGGCGAACAGGTCGCTGCGAGCATCGGCCGGCTGGTTTTGAAGCTGCTCGGGAGACATGTATTGCAGCGTGCCAACGATTTGGTTCTGACCAGTGATGCCGGCGATAACGGTGGCGTCGGTTTGAGTAAGCGGCCCGGCTTGTTTGGCCAGACCGAAGTCGAGCAGCTTAATACCCTGCTTTGAAACCATGATATTGGCCGGCTTCAGATCACGGTGGATAATTCCCTTTTTATGAGCGGCGTCCAGTGCGTCGAGGATTTGCTTGGCGTACTCCACAGCCTTCTCCACCGGCAGCGGGCCTTTGAGTGGTTCCCCATCGACCAGTTCCATGACCAGATAATTGGGGCCAACGTCGTAGAGTTGGCAGATGTTGGGGTGATTGAACGCGGCCACGGAACGGGCTTCGCGCTCGAACCGCTCGCTGAAACCTACGCTAGCAACCTTGACGGCAACCGTACGATCAAGCCGCGTGTCACGCGCTTTCCAAACCGCGCCCATGCCACCTTCGCCGATGGGGGCAATTATTTCGTACGGGCCAAGGTGGTCGCCCGGTTTCGTAGACGCGCTGAGGGGCATGTTGATCGATTCTATCGCATTGAGGAGCACACCCTCCCAAGATCAAGCATATAATTGGACGAGGATCCGAATCATGCTCGATTGGTCAACTTGCCAATCCTTGGAACGACACCCCGAAAAGTTAAGCGGAGCGTGGATTTTCCGTGGGACGCGCGCCCCGTTTCGGCGCTTTTTGTCAATATAGAAAGCGGCGCAACGGTACAGGAATTTCTCGAATGGTTCCAAGGGGTCACCAGAGAAATGGTGAACAACGTTTTGGAGCACGCAGCGCAGAGTGTAACTGAACCTGTTGCAGGATAGGATGCTGATGCGGATCCTTCTGGACCACAACGTTCCATGCCGCTTCGCAAGTTGCTGTTAGGTCATGAAGTCGAGACGGCTTATATTCGAGGCTGGAGCCAGCTAGTAAATGGCGCCTTGATATCGGCTGCGGAAAATGACGGGTTTGATCTGGTGATCACCACGGACAAGGGGATTCGGTATCAGCAGAACCTATCTGGACGCAACATCGCATTATCCTAGAAACAGCAGTTGCATACCTCGATAAAGCTGGATACTGCGAGCCAATGGGGACATGGGTGGCTGGCACGAGCTACTAAACTTCCCATGAAATCAATGCGCTGCCCTATG
>JAYTTF010000029.1:0-34149 GCA_043745195.1 Bryobacterales bacterium | reverse complement strand
AAATGAGGCCACATGCCATAAAAGTATTGGACTAGTTGGGCATCAGTATCCATGCCTGACGTGATAACACATCAAGGGGTAAGTTGTAAATGTTATTTATTTACACTGCCTTACCTCAATGTTCGAGATGGCGGTTTCAGAAAAGGTGATCGCGGTAAATCCGGCTACTGCCCTTTACACTCCTAAAACGGCCAAACGCGGCGAGAGCCCAGTCATGTCCGGTGAAGATGTTGAATTGGCCTTGAGTGCGGTCGGCGATCGGGAGAAGGTGATTCTCCGGCTTGCTGTTTTCGCTGGCATGCGCCCTGGTGAATTGCTGGCGATTCAGCGGGAACATGTGAAACCGGATGCGTCGGTGGTTGAGATCCGGCAGCGTGTATACAGAGGGAAGTTTGCGACCCCAAAGAACGGTTTGGTCCGAACAGTCGCAGTGCCTCCTTCAACGGCCACCCTTCTACGCGATTGGATGGAGAAGGCAGTAGACCAAACACCTGACGCATTTGTATTTGCGGGCGAGACTGGTCAACCGCTCTGGAGATCTTCCCTGCTCGAAGATCACATCAGGGCCAAATTGGAACCGGTTGGTCTCGGCTGGGTGAACTTTCAGGTTATGCGACGAACCCATGCTAGCCTTGGCCATAGTGCTAAGGTGGATCCGAAAGTGTCCGCAGATCAGCGCGGTCATGGGATAGGTGTGGCTCTTGACGTTTACACGAAATCGAGCATGAAGGATCGTGCGACCGCTGCAAAGCAGCTTGAGGACTCAGTTTTCACTAAGCCTGTTCCAAAGCGAAACAAGGCGTCGTGATCCTTAATGGAGGGCTATGGAGGGTGTGATTTTGACGCGTCTGTAAGTTGTTGATTATGGAGCGGGAGACCGGGGTCGAACCGGCGACGTCCAGCTTGGGAAAATGAGCGTCTGTTGTAAATAAAGAACAACAGCGTCCATGGCGGTGAACCAAGGTCTATTGGATTCAGCAACTTCCGAAGCTCCTTCTGCACACTATCTCTTAATGGAGTGTTATTGGAGTGGAAGAATTGAAGTATCGGGCACATCGGCCAAGTCCCGCCTCTTTAACGATTTCTTAATCGTACACGGGCTACAGTCAGCGGATGAAAACTCTGCTGTGAGGAACCCTTGGCCCAAGATTCATTCGTACGCTTCGTGCGTAACCATGCCGCATCTACTGGGCATGACTTCTACGAGGCCCTCCTCGATTCATTAGACAGAGCCGGGGAATCCCTTCAGGCTGTTTGTGAATCAGATGGGGTCAATCTGCAAGCGCAGATTCGTTCGTACGCAGGTTCCACGTCGCTGCTCGAACTACAAGGCAAGAGCAAAGAGGCGTCGCTGACGCTGACGGACCTGATTCATGGCAAAACGTCGCTAACAGACGAAGCAGCCGTCGCTCACATCCAACAAGTCATCGACTACGCCCTTCAACTTGGAGAGGTGGCGGAGGCCAATCCACAGGCTAACGGGATTCAAACACTGGACGAGAGATCGCACCACCTGCTCGATTGTGCGCTGGGCATGCAGGGCACCAGTGAAGCCTATGCGGCAGGCCGCCGCGAGGGGCTTCGCCAGCGGCAAACCCGCCCAAGGGCGCGCTAGAGCCCGCCCATTTCCAAGCTCGATGCGAGCCGTCTGGGGCCGAATCCCTTCCTCTACTTTTACGCTGACAGCCGTCGGCTCGTCTGCTAGAAATCTAGGCGCTGCCGAGGTGGTTCCCTCCAAGGACTTCCGCTTCGAAGCCCGACGACTCGTTTAAACATTACAATCAAAGATCGATGCCAATCAAGATGTCTGTGCTGATCGGCCCAAGCTGGAAGAACGTTCACCCATGAAATTAGAAGATCTAGAAGCCGGAATCTCCCTTGCTGGCATTGAGCCCACCCTCGTTGCGACTTTGATAGCCGTCGTGACCATCGGAGATGGAGCGGTTCAAGTCATCTACAAGATTCCAAATGGGACGATTAAAGATCGGTTGCTGGGGCGTGCGGACGAGTCGAGTATCAGCATCGCGACTGCGGAACGTCCATGGGCGTTTGACGGTAACGGTGAGGACTTCAAACTTGCCATTGAGGCAAAGCGGATCGATCTCGCCTTCTTGTTCGACCCCATGATGGCCGTCCATACGTCCAACGTGGACCCACTCCCGCACCAGATCACCGCCGTCTACGAGTCGATGCTCCCGCGCCAGCCGTTGCGGTTCGTTTTGGCGGACGACCCCGGCGCAGGCAAAACCATCATGGCCGGTCTTTACATCCGCGAACTCATCATGCGGGCAGATGCGCGCCGTGTACTGATCGTCGCTCCCGGAAGCCTTGTCGAGCAGTGGCGTGATGAATTGTTTGAGAAATTCGGTTTGGAGTTCCGCATCTATTCAAAGGAGCTGGAAGCGGCATCACCCAGTGGCAACCCGTTCGAGGACCATGACCATCTCATCGTTCGACTTGATCAGATGTCGCGCAATGAAGAATCCCAGGACAAGTTGTGCCTCGCTTCATGGGACTTGGTCGTATTCGATGAAGCCCATAAGCTCACGGCCCATTTCTACGGCAAGGAAGTGAAACGTACCAAGCGGTTCAACTTCGCCGAAAAAATCGGCCAGCACACGCGGCACCTCCTTCTCATGACCGCCACGCCGCACAATGGCAAGGAGGAGGACTTCCAGCTTTTCTTGTCGCTTCTGGATTCAGACCGTTTCTACGGAAAGTTCCGCGACGGCGTTCACAAAGTTGATTGCTCCGACTTGATGCGCCGCATGGTCAAAGAGGAGATGGTCAAGTTCGATGGCACGAAGCTCTTTCCTGAGCGCAAGGCCTACACCGTCAACTACAAGCTCTCCAATATTGAAGCAGCTCTCTACGAATCCGTTACCCAGTATGTGCAGACGGAGATGGGCAAAGCCGATCAACTTCAGGGCTCGCGCAGAGGCTCGGTAGGCTTTGCGCTTGCCGCGCTCCAGCGTCGCCTTGCATCGAGTCCTGAAGCTATCTTTCAATCACTCAAACGACGCAAGGAAAGACTTGAGCGTCGTATCCGCGAGGAAAGGCTCGGTATTCGTGGGCACTTCCTAGCCGAAACACTTGCTGAAGTTCCGGAGGACGAGGACGATCTCAACGCCGAGGAGCAAGAGAACCTTGAAGAGACGTTGCTTGACCAGGCAACTGCTGCGCTCAGCATCTCGGAGTTGGAGCAGGAAGTGACTATCCTCCAGGCGCTTGAGATTCAGGCGAAGGCGGTTGCCGATTCTGGCCAGGATAGGAAGTGGGATGAGCTTTCTGGCATTCTGCAAAATGAGCCATCTATGCGCGATGCAGGCGGTCGCCAGCGCAAGCTCATCATCTTCTCTGAACACCGCGACACGCTGAACTACCTCCACAAGAAAATTGAAGGCGTCCTTGGCAACCACGAGTCGATCGTCACTATTCACGGAGGGACACACCGCGATGAACGCCGTCGCATTCAAGCGATCTTTCGATCCGATCCCGAAGTTCGTGTCCTAATCGCCACCGACGCGGCTGGTGAAGGGGTCAACCTACAAAACGCCAACCTGATGGTGAACTATGATTTGCCGTGGAATCCTAACCGGCTCGAACAACGCTTCGGACGCATTCACCGTATTGGCCAGCAAGAAGTCTGTCACCTCTGGAATCTCGTGGCCAACGAAACCCGTGAAGGTGATGTGTATTTCCGCCTGCTTGAAAAACTAAGTGTGGAGAGCGCGGCGCTTAGTGGTCGAGTCTTTGACATCTTAGGCGAAGTCTTCGACGGCATGAGTCTCAAAGATCTGCTGATTCAAGCAATCCGTTATGGTGACAAGCCGGAAGTCCGTGCCCGCCTTGGACAGCGCGTCGAGAATGCCTTCGATCACGATAAACTCCGTGACATCCTCGAACGCAACGCTCTTGCCCAAGAAACCATGAGTGCGGACCGCCTGTTCGCTGTAAAAGAAGAGATGGAAAAAGCGGAGGCGCGCCGTCTCCAGCCCTATTTCGTTCGTTCCTTCTTCATGAAGGCCTTCGAGGCATTGGGCGGTTCCATCCATCCGCGAGAAGCCGCTCGCTACGAAATCACGCACGTTCCTACCACTATCCGTGAGCGCGATAGAGTTATCACTGGCCGCAACCGCCGAGAACTGAGTCCGGTGCTTAAGCGATATGAGCGCGTTTGTTTCACTCGTGAAGCTGTGCGACCGCTCGATAAGCCAGGTGTTCCTTTTGCCGCCATGATTCACCCCGGCCATCCGCTGATGCTCGCCGTGAGTGATATGCTCCTCGAACAGCATGGCAACCTTTTGCGGCAAGGAGCCATCCTCATAGACCCGGCTGACGATGGTGATGATCCGCATTTACTCTTCTTGCTTACGCATGAGATTAAATCCGGGGACGACCAAGTGCTCTCCAAACGTCTCCAGTTCGTCCGTGTTTCGCCTGATGGTTCGGTCACTTTTGCCGGATGGGCACCACATCTCGACCTTGAATCCCTCGCACCCGAAGACCGCAACTTGCTCAAAGACGTGCTCGCTGCACCGTGGATTCGCACCGACCAGGAACAGCGGGCTCTCGCACTTGCGGCTACCACGCTCGTGCCAGAGCATTTTAAGGAAGTCGCCGAACGCCGCATCGCGCTTGTGGATAAGACGCTTGCAGCCGTTCACGAGCGTCTGACGAAGGAAATCGGTTTTTGGTCAGACCGTTGGCTCAAGCTAAAAGAGGACACGAGTGCAGGCAAGGACGTGCGACTTAATTTGGAAAAAGCTCGCCGCACCGTTTCTGATCTTGAAGGCAGGCTCGAAAACCGGAAAAAAGAACTTCTTTCCATGCGTCACGTCACGTCCGCAACTCCCGTGGCTCTGGGCGGCGCGCTGGTCATCCCTGCTGGATTGCTTCGTCGCCTAAAAGGAGAATCTCCCGAGGAGGAAGCCAGCTCAGCTTTCTCGACCGATCCCGTCGCTCGCGCCCGCATCGAAAAGGTAGCCATGGATGCAGTTCGTCGTATCGAGGAGGCCAACGGTTGTCGCGTAGTGGATGTCTCCCGTCAGAAATGCGGCTGGGATATTACCTCCTATCCGCCGGACGTAGATGGCAAACAGCCCGATGCCCGCCACATCGAGGTCAAGGGTCGCGTCCAGGGTGCCGGAACGATCACGATTACCCGCAACGAAATGCTCTACGCGCTCAACCAAGCCGACAAATTTCTACTCGCGATTGTACTTGTAGGAGAAAATGATACGGTGGACGGGCCGCACTACCTACGCAACCCATTCGATTCTGAGCCTAGCTGGGGTGTCTCCTCTGTGAACTATGACCTCAGCGCTCTAATAAAAAAGGGAACGCCCTCTTGATGACGTATCCGATTAGATCTCCTCGCAAGCTCATCGAAGTCGCTCTTCCTTTGGACGCTATTAATGTTGCGGCAGCTAAAGAGAAGTCCATCCGGCACGGGCATCCATCTACGCTCCACCTTTGGTGGGCACGGCGACCACTTGCGGCGGCTCGCGCAGTCATTTTTGCGCAGCTTGTCAACGACCCCGGTTATCAGCAAGGTGGGGGATTCAGGTACGGAAAAAACAAGAAGGAAGCGGCTATCGAGCGGAAGCGACTCTTCAAGATCATCGAAGATCTTGTTCTCTGGGAGAACACCACCAATGAAGTCGTCCTTGATGCTGCCCGCGCCGAGATTAAGCGCTCCTGGCGCGAAGTCTGTGAGTTGAATAGAGATCACCCTCAAGCCGTTGAGTTATTCAATCCAGCTAAGCTTCCGGGACTCCACGATCCATTCGCCGGGGGCGGAGCGATACCGCTTGAGGCTCAACGTCTCGGATTGGAAGTTTGTGCCTCTGACCTCAATCCCGTCGCAGTACTAATAAACAAGGCGATGATCGAGATTCCCTCAAAGTTCACTGACCGTCCTCCGGTCGGACCACAACTCCCAGACAAGCATGGAGACAGGTTCGATTTGCCGGTAGACTGGCCAGGGGCGTCTGGTTTAGCTGAGGATCTTCGTCGTTACGGTGCCTGGATGCGCGCAGAAGCTGAAAGCCGCATCGGATACCTGTACCCGAAAATTGAAGTAACCGATGCGATGGCTCTCCAAAGGCCCGATCTGTTGCCGCTTGTGGGCCGACAACTAACCGTCATCGCATGGCTCTGGGCACGCACAGTGAAGAGTCCTAATCCTGCGTTTTCGCATGTTGACGTGCCTCTGGCCTCTACTTTCGTTCTTGCTAGCAAAGAAGGTAAGGAGGCTTATGTTCAGCCTGTGATTCGGGATGACCAATACGACTTCTCGGTTCGGATTGGCGTTCCGCCTCCCAGTGCTAAGAACGGAACAAAGCTCTCGAGAGGGGCCAATTTTTCGTGCCTGGTCTCTGGGGCAGCGATAGATCCAAAGCACATTTATGCCGAAGCGCTCGCTAGTCGCATGGATTCGCGCTTGATGGCGGTCGTTTGTGAAGGCACTAACAGTCGTATCTATCTGTCCCCGACACCGGAGATGGAAGCCGTTGCGGCGACTGCGAAACCCAGTTGGAGTCCAGAACTGGTTATGCCGGATAACCCCCGCTGGTTTTCCCCGCCTCTATATGGACTAAGCACGTACGGAAGTCTCTTCACCGCACGCCAATTAGTGGCGTTGACAACATTTTCTGACCTTGTGTCAGAAGCGCGTTCAAAAGTTTATTCGGACGCCCTTGCCTCCGGGATAGCCGACGACAGCCGAGGGCTTGACGACGGTGGAGCGGGTGCAAAGGCGTACTCAGAGGCACTTAGCGTATATCTTGCATTTGCAGTTGATCGTTCGGCAGACTTTTGGAGCTCTATCGCTACGTGGAGTTCTCAGCCAAAGAATGAAATCGTGGGGCATACATTCGGTCGCCAAGCTATCCCCATGACTTGGGACTTTGGCGAGATAAATGTATTTAGTGATAGCGGTGGAAACTTTCTCGGAAACTTAGCTTACTGCGCTAAAGCAATCGAAAGGCTTCCCGGCGGCGCACCCGCTTTTGCCTCTCAGGCGGATGCAGCTCGACAGTCGCTCAGCATCAATAAGGTTGTCTCTACGGACCCTCCTTACTACGACAACATCGGCTATGCAGATCTTTCCGATTTCTTTTATGTCTGGCTACGACGGTCGATGCGACAGATCTTTCCGGATCTTTTTGCGACAATAGCAGTGCCCAAGGCCGAAGAGCTTGTTGCTACGCCATACCGCCACGGCAGCAAGGCAAACGCCGAAAACTTCTTCCTGGAGGGAATGACCGGTGCCATGCATCGGATCTCCGAGCAATCGCACCCCGCGTTTCCTGTAACTATCTATTACGCGTTCAAGCAATCCGAGACTGGGAGTGTGGGAACCACATCTTCGGGATGGGAAACCTTCTTGGAGGCGGTGCTCCGCGCAGGCTTTGGCATCACGGGAACGTGGCCGATTCGGTCAGAGCGAGATTTCGGTCTCAAGACAGGGACAAATTCTCTCGCTTCATGCATAGTTTTGGTTTGCAATAAGCGCCCCTCAGACGCCAAGATGATCTCTCGACGGGAATTCCTCCGGGAACTCAATGCCGTGTTGCCAGAAGCGCTTGATGAAATGACAAAAGGCTCGGGCGAGGATCGTTCGCCAGTTGCGCCGGTTGATCTTTCTCAAGCGATCATCGGACCGGGTATGGCGGTGTTTTCTAAGTATGCTGCCGTGTTAGAGGCGGATGGTACGCCAATGACGGTACTCACGGCGCTTCAGCTCATCAACCGCTTCCTTGCAGAAGATGACTTCGATCCCGATACGCAGTTTTGCTTGCACTGGTTCGAGCAGAACGGGTGGAAAGAAAGCCGCTTCGGCGATGCTGATACGCTCGCGCGCGCCAAGGGAACAAGTGTAGATGGAGTGCGCGACGCGGGAGTAGTTGAATCACACGGTGGTATTGTCCGCCTGCGCAAATGGTCCGAATATCCAAGCGACTGGGACCCAAACACTGATACTCGCAACCCCGTCTGGGAGACCCTGCATCATCTCATTCGCGCCTTGAAGCAGGAAGGTGAAACCAGCGCAGGTCAACTATTGGGGGCCGTCAAGGGTAAGGCCGAGGCTGCCCGCCAACTCGCCTACCGCCTCTATACGCTATGCGAACGCCAGGGATGGGCCGAAGACGCCCGCGCATACAATGAGCTCATCACCTCTTGGACCGGCATCGAGACCGCCGCCGGAGCAGTACCAAACGATACAACACAGGGCAGTCTTTTTGAATGACGCGCGATAACAGCGGAGCACCAACATATGAAACCATGGCGTGAAATAGCCGTTCCTCATCCCGATGTGCTGGGCGGAACGTTTCTGCAATCTGAGTTTGCCGCAGACATTACTGCCGTTCATAGCGGCAAGGCAACGCACGAATACCAGGATGCGGCAGCTTTCTTCCAGCGGACATTTATAACCGAGGGTATGGGGTTATTGTTGACCTCGGTAGCGCGGCGCTTGAACGGCCAGGGCGGCGACCCAGTGATCCAGCTTCAAACAGCCTTCGGTGGCGGCAAGACGCATACAATGCTGGCCGTCTATCACTTGGCCACCCGTCAGTGCCCACTCAATGACTTGTCCGGGGTTCCTGGATTGCTTGATCGCGCAGGCATGATGGATATTCCCAAAGCACGTGTCGTCGTACTCGACGGCACCGCACGCGCACCTGGACAACCCTGGAAACACGGAAAGCAGGTTATCAATACGTTGTGGGGCGAACTAGCTTGGCAACTCGGTAGCGATGAAGCCTATGCGCTCGTGAAGGAAGCAGATACAACCGGCACATCACCAGGAAAGAATGTGCTGAAAACTCTGCTCGAAACGTATGCACCGTGCGTGGTGCTGGTGGATGAACTAGTAGCCTACATCCGTCAGTTTCCGAACGGTCAGGTCCTGAGTGGTGGCAGTTACGACAGCAACTTGTCTTTTGTTCAAGCCTTGACCGAAGCAATGAAGCTTGTGCCAAATGCGATCATGCTGGCATCTTTGCCTGAGTCTGAAGTCGAAGCCGGTAGCAATCGAGGTTTGGCAGCGCTTCAAGCGCTGGAGAAGACCTTTGGTCGGTTGCAGGCACTGTGGAAACCAGTAGCAACTGAAGAGGCCTTTGAGATTGTCCGGCGACGCCTCTTTGAACCCGTGCGCGATGCCCAAGCCCGTGACACCGTGTGCAGGGCATTTGCAGATTTTTACATAACCGAAGGTTCCAAGTTGCCTTCCGAGACTCACGAGGCCCGATACTACGATCGTCTGGTCCAGGCGTACCCGATTCACCCGGAAGTGTTTGATCGCCTTTACGAGGACTGGACTACGCTCCAAAGCTTCCAGCGCACGCGCGGCGTGTTGAAATTGATGGCCAAAGTGATTTACCGGTTGTGGAAGGACCAGAACCAGGACTTGATGATTCTACCGGGCAGCCTGCCGCTGTACGACGGGAACACGCGCAACGAGTTGACTTACTACCTCGCACCGGGTTGGGATGCGGTACTCGAAAAGGACATAGACGGCGAGCGCGCGGAGACCACCGAGCTCGAAACGAAAGAGCCACGATTCGGTGCCATCAACGCGGCGCGGCGCGTGGCGCGCGCTCTGTTTCTGGGTAGCGCACCATCGGCAGCCGGGACACAGAAGGGTGTTCGTGGCATAGATCGTGGGCGAGTGCTTTTAGGTTGTCTCCAGCCTGGGCAAGCGTCTTCAACGTTTTCCGATGCCCTAAATCGGCTGGCCGACCGGCTGCACTATTTGAACTCGTCCGGCGACAAGGCGCTTGATGGTACTCGCTTTTGGTTTGACACTCGCGCCAATCTCCGCAGAGAGATGGAAGATAGGAAGGGGAGGTTTAGCGACGTAAATGAGGTGCGAGCCAAACTCAAGGACGTGCTGCAAAAGCTGACGGCTGGGCCGTCATTCTTTGATGGCAGCCACGTTTTCACGCCGAACGCCGACATACCGGACGACGGCGCATTGCGTCTGGTCTTCTTACAGCCAGAGAAGTTCTACAGCAAGCAGGAGCCGCGATTTGCCTACGACGAGGTTCTGGAATTTGTACGAAACAACGGACCAAAACCGCGTTACAGGGGGAACCGGCTTATCTTCGTGGCTCCAGATCATGCCAGCTTAGGACGCGTCCGGGACTGCATTCGTACGGCCTTAGCTTGGAACTCGATAGTCGAAGATGTTGAGGCCGGGCGTTTGAATATTGATGGCCTCCAAGAGAAGCAGGCCAGGAAAGAGCTCCGGTCGGCTGAGGATGTGCTCCCGCGCGTGGCGCGGGAGTGCTACAAGTGGCTGCTCTGTCCGGCGCAAGCTACACCGACGGATCGTCAGCCCACGGTTGAGGCGTTTCCCATGAACACGAGTGGGTCGGCCTTCGGCAGCGAAATCGAACGCGTCTGCCATGACAACGAACTCGTTATCAGCGTATGGTCTCCCATCCATTTGCGTGACACACTGAAAAAGCTCTACTGGAAGGACGGTAAGGATGCAGTGGCGGCGTTGAGTCTTTGGGAGGACATGCAGCGCTACCTCTACCTCCCACGATTGCGCGGACGCGGGACGCTGGAAGCGGCAATCATCAAAGGCGCAGGAAGTAAGGATTTCTTCGGGACGGCTTACGCTCAGACCACCGATGGCTTTGAGGGTTTCAAGTTTGGTGATGCCAGCGTTCAGGTTGACGACACATTGCAGTTGATCGAACCCGAAGCTGCAAAGCAATATGAAACGAAGCTCTCCGCAGCGATGGCGATCCCGAGTGTTGTCGCTGGAGCCACTCCGGCATCAACTGCACAGCCCGCAAGCACACCATCGCAACCCCCCGTTATCGGCACGGGGAGCGCTCCAACGAATTCCGCAAGCAAAGCCAAATCGTTCTATGGATCTGTTGAAATAAATCCCACCACTGCAAAGATGAGACTGGTGCAATTGGCGGAGGAGATAATCAGCAGTCTCGCGTCCGACCCTCAAGCCGCCCTTAAGATTACGGTTGAGATCACTGCCGATTTTCCAAACGGCGCTTCCGACCAGATCAAGCGCGCGGTTTCGGAGAACTCAAAAAGTCTGGGATTCAAAATGTCTACGTGGGAGTAGACTAGTCGAGGGATGATTTCTTTGTTCTGCGAATAACACGCACATTTGCACTCTGAATTCAATTGGCGGATTTCAGAGCAACGCACACTAGCGAACCTCGTCAACCGTCGGCCCTTCCTCGCTGATGCCGCCCACCAAGAGCATCTCTACATCTGCACTGACGCGCGAGCCATACTTTCCGACAGGCAAATCTTCGATGGCGTCATCTACTGACCATTCAATCCGGGAAATCACCACGCGGGGCGCATTATGGAATTTCATCGCGCCCTTGATGACGTGATTCAAATCAGCATCCGTTATGGTCCGCGCGATAGCCAATTCATAGATACAGCGCGATTTCATGATCGCTAGAGAGATATCCTGGGTGCCGTCAGTCATGGGTTGTCCACCGCTCATTATCTCGATTTCTCAAGCGAGGTGGATGGTAGCGACGCTTTCCACAGGTACTGGCAGTCGCAACCCACCCCGTCGTTCCTCGTAGTTATTGCCGAGACGGTACTTCCGCGACGCTCGGTCCCTCTTTGCCGATGGCGTCGAATCGATAGAACTTGGCCCCGTCACCCAGATGCCTGAACTTATGACGCGCTAGCTGAAGAAGCTTCTCATCGCAAGTCGAAATTACAAACTGCCGCTTCGAAGGGAAAGGTTCAAGTAGACCAAGAATGAGATCGAGAAAAGCATAAGTATTCAGATCATCGAAATGCGTGACCGGATCATCTAGAAATATCGGCGAGAAGGCAGACCACGTCTGCGAGATACACGCCGTCAAGAATAGACCTAGAAATAAGGTTTGCTGTTGCGACTGGCTGAAGAAGTCGGTCGGTCTCAAGTCCTCACCGTCGCGCTTTACTCTCACGCTAATCTCAGAGTCGCGGCTTTGAATCTCTACGTCATCGAAGCCATAGACAGAACGTAGTCGGCGCTGAATAACTGACGTCCGAGGTCCGTACTCTCTTGTGAAGCTCGTGATGGCTTCACTTTGCTGAGAAGCTACAAGACTTGCAACCTCGTTGAAATACTTAGCCCAGGGTCGATGTTGTTCACGGGTCCTGATAGCATCAGCAACGACCTTCTCTTTGTTGCGGACGTTGTGGCGCAATTGAGTCAAAGCCGCCGAGGTCGTTACAGTATCAAACGCTAGTTCAAGCACCGATGCAGCGTCCCGGAGCGATAGTATCTGCTCTTGGAGAGTGGACTCGTCCGACATTCGGGCAAGTACGCCGTTTTCATTAACGTCAGGCGGCAAACCCAACTCGTGGAGTCGAGCGCTGGTTTGCGATGAAGTTTTTTGAAGAGCGCTGAGTTGTGAACGCAATGCCGACACCGACCCTTGACTCGATGCCATCTCCATCTTGATGATGCCCTCTTCTTTCTTGCGATTAGTATTCTCATCTTGCACTTGCTGAAACTTAGATCGAGCTTCTGCGAGTTTTTCGCGGGTTTGTTCCCCGATTGCGGCCAGTTCGTCAGTCTCGCTGTCCAGGGAAAGGCCTGCTAACCTCGGGTCCTCTCGCAGACTCGCTATCTCAGATTGAAGGCGCTGCTGTGTCGACCTATGGGTCTCCAATTCGATCACAGTTGCGTCAACAGTAGCGGATAACTCATTGACTGATAATCGTGAAGCCGCCGCTGCAAGTTTAGCGGCATTAGCCTCGTCGATGCTGCGTTGGAGTTCCTGCGCGATCACCTTGCGGCGTGTATCCAACTGACGGGCGATAGCGCCTTCCGATGAACCGAGTGTTATTCCTAGACTCTGAAGCGCGTCAGCAAATTGTGCTGCCTGGAGTTCAATCTGGCTACGTTGCTCGCGGTAGTTCTTGAGGTCGATCTCGATAGCCTGCTGCTTCTCACCATTTTGAAGTTTCCGCTCCGTCAGGGTAGCGATTTGATTCCTTAACGAAGATAGCTCAGCGCGAGACTCTTGTCCTTTTTCACGGGAGAGGTGCGCTTGAATTCGTTCAACAAGCTCGTCTTTTGAACCATGATCTTCGCCGCACACGGGGCATGTTCCTGTTCGAACAAGGCCCGAAAGCTCCGAAACTAGTTTCTGGAGCTTCGATTGGTCCTTCTCGGCCTCGTCAACGGCACGGGATAGCATCCGCTCCTGACCGGCGAGTTGCAGGCCAGAGGACTCCAGTTCCTGTGACTCAGCTCGGAGTTCATCGAGGGTCTTAGTCGCCGAGTTCTCGGCCTGAGTGATTTCAACCAAACGGTTGCCACCCGCTAGCCATCCGGCCGCGTCGTTGAGTAACTTTTCAGTGATCGAGAGCTCTGCTCTTTTTGAAGTCACCTGCGCTTCACGTTGGATGGCATGCGCGTCACATTGCTGAACGTCTTTTGATGCAGCGCTGTGCTTGACACGCGTGTGATTCAATGCCTCGGTGAGCCGCGCAACGGCACCCTTAGCTGTTACTTGTTCTCTTGCTAAAGCCGTGTATACCGGCTTGGTGGTAGCGATCCACGCAGCGATATCAGATTCGTTTTGAGCGCTGGTGATTACCTTCCGCAATTCTGTGAGCTGTGCTTCCCCAAAACGAATCGCTGCTTCGACGGCTTTGTTTTTCTCATCGGATGCGGAGAGCAGTCTTTCGCCAGCGGACAATTGTTCTTGTAGCTTTATTGCCGTGATGCGTGATTGAGCCAAGTCAGCGACTTCCTTGGCTAGTTTGGATAGCTTTTCGATGCGTCCTTGGCTCGTCGCGTTCCGCGCTTCGAGCGACGCCCTCCAGCTTCGAAGTGCAGCAGCATTAGGCTTATCTTCTCCAATAGCGATTCCCAACTTGGCAACTCCGGCACTCAGGTCCTTCAGTTCCAGGGCTAGGGTATCGGCGTCAGCGGTCGTGTTTGCGGTCTTCCCTAGACGTTCTAACTCTGCCGTCTCCTCGGCAATCTGTTCCGACAATTCCTTGATCTGAATGTCGGCAGAAGCAATAACTTTACCCACCGCTTCCTTGACTTTCGACGCTTTGGTTACAGCGCTTGCATAGTCCTCAAACGCAAGCATCCGAGCAACTATCTCTGACGGTAGGCGGCAGTGCTCATGGAAATCTTTCGTCAATTCAGGCCGCTCTTGGTTGAACAAGTGCGTAGCACGGAAGAGACTTACAAAATTCTCAATGCGATCTGTTCCTGGGAATTCGCCGGTCGTAAGCGCGCTAAGAATCTTCTTTCTATCCGTGCGGACTCCATCAAGTTGCGCAAATTTTCGGTCAGCGACGGATCTCGTTAGTTTTCGTAACGCGCCGTCCTCCCAAAACGAGAGGGAAACAGTACTGTCCTCCGGCTTGCTATCTAGATGAGGCGCTGTCTTTTTAAAGTGTTCATCTCCGAGAGATCGTATTCTGCCAATTTCACCCGTCGCCGCGAAATCAAAAGCGTCAAATAGCGACGTTTTCCCAAATCCATTTGCACCGTAGAGAACCGTTACGTCCGCGCCAAGGTCGAACTTTTGTGGCTCCCGATACGCACGAAAGTTCTTGATGGTTATTGATTCAAGGTTGATAGGCGCGGCTCTTTGTTCTGTTTGCGTAACAGGGGTGCTCCTAGTCGGAGATAACGCTGACGGTTCGCCGAAAACTCCATTTATGCAATCTTCCAGGATGTTGTCAGGACCACGCTGGTGTTGCACGACGAGAAACCTTGAAAGCGTTGCAGGTACACCGCACTGGTTCAAAAACGTCTGAGCGGAGGGAGGCCTAAGCGAGTGACCACTTAACGGCGTAAGGGGAAAAAATGGTAGTCGCGCAAGTGAGGTACCTACAGGGACCTCAAGTGGAACAACGAATTTGCGGCAGAAGTATACGTCAGTTTCGACTCTTGAACAGAATCGATCTATTTGGGAAAGCCCCGGGGGGACGCAGAATACAAATGCCACATCGAGACTGTCCCATAAGCCTTTCTGCTCTGCAAAGTACGTTTTGAATCCTTGATAAATAGCTTCGTAACTCTTGGCCATGTCGCCATTCGAGAAGGCGAATGCCGCCAAGACGTGCCCGGTCCGGAGCAGCAGGAGCGGCTCATAGGGCGGTATTACGACTGCGTCATTCAGGTCAGACTCAGGAAACTTTGTTTCGAGATATGAACGCAGCGATTTTGCTATCTGATGAGAACTAGGCTGCGAGTTCGGCATTAATTGCCTCCTGTACAGCCACTGCCGTTGTTGCCACCTGAAAGATGTCCAGCAGCTGTCGGTAGCCGAGGTGTAAGGACCCGCCGTTCGGGTCGGTGAACTGCGTCTCCGTACCAGGCGCTTGACCACCAGCATCAAGAAAGTTTCCAAACTTCGGCAACCATTTATTGTTGTCGGGATCGCGTGAGACCAAGAGGGATCGCCGTCTGGGCGGATGTGTAAATCGTCTAGAGTGATCGATGCAGGCCTCGTGTGATTTACCACGAATCGCCACAACATCGAATGTGTTGTTTCCAATTGTCAATGTTGCATGGGCATTGTGAACGCCAAGTGTGGGAACCGGAAGCCCCAAAGTTACGATGTTGAGTGTATTGACGAGGTGCTCTACGGCTTTGCGCTCCGTCTGATCCCATTCGTCTTCGTTCTCTGCATTGGATTCTTGAGCTGCTAACTTCACCGTATGAGAGATTATTTGGGCCGGAATGGCCCTAAGCGCGGCTACATTTTGTGCGTGGGTTGAATCCACCAAAGCGGCAAATGGGACGGTTGCGTAGTTTGCGGTCAGGCTAGGAAGTTCGTCGAGTTCATCATTCAGCCATTTTACGCCCGCCGCCACGCCAGCGGATGGTGCGCGCGGATCGGAGACTCCGTCGAAAGGATAAACACAAGCGTTTTCTACAGCAAGAACTCGCCCGGCCGCTCCGGCGGTGATGGAACCTGGATTAATTTGAGCGAACGAATGTATGCATGCGCCGCGCTCCCGGAAAAAGACGTCCTTGTAGGAGAGCAGCAAGTCGCTGCCGTCTCGAAATCGAGGGCCTCCATTGGAAACAGTGAGAGCACATTTGGGCTTCGTAAATCCCGACTGCTGTGACAAGACGAGACTGCATCCGCCAAACTGCTGAGTCCGCCCCGGCTTAATTATCCCCGCGTTATTGGCGAAGACAAGACAGGCTCGATCCCGAAGAGCGTTAGGAAATTGGGTTTGATCGAAAAAGGCCTCTACCTCTCGTAGAAACGTGTTGTGGGAAGGTCTTTGGTTGTGCTGAATGATGAACAACCAAGAAAGCGGAACTTGGAGGCCTGCGGCCTGCTGTTGCATGTGATCGAGAATCCACTTGTAGCTCTTCTGAGCATCAAGTGTCGCAATCCAATCAAAGCAAACCAAAGTTGCAAAACGGAAGGGGACGTTCGTGGTCAAAAATCCCTTGAAGACGTAGATTGAATGGCCTCGAAACATCGATTGGTAAGAGATATTCATCTCAGGCCATGCCGGATGCAACTTTGGTTGTAACCATCGCTCCAAGTTGCCATTCGCTGCTTTAATCCACGTTATTCCGCAATTGATCCAGTCAGCATCCTTAATTCGATCTTTCCCGTTGTGAACGGTATCGACGAAAGTACCCACCTCGTTTGCAAGTTGTCCAAACTCATCCTTGGTAAGTGCGTCTGTCCCACCGATGACGACTGTGCCAACGGGCCAACGTTCCGAGCGTAAAACCGTCTCTAACAGGCCGATCCCATCCATGCCAGGAATACTGTACTCGGGGAAGAGTGTGAAGTGAGTCTTCGGGGCTCCATGACCACTCGCTATCGCTGCTTCCAGCGTTCGCGTGATCATTTGGAGCTGCCTGATTTTACTGTCAGAAGTGGCTTGGAAGGGCTCGATATCTGTAAGAGAAATGTAAGGCTGCGCAATCACCATGCCAACACGGTCGCCTGGAAACGTGACGCCACGCGTCCCTAGATCGACCGTTTCCACGTTGATAAAGTTCTCCGGCTGTTCAAGCGGACTAGTCTGCACAGATTCACGACCTTTCTAATGGTAACGTCTGGCCCTGTACTCCATGGACGCGGCATTCAGGTAATTAGCACTATTATGTATCACTCCATCAGGAGCAGTCTGTCAAGCGTCGTTGACGGAGCAGGACCAATCTCACCTATGCCCCAATCACGGCGACGTGGGATTCAAAGCGTCACTCGGATTGCGCAGCAGCGCCCCGTAAATTAGCTTCGTTGAATGCCGTAAGTCTTGAGCCGTATGCGTTCTGGGACGGCGGCACCGTCTGGAACGAGGACGCCGGTCAGCCGGTTCGCTGGTCCGGTGCGACAGCCGGAGCGGGGTGACGCGCCGCGACCGTTTTTGGAATCACAAGCGAAATTGGTGTGGCATGGCCCATCATCCGTGACGCTTCGACTCCGAATCGACGGAAGAAGTCTCTCCTGCCCGAGGTTGGGCCTCGACTCATGAAACGGTTCTAAAGCGCTCACAAGCGAAGCCGTCGGTGGTCTTCACATTCCCGTACACCGCGATCCCCATCGACCAGCGTCCGCAATTCACTCGGTTTCGGTATTCACGATGGGCGCCCCAAAGCCAGCCGAACACATAAGCATCTTTCCGCCTGAAAGCAATGCCACCGACGCAGCAGCCCGACCAACCGCTTAAGGTGAATGTCCCATGGACGAAGCAGTCCGCACTTCTTTTCGGCTCGCTAAGTAGTTGTGTTCAGCAATGTCGTAATCCTGCCGTTTCAGTTGCCAGTCTGATTCCCCATCAGCGCCCGTCCTTCTCGTAACCTGCCGCGATCATTGGCCGCACCGCGAGTCCCGTCAACGCCGCTGCCCGCTCCATTCGCTTCGCTCCCGTGTTGGGCGTTTCCCTCCGGTGACGGTCCCCGCTCCTGGTGCGGCCTCTCCATGTTCGCGTCACGAGAAAGCGCGGCGCAGAAAAAGGAGAAACAGACTATGCAGAACAGCGAACGGCAGGACGTTTACACCCGCATCACAGACAAGATTATCAACGCACTCGAACAGGGCGTGCGCCCTTGGATCAAACCATGGGACGCAGAACATGCCGCCGGTAGGATCACACGGCCCCTGCGTCACAACGGTCAATGCTATTCCGGCATCAACATTCTGATGCTCTGGGCATCGGCAGTCGAACAGGGCTTTGCCGCCCCGATCTGGATGACCTTCAAGCAAGCCCTAGAACTGAACGCGAACGTGCGCAAGGGCGAGAAGGGCTCCCTTGTGGTGTACGCGAATACGGTCACCAAGACCGAGGACGACGGCAAAGGCACTGACGTCGAGCGCGAGATCCCCTTCATGAGGGGCTATACGGTGTTCAACGTCGAGCAGATTGAAGGCCTACCCGAGCGCTACTACGCGACGCCGGAACCGAAAATGACGGGACCCGAGCGCATCGCCCACGCCGAAGCATTCTTTGCGAACACTGGAGCTGACATCCGCTTTCGCGGCACTCGCGCCTACTACGCAATCGAGCCCAACTACATCGCGATGCCGCCCATCGAGAGCTTCATTGATGCCGAGAGCTTTTACGCAACGCTCGCACACGAGACTACGCACTGGACACGCCACGCTTCACGGTTGGAGCGTGAGTTCGGGCGCAAGACCTGGGGCGACGAAGGCTACGCCCGCGAAGAACTCGTTGCTGAGCTGGGTTCCGCATTCCTCTGCGCGGATCTCGAATTGACACCGGAAGTCCGGGAAGACCACGCGGCCTATATCGGGTCATGGCTCACCGCGCTCAAGAACGACAAGCGCGCGATCTTCCAGGCAGCGTCCCACGCCCAGCGCGCCGTAGATTTCCTGCACGGGCTCCAGCAGCCCAGAGCCGAGGCCGCCGCGTAAGCGGCCTCTCTTGCCCAGCAGTCTCTGGCCTCGGTTAGAGTGATTTTAGTTTAAGAAATAGCGTTTTTACTAAGTCTGGCTAAGCATACAAGGCATTGTTGTGAACTGGACGGTCACTCAGACTGTTGCAGTGCCCAAGGTACCATGACGACCCGCACCCACCGCTATCAATACGGGCTTCGACTTACCGGTGGAGCGTTTCGAGCACGACGCTAGGGTTACGGGCTATGACCATGAGCAACACGCGCGCGGGTCCCTGAGGCATACGTCGATGGGCTTCCCAGTGACGGATGGCACTCAATGAGAAGCCGAAACTCGTGAACTGTTCCTGTGTCATGCCAAGTTTGCCGCGAATGGACTTTACGTCTACATCTTCGGGAATAGTGGGGAAGGTGTATAGTTTAATGCCCGTTTTCTCGCCACGCTTATAGGCCGAATACTCCTTCAAACCCGCCAGAATATCGCGCCCCACCGCGCTCATGCGCTTCTTAGACTTTGCCGGTGCTTTAGTTGCCATCGCTCTACTCCTCAAAAAACTGTTCTACCGCTGCCTTTAGTATCTTTTTCTCCGCCGCATCCATATCCGCCTGCTGGTTCTTGGCATAGGCCGATAACAACAAGATGAGGTTTTCCGGGACATGGTAATAATAAATGACCCGACTGCCACCCCGTTTACCTCGGTTGCCCACGGACCAGCGCAATTTCCGCAATCCCTTTGTGCCAGGGATGACATCCCCCTTTTCAGGAAACTGCGAAAGATACGCCGCCAGCGCTTCGATCTCCGCCTCCGTAAAAAGCTTCTTGGCGCGTTTGCTAAAGATTGCGAGGCGTAGAATGCCAACAGGCTGCTGATTCATACTACTCCAATGGCTCACTCTGCGCAAGCCCTTTCGCTATACCAATGGCACAGTCCCGTGCGACTTGCAAGCAGATCTCGCGCATGGGCACCCTACATAGCTTTGCACGTTGGCTCAAACATCAGGCACGGACAAGGACGCTGAACTTACTGATCCGGTCCTATCTGCCTGTCCTGCCAACCCTTGTCTTTAGTTTTGAGGTCAACCGGCGATCCTCCCAGGCCTTCTTTCGGGAATGAAGCAGCCGCAGTCTCCTTTGCACGCAAGCCGGGCACCAAAGCGCCTCTCTTTTATCCGGCACGTTGCAGTCGTCAGTCGCTAGGGTCAATGACGGATTTTCCCCTGCCCCAAGAAAGGCGATGGGGCATTCCTCGCGAAGCAAAATCCTATGACTCACTCCTTTGCCGCCTGCGGACACGGTGCCATAGAGAGGCTGCATGGTGCGGCCTCCAAATCGAAAAGGAGAAACACTATGTCTACCAACACCCAGACGAAGTCTAATGAAGCAGGAAAGCCTCCGGTCGCCAAGCTCCGCCTCGGGCTCATCAACGCCAGCATCTGGCAGCGGACGACAAGCGAAAGCGACACCTTCTACTCTGTCAGCTTCGAGCGTCGCTACAAAGATGCTCAGGACAACTGGCAATCCACCCACAGCTACAACGCTGACGACTTGCTGGTCTTAGCAAAACTCGCTGACCAGGCTCACACCGAGATTGCTAAAATTCGCGCCGGTGCAACCGACGAGTAACCCACCCATGGGGCGGCTTCGCCGCCGCCCCACAACCTCAGACCAGGAGAACTCTTATGGATATTTCAGTCATCGAAGCTATGCTCGAAAAACAAGGCTACGTCGCTAGCCTCTGGCACGTAACGGACGTTGCCGAAGTGCGCCCCGACCTTACGCCAGAGCAGTGCATGAAGGTGCTCAAACTTTGCGAACGCGTGCATGACGCCGAAATCGGCATAAACTGGGACGTCCTTAGTTACCACGCCGACAATCTCTTCCCGAAGGGAGGCGAATAATGGGAACTTTCCTCAACACCGTCGTTAACGCCGATTGCATTCAGTTCATGCCGAACCTTGCTGACAAAAGCATCGACTTTGTTCTTACGGACCCGCCATACATTACGCGCTATAAATCCCGCGATGGCCGCATTGTGCCAAACGATGACAATGACGCATGGCTCAAACCCGCCTTTGCAGAAATGTACCGAGTCTTGAAGCAGGACAGTTTTTGTGTCAGCTTCTACGGATGGCCCCGTGTTGACCAGTTCGTCGCTGCATACCGTGCAGCCGGGTTTCGGATCGTGGGGCACTTTGTCTTTCCGAAGCGCTATGCTTCTTCATCACGTTATGTTCGCTACCAGCACGAGTGCGCGCATCTGCTGGCCAAAGGCAGACCCCAGGAAGCAAGCAATGCAATCGCCGATGTCATTCCCTGGGTCTATACCGGCAACAAGCTGCACCCTACCCAGAAGCCGCTTTCCATTCTGAAGCCGCTGGTAGAAGCCTTCTCGGAGTCAGGAAGTACAGTGCTTGACCCTTTCAGCGGCTCCGGTTCGAGCCTGGTTGCAGCCAAGAAGTTGGGACGCAATTACGTCGGCATCGAACTCGACCCGACATACCACGCAATCGCAGCAAAGCGACTTGAAGGCATAACCTCCTAGGCCCGATTGGCGCTCGCCGCTGGGCAGGGGAGCATGGCTGTTGAACGCCTGCTCCCCTTGTCATCTAGCTTGGGAAAGGTGCTCGCCCGTCAAGGCCAAGCCCTTCGGGAGCGCGCTCGGCGCTGCCTTGACATGCTGCGCGCCTTCATGCGAGGGCCGAGACTCACCGTTTACGACCTTGGCACGCGAGGGCTAGTGTCGTGAGCACGAGGGCGAAATCCTCAAAGATTGTAGTTATGGACGATCCGTGCTAACACAAGGCAATGAAAATGGGTGTTTCCTACACAGTATCTTACACATACAGAATTTGAGGCTAGTTTTATTGAGCAACAACAGAACGTTGCAAGTACCTCAATCGGACTTAAAAGCCGATTCTTATACGCTAAATGAGGAGAATAAATAGCGATAAAACAATCGCTTGTCAAAGCTGTTGACAGGTCAACCCCTTCCCCATAGGCTTACACAAACGTTACACACTTTCACACCCTTTCCGCACTGTTCAATTCAACAGAAAGAAGCCCGCGATGGCAGAGCATCACACGATGATGGGAGGAAGACTTCATGTCTACAAACGTGACAATGGTCGCTACTGGCAGTGCTCGGCATTCATTGATGGAAAGAACCGGAGGAAGAGCACGAAGGAAGGCAGCCTAGCGCACGCCAAAGAGATCGCAGAAGACTGGTACCTGGAACTTAGGGGTAAGTACCGCGCAGGCATCTTGAAAGACGGCAAAATCTTCGATGAAGCGGCTAAACAGTTCCTCCGCGAGTACGAGATCATCACGGGCGGCCAACGCAGCCCAAAACATGTGAAGCGTCAGCGTGACAATCTTCGTATCCATCTTTCGCCATACTTCGGCGACATGCTCCTGTCCGAAATTACAGCAGGAGAGGTTCAGGAATACCGCATACACCGAGCCGAGAATCCTTACGTTCGTCCCGGCCAGGACCCCGAGACGGTCAAGCCCCCGGCTCGGAGTACGATTCACCAGGAAATCGTCACCCTGCGCATGGTTCTGAAAACGGCCAATCGCCACGGTTGGTTGTCCTACGTGCCGGACCTCTCTCCCCCATACAAGATGTCGGGGAAGGTCGGGCATCGCGCTTGGTTTTCACCAGACGAGTATAGGCAGCTTTACGAGGCGACGCGCCGCCGCGCATCCACTCCCATCACCAAGCGTTGGAAGTGGTCGGGCGAGCAGTTGCACGACTACGTTCTTTTTATGGCAAACACCGGATTGCGTCCAGACGAAGCAGACCGGCTTCAATATCGTGATGTCACGATTGTGCGCGACAAAGCCACTGGAGAGCGTATCCTCGAAATCGAAGTGCGCGGCAAGCGTGGGGTGGGCTATTGCAAAAGTACAACCAATGCTGTGCGTCCATTCGAGCGACTACGCGAGCGCAATGATTCAGAACCAACGGACGAGATATTCCCGAAGGGACACCGTGTATTACTGAACAACATCCTTGGAGAGGAGAACCTCAAGTTCGACCGAGACGGGAACCGGCGTACCGCTTACAGTCTTCGCCATACCTATATCTGCCTCCGCCTCATGGAGGGTGCCGACGTGTACCAAATTGCTAAAAATTGTCGAACCAGCATAGAGATGATCGAGAAGTATTACGCGGTCCACCTCAAGACGACCCTCGACGCCGCAGCTATCAACATCCGCAAGACACAGGCATCAAGAGCAAAGCCGAGAATACCCAAGAACGGGAAGGGCACCTCCCGGAAGAAATAGCTGTTCAAACGCCCCAACATTTTCATTGGCGGAACGCAAGACTCCCGCTATACCTCCGGCGTGAGATGTCGTCGTTGTCCGCTATTGGTGGCTGGTAACATCACACCCGAAGCTCGCGTGGCGGAATTGGTAGACGCAACGGACTTAAGGGATTTGAGTGCCCTGGTGGAAACGCCAGGAGTAGAACTGCCCAAATTCGGGGAACGCTTCCAGCCTAGGCTGATGCCAATCCCGAGCCAAGCCAGAGCATATCTGGAAGGTGTAGAGACTAGACGGGTAGCACCTGCGGCCACATGGCTATGGTGAAGGGATAGTCCAGACTCCAAACGCCGCACATTTCGCGGCGGCAACGAAAGTTGTCGTGGGTATGAAAATCCGTCGACCTTCACCGGTCGTGCCGGTTCGATTCCGGCCGCGAGCACCACCTTTACTACAGGTCGCACCATCATTCTTCATTGCGTTTTTTCGTTAATCCGGTATCCTGACAGGATCAACCCAGCAAGAAAAGGCGTCGTCGATGGCAAAAACCCCCACCAAAGGAAAAGCGTTGAAGCCAAGTTCAGAACCATCCGTTCTCACCTTCGCTAACCCTGATGAACCCGTCGCGCGAACCTCGATGAACTTTCAGGTTCATCCGCAATTCCACCTTGAATTCAAACTCTACGCAGTGCAACACGGCATTAGCATGGTCGAATTGCTTCAACAGTCGTTCCAATTGATGAAGTCACAAAGCAAACGCTAGCCCGTTTCGCTGCCAAGTCGGCAGCGACTACTCAGGCTCAAGGCGTTCCGGCTTGCCCCGTTCGCGCTCGATTCGCTCACGCCAAATTGCTTCGCCGATACCGGTTGCTACACCGAAAGCCGCAATCGCTGTCCACCTAGCTCCGGGCGATTTCATCTTGTCTGTAGCCAGGATGCCTGCAATCAACCCCGCCATGTGAATCGCCCCCACGGTGACCTGGGTGCTAGAGAAGACGTGGCTGTGCTTGCGGCCAGGGCGGACGTGGTCACGCCACGAACCTGACGGTTCTTTGGGACGCTTCGCCATATCAGGTCTCCATTGGCTTGGAGATTTCCGCAACAACCGGGGGAGGAAGCCTGTTCTTGTCGCGTAGCGCCGCGAACCAATGCGGCGGTTTGCCTTTGCCCACGACGTAGGACTGGTTTGCATCCGCTGGATTGACGAAACGCTCACCAGCACGCATGACGGCCTTGCCGCCTTTCGGCTTGCGGCTGGCATCGAACGAGACGGTGATTTGCGCCGTCGCTGCGATCTGGCGGATCTGGTCCATGGCGTCGCTCTTGCGCTTTTCACTCCGGCCTTGCAGCAAGCCTTGCGCCGCCGCGATCACTTGCGCCAGTTCCGGGTCAGTGAGTTTATTCAGTGTGTCAGGGGTCATACTTCGTCCTCCTCGGGTTTCTCAAAATGAATGTTGTCGATATGGGCGGAGTCCTCGGGCTTGAGTCCTTCCTCCGCCACCGTTCCTTCCTGTACAAACCGGGCGCGGTGCCGCCGAAGGAGATCGTAAAGCACAAGGAGCCGTCGGCCCTCGATGACTACCGTGCTTGATGCAAAGGCGAGCTTGAGTTGGTCTGCCGGGTTAAAGAGCACCTTCATAAGCGTCCCGTAGGCCAGCGCACAGCGGGAGCCATCCTTGAGACGGACATCGAGCATGAGGTCGTCCTCGCGGTTGCGGTTGCCGCCAAACGCCTCACGGGCTATGTCATCCTCACCCGCTTTTGCCGGGCCTGAACTTCTTCTCAGACGTTCCAACACCGAATCCGCTCGTTTGGGCGGATCAAATGGTTCTGCCATGGTCATTGTCCTTTCCTGGGCGCGACAGGTTCATATCGCGGCCCTTCTCGCGAAGGACCTGATAGTTCTGCTTGATTGCATCGCGCCATTTCGGGGTTTGCTTTGGTCTTGCTTGCGGCGACTGCCCGCCCAGAAGCTCGGTTGCCGAGAGTCGCTGGCCGCTCGTTTTAACGGCGTCGAGCATCGCTTGCTTGTCGTCGGTGTAGAGTTTCACCGACTCGCGGCCCCGCGACACCGACACGTAGAATTGCTCGCGGCTGGCAGCCATGAGTGCATCCTGCCCCATGGCGACGAACACCTTATCCACCGTCTTGCCTTGTGCAGAATGGCTCGTGCTTGCGTAGCCGTAGGAGACGTGGCCGTAGTTTTTTGGCACCACAAAGCCATTGGCGAGGCGAATGTCACCCTCACGGGTGAAGCCCTCGACCTGGAACACCGCACCGTTGTTCAGGCGCGGCTTGTCTACCTTGCCGGTGCGGTCGGTTTCGGTGCCATAACCGTTCTGCGTTATCCGCACCACGTCACCGGCGGCAAGCGCGAGTTCACCAGGGCGGTACACCTGGAAACGCTCGGCGTCTTCGAGGCGGAGCGCAGCTTTCTTTCCATCCGAGCGCTTCACGGTCACGCCCGCAGCATCGTGTCCAAGCACCTCGACCTTCTCACCACGGACGAAGCCCCTTACGTTCTGATGAAACTGGACAAACAACCCTGGCTTGTAGAGCGTTGCGTCTTTTCGCTGGGCGGTCGTCCAGTTGGCCATTTTTAGCGTCGTGAATTTCCGCTCGCCCTCGCCGAGCCGCCCTTCGGCCTTCATCCGGTCTCGGATGTAGGCTGTGATCTGGTCACCTTCCGCGTGGGTAGGCGCGATCACCAGCGCCGTCTTTGCTGTGCCGTCGAATTTGCGTTCAGAGATGGCGCTAAGGTAGTCGCTTGCCATCTGGCGGTAACGCTCTTCACCTTCCAGTTCGACGATTGCGCCAATACGGTCAAGAATCTCAATACCCTCTGCGAGCTTGGTGCCATCCTTGCCCGGCGCATCGCCCTCACTGATCGCTTGCACCGCCATGCGGTAGCTTGCGTTCGTCTGCCGTTTCACATCCTTAAGCTCGGCAAAGGCAAGCCCGGCTTCTTCCTCAATAATGCGAAGCGCATCGCCCCGGATGACGGCGCTGTGCTGCTTCTTGTCGCCTGCGAGTATGACCCGGCAGTTCTGCTCCTTAGCCAGGGCAAAGAGCCGGTTCGTATCCTTCACCGAAAGTAGCCCCGCCTCGTCGATCCATAGGACTTGACCTCTCACTTGCTTGCGTATGTTTTCATCCGTAAGCAACCGCTCGACCGTGTCGGCATTGGCAAATCCTTCCGACCGAAGGACGCCGCGCGAGGCTTCCGCCGAAGGCGCGAAGGTGAACACATCGTGCCCGCCATGGCGGATGGCTGCAACGGTAGCCTCCATCATCCGCGTCTTGCCGGTACCGGCACCGCCGCGAAGCCCTATCACCTGGTCGCGTGAAGCTAGGATCTTCTCCGCCGCCTCACGTTGCTCAGGCGTGAGGGAAGCATCTAACACAGGGGCGTCGTGACCGCACAGTTTCTTGTGCGCGCCCCGGCCTTGACGCGCAAACGCGACCATATCAATCTCTTCCCGGTACACCTGCTTGGTCGTTGCGTAGCGCACGCCGCCGACGTCTTTTAGGATCACATCGCCTTTCACTGATTCGGCCTTAACGCCAGCCACCGATACGGAGCCGACGCCGTGCATCAGGGCTTCGGCGAGGAGTTGCTTTTCGCGGACGACCGAGGCCCGCTCAAAGCAATGTTCGGTTGCATGCGCCAGCGCCTGCTCGGGCGTAATGGCCTTGTCGTCCCCACGCCCCAGCGCATTCCGCAGTGCCTCGCTGTCGGCGTCAGTGAGACGCTTGTTCCACTCCGCCCTAAGCTCTCCAATCGTGAGGTCAGCATTCTTGGCATTACGGGTGATCCGGCCTAGCTGCGCCTTGCGCTTGGCATCCTTGATACCGCGCTTGGCCGCCTCCGCTTCGATCTGTTGCGCCCGGCGGGAAAACTTTTCCGCAAGCGCATCATCTATTCCAGCCAACCTAAAGCTCTTTCCATCGCGCTCGATGCCATACCCCATGTCCTTCAGCTTGCCCGCGAGCCTCGCATGGAACGCCGCCTGATAGTAGGTGGCGTCCCGCTTGATCGCGCTGAACTCGCCCGCCTTCCAACAGTCCTCGACGGAGTCATAACTCAGGTTCATCGCCACGGCATGAACGTGCATTTGTGGGTCTGGTACCCCGTCTGCTAGTGGCCGCGTTGTGCGGTGCAAGAATTCAGCCCAGACCATGTTGCCAGTCTGGCGGTCATGAAACGAGCCGCTCTTTCTGACACGCACTGCCATCGCCCGCTCAACCTCCGCCATCGTCTCGCGTACGGCTTCCTGAAATGCCATCCGCACTTCCTCATGTCCGCCGAGTTCGTACGCCAGCGTTACTGACTTCGGCGCGTCAAAAGTAAAATCGTAAGCCACCCGGCGATTCGCCCGCATACGCTGCGTCAACTGATGGCCCGTCACCGGGTCTTTGTTGTCACAGAGCGCATGAAAGGCATCCCTGTCAATCGGCCCCTCCAGGCCCAGTAGCTTTGCTCCCAGGCCATGCCATTGGCCCTTGGTCTGCTGGCCGTCTTTCATGTAGTAGTCCGCCTGTGCGAGCTCCTTACTGAAGTACTCCTTTGCAGCCTGGCTATTCGACTGGTGGTTGATGAATAACATCGTTGTACTCGCCTAAAAAGCTTTAATTAACGAAATCGTTAAATAAAGCATATACACGCAATGGTTAAGGAACCGATAAGAATCCCTAAACTTGTATCCAAAAATCTTAACGTCTAGACATCTCTCCTTAGCGGTGCTAAGGGCCGGTTTTCGGGGCTTTCAGGGTCTTCGTAAGACCCTGCCACCCACCGGCAAGAGATGTCCTTGGCTCGCGCTTCCGCCCTGTCAAACAACGCGTTACGCTTTTGTGACGGTGCTCGCGGCCAGCGTAAGTGACGCGGTTCGCCACTGCGGCTGCGTCCTGTATTGGCGGGTCGGTTCGTTGCATCTACCGCTCCATCCCACGCGACTGTTTTTGTAGCGCCGTCTGGCCGCTGAAGCGATCCGTCGGGCTCATGGCCGCCTGCGTCTTATCCTGGTTGTTCTGCTTTTGAAGCAGCGCAGCATTGCTATCACCTTGACCTGCCGATGCTCCGGTACCGACATGCATACTGGCCTTCTTTAGCCTCTCGCCAACCTCCCTTGCCTTGGCGAGTTCCGATGCCGGAACCACCTTGGAAACGTCCGGCTGTGCAGGTGCCGGTTTGACGGACTCTATGGCGGGGCTTTGGGCAGGCTTAGGGGCTGCCTGTTGCTGACGGTTCTTGATGATATCGAGAATAGCCATGATGCTCCTTATAGACGCAGGGCGACCCGGCTTTGCATCTCGCGCGCGCGCCGGGCCGCCAACTGAAAATCAGCTACTTTCCGCACGCGGCGCAAATCCCAGTCGTCACCGTGAAAGCCCTCTGGGCCGAGACGGCAAATTGGGGGTATTCAGGGGCGTGATGCCTTTGGCAGGGGCGTCACTTGGGGCAGAGTTGTTAACCCCTTGCGCCGGACCTGACTGGATGTGCTGGGTGGCTCGTTGTAGCCGGGCGGCTACCGCATCGATCTGAGAGCGGACATCGGGAGGGAGATTCTTGATTGCTTCCATGCCTAATCATGCAGGAGCAGGAAGGGATACCATGGGCGTTAAAGGGTTAATTCTTCGGTTTGAGCATGGTAGAGAAGAGGACTGTTCTACCTCCTATGGTTTGGAATTGACGGGTGATTCCCTTATCTGAAAGCTGCTTGGGCCAGTCTGCTGGAGAAACCACTATCGTCTGGATAGGCTGATTGTAGGGTTGGTCAGCGTAGAATTGGTCAGATACAGGTCTAAAAAGTTCGGGATGATCTGCAAGTTTTTGCTGAAGAGCACGGAAGGCCTCCGCTGGAAAATCAATTTTCTCGGAGACCAGCGTTGGCCTTGCGACTTTCTTAGCAATCGGGGTCGGCATGACCTTGTTTTTCCGGTACGCAAACTCTGGAGCGTAGATTCCAGGTTCCAGAATTATAAGAACCATGTCGTCCTTGCCATCGCTGTTGTAATAAGCGTTGACGGCGTTTCGCAGTTGGCTCATCGCTACTCGAACCGTTGCGTCCACGTCACTGTCCCAATCGGCGAACTTCCGCCAGACGTCAATACCGAGCAGTTGTTCCTTGAGGTCTGTGGCCTCACCATTAAGCGCCTTCACGACGAGGTGCCTCAGCAGCTTCGTGCGTGTCTTTTTCCTCTCTAAGACCGGCCAAACACAGAGCTTCTTAAGCTGGTTCAGAACTTCCTCTCGGGTCGGTGAAGTCGGCGTCGTCACGTTAATACTTCCAAGATTAACCCATTAACGCCCCTGGGTTCGATGCCTGTTCATGCATAGTTGCTGCATGACAAACGCAGCCGCAACCGACCTTCTCAAGCCACTCCTAAACTTTTCTTCCCTAGATGA
The DNA here is from genome assembly GCA_043745195.1 of Bryobacterales bacterium. Lineage (GTDB taxonomy): Bacteria > Acidobacteriota > Terriglobia > Bryobacterales > Bryobacteraceae > JANXSF01. The sequence continues at coordinate 4,608 of JAYTTF010000029.1, read as the reverse complement.
CTGGACGGCCTTGGATGCCTGCGAGGGGACGGTAATTTTCGGGGCACCTGGCAGCGGCAAGACGACCACTACGTCCAAACAGATCGCACATTCCTTCCTGACGAGCGGTTGGGGTGGGTTGGTCCTCTGTGCTAAACCAGACGAAACCCAGACTTGGAAAAGTTACGCCCGCGAGACCGGCAGGGAGCAAGACCTGATTATCTTCAATGCCGCGTCCGGGCACACCTTCGACCCAATTTTTTACGAGTGGAACAGGGAGGGTCCCGGAGCCGCCGACATCGAAAATATCGTCGAGCTTTTTTCAACCTTGCTTGCTATTGGCAAGGCCCCAGTCGGCATGAGTGCGGAACGTTATTTTGAACTCGCCGCCGAATATCTAATGCGAGTCGCCATCGTGCTACTGGCCCAGGCCAGAGTGCCACTTTCAATCGCTAGCCTCACCGACCTGATCGAGTCCCTGCCAACCCGCCCTGGCGAATCCGATACCGAATCTTGGCAAAGAACATCCAAGTGCGCGGCGTGGATACGCGCCATCACGGAACGGTTTGACACTCTGACTCCTGAGCAATGGTCCGATCTCGACATCGCAAGCCGCTTTGCCCTTGAGACCTGGCCCCAGATGGACGAGCGTCCCCGCAGCAGCATCCAGATGACCTTCACCGGAATGTCAAACCGGTTCGTTTTTCAGCCCTACAAACGCTTACTGTGCTCTGGTAAATGTACGTTCCTTCCCGAGCAAACAACGCTCCAAGGAAAGATCGTGGTTTGCGACTTTAGCTACCTCCAGTTCGGGGAAACGGGCAAGCTAATCAATTGCCTCCTCAAGTATGTCTTCCAACGGGCATGGCTGCGTCGGGACGTGACGAAAGACCCTGCATGCGCCTTCCTCTGGCAGGACGAGTTCCAATACTTCCTCCTACCGCGAGGGAAGGACAACGCGTTCCAACAAACTTGCCGGAGCGCTCGCATAGCCAATGTATGCATCACGCAGAGCCTCTCCAATATTTCAGAGGCCCTCGACGAACAAAATCCAGGCTCTAAGAGCAAGTCGTTCCTCGGCAACTTGATGCTCAAGGTCTTTCATCAGAACAACGATACCGCTACGAATTCTTACGCCGCCGACCTGATTGGAAAAGAGTATCGCGACCTAAGTGGCAGTTCAGTGGGCCGTGAAGTCAGCATGAGTCGCAATCAGCACCTGCTGCATAAGGTCGAGCCCGACGAGTTTACGCGCCTTCTAAAACCCGGCCCAAGAACGCCCGTCGCAGAGGCGATTGTTTACGCCGGAGGGAAGGCATTCGAGATTACACGGACCGACGAATGCCCACAAGGGCAGAGCTTTTTACGAACCGGCTTCAGCCGGTAACCACAACCTAAAGGATAGATACACCATGACAAGCACACCACTCGCAACCGACCAAATGCCCGGAGCAATTATGACTGCCCTGGCCTCACCTAACCAGATGATGAAGGGGCTTGCAATGCTCGCAAAGAATGTTTGCAGCCTGCTGACGTTCCCCTTCGAGATGCTACTACGTCCCCAATTCGGCTCGCGCTACTTTCACATAATTCTCATGTGCCTCTCCCTGCCATGCTGGCAGGCGATCTGTTTCGCTTCCGGCATCTTCGGAGGCAAGGCCTATGGTTCCCTTATTCTCGTGATCGCCATCTGGTCGGGCTGTGTGTATAACGGCTTTCGCATCTGGAAGCTGATGCTCCATCCAGAGCAGGAGAAGGACAGCGAACGAGAGGGCGAGCCCATCCTGAAATTGTCGGACTCATGGGCAATCCAGCGCATTGTCTATGAGCCGCTTGCCATTCTCATTGCGGCTATCCTCTTCAAGCTCATTGGAGTCTTTAACCTGATCCTTACGCTTTGCGTCGTCGCAAGTGCGGCAGCTCTTTGCTTGAAGAACATCATTACCTGGTACGAGGCATGGACCTATCTTCGGGACATGCTCGACCAGCAGGGCCGTATCCCGATCATCCAGGCAATCTCGGCGGGCAAGCCCGCGCCCACGACCATCGGCCGATTCACCCTATCAAGCATTCCGGTTGGTACCAGCGCTAAGACCCAGGCTGTAATCGCCAGCGGCCTTGCAGGCCTCACGCCGGAAATGCAAAAACTGCTCTCGCCCGTAGAAGGCTAGTAATCCTTGTGAGTCGGCGCAAGGACAAGCGGGGTCCGCTTGAAGAATCGATGGCCACCCTGGCAGGTCGCAACGATGAATAGCCGAAGCAAGCTCGCAGAAAGGAGAATCCAATGGAAAACAACAACAACGACAACAACTCGAACGATAAAACTTCCCGTTTCATCGGTCGATGCCTGATACGCCTAGCCCTGTATACCATCATCGGACCGGTGCTCGGAGAAGTCGGCGCAATCGTTCTCGACGTAGTTAATGACCTCGACACAACGTCCTAAACCTTCGGGCAGAAGTTCGCGCTCCTGCCCTTTTTTTCACCTTAAGAGTCACATGATGCCTCCGATACTCACTCTCGCCGAAGTAGCCAACGAGTTACGTTGCTCGAAGGCGCACGTGTCCCACATCATCAATCGCAAGGTTCCCCACCTGCCTCCGCTCCCAGTCGTGCGGATCGGCAGGCGAGTCCTGATTCGTTACGAATCCCTCGTGGAATGGATGCGTGTTGTAGAGAACAAAACCGCCGGAGTGCGATAATGACTTCAGACCTGAGTTCATCGCTTGGACGCACAAGGAGCATTGTGCGAAGAAAGCGTTATCAAGAAGGAAGTTTGCAAATCAGATCACACGGCAAGCGGAAAAATTGGGCGGTGCTTTACTGGGAGGGCGGCGCAAGGAAATACTATACCCTTGGCCTGCACTCAAAGATGAGCAAGAGCGAGGCGCAGCAGAAGCAGGCCGAGTTCATGGGAGAGATCAATGCGAAAGAGGCGACGACTCCCGACCCCGCAATCACGTTTGGCAATTACCTACGCAACGTGGCGCTCCCCTTCATGCGAAAGAAGTGGAAGCGCTCTACTGCGTTAACCAGCGAGAATCGCATCACCCACCATCTGGCGGAGTTTGGCGAAACCCGGCTCACGGCAATTACGCTGAAGGCCCTCCAAGCCTTCCTTGGCCGCAAGGCAGCAGAATTGTCGCGCAGCATGGTGGCGCATCTTCGCTGGGATCTGCGGTCTGTGTTCAAACTGGCATTGGCAGAAGGCTACACTCAGCGCGACCCGACCGGCGCTCTCTTTACCCCAAGAGAAGCCGAGACGGAACCAACCCGCGTAATGACAGCAAAGGAGGTTGAGCAGTACATCGGTGCCCTCGAATTGCGTGAGAGCGTCATCGCGCATCTCGCGATCTTCGCAGGCATGCGGCCCGGAGAGATTCTTGGACTCCAGCGCCAGCATGTAAGCGAGGACTGCCGGGCGGTGACAGTTGCCCAGCGGCTCTATCGAGGTGACATCGACACACCGAAAACCAGATCGTCCAAGCGAACTGTTGCCATTCCCACAAAGACTGCATCCCGGATGCAGGAATGGATGGGCTTGGTTGCGCAAGGAACTGAAGCCTGGGTGTTCTCTTCGGAGAATGCCGCAAAGCCGATGTGGCGCGACAACATCTGGTACCGGGGCATGAAACCCAAGCTCAAGCCGCTTGGTTTGGATTGGGCGAACTTTCAGGTGCTACGGCGGACACATGCAAGCCTCGGACACGAGGCCGGTATTGATCCGAAAGTAGCAGCCGACCAGCGCGGTCATGGGATCGGGGTAGCGCTGGATGTGTACACCAAGACCGCCCTTAGCAAGCGGGCCGAAGCAGCGGAAGAACTGGAAAACAGCGTTTTCGCGGCTTAATGGAGTGTAATGGAGTGGAAGAAGTTGCTGAGGTCTCCCAAGTGATTGATTTTATGGAGCGGGAGATGGGATTCGAACCCACGACGTCCAGCTTGGGAAGCTGGCATTCTACCACTGAATTACTCCCGCTCAGGGTTGTTTGACTACTTGCATGAAACCAAAAGTTTTAAGCCTCAGTCTTGCCAGTAGATCCAGTCTGTCTAATGCACCCAAATCTACCTGGTTGGATCGCAAAACGTACAGCATCACCGGCTGCGAAGCCGCTACTGTACAAGTTCGTGCCGCTCTGGATTCCATAACACCCTCAATATAGCAAAACGCCGTAGTGCCAGGTGCATTGGAATTGTCCAATACAAGATGATCCTCAAAAGCGGAGCACCCTGGCTTGGCCAGGGCCAACACGGAGAAGGAACTGAGCGTGGAGCGGCGTGGCATACTTGAGACAAGCAATGAGCAGCGGAAGTAGGCCGTCCTATCAGTGGTGCCATTGAGCCCAATCAAAAGCGTGGCCCCGAGTTCCGTGCACAACACATTGGTTTACGACAGCGGCTTGCCGCTAGTTGATTCCGTTTAGAAGAGTACCTTACTTTTCGCGACTCGGCCCTGCTCATGCTGCAGTTCTTTGAAACACCAACCCACATTCTTCGAGGTCGCCTCTGACCTCCTGGGAGATGTGTATCCAAAACTGCGTCGGACGCTGAATTTCTACGCTCTTCTACTTCAAACTGCGGCGCACCGTTCAGCCAAGTGACTTAATACAAACCCCGTACAGTGTGGTT
>JAYTTF010000028.1:0-34404 GCA_043745195.1 Bryobacterales bacterium | reverse complement strand
TATTCCCAAACTCAAAATGTAGTGGAGACCTTTGCTTTGCCTTTGTTGAAAACACAGGATAAACTCTCTTCAAAATGCCTCAACTGCGAAGGATAGGTAGCGTCCTCGCCTTCGATGCAAGCCCATTCATTTCCGAAAAACGTAAAGCCGCCCTTACACGCATCCGTCGCGGAGTCCCCGTGCGCGTCCGCGAAATCAACAAGAGTCGGACACTATATGAAACCATCCATCGCCCAATTTTGATCGCCGCTGACGCCCCCATTGAAATCGAACGCAACCAAATAAACATCGAAATAAACCATTGCCACCAGGCCCCGCTCAACGAACTTCTCACAGCACTTCTAAATCACGTAGTCGAAGTGCTGCGCTATCTGGAAGCTCCAAAGCAAGCCTGGCAATCAGAATCCTTAGCAGTCCCAGCAATCGCAGCACCAACCGCACAACCAACCAAACCCTTCACCTAAAAAATCACACCGGTCGAAAAGCGGGAGCGCAGTCCGGGCGCGATAAAAAGTTGTCCCACCCTACTCGTAAGATCTTTGAAAATTGAACACCCGGAAACAAACTTATTGCTCTATCAGCCCGTGGCGTTTGTCCCCAGATCGGCAAACCGGGGACTGCCTCAGTTGACTGTCTCGAAGATCAGGGTATCGCGAGCCAAACGGGGACATGGTTCCCTGGCCTGAAGCAACAGAACTCCGAAAACAATCATATAGAGCTCTAGGCGTAGCGGCCTGGGTACCGTGTCCCCTTTGGCGACCTTTTTTACGCAATTCAGTCTAACCCTTTGGGTGATGCTATTGCGCTGATCCTTTGAAAAGCAAGTCCAATTGTTTTAGGCCCTTTCGTTTATTGTCACCAACTCAACTGACGTTTTTAGTTCAAACAATGTTCTTGGCGCGGAATTTCGTTGTCTGTCCCCGGTTTGCCAGCGGACACAATAAAACCACGGGCTGCCATGCGAGCTTCCAGCCTCTCGTGTCCCCACTCGCGGCACTTTTTCAGAACTCAAGGCAGTTTGGCCGTTTGGTGCCCCGCTAATCGCCAAGCCCCTCCCTGCTTCACCCAAAAGTGCATCAGCATCAAATGATCGTTGAAGGGACCCGCATCATTCACACCAGTAAATCGCGCAATAAAGTGAGTAACTGCGGACTGCCCGTACATCACAATTTTGCTTGATTCAAACGTCATGGTGTCATAACGCTGCTTGCCCGCTTTCAGCCGATCTAAATATTTTTGCCGAGTTTCAACCGCACCAGAAGCATGACCATAAATCAGCTCCGGTGTGAAGATTTTTTCCAGCGCCACGGTATCGCGCGCCTTCACGGCAGTGACCCAACTCTGCTCAGCAGCACGGATCTCGTCCTCTGGACTAACGGCGGGAGTGGCAGCCAACAAGGGCATGGCCAGTAAGGAAATTACTAAAAGGAATCTCATGGTCCATCAGTGTATCACCGTGCGGCCAGACAATTAGCAGTCGCATGCAATACTGAATAAAATGATCCGCTCCATTTTCCTGCTTCTTCTCGCTACTCAACTTTTCGCACAATCCAAGCGCAATTTGAAAATCGAAGACGTTCATCTTCAAAAAACAGTTGCCGATCCCCAGGTTTCGCCCGATGGCCAATGGGTCGCCTACACTGTTTCTACAATCGACCGCGAGGCCGATAAATCAGACACCGACGTTTGGATGACCAAATGGGACGGTACGGCCCGCCTTCGTCTCACCACCAGCAAGGAAGCCGAAAGCCGTCCGCGATGGAGCCCTGACAATCAATGGCTCGCTTTCCTCACTTCGCGCGGCGGGAAGGAAGACGGTGCGCAAGTGTGGCTCCTCAATCGGCAAGGTGGCGAAGCAGTTCAACTTACTAAAGTGGACGGCGGCGTCACTGATTATTCGTGGTCCCCCGATAGCAAGCGTCTGGCTCTTGTGCTTTCGCCCAAAGATGAAGACAAGAAAAAAGAAGGCGAGAAAGACAAGACCCTTAAGCCTCTTGTCATTGACCGCTACCGCTTCAAGAACGACAATGGAGGCTACCTCACTAAGAAACCAAATCGCATTTATCTGTTCGATATTGCTGCAAAAAAAGCCGATCTGTTGTCTACCCAGGAGTTTGAAGAAAGAAGCCCTACTTGGTCACCGGATGGTTCACAAATTGCCTTCATTGCAGAACGTTCCAGCAAGAATTCCAATAAGGACCTATGGCAACTGCTGGTTGTGGAATCAAAGCCAGGAAGCGCTTCAAAGCAACTTACTAACGGCTTTGGAATTCGCGGAACAAATAGTAATACGGCTTGGTCATCAGACGGCAAAACACTCTACTACATGCAGGGGCGTGAGCCAAAATTCTCAGCTTACGATCGTACAAAATTGGCAGCTATTCCTGCAGCGGGCGGGGCTCCCCGTATTCTAACCGCGGAGCTCGATCGCAGCGTGGCCGCAGTTCGTGTGCTTCCCGGTGGAGATCTCAGCGTGCTGGTTACCGATGACATGCTGGCCTATCCGGCACGCGTTCCCAATACCGGTGGACCCGTGAAAAAGTTGCTGGACGCGAAAGCAGTGGTTTCCTCAGTATCCATTGGCGAAGGGCACATGGCCGCACTGGTTTCCACCGATGATAAGCCTTCGGAAATTTTCGCGCTGGAAGACGGAAAGCTTCGTGAGTTAAGCAGCCACAATGGCGAATGGCTGGCGCAAATCAACCTTGGAGAATCGCGCAAAGTCAGTTTCAAAAACAAGAGTGGCCATGAAGTGCATGGCTTGCTTACTCTGCCACCTGACTATCAAGCTGGTACAAAACTGCCATTTCTTCTGCGGATCCACGGAGGACCAAACGGCCAGGACGCTCACTCATTCCAATTCGAGCGGCACCTGTTCGCAGCTAACGGCTATGCCGTTTTGGCAGTCAATTATCGCGGCAGTGCCGGACGTGACGAAGCATTTCAAACAGCCATTTTTGCCGATTGGGGCAACAAAGAAGTTGAGGATCTGCTTGCCGGCGTGGACCATGCGATTGCCACAGGAATAGCTGACCCAGCACGCCTCGGCATTGGTGGTTGGAGCTATGGCGGAATTTTGACCAACTACACTATCGCCAAAGATACCCGCTTCAAAGCCGGGATTAGCGGCGCGGGCTCATCGTTGCAAATTTCCCTATTCGGCTCCGACCAATACATCGAACAATATGAACTGGAACTAGGCCACCCTTGGAAAGCAAAAGATGTTTGGATGAAAGTAAGTTACCCGTTCTTTGAGGTGGAAAAAATCAAAACCCCTACTCTGTTCTTAGGTGGCGAAAAAGATTTCAACGTACCCATCATCGGCGGCGAACAAATGTACCAGGCATTGAAAGCCACCGGCGTGGACACGCAGCTAATTGTCTACCCCGGCGAACATCACGGCATTGCAAAGCCGACCTATGTAGAAGACCGGCTGAAGCGCTACTTGGATTGGTACGCGAAATATCTGAAACCAGCGCTATAGTTTTATCGCATAACCTTTCACACCAGCCAACCGCATCAAACCCCGGAACGCCCGTTCGCTGAGTGTTCCCCACGGCTGGTCGTTAACCAAATATACCCAAGTGGAGCCACGATCAAATAGCGGCTCTTCATGCTTATCGGGTTCAGCCAAACGCCGGTCCACTTCGTTTTCCACCCAATCAGGCATTCGTTCAAAGTAGTCGGTTACCTGATGCAGGTACTCATTCAAAGGGTCCCTGCCTGCATAGGACACCCAATGAATGCCTTCCCGCAAACCAGTCACCTGCCCAAGATATTCCGACCACGCTTCGTCAATTTTCTCCAGCGTCAACTGGCGGCGCGCAGGTTCCTCATCACCTTCCAACACGCTATCGCGCCATTCGCGGAACTGTTGACGATGATATTCCGTCAGCCCTTCATACTTCCAAAGAATGGTTCGCGCCGCCAGATTTTGACCCTCAACAACGCGCTGCAAATGCTCCATGTCATGATCCGCTCCCAACCGATAGCGTTGCATTAGATCATCCTCAAAGCTCACTAGAAATCGCGATTCCCCTGGATCCCCCTGCCTGCCAGCCCTGCCGCGCAGTTGATTATCAATGCGCCGCGCTTCATGCCTGTTTGCCCCAATCACATACAAACCACCTAACTCCGCCACGCCCGGCCACAACTGAATATCGGTACCGCGGCCGGCCATGTTGGTTGAAATTGTAACTGCGCCGCGCTGACCGGCAGCCGCCACAATTTGTGCTTCGTGTTCATCCTGACGGGCATTCAACACCACATGCGGAACGCCGCGCGCGCCCACCATTGCACTCAACCGTTCACTTTCCTCCACGCTCGCGGTTCCCACCAGCACAGGACGTCCAACGGCATGGGCCCGCACAATCTCTTCAGTTATGGCCTGTTCCTTAGCCAACTTATTACGAAACCGGACGTCCGGCTGATCCACACGGATCATCGGTTTGTTAGTCGGGATAACCACAACTTCTAACTTATAAACCTTGCGTAACTCATCAGCCTGAGTTGCAGCAGTGCCAGTCATCCCGCACTTTACGGGATACAAACCCATCAAACTTTGCAGTGTGATTTGTCCCAGAATGCGCCCCTGCTTTTGCAGTGGCACCGCTTCTTTGGCCTCAATGGCAGTTTGCAATGCTGCAGGCCAACGACGATTCTGCGCCACCCTTCCCTTGAATTCATCCACCAATTCAACAGCCGAATCACGCACCAGATAATCCACATCGCGCCGCAACAGCACTTGAGCCTGGATGGCGTTCACCGCAGCTTCCAACGTCCGGTGATGTTCATGGGCGTATAAATTCGGACATCCAATCGCAAGCTCAATCGCTGCGGCACCATCCGCTGTCAGCAACACATTGCGCCGAAATTCATCCAATGTGAAGTGGAAATTCATTCTGAGTTGAGGAGCAAGTTCCGCTAGCTTCTGCACCATGCCAGCCATCGGCGCGGCACCACCTGCGATCACTAGGGGGATGCGCGCTTCGTCGATCAGGATAGAATCGGCTTCATCAATCAGGCAGGAATGAAAAGTTCGGCATACTCGTTCCGAGGGGTCAAGCACCAGGCCATCCCGCAGATAGTCGAACCCAACTTCATTAGCAGTCGCGTACAAAACATCGGCGGCATATGCATTGCGACGCTCGGCCGGTTCCATCTTCTGCGTGAGCGAGGCTACTTTGAGTCCCAACTGCTCATATACCGGACCCATCCAAGCAGCATCACGAGTCGCCAGATAATCATTCGCAGTTAGTACATGCACTGCACCAAATGCCTGCACCATAGCAAACGCTGCCATCACGGCGGTTAGCGTCTTGCCTTCGCCGGTTTGCATCTCCACAATTTTCCGGTCGGCCATGGCCAACGCTCCCAGAATTTGCACATCATAGGGGCGCATCTTCAGTACATTTTCAATACTGGTTGCAGCTTGAGCAATGGCTGTCTCCACCGCATTTTTTGGTTTTCCACCGCGAATGCGAAGCAAAGCGGGTTCGTAAGTTTTTGAGCTAAGCGCACTAGTAGCGCTGGGAAACAGCTTTCCCCAAATAGACATAATCTTCTCCTTTAGGTCATGAATTTGAGATCACGAATTAGGAGAGCAAGGGTGGGGGACGTTCAAATAAGGAAAAGCACAGCAGGGATTCAACTGAGCCTACCGGCCTTAAAACAAATTGAAAGAGAGCCGGCCGTTTGGCCTTGGCTCGAAGCGGATGCTGTAGTTGAGCATCAGCAACACGGCGTTTGGAAGCCAACCTGACAATACCAGGTGCGGAATGGTATGCCAGCGATTTGGTTGCAACAGCGGTTACCCCGCCCGAAACGAGCGTGAGAAAAAGCAACCAGATGGCAATCGGTTTTTGCACTGCTCTTAACTTATCACACATACTTTTTATTGGAGTTTTAAAAAGTACTCCCGGTAATATTGTTACCATGATGGGCGGTCCCATGATTAACCCATTTGTTACGCTAATTGCGTCCATAGGTCTTGTATTTGCCGCAGCACCTGACCCCGATATTCTTCTTCTCAAAAAACAGTTAACCGAACAACAACGGCAAATTGACGAGTTGCGAGAAATGCTGAAAATGCAGCAGACACAGTTGGCTTCGATCGGCCAACCGTTTGCCCCAAAAGTTGAAAGCGCAACTGCACTCTTACCAGCGATCCCGGCAGCCGCCCCATTGAGTGATTTGAAATCGATGCGTGGTGATGTAGAAAAACTGGGTCGAAGCCTGGGTGGCTTTGCCTTCAGCGGGGATTTCCGTTACCGCTTCGATATTCAAAACCGCCACCCAAACGCCTTCGCACCTGGGTTACAGAATATTCGGAACCGTTATCGAATTCGAATGAACACAGACAAACAAATTGGTTCGCAACTAAAGTTTCACATGCAACTGGCAACCGGCCCCTATACCAACCAAGTGAATCATGACCAGGATTTTGGTTCGTTTGGCATTCGTGCACCATTCGCTTTGGTGGAAGCTTCTATTAGCTATACGCCCACCAAATACCTGTCTTTAGCGCTGGGTAGGATGCGGGAAGTTTTCTCAGACGAAACACGTTTCGTGTGGGATGACGATGTCCGCTTAAGCGGATTTGAGCAGCGGATTCAATTGCCCACGTTCAATAATAAGCTCTTTAAATCGATTGAACTACGAGCCGGAGAGTATATATTGACTCATCCAAACACGTTGTCTGTTCCGCCGGATTCCGCCACCAGTCCATCGCCCTACGCCCGCGCAGGATTTCCCGTTGGATCCAAGGTGGGTGCAGCGAACCTGTTTAATCCTGGTGCAATCATCAACGGTGATCTTGGCGGTACATGGAAACACCAAATTATTTTCGACACACAGGTCTGGCGGAATCCGAATCAGATTGCCTTGGGATCTACTTCTTTTGGATCTGCAGGTCTGGTCAATAATCCGATTGGGTTGACACTATCAGGCCCCGTCCCCGCTTCCACAAACGGGCTCAGGTCGCCGGGTGGAGCAATGTTTACTGCAAACGGATTTGTAGTCCCGCGCATCGACTACCGATTGAGTAGCGCAAGTTTCCTGAAAATTGGAGGCAAAACAATCCCCGGCTTCTTGGAATTTCAGGCGGCACGAAACATCAGAGCAACGTTCTTAAGGGATGCAATTATGGGGACTATCAGCATTGGTGCATTGAAAGGTCCAGGTAGTGGACGTTTCTTATATTCCTATGCAATCAAGGATGCAAACTCTATTGTTGGCCAATTTACGGATGAAGAAATGGGAAATGGAAACAGCGCTAATGCCGCAGTACATCACCTTCGATTTGATTTGGGGATAACCCGTTCCCTATCTTGGCAACATCTTTTCTTTCTGGAGAACGCCAGAAGACCCTCCAACCCCTCGCAGCAGTTTTATGTGCTGGTGCCGCGAGGAGCAGGAACAACTTACCGCTATCTCAATCAGCTGGTTTTTACGTTTTAGTTTTACATCTCGCTTAAGGCAGCAATCAATGCACCCTTGGCAGTTGTGTGCAATGGGTTATCAGCCAAGCGAATTTCTGAGATCGGCAGTGGCAGTTCAACTGCTTTCAACGCCGCTTCAAACTTGTCGCGGAAACCACGAGGCATAACACTTCCGCCGCTCAACACCAAAGGAATAGCGCGACCGAGCTTGGGTAACGACCGAGGATCGCCAAAAGCATTCTTCAACGAAGCTACCAGCGAGTGAATCAGATCTTCATAGTAAACAGCCAACACCTGGTGGATTTTATCGGTGTTCGCACCGTTCAAAGCAAAGCCATCTTCCTTTGCCAATCGAATGCGATTCGCCAACTCACCGGTAACACTGGCAGTGCTTGCATCCACAAAATCGCCGGCTTTCGTCACGCTGAAACTGGTTACCGGGACAGCCAAGTAGGAAAGGCAAACGTTGCAAAGTCCACCACCAATCGAGATGCCTATACCGGTGTAGTTGGAACTTTCCAGTTCGCCGAAAACTACTGCCAGCCCTTCATTCACACTCTTTGCGGTGTAACCGATATCACTCAGAATTTGATTCAACGTGGCTTCATGATAGGTCAAGTTTTCTGCCGCACCGATCGGTGCTGCCGGAACACTGAAGTAAGCCTTTTGCCCTGCTTGCTTGGCTGGACCAATCAAGCTAAGGATGATCTGCCGCATCACATTCAAACTTTCCGTCTCCGACGGGTTGATGAAACCACGGCTCATGGGCCTGCGCGTATCCATCTGCAGCAAGTCTGCAAAACGCTCACTTTCGTTGCCGTGTACCAAAATGTCGGGGCCGACAATAGTGTGAGGAATATTTTCGCGGCGCAGCACCGCCTCCCTCATCTTCGAGTTCGGCAAGGTCACGAACGAATTCAATTGGCTACGATATTCGTAACCGCTCTCGGCTGGAATCGCCGAAACAATCCGGCTTGTTCCAATGTCCAGGCCGACTGGATGGGAAATGTGGGTGTCCGCTTTTGCCATTTAGTTAATTAGAAGCTTCGTTCTTGTTTTCCTTTTTGAAATTACGCGTCATCTGCCCGTATTGATCACGCAATCGGCGCGTCAATACCGCTGGGGTAACTCCCAGTTTTTTAGCCTGCGCGTTCAGCATCTCAGCAGCTTTTACAAGCCCCGGATCCATGCGCTGTCCCATCGCATCCTGATAACTTTCATCATAGATGAAACCGAACAGATAAATACTGGGTAATGGCGATTTATAATTATCCATTAGCCCCAGTTCCGTGAAAGGGAAATCACCACCAAAGTCCGTATGGTAGCCGATTCCATGATTATCGTTGTTCACTGAAACCATTCCGTGAGTGACACAATTGCGTTCCGCTATGTTGTATTTCGCCCGCAGCATGTCCGTCAGTAATTTGGCCGATAGCTTTTGCGCTTCCGTAATTAGAGCTTCCCCTTCCGTCCTGCTTTGGGATGCTTCAAAGGATACGCCAAGAAAACTGTGGTTCAAGTTGATGTAGGTCCAATCTTTGTCCGCCCAAATAGAATTACCGGCATGAAAGGCTGGTTCGCTTTCCGGAGTCACACGCCAAACACGCCCGAAGCGGTCTATTAGATAGTGGTAGGCCCTCTTGCTTCGCACATAACGAACAGCGCTTTCGCCGATGAAATTCAACCTCTTAATCTGATCTTTTTCAAAGGGTGCCATCATACTTTCCGTCGTGTGGAAAACTATGCCCACTGGTCCCGGCATTTCAACGGGAGTCGTTGCTCCCATGGCGAATCTGGAATATTTCCAATTCGGCTCTTCGCCTTTTGGTATGGTAAATCGCGTTTCTATCCGCAGAGTGTTGGAATAAATTTCCTGGCCCTCGCGCGTTTCCACCACCCAGATCTTTCCTGCCGGGGTTGAAAATTCGGTGATGGGACCCTTCGATGACGCCGCGCTAGAAAGTGACCGCGCCTTAACGGGACGCTGGTTCGATATCACTCCGTACCCGATCACGCTTAACGCAACAGCTACTAATCCTATTTGCAATCCGGACTTATGTTGCTCAAAAAAGGACGGCTTGTTAACAGAAACAGTTGTGGTAGCCTTGCTGCGAAGGTAACGCAGCCGGTCAACCGGGTCGGCAATCCGACCGGCCTTCAATTCCACCAGCTTCGTTATCGGAGCCGTGGAAGGCTTAATTGGGGCGTTCATTAAAAACTTATAAACCTAGCTTCTGCGCGCAGCGCTGCACAATATTCGGCTATTTTAGCCTGCTTGTTTATACTACCGATGGCGATGGGGGAAATACAAGTCGGGATTGTTACGAATTCAAGGCCGTTTCGTCGGGGCTAAAGCCTCGGCGATTGCCAGTTCATACACTGCAGTTGCCCGGAAAAAATCCGATTGTGCCGAGACTTCCCTAACGGCGGCATCAAACGTCGATTGTTCCCGTAAATTGACCAGAAACAGAGTGCTGTCTCCCAAATCAAACCGGGACCGTTCCGCATCCTCTAATTGGCGAGCAACCTTAACTTCCTCAGTTATCAAACGCGCCCTGCGGTAGGAAGTTTGCACAGCGGAAATTGCATCTTGAACCTCAGCAACTACCTGCTCCCGTGCGAACTGCTCCCGTTGGTTTAGCTGGCTAATCCGCGCTTCGGTAGTCATTATCCGACCCTGTGCGTTTCGCCTCTGAAATGGCAGATCAAATTGAAGACTGCCTCGCAACTCGCTGGGACCTCGCTTCACGCTTCCAACACCCGCCTCTTGAGTGAAGGTTAGTCCCACATCCAAATTGGGCAGCAACTGGTTCTTCGCCAACTGCAAATCCACCTGCGTCTGCTGCCGCTGTACAATCAAGCGTTCAATCTCTGGCCGCCTCCGAAGTGCAGTCTCAATGTCCTGCTTTAACGAATCTTCCGTCAATGGTGCCATCTGGGGAAACCCAGCAGGTAACTGCGATGGCTGCGGCATTAGCGGTGCCCCTGCATTGTCGCGGTAGAACAACGACAGGTCAATGGAGACCTGCTGCAACCCTCTCTCGGCTTCTACAATCTGCGATCGCCGCTGCAAAATCGCTCGCTCGTTCTCAGCCACTTCAATCGCCGGCAACTGACCCAACTTCACGCCTTCTTTTAAGATGTCGTTGCGCTTCATTGCCAAGTCCAGCAACTGCCGAGCGACCTCATACCGCTGTCCTGCCGCCAGCCAATCCCAATAGCGGCGCGTGGCTGTTTGTGCAATCACTAATTTCTGCTGATCGATAGAAAGTGCTGCTACCCGGCGGTTCAAATCCGCCTTGCGCACATCCGATCTCCGTGAATCAATGGCCCTGTCGCGCAATAGCGGCATGCGCATACCTCCGCGAAATTCTCCTAGGTTACGGGTGGCCAGCTTGCCGTCGTAGGTGGCGAAATTGCCATCTCCGACACGCCATCCACCAAAGAAGGATGTGCCCCAATATGGGGTGGCTTGCTCAACACCTACGTCCACTCGCTCGTTGTCGTAAAAGCCAAATTGATCAGCGTCAAAGCGTACGCGAAAATTGGTATCGAAGCGCCCCATGGCGGTGAGCAGGTCCCCTTCGGCCGCTGCTCTGTCCTGAAGTGCGGCAAGCAACGGGGGATAGCTCTTCTGCACTCGATCTAAAAGATCCTGCAAAGTTAGCACTTCAGCTTGAAGCGTGAGGGCAAGCAGGAATAGCAGAAGAAACCTCACTTCTTTTTGCCTCCGCTTTCCTTTCCAGGTTCATACTTCCCAGGTTCAGACATGGATACCACTGGAGGGAACCCGTTGAACTGCCGCCATAATTCGAAGCCCAGCTTCACTTCATTCAGCAGTACCCAACCATTCGTCCTTACTCCTTGCCTCAGCCAGCGGGCCGATGGCCATGGCTCATCGTTGGGATCCGGCTCCACCAGAACTCTGAATTTGCCTTGCCCATTATCTGTTGAATCCACCAATAGAACCCTGCCGCCAAATGTTCCAACCGCAACCGATGGCCAGCCAACAAACTGAATAGCAGGCCAACCTTCAAACTGAAGTCGAACCATGCGTCCCTGTGTAATTAATGGTGCATCGTTGCCATCCATCAACATCTCCACCACAGTTTTGCCGGCATCGGGAACCATCAGCGCCACCGGATCACCCGCCTTCAAAACCTCACTGCCAGGCTGAGCAAGCAATCGAAATATGGTTCCTTCTCTGGGCGCACGCACAATCTGCGTTTGTTGACGGGCCAGTCGGGCGTCTACTCGTTGCAACTCCACGTTTGCGTTGGCAACTTCCGTCAGTGCCGCTGCGCGTGTGGCCTTGGCGTCTTCAACCGACGATTTGAAATCGGTCTCAATCCTGCTTTGATCCGCGCTCAGCACTGCTCTTGAATTCTTTTCAGCATTCACTGCAGCCCTGGAACGCTCCACTTCCGCCTGTGCCCGGTCGAATGCCATCTGTGCAAGTTCCAGATTCCTGGTGGATGTCAGACCCTTTTCCAATAGCTTCTTCTGCCGCTCCAAATTCAATCGGTCGGCCACAACAGTTGCCTCAGCGGCAGACAACGATTTCTCAGCAGCTTCCACCCGGTCAGCAGCAGTATCGATGCGGCTGCGGTTGGCGTCTAAAGAATTTCTGCGAGAACCTTCCACTCCAACAATTCGCTCCCCTAACGAGACCTCGCGGGAACGAGCCGCTTCCATTCTGCGAACTATGTTTTCCCGCTCCTGCGCTATGCGAAAGATAAACGATGGATCCAAATCGGCCACTTCCACCACCGGATCACCTGCCTTCACCTTGGTTCCTTCCACCACATGCCAGCGCAAAACACGCCCATCCACTGGAGCATCAATGGTCTGCTGCCGGTCGCTTGGATGAATTGCAGTTACTTTACCTGAACCAGTTACGTTCTGTTGCCAAGGGACCATCAACAGCCCCACAGGCAGCACCAGAAAAAGCAGAAGCAACAGAAAGGCCATGATGCGGACAGCGTTTGGATAAGCAACCATGGCGGAAGAAATGGGTAGTGAGTTGAGATTCATGGTTAGTTTCCCACCATTTGCAAAGTGCCTTCTTTAACCAGATATGTTTCATCGCAAAGCGCCTTAACATCGGTGTTGTTAGTTACCACTAACACAGTCCAGGGATTTGTCCTGGCAAACAAATCCGTTAGGATCCGGTTGCGCAATTCCGGATCTTCAATTAGATCCAGACATTCGTCCAGAATCAGCAGCCGCGGCTTACTCAGAATTGCGCGCGCAATCATTAACCGTGTAGCTTGCCCTTGTGAAAAGGGCAGGCCTCCAGTGGAAAGTTTGGTCTCCAGTCCATCCATGGATTCGCGCAAATCCTCCAATAACCCAACCCGATTAAGGGCGTCGCGCATATCATGGGAACTGGCCTCCGGACTCACCAATCGTAGGTTCTGCGCCAGCGTTCCCTGGAAAATTTCAGGCTGCCGCACCAGCGCAATCTGCGCGCGCATGTTGTCCAGATTCAGATCCCTGATTTCAATGGAGTCAATGTCGATTCCGCCTTTATTGGGGGTTCGCAGCCCAAAGATCAAATTCAAGACGGTGCTCTTGCCGGTACCGGTCAGTGCGTATCTACCGCCAGCTTCCAGTTTCCAATTGGCGTTTTCAAGTACAGCGCGCTTCCCCACTCCATAAGTGAAATGGACATCTCGAAACGTGATGCCGATCCCATTCATGGAATGAGGTAACTCCTCATTCCCGTTTTCCTCTGCCGGAAGATCAGACAAGTATCCAAGCTTGTCCACGGCCGCGCTTAGGTCATAAAAAATCTCCAGTTGCTTCCCGAATTTACTGAAGCCGCTGACCACCAAAGTCACCACTAGTTCTGCAGCCACCAGTTGACCCAACGTCAACTGCCTTTGGATCACCAACCATCCGCCCACACCCAACAGCAATGCGCTGGCAACAGCCTGCATAGTGAGTGAACCCAGAATCTGACGCACCAGAATTCTAAAGTGTTTGCCACGGTAATTCAGGTAGTCCTGCACTAACTTATCTGTACGATGAGTTGCATACCGTAGCCCATTCTTCGATTTGAACAGCGCCGGCCATCTTGCTATTTCTTCCAGCCAGGCCACCAATTCATACTTCGCCTTCGACTCCAAAATGCTTGTCTTCACCGCCCCTCTTCCCATTGGGAAAAGTACAACCAGGATGAACAACAACAATAAAAAGTCGAAGGCTAAAAGCCAGGGATGATAAACTCCCAGTAAGATCATGCCTATTGTGGTTTGCATCAGAATCGACAAGCCGTCAATCAACAACATTGCTCCGCTTTTTTGCACTGTAACCACTTCCAGAAATCGGTTCACGAGTTCCGGGCCATGATAGCCGTCAAAAGCTTCCACCTTCGCGCGCAGAAGACGGTTCATTGAATCAGAGGCTATGGAAACCAACACACGCCGTTGCAACAGCTCTACTACATAGGTGCGCATCCCCTGCAAGACGGCTGAGAATCCAAGTCCGGCCAACACGATGAGCGTCAGTACGGCTAATGGCTGAAGCAGATTTCCAAATGCGACGCTGTTCACCAAACTCTGCACTGCCACTGGCACAACCAGAGAAAGCAGCCCAATTCCAATGGAATAAACGACCGTGATTAAAAGAAGTGTTTTCTCTCCAGTTAACCAGGCGAGCAGCCTTGAAAAAGGACTTCTTTCGGAACTGTGTGTCACAAAACCATCTTATGGCTTATTGATATAGATGTCAAGATCTTTGAATATGTGAATATATAAACATTTGACTTTTTGCATTCTTTCTTTTATCATTACAGTCAGAGATGCCGCACCGCTCCCATACCTCAAAAGAACTAGGCAAGCTGCTTTCGGTGATTTCTCATCCCCATCGTATTCGTATCATTGAGGAATTGCGAGATTCTGAGCGCGACGTCAACTCCCTACAAGCAGCCCTGGGTTTGGCTCATTCTGCCGTTTCCCAGCATCTATCCCTTCTCCGCTCTCATCGGCTTGTTGAGGAAAGAAAAGAGGGACGTCATGTTTTTTATCGTTTAACACAACCTGCGATTGCCCAATGGTTACTTGCAGGTCTCGATTTTCTGGAATCATCCATCAGCCAAGCTGCGGAACTCCGATCGGCGATTGAAGAAACCCGTACGGTTTGGGCATCACCTTCAGAGCCTCAAGTTTGAACCCAAAAACGGCAGTTGACGCACCGTCCATAGATCAACTCCCGTACCCACCAACAGTTGCTTGGAAACCATCTGTCACCTGAATGGTGAGCGCTCTTTCGATTTTAAATTCAATCGTGGGGCTTGGCATGGGACTAAGGTGCGGAGGGCTGGGAAATCCGGGACGGGGCTGCAATTCAATGAAGATGTTCTGCTAATTGAAGAGTTGCAAAAGAATTGCACCCCCGTCCCGGATTTCACGAATTGGCGATTGACGGGTCAGGGAATCCCCCCATTATCATGGGTGGCTATTCAGACATTTCCCAATACCATGGGAGTTTTTGGTTTAAGGTCTGCTCCGTCCACCATCCCGAACTTTAGCCAATAACTCTGACATCTGCGCCACAATTTCCGGGTGACTGGCTGCTACATTGTTCTGCTCTCCAAGATCCTTGGACAAATCGAACAGCTCCGTTTCTAACCCCTCGGGGGCCCGGCGGCCATTTCCCTTTTTCCCATCCAACCCGGGCCTCTTCGGAATGAGTTTCCAATTTCCCATCCGAACGGAAAGTCCCGCCGCCTGCTCCACTAAATGATCGCGGCCCTGTTGCGATTCCCCCAACAGCGCTGGTAGTACGTTGAAGCTGTCAGGTCCATCTTCTTCCGCTAGTTTCCCGCCGGTCAGCGCCGCAAAGCTGGCCATCAGGTCCACTTGGCAGACCAAGGCGCTTGATTCCCCAGCCTTGATCCGCGCGGGCCACCTTGCGATGAACGGTAGCCGCGTTCCACCCTCATACATGCTGTACTTGCCGCCGCGTAGAACCCCGCTTGCTTGATGACCATTCGCGTTTTCAACTGAACCATCGGCGTATCCGTCGTCAATCACCGCTCCGTTGTCACTGGTGAAGATCAGCAACGTGTTCTCAGCCAATTTCAGCCGTTCCAGAGTAGCCATGATCTGACCCACCGACCAATCCAGTTCCTGAATCGCATCGCAACGAACACCGCAGCCGCTCGATCCCTTGAACCGAGCCTCAGGAACCCGCGGAACGTGAATATCGTGCGTGGCGAAATATAAGTAGAACGGCTTTTTTTGATTCCGGGAAATGAAATCCACTGCTTTGCCGGTAATGGTTTTGGCCATATCCTCATCCACCCAAAGCGCTTTCTTGCCCCCGGTCATATACCCAATGCGGCTGATGCCGTTGACAATGGTTTGATCGTGTCCATTAGAGAGCTTCATTTTCAGAAGATCAGGCCGTTCCTTGCCGGTCGGCTCGGTTCCGATTCGATCCTGATAATTCACGGTGATTGGATCTTTTGGATCCAGCCCAACCACACGATGGTTCTCAAGGTAAACACAGGGGACCCGATCCCCGGTAGCTGGGATCAAAAAAGCATAATCGAATCCGATTTCTAATGGACCGGGTTTGATATCAACATTCCAATCAATTGTTTTCTTACCCAATCCCAGATGCCATTTCCCGACGGCTCCGGTGGCATATCCAGCTTTTTTGAAGACCGATTGCACCGTGCTTTGGCCCGGTTCCACGATGATATTGGCGTCACCTGGAAGGATGTTAGTACCCTTCTTGCGAAAGGCATATTGGCCAGTCATCATTGCGTATCGGGTAGGAGTGCAAGTTGCTGCAGCAGCATGGGCATCGGTGAAGCGTAACCCTTTTTTTGCAAGCAGATCCAGGTTAGGCGTCTTTACTTTCGTGGCCCCGTAGCAGCTAAGGTCGCCATAGCCTATATCGTCCGCTAAAATCACAATGACATTGGGTTTCGGTGCCGTGGCTGCAAACATTGGAGCCGCAGCGGCGGTTTTCAAAAAATTACGTCGGTTGAGCACACTAAGCATTGTATCCCCCACAAGTACCGAGTGGGAGACGAATCGGGCAAGTGCTAAGGAAAACTCTAAATATAGGAAATACCCCTAGTTCAACCCAAAAACGGCAGTTGACGCACCGTCCATAGATCAACTCCCGTACCCACCGACAGTTGCGTGGAAACCATCTGTCACCTGAACGGCAGTTGGACGGCCCTTATTAGGATTCATGTGGAAGAATCCATTGGATTTTTCGACTGCCGTGCAGTTCACCCGTTGGGTGACAACTGCTTTCCCCATAACCACTTGCAGCTGTAGCCAATAGCCATTTTAGTGCGTTCCAACTGCCGTTTTTAGGCTGAATGGTGAGCGCTGTTTCGATTCTAAATTCAATCGTGGGGCTCGGCGTGGGACTAAGGTGCGGAGGGCTGCGAAATCCAGGACGGGGCTGCAATTCAATGAAGATGTTCTGCTTACGGAAGACTTGCAAAAGAATTGCACCCCCGTCCCGGATTTCACGAATTGGACAGACAGGGTGGACAGGGTGCCGGTTACGGCTTGCACCTGCCGTTTCCAGGTTCAAGTAAATCTGAGGATAGGGCAAAGTGAATAGAGAACGTGCTGCACCAAAAATGAATCGATACCAGATTGCTGTTTCGGTTCTTTAGCCCGAAGGTTTGATTTCTCCCGGAAACTAGGGAGTTAGCTAAGAAAGTTCTGTTTGGGATATAGGAATTGCCCTACTTCCGAAGTATCGAGGATTAATAGAAAGTAAGTAGTAGAAGTTCGGGAAGTTCGGAAAAGGATTCATCAGTGAGAAATCGATACCTAGTTATTGCGTTCGCGACGCTCTCGCCTCTTTATGCCGGCAGCTTCAGTTACACGGTGGTTACTACAGGGCAGCCAACCTTCAACAGGCCAATTGCGAATCCAGTGGGCGGAACGCCGATCGGTCTTTCGTTGTTGGGAACAGCAGTTGCTTATTCGGCACAGACCTTTTCGATAGACCAAGCTGGGACCTATACTTTCAACAGTCTTTCCACCACCCCAGTGAATTGGGATAACTACACCCTGCTTTACAGGACAACGTTTAATCCACTCAATCCACTTTTGAACGCAATTGATGGCAACGATGATCTGGGGTTCATAGGCCGATCGGGTTTCAGTTCCGTACTTACCATCGGCACTTATGTGCTTGTGACCACCGGGTACACGAATACGGATGCAGGAACGGCTAGCAACAGCCTTACCGGTCCAGGCAATATAACGGCCACTCCGGAGGCCGGGACTATGGCTATGTTCGGGCTGGGCTTGATTTTGCTAGGTATGAAGAAGTTTGGAAAGCCGATGTCTATTTGATCTTTTCGTCGCGCTCAATCCTACCGTCGCGAATGAAAATCACGCGATTGGCGTGCATGGCAATGTCGTGTTCGTGGGTAACCAGAATAATCGTATTGCCCTGCTGATAGAGGCGTTCAAACAAGCCCATAATTTCAATACCGGTGGTGGAATCCAAAGCACCAGTCGGTTCGTCAGCCAGCAGAATAGACGGATTCGTCACCAAAGCCCGGGCAATGGCCACGCGTTGCCGCTGTCCGCCAGAAAGTTCATTGGGTTTGTGATACATGCGCTCAAACAGATCCACTTGGCGCAAAGCCTGGGTGGCCCGTTCAATCCGCGTCTTGCTATCAATGCCGGCGTAAATCAGTGGCAGTTCCACATTATGAAGCGAAGTGGCTCTGGCCAGCAGGTTAAAGGTCTGGAAGACGAACCCAACTTCTTTATTTCGAATATGCGCCAACTGGTCGTCGTTCATTTCGCTGACCAGATTGCCGTTAATGTAATACTCGCCCTTGGTTGGACTGTCCAGGCAGCCAATGAGGTTCATCAGGGTCGATTTTCCCGAACCGGATGGACCCATAATGGCAACGTACTCGCCTCGCTTGATCTCAATATCAACACCGGATACAGCGTTGATAGTCTGATCGCCCATCTGATACGTCTTCCAAAGATCGTAGGTCCGGATAACGATCTTTTCCTGACGAAGTTGTAGACCTTTCGCGTTAGTTGCTAATTCTGCCGTTGCCATGGTGTCTTTATGATTCTGCCTTGACTGGACTCTTGTTGTCCACTTTCACTTTGGCTTCGTTCTTCAAAGTACGGATCACCTTGTAGCTTCCAGTGATGATCTCGTCCCCTTCCTTGAGGCCATTCAGCACTTCAATATCGGTTGTACCGGTGATGCCGGTTTCCACTTTTCGGAACACAGCCTTCTCGCCGGCAATCACAAAAACGCCCTGTACTTCTTCCTTGCGAGCCTTCATCGCCACCGGATCGGCAGTGGGAGGCGGAGTATCTTTCTGGTCTTCTTTCTTCGGTTCAAGGTCACCCTTTTGGCGAACCGTGAGCGCCTGAATAGGAATGGATACTACCTTTTCCCGAACTGAAGTAATGATCTTAGAAGTGCAACTGAGGCCAGGGCGAATCTCCGAAGGCGGATTATCCAAAGCCACAACCACTTTGAAATCCTTGGCTTCCTGACTGGAAATAGCGCTTTGCGAAGCAGCCAAACCTGTGGAGCGAAGAATGGCAGTGTTGCCGATTTCCAATACGTGACCCTTGAAAGTTTTGCCAGGGATCGCATCGATAGTGATGTCCACCACCTGATCCAGCTTCACATTCACGATGTCCGTTTCATCTACTTTCACTTCAGCAGTGATCAAAGACATGTCAGCAATGGTCATGATCAAGCTGGCCGGTGAGTTCTGAATACCGGAAACAACGGTTTCTCCGACGCGCACGGGGAGATTGGTGACCATGCCATCCAAAGGTGCGGTGGCGATGGTGCGCTGCAGCACGTCAACAGCGCGACGAACCTGGGCCTGAGAAACATTCACTCGTTTTTGGGCGGCATTCAATTGAGCCTTAAATTGGTCTCGCTGGGCTCGGGCCTGGGCAATACGGGCTTCGGATTCTCGAATGGCAGCCAGCGAAGACTGGAGTTCAGCGTTGCGAAGATCGTAATCCTGTTGGGCGATCAGCCCTTCAGGTTTCAGCTTATTGGCACGATCCATGTTGAGCTTCGCCCTCAGTGAATCGGTCTTGATGCGTTCCAAAGTGGCTTCGAGGGTGGCAATGTTCTGGTCCTGCGATTTGAATGCGGCTTCTGCGGAGGAGGAATCGGCCTCGGACACGCCAACGGTAGCGCGTTGAGCAGCCAAATCGGCTTCCGGCTGCACCGATTCAAGGGTTGCCAGGGTCTGCCCTTTTTTCACTCGTTGGCCTTCGGTAACGAGGATCGATGTGATCCGCGACGGGGCTTGGGCATTGCTGCCAATATTGATGTAGTTGCGAGGCTTAATCTCACCGGAAGCGGTTACCAGCGAGGTAAGATCCTGACGGACGGCTTTCCCGGTTTGGACGGTAATAATGCCTTTCTGATTGTATTGAATGCTGGCGTAAATCGCACCGGCGATAGCCAGAAGGGCAACGATTCCGACAACTATTTTCCACGGTTTCACTTGTAGAGAGAGCTCCTGTTGGATACTTAGACGATTGTGATCCGGGTAAAGTTCACAATATTATCCTAGCATGTGGGTTAAAATTGGCTTCCGAAAGCGGATAATGGATCACGTCGTCAGCTTTGCTTCAGAGTGTCGTGAACTAGACGCTCTATTCATATCCGTCGGTTTAATTTTTGATTCCTCTACTTCTATAGGATCGCTCCCACTCATTGGCCTTGTTCCGAAATTCGCGAACCGATGAAAAGACAACAAGCTCACCAGTTGCTTGACCAGCTTGCCCCGGCGCAATTTACCGCCGTTGTTCTCACTTCATCCAGTTCAGCAACCCGGAAGAAGCGCCCTGGGTTATTCATGTTTTGCGACCGACGATCCGAACGATTACGGAAAGCTCTGCGTGCCGCCAGCGGGCATTGCTACCCACTTACAGACTTTGTTTGGTAAGCACGCTACGCAGCGGTTTGTCTTCCTATTGAAAGTGTAAGTGAGGAGGCAGGTCTGACGGAGGAATGTAGTTTTGCATGCTGTTGATTCTGTGCTGAAAATAATGGAATAGACGGACGTGACCGATGGAACTGATCGGGCCGATTGATTCCGGGATTTACCAGTTGCTCTATCTGGAACAAGATTGGCCGCAGACTTAAGCTCCATCCCGAACCCCAATCATCGGCTGTCAACGCCTCTTATGTTATTGTTGGAGTCGAATATGAGAGTTCAAGTGGCACGCCTTCCCGCTACAATCCTGGATCCAGAATCTGGAGGAACACGCCCATGATGGACACACGCCAACAGGCGCATCAGTTAATTGACCGTATGGCGGAGACGCAACTCACTGGGCTGGTTCAGTTTCTTGAAACGATTGTCGACCCCGTGGCTGCAGCACTGCGTAACGCACCGCTCGACGACGAGCCGGAGACGGATGATGAAATGGTCGCGGTCGCTGAAGCCCGCCAGTGGCTTCAGCAGAATGGCGGCAAGGGCATTGCTCACGCCGAGGCAATGCAATTCGATGCCGTATTGTGATTTGATGACGAGGAATAAGAATGACGTCTGCAAGTTTGCTGGAAGGCATGATCTTGAAGCATGAAGCCCGCCGCTGGCAGTCTGCTTCGAGCAGCGGAGAAAGGAAATAACTCTCATGGAATCGGACCCCCAACAGGAACGCCAACAGGCTCACGCCTACCTTGACCACCTGCCCGCTGAGCAAGTCTCCGCCGTTCGTGGGCTGCTCGAAGCCATGCTCGATCCCGTGTCCCGGGCGTTGGCCAACGCACCCACGGACGACGAGCCGGTGACCGAAGAAGAAGAGCGTGCCATCGCTGAAGCCCGCGTATCGCTAAAGCGCAATGGCGGCATTCCGTTTGAACAAGCGGTCGCTGAACTCGGCTTCACTATGGAGGAAGTCCGCAACTACCAGGACCCTTCGTGATCAAGCGCGTCGTCCTGTCCACCGAGGCCAAAGCCGATCTGGCAGCGCTGGATCGCGCCGTTGCGCTTCGGATTATCGGAGCCATCAACCGCTTCGCAACTACCGGCGCGGGTAATGTCCATGGACTTCGCGGCATCCACCCGCCCGAGTTTCGCCTCCGCGTTGGAGATTGGCGTGTCCGCTTCCACGACCACGGCGACTGGATCGATATCCTTCGCGTCCGCAACCGCAAGGACGCCTATCGCTGAAATAGGAGAACGCCCATGGGCTACGAAGCCAAGAAGACCGAACACTGCGGCCCCAAGCGTGGCAACGGCGCTTACTGGGGCTACAAGTGGGAAGCCAAGAAAGAGTCTAACCGCATCCGTCGCGAAAATTGGAAACGCGAGATCCGTGCCGCCCTCCGTGAAGGCCACGCCTACCGTTAACGGCTCTTTGCAGCAACCTCGGGGTGATGTGTCACCCCATTATTCAGCCGCCACAGGCGGCTTCCGGGATCTTTTGGTTATACAACGTTACGGGACGGTAACCTGTTGCACTCGCGAGGCTTGCGCGGTGTTCCGAGTGCTCGCGGACTCGCTCAGGTTATACGCGCCGGTAACTGTTGATTCCACACGAGGGCCTTTCACGCACATTCCCGCGAACTTGTTGATTCGACGTGGTTACTGCTTTAACCTTGCATCGCCCTGTCACGGCTGGCTTCTTCAATCAGTCAACGCGGGCGGCCGCCATCTAGATTGTTTAAGACCATGCCATGCTCGAGACCGATCCATCCGGCACGATCTGCCCATGCAAAGCTTAGTTCCGACTTGTTTGCCGCCCGCCCTTCCTTGAGCAGCCGATATTCTCCCTACTCGACAAGTTGGCCGTTGAAGTCGTTCCAGACCTTGCAATTGTTGACACCCTTAACGGCATCGATTTCGCAGAAGATGAACGATCCACCGTCGGGACCGCCTGCCCATACTGCCTCAGGCGGGACCCCATCGGGTCTCACCGGTGGCGAAATCCGGCCACAAGCAGCGTGAAAGAACGACATCAAGACCATAAGAGTCATCGTTCCGCTCTGCCTGAATCGCGGAGAATCAGCACGGCTGCTCACTGGCAGACCGTCTTCCCTTTCTCGTCTTGAAAGCAGATCTTCGACGTCACCTTTTCCTTCGGGGGCGCGTGGAACCAGCTTCGGTAGGCCCCTCCAACACTCCAGTCGGAAAACTGCGATACCGAGGTTGTTCCTTCGAACTCACAATTGTAAACAGCATATGCGTTCCTTTGTCGGCTCGGGCACTGCCCACTTATGCCGTGCGGCTCCGACTTCAGTAGCCGTTCTACCCTCCATCATCTTGGTCGCATCCTTTGTTGCCGGTGTCTTATTCGGTGAACCCAACATTACCGCCGACGGCATCGTTTCCGATGATCTTAAAATCCTAAATATATCTTCCGCAAAAATGTAAGGCCCCCTTCAAATTCCCCTCCCTACCAACTACCACTCCATCGGAACACCGAAAACCCACATCGTACTATCCGTTGTCCCCACAAAGAGTCGCCCATTGGCAATCGTCATCCCGGTCAAGTTTCCAGACGCGGTTATCTGTCCCTTGCTCGACCACAACTCCTTGCCCGTCGAAGCGTCCAGCGCATATACAACAGCCTTCGTCTTGCTCGCCGCATCACCGCTCGATAGCGCGAACACCACTCCATTCGTGATCACCGGAGGCACAGGCTTAACCAGATCCATTGATGTCCACGCCTTGGTCAACATTACCTTGCCGCCTTGCTCTTCCAACTTATAAGCCACCACTGCCCCGTTCTTTCCGCTGCCGTCGGAACCCCATGACGATGCCAACACCCAGCGTGTCCCGTCCTGTTCCGCCCAACTGGAAATGCCGCCCCAAACGGATCCGCCAACCGGTTCACTCATCCCCAGCGGTGCGCCGTCGAACGCGGCGGAATCGGCCACATACAGTCGACCATCCTTGCCGGCCGTCACAATCACATCGCGATTTTTATACGCAAAAACCACAGGTGAAACATTTGCCGTTAATCCGCCAGGAACCTTAAAAGTCCCCTTCAATTGCAGATCCCGCGCAGTCAACGCCAGCATTGTATCGCCCGCTCCGCCTTGCGCGTAAACCGTTCCGTCGTTACCAAGCACGGGCCCACCAAGTCCGCCAAAGTTTCCGCCCTTCGATTCAAACGACTTCACACTCGGCTGATCTCCGCTGCCGATATCCACGGCCCAAACCGCATTCGGTGCTCCACCACAATCCCCGCTGGTAGTCGCGTAGATCACTTGGTCATTCATGTTCAGTGCGCTGATTTTGGAATTTGCGGGCAGCACTGCCACCGGCGCACTAACGTCAGAACCATCAGCAGCATTCAGTTTTCGCAGACGGCCATCTTGGGAGATAACGTAGATCGCCCTTGGCCCAAACATCGGGTTCGGTTGTGGACGAGGCACTGGTGCACCAGCGACTGGAGGTGTTGTCGGGCGTGGTGGAGGGCGACGAAAGCCAATGCTCAAAAGCGTCGGCGCAGCCATTGCACCTGGACAAGCAGCCGTCGGCGCTGCCTTGGGTTTATCCGCTACATAGTCCAGCTTCTTATCCCAATACAGGCGATTCAAATCGGCATCCATCACATGCATGGCGCCGCTTGCATCGCCAATGAAAGCCAGTTCCTTGAACCCGCGATATCCAATCAGCGTTCCAATCAGCACCGGAGGCATCAGCGTGTGCTGGCCACCACCGGCTGGTTTCATTTTCCACAAGAATTGGAAATCCTTCGCCACGGTATCTTTCGTGAATCGCGGATCTAGTTTTTCCCAACCAGTGCGCTGCCCGTCGTTTGCAAACGAGGGCCAATCAAGCGTCCGTCCCATCTGCGCCATCGCAACCGAAGCGCACGCCAGAGAGCTAAATGCAATAAGAAGTGTTTTCATAAATATTCCCTTTAACCCCTAGCGGCCTGGCAATCCAAATGAGTAAAGCGTGCTGTCGAACGTACCCAGATAGACACGTCCGTTATTGACCGACAAACCTCCGAAATGGACAAATGATTTCATGGCGTCGCCGCTGTTCCACAGCTCCTTGCCCGTGTCACCATCCAATGCGTAGATCACAGCAGGGTGCGAATTCTTAATGCGAATTGCTGATGTATTTGCACCCAATCCCAACTCCGGAGTTGCCTGCACATTCGATTCCCCACTGCCATATGCGAACACCACGCCATTGGCGATCACCGGCGGTTCACCCTGATCCATGTTGCGTGATATCCATGCCGGCGTCAGCACCACCTTCCCGTTCTTCTCTTCCATTTTGTGAGCCACTACTGCGCCCCGCGTGACCGGGCCATTGGAAATCGCGGGCTTGAATTGTGGATGCACCGGACCCCAGAATCCAGTCAGCACGTAACGCGTGCCGCCCGGATTTTCCCAAGTTGCCATGGAACCCCAAACCCCGGCTTCAGCAAAATTCACATCTTCATTGCACATCAACGGTGTGCGATACACCGGCGTACGATGATCGGCACCACCCAGCGACTTTGAATCCAACAGCCATACGCGGCATTCCTTGCTGGATGCAACCACATATTCATTGCCCTTCCACTTGAAAACAGCGGGAGTAACTTGCAAATCCAGATCGCGCTTCCACAAAAACAGAATGTTGATGGGAGCATAGTAATCCTTGTATTTCAGATCCGGTGTGGTGGCCACTAACAGATTGCCCAAACGGTCTTCTGTAGGATCATAATTCGCATCGCCAGTGGGTGCGTAGACTGTTCCGTCGAACCCGATGGCCGCACCGGAGCGTCCCCACAATCCGCCACCTTTGGGATTGTAAGTCGTAACTTTCTTGGTGGCCAGATCGAAGCTATAGAGCAAATTTGGATTACCGCCGCAGCCTTGGGCGGTTGTGGAGTACAACACGTTGTTCACCAGGTTCAGCGAATAGGCTTTCCCATTGGCGGGCATGAAGGTTGCAGGCGGCTCCACATCTTCACCGTCCGCAACATTCAAGAAGTGCATCATGCCATCGCCGGAAATCGAATAAGCGGTGCGAGCGCCGTTTGCTTTCGGAGGGCCAATGGTGGGTGTGGCCACGAGTCCGCCAGGGCACAGAGGGCCACCTAAGCGCGGTTCTTTTTCCGAAGTGTAGTTGTAATGCTTCTTCCACAAAAGCTTGCCTGTGGCCACATCAATGCCATAAACGTTGTCGCCCGATCCGGCTACAACGGCTATTTCTTTCTTGCCGGAACTGGTGGGGACGTTTTCGACGATCACCGGCGGCAGCAACGAATGCATTTCGCGCGGCAGATTATCCAACTTCAAAGACCACAATAATTTCATGCCTTTCACATTGGCTTTGGTCAGAATCGTTTCGTTTTTCTGCCAGCCAGTGCGCTGCGGATCGCCACCATCGGTGGGCCATTCAGCGGCCGAGGTCGCGAAGTTCGCGAGTCCTGCACTAATAATGATGATCAGGGTGCTACGTTTTCCCATAAGAACAGTCATCTCCTAAACGTTACGGCTAACTAGTATTTCAGTATAGTTCGCTTGCGGGAGCGATCAAACATTTTTCAGTCCGCAAGTGCTTCCCGGAAAAATGCGCCTACGATTGCGGGCTATCCAACTATATACAATTTCCCCGGCTGGTTGAAAGATGGGCAGAAAGAGGCACAGGACAGCGATCACCACAATGCGCCGCCAAAATATCCAGCTTTCAGTCGGAGCAGCCAGCAGCACCGTCACCGTCAACCAAAACCATGATGAGAATAGCAAAATCTGCTGGAAGGCTGCATACCCTGCAAACACTGTGCGGCCATTTAGAATGACGTGCATCTTTTCTTCCAGCGCTTCCGCACCAATTCCGTGGGTGCCTGATTGGTAGGGTTGCCAGGTGAGGACACGGTCGAAATCAAGCCGAATGAAAAGTGATTTTAGCCGATTGCATAATCCACAATCGCCATCGTAAATCACCAGCATGCTGCGAGGCCATTCAATGAACAGCCATGTTGAGGCGAGCAAACAGTAGATCCAAATGTGTAAAGGGACTTCGATAAACAACAGCAGCCCCGAGCCCAGTAATACGACTGCCCAGATAACATTTCCAGGGAGAGGGGAGTTCACGTTGGGAAGAAGCAGGAAGGCTAGGGCGACAAAGAGAAGTGACCAAAAGTGCCCGGTCAATACCATGGCCAAGCCCACAATCTTCAGCAGCAACGCAACATTTGGCCGCAGTGTTCCCACTAAGGTTATTGTATCTGTTTGCGCGGCAGGACCAACGGTGTTCATCCTGCCGAGGCGAATTTGGCGGCTGCAAAATATGGGATGCTGCCTACTATGTCCCATCGATGGCCAGACACTCCGGCGGGGAGATTGCTCCATAAACTGGAGCAACACTATGGCGCGCCAACTTTGAAAGGTTTTTCCGGGCCATTTGAAATGATCCTTTGGGAGATTGTGGCTTACCTGACGAACGATGATCGCCGTGATGCTGCCTTTACAGCCTTGCAAGAAAAGTAGGATTCGATCCGAAACAGATACTCACCGCCCCGAAGAGTCAGCTATGTGAGATCACGCGGATCGGTTGTTCCATCGCCGCCGAGGAGCGTGCTGATCGGTTGCGGAGCGCCGCTCAGCTTGTAACGGATCAATTCGGGGGCGACCCCCGTAGTTTGCTAAAAAGCAGTTTGCTAAAACTTGCTCCGCAAAAAGCCAAAAAGTTGCTGATGCAATTTCCAATGATCGGCGAGCTTGGCGCAGAAACAATTCTATTGCTATCGGGAGTCTATCCTGTTCCGGCGCTGGAATCCAATGGAGTTCGTGTTCTTGTTTGAATAGGCATAGGGAAGCAGAATAAAAGCTATGCCGCTACTTACAAGTCCATTCGGGAAGCTACCCTGGAACAACTGCCTGAGGACTGCCAATTGCTCACAACGGCCCACCTGATCTTGAAGCAACATGGACGGGAACTGTGCTTGCGGACCGATCCGGCTTGCGGCTCCTGTCCGGTGAGGACAGACTGTAGCTATTTCCAGGAGCGAATCTGA
Source organism: Bryobacterales bacterium (assembly GCA_043745195.1). Classification (GTDB taxonomy): domain Bacteria; phylum Acidobacteriota; class Terriglobia; order Bryobacterales; family Bryobacteraceae; genus JANXSF01. The sequence goes on along the minus strand of JAYTTF010000028.1, from coordinate 6,983 downwards.
ATCATTTCATTCGTCGCAACATCGGCCCTTTCAGGGCGAGGTTCCGAGTATGATACGGCAGCATCGAACGCTATGGGTTCGTTGCCGCGCAGGCGCTTTAGACAATAGAATCCGTTCATCATCAGACACATCAGGAACGCTCCGAAGCGCAGCCGACCAATCGATCGCACCACCCGTAGCACCGAATACTGCAACGAAAATGCCTCATGCCAAAGAGCCCTGTGTGCCTCCAGCAACTCTTCCGGCGACATGTCCCGAGGTTGGAACGAAACATTGTACCCGTTGTAAAACTCCCAGCCCCGGCCAGAAAGGATTCTTCCTGCTGCCTCCAGTTTGTTGTATGCGGGAGTGCCCCGATAGGGCGTCAACACGCTTAAGAACGGAACATCAACGCCGGTCTCGTAGAGTTGCCTGGCCATATTCCGAATGCTCTGCGGAGTGTCGCCGTCAAACCCTGCGATGAACCCCGCCATCACGCAGATGCCTCGATCATGTAACTCTCGAATTCGTGCTTTGTAAGTGCTGACCTTGTTTTGCGGCTTGTGCGCGTCTCGTAGGGACTCCGCTCCGAATGACTCGATGCCGAAGAAAATGCCGATGCAGCCTGATCTCTGCATCAGGTTCAGCAGATCGCCATCGTTGGTGACATCCATGCTTGCCTGAGTCAACCACCATTTCCTGAGAGGAATCATGGCAGTAAGAAGTTCACGAATATAGGCGCGCTTTGCCGTCAGATTGTCATCCCAAAACCAGACAACTTTGCGTTGCCACCAATGGGGGAACTGGTCATACTGAATGTCTTTGATCACGTCGCTGACCGGACGAGTGCGAAAGCCGGGGTTGATACTGGGAACCGTGCAGAAGGAGCAGGTGAACGGGCATCCTCGCGTGGCCTGCACAACACGCGGGATGAAATACTTGCCGCAAAGAAGGTCATATCGCGGCGTCGGCAATCCCGCAAGCGGTTCGGCAGTGCCAATGTACCTACGAAGAAGTTTGCCGACGGCAGCGTCTTCCAGAAGTTGAGTCCAGACTGACTCCGCCTCTCCAATCACCACACAATCGACATGCTCCAGCGCCTCTTCTGCATTGAACGTAACGTGTGGACCGCCCGCAACCACGGGTTTACCGCGTTTTCTGAATTCGTCAGCAAGACGGTAAGCCTCCGTCGCGAATCCGGTGAAGAAGGTAAGTGCGATCAGATCGGCATCGGTATCGAAGTCAATTGGTTGTACCTGCTGGTGAATCACACGAACCAGGTAGTGGGGAGGTGTCAGCGCTGCCAGATGGATACCAGTGATGGGCGGCACGAAGTTAGCTTCGTGCCCGTGCTGATACCGAGGCATGTACACGACGACTATCTCGACGCAGAAGGGACGGGTGTTCGCAGGAGCGGCTGGAGGTAACATAGAAGATACTCTATACTATAAAGTACATTCATGTAAAGAGTATTTATGCGACCACATCTCGAAGGTCACAAATTTTCCCCCTCCCGTCTCTCGCTTGATTTTGCAATATTTTGTATTATTTTGTATTTTCATGTTAGGATGTAAGTGTCGCACTCAAAATAGGAGGCTTTTCATCGATGCGTGCAAAAGAGTTGCGCTCACTGCGTTTGCAGAAGCGCCTTACCCAAGCGGAAGTGGCAAAAAAGTTTAAGGTCAGCCAGGGATATTACTCGGCTATCGAAAATGGGCTGAAGCCAACTGAGGTCGCGGCGGCGGCCACAATCGTGAATACGATGCGAACACGAACCAATCGCACAGAGGGTGGCGGAAGTAAGGCTGGTCGGGAAAAGTAAAGACTCAGGCTAGTCAGCCCGCAAGCGTTGGGCAAAGGGTGGATTTCAAGCATGAACTATGGCTTCAGCGATGAGGAATGGGCTGCTGGCAAAGCGGAAATAAGTGAAGTCCTTAGCCAACGAGCACGATCGCGTAGCATGATTACATATAGTGATCTCTCGCTTGAATTGCGGGGTATCCAAATCGCACATCACGAACCGGCTATGGGAGGGATTCTAGGCGATATTTCTACGTTTGAATCTCAACACGGTCGCGGGATGCTCTCCGTAATCGTGGTTCACAAGCATGGTGACATGGAGCCGGGCAACGGCTTCTATGAATGCGCTGAGGCCTTGGGGTTTGATATTTCCAACCGTATGGCGTTTTGGATTAGTGAACTCCACAAAGTGCATAGCTTTTGGAGTAACGCCAAGTGAAAGGTCCCGCACGAAGGGGATGATTGGCTTCCTTCGCCCCGGAAGCGCCCGATAAAGTGTCGTCCGGTCCACATTGAAAAGTGTTCCAACCACAGAGACCGAAGCAGGGGAGACAAGAGACTTTTTAAACCATGGGTCGTCCACCATCGGGGCCGGGGGTTTGGGTTTGCACAATTGCTCACGCTGCCTGATGAGCGGCGGTCCTATCAAAATCCATCAAACAAGGGCAGGGCAATCGCCCTTTTTACTTTGGTCTAGCCAAAGCCTGTTCGAGCGTTTCCCGAATAAAGCGCGTATAGGGGATGCCGCGCAGCTTCGCCCGAGCCTTCACCGCCGCCAGCAATTGACTCGGCACACGCAGATTGATCTGGTCGCCCTTCTTCTCAAATTCAAACCGCGCCGGTTTGAACTGCGAGAAATCAAGGCCGGACAAATCCTGAGCGAGAAACGCCTCGGCTTGCTTGTCGCTCTTAAGACGCGGGATTTTCTTCTTCATAGGCTGCAACCTCCTTGGCATGCATGTATCTTGCCGTCACCGGGCGGATGAACTGACTTTTGTTTTTCGTACGTATTGTGAAGGCAACGAATAGAGGACGCCCCCCACTTGCTCTTCCCACCGCAATCAGGCGGTCTTCCTCCGCCGAATGCTTTGGGTCGGGTGCGATACGCGGACCGTTAGCGAACAGGGATTCAATTTCGGCAATCGAAACACCGTGCTTTTGGCACTTCGCCCGGTTGCCTTCGTCCCAATCGAATCCGCTGACCCTAACATGCACTACACAACATACTATACAAAGGTATATACAATTGTCAAGCAGTCAAAGAGGCGTCAGAGCGTAAGTAATCTGTAGAGCGGGTGCGCGAAGTCCCAAATTGCGGCCGTGTCTTCAAGGCGCGAAACCGACTTCTATTGGGGCTTCACTCATGGTTTTTACCCGAGCGTGACGGACATTTCGCCGTGCGCTTTGCGTGTAGGCCGCACGGTGATTTCCACGTCCTGCCCAAGCGCTGTCAGAAATTCCATCAATCGGCCAACCGAGAAACTGCCGGACCGGCCACGCATCAGGTTAGAAACGTGCGGCTGCTTCACCCCAAGGAGTTCACCGGCCTTGGCTTGCGTCAAACCACGCGCTTTTAGAGTGCGATAGATCTGCAGGGTCAGATCGGCCTTAAGCTGTTCCTGTTCAGGATTAGCAAAACCGAGATCGGCGAAGATATTTCCGCTGCTCTCGGTTGCCGATGTTCCTTTGCTTGTGGTCTTTTTCTTTGCCGTTGCCATGCTAATTCTGCCTCCGTTTGTAGTCCTGCTCGGCGCATCAATCAGGGTTTAGCAGTTTTGGCCCAGGCTCCATTTATATAAAAAAACCGATATGTGTATAAATTGTCAAGTCGTTTCATGAGGGCTTAGTAAAGGACGCAATGCTAACCACTCCGCTTGACTCGGGGTTGGGACCTAAGTAGGTTGGATCTATGGAACTCACCCTCCAAATTCCCGCCGCCGATTTTTGCCTCGTGAGCCAAAAGGTCCGCCAGCCACTGGTCCAACTGGACCCGGAAAGCCTTGTCTCGCTCAGTTTCGCTTCGCTCTCCCGGCATTTCCAAAAGAGAATTCCTTCCGGTCGCAGAAGTCCCTCCCTGCTCACGTCCGTCAGGAACCGGTAGCACCCACTTCCCGGCTTTGTAAGACCTTCGCGCTCCCTCCCTGCTGGCGTAGAGCCGTTGTCTCCAGGCACCCTGCGCCGACTATATGCTCCCAATCTCCTGCACCTGTCTGAACTTTTGGATGTCATTGAAAATCTGTTTAGCGCGTTAGAACAGAAAGCAGAATCATCCCAAGTCCATCCCATAATTCCCCGGCTACAATAAAACTATGCCCAACCTTGACCGCATCACCTGGAACCCTGAAATCATGGGGGGCAAAGCTTGCATCCGCGGCATGCGCGTAACAGTCGGCACCATGGTTGGACTCGTTGCTGCGGGCCATTCGTTTGCAGATATTTTAGCTGCCTATCCATACATTGAAGAAGAAGACCTCCGACAATCGCTCGCCTATGAAATTAACTGACCCTGAATCGATGCGCTCCACTAAGTGAATACGGCTTGACTCGCATCTACCACATTACTCATTTCCTCAATCTCCAAACCATCTTGACGCAGGGTGGTCTAAGTTGCGATTCGCTAATTACACGCCAAAATCTTGGAGTTCGTGGTATCGCCCACGGCCACATCAAAGAGCGTCGTACACGGAGGAAAGTACCCGTATCTAATGGTGGACCTCTGTCAGACTACGTTCCGTTTTACTTCGCTCCAAGGTCCCCAATGTTATATGCCATCCACAAGGGGAACGTTCCGGGATACCAAGGCCTTCAACAGGAAGTGATTCACCTTGTCACCACTGCTGAGGCCGTTGCCCAAGCAGACGAATTATCCTATTGTTTCACGGAGGGCCATGCAGAAATGGCTTTCAGCCAATTCTTCGAAAAATCTAAGTCAACTTGAAAAAATCGATTGGAATCTGATGGAAGAAATATATTGGGCGGATACCAGGGAAGATATGGACCGCAGCCGGCGGCGTCAGGCAGAATTTCTGGTGCACCGTTTCTTTCCCTGGAACCTGTTCATTGAAATTGGTGTTATGAATGCGGAAATAGCTGAAGTAATCAAAGGGTCGGTTGGCACGTCGCAGCATCGCTCTAAAATTCCGCCAATCGTGATAGTGCCACAATGGTATTACTGAAGGAAAACCAAAATGCTAGAAAGTAGAACCGGTAACATTTTGGATGACGACGCAGCAGCCCTCATCAATACCGTGAACACGGTGGGTGTTATGGGCAAAGGCATTGCACTGCAGTTCCGCCAAGCGTTTCCAGAAAATTATGAAATCTACCGCCGGGCCTGTGCAAAAGGCGAAGTTCGACCCGGCAGAATGTTGGTTGTTCCCTCAAATGGGTTGGCGAATCTTCGCTACATTATCAACTTCCCCACCAAAAGGCACTGGAAAGGCAGGTCGCGGATTGAGGATATCAAGTCCGGATTGATCGATCTGGTGGAATTCCTGCAGCGCGAGCGAATTAAATCTGTCGCCATTCCTCCACTGGGCTGCGGCAATGGAGGGTTGAATTGGAAAGAGGTCCGTCCATTAATTGTCGACGCCTTAGCCAAAATCCCAAGTATCGCGGTTCATTTGTATGAGCCCCAAATCACGCTTGCCGTCGATGAAATGCCCGTAGCAACTAAAACGCCGAAGCTAACAAGCGACGGAGCAGCACTCCTGGGCGTGCTCATGGATTACGGCATACCAGGTTACCGGTTGACGCGTCTTGAAAGTCAAAAACTCGCTTACTTTCTTCAGGCCGCTGGGCAGCCATCGAAACTTGAATTCGTCAAAGAACAATACGGACCCTACGCAGAAGCGCTAAATCACGTTCTGCAACGGATGGAGGGGCACTTCATCCGTGGCTATGGAGACCGAAGTGGAGAGGCATCGGTACGCGTCCTTGACCAGGGCGTAACGGCGGCTAATGCCATCATGGCGGAGGAGGACCACTTGGCCGGCCGGGTCCAGCGCGTGGCCGAATTGATTGAAGGATTTGAAACACCGCATGGAATGGAACTCCTAGCAAGTGTGCATTGGATAACCCAAGAAAACGCGGACGCGAAAACAAACTGGGAAACGTCCTTCAAGTTGCTACAAAATTGGAATGAGCGCAAGCGGCGCATATTCCCAATTCCCCATGTTCAAGCCGCATTTAGTCAACTTAAGTCACACAATTGGATTTAGTCACAACTACCCCCCGCACCTTACGCAGGGCCTTTTCTCCGAGCTAACACGCTTAAGTGTGAACCTTGATAATTCGCAACACGAAGGGTGAAGTAACACAACCCTTTCTGGATGCTAGGGCAGAATGGTTGTTTCCTGCCTTCCCTCAATCCCGGTCACAACCAAAAATACTGAACCCCCTCAAACACATACCGCCAAATCCCGCCAGAAAACTTGACACCGCCTGTCATCCTCTAATCAGGAAGACAATCATGCCAACGCAACAACCGCAGCCAATCACTCCAATATCCAAGCTCCTAACCCTGCTCCCTCAACTTGAAATTTTCCGGACCCCCAGCGCCACCCCGCACGCCCGCATCCCACAAGGCCCCGCCCGCCCATGGTCCCTCCCTATCGGCGCTCCGGAGTTTGGAGATTGGCTCCTCCTCACCGCTCAAAAAGAACTGAACCTCTTCCCCTCCGTATCGCAAATCCGCCAAGCCCTGCGCTCCCTCGCCGCCACCGCCAATTTCGGAAACCACCCAACACGCCCCACTCCTCTCCGCTTCCTCAAAACAGAAGCCGCGCTATCCATAGATCTTGGCGATCGCGCCAACATCATCACCATCAACGCATCCGGCTGGAGCATCACTCAAGACCTCCAAACCCCCTGGCTCTCCCCACGCACCCAGCTTCCCCTCCCCACTCCCGAAGCCAGCGAAACAAGCCTCGGCGCTATGCTGGCCTACGCGCTCGACCTTAACCGAGCCGATTCCGCCAAGCTCTCCAACTGGATCACCAACGCCTGCAGTCCCACGCCCTTTCCGCAGCAGCCGCTTGTACTCACTGGTCCCGCACGCCACCAGGCCGCCCAACTCCTGCGTGACCTCATTGACCCTTCAGCCACCCCGTTTCAGAAAGCCGCTCGCGCCCACATTAAGTCCGAAACTGAAGGGCTCCACTTACTCGTCTTCCCCGAAGTTACTCGACTCACTGACAGACTTC
>JAYTTF010000027.1:0-9796 GCA_043745195.1 Bryobacterales bacterium | reverse complement strand
ATGCCGGGAAAGTTATAACTCCGAATAAATGTAACCACTTGGTTATTTAGAGAGTTAGACAAGTAATGGTTGTTAAGTTCGAAATCTGTTGGAGAATCTAGACCACCTTGGCCTTCCGAGAATTCCGAGAAGAAGCTAAAGGATATTTGATCTCCCAAAAGAAGCTCATAAAGACTCTCAGTCGCGCTGCTAACAATGCTGAAATTAAAAACAAAACTTCCGTTGTAACCCGAGATCACCAAATCATTCGGCAGGCCAAACGCTTGGTGCTCACCCTCGGAGGATAGCTGAACCCCATTGACAGAGACACCTGTTATTACCCCGGCCTGGAGTGGTCCGCAGACCATCAGAGTAACCAACATTAGAGATTGAACCAGTTTGACCGCCAGTCTGGTTGGAACGGAATGGAAGGAACTTAAGGGTGTTGCTGCTGCCAGCCCCAACCCTTCGCGGTGATTGTGAATTTCTGACATACGAGTATTTGATCGGCAGTAGTTCTGTCGTGAGAAAGAGAAAAACATGCTTATCTTGCCAAGGAAAATCCTTATGTGCCTGCCGGGTGTGTGGAGTATGATGCCACCGGACATCCTGGCAAAAGAAACCAAGCCTACATACCTTGATGCAGAGTTACAATGAGAGCAGAATCGGAGCCGCTGGCCTCAAATTCCAATGCGAACTACTCCGTTCGCAACCAACGGCTCTGGTTCGCACACATAAATCGTTTAGACTTTCTCAAACGGCAACCCTGCACCATCACGAATCAGTTGCATCGGAATTGAGGAATGCCCGGCAAGCGCCATTTGAAGCAGGCATAGTCCGCACATTGTCGAGCTGGACGATTTGGGCCGGAGCGAAGCCTTGCCCTCGGTGGCCCGCAAATTACGAGGCACGCCCACGCCGAAACGGGAATACGACCAGGCGTAATGCCTGAGGAAGAGTTCTACAGCACAAAACAATCCCTCTGAAAGAAGGGAGAGTAAAAGGACGACACCGGGCGCGGCAAGCGAAAGGCCAAAGGTTAATCCCATGCGAGGCCCCAACAATGAGCCAGGACCGACCTGCGGAAATAACCGCTCGAAACCCCAAAAATGGAAGAGGACGGTTAAGAAATAGCCGCAAACCACAACCCTGACGAAGACCGGCGAGTGTTCGTCGCAAGACTCAGTTTGAGAAGACCGGAAGTGTAGGCGGCAAGGCATCCATGTAAGGAAACAACAGAAACCGTCCGGCAACGGGGGAGGAGCCCGTAGGAACATCCAGACGGCTTGCAGTTGATCGGCTTCAGATTGGTAGTGGTTTACGCGAGGGATTTATCTCCGTTCACGTAACTTTAATTTTCAATGACGGCATCTAGTGCAACCAGAGCAGACAAACGCGTTATTTTTGTACTCAAAAAACCCTTAAAACAGGTCCTCAAATGACGCAATGACGGACTTACAGAAGAAGCACAGAACAATACACCGTCAAAGGCCAAGGAAAGCAGACACACGTAAACAAGAAGGAACCCCCCATGCCATATTTCTTCTTGCTTATATATATATATATATATTTTTTTAGTTCTATTTTTCAAACTAACTATGGTGCTGATTGGAGAATTCTGAGGCGAGTAGAACCGTTACGTCCCGATGATGTATCGGTGTACTGTTCCGTTGACAGATGTTCGAAATAGGGCTGCGTTTAATCGTTGACGATGGATGATTTTCCACGTAGCGAAGATGCCGGAACGGCGTCTGATCCATACCATCATAGTGCCGAAGATGAACGAATCTTCTCCATGGGAATACCCCTAGCGCATAGGCTCTTTTCTCTCAACCCGGCTTATCCCCCCCCATTTAATGCCCAACGCGGCGTCAAGTAGTTCGAGGGCTCCCCTGCGATCCAACAAATGCGCCTTGAATTGTCCTCCGAAATCAGGCCAGCATTTCCAGACACGCACGGCGGCAGGTTGAATCATGGGCTCCTTCCAAACGCAAGGCTTGTCCAACAGAGTGCAAGTGTGCCTCATTGGTGTCACTCGGCCACTCCAAAATCAAAACGTCTGTAATCTCCCTTGCAGCAAGCACTTTGTGCCTTAACACGGGCTTCTACGTGTGTTGGGCCAGCATCGGGTATTTGTGTTAGAAGAGACTAATTAACCCGATTACGGCGCCGGTGTTCTTTATTTACAACAGGCGCTCATTTTCCCAAGCTGGATGTCGCGGGTTAGGTTAGCTCAGTTGCTATCTGCACGGGTGCCAGTGCGGATTCTATGGCGATACCACTCGCGAGTGCCGTTGCACCGGCGCCATTATTCAACGCTATTTGGGGAAGATCAGCGGGCCACTACTGGATCGGATTGATCTGCATATTGAAGTGCCGGCTGTGCCTTATAAGGAGCTGCGTTCCAATGATGCAGTGACTACTTCGGAGCAGATGCGGGAACGGGTGTCGAAAGCTCGTGAAGTGCAGAGTGCTCGCGGATTTAATAACTCGGTTGCACCGCCGGGGGAGTTACGAAAGCTGGCTGCGCTGGATGATGCGGGGGAGCGGACGCTGGAAATGGCGATTCGCAAACTGGGGTTATCGGCACGTGCCCACGACCGCATTTTGAGAGTAGCAAGGACGATTGCGGACTTGGGCGGGGCGGGGAATGTTCTAGGCAAGCACGTGGCTGAGGCAGTACAGTATCGGAGTTTGGACCGCAGTTACTGGAATTAATTTGGCTCTAAAATGAAACACTTCGCTTTTAGGCTCACATTCACTATGCTCAATCGTGTCTGGCGATTCAGATTCCATCTAGAACGGCCTGCTAACTTTCGTACCCACAAAAGTTGCGTAGAAGGGGACTAGGGTGCGGCAATCGACATGGGGATTTTCATGGTGTTTCGCAAAAGGAGGGGTGGATTTTATTCAACCACCCGATACCGACGGTAGTTTCTGGAAGCAGCTCCTATACGCTCCACAGCCCATTTCGCATTTTATGTTCTTGCCACTATGCCCGATAAGGAGCCACAGCTTTCTATCCAAAGTTCTGGTACAAGCATAAAGGCTGTTTGAGGAACGAAGGGTGCTTTGAACTCCTTGCCGCAAAGCCTTTGAAGATGCACGCAAGCCGGTTAGCTACGTCACGTGAAAGAACAACCGTTTCTCATCGGCAGTCCGGCCTTTGGCTTCAAACGCGTTATGGGAGTCGCCAGGCCAACCACCGGGAAAATCGTGCCGGTTCTCAGGATCGTCACCGCCCGGCATGCCGATTTCGTAGCCGTTATAAATCAACGGTACGCCACTATTGGCAAACAAGAACGTGAACGCATTCATCAGATCGCCCGTAGTCACTCCAGGTTCGCCCATGAATCGCGTGGTATCGTGCAAGCCAAGCATCGTCACCAGAATGCGCGGAATGGGATACATGCCATCGTGCGCCAGTAATTTCACCAGTGCAATCGGCGGTTGATGCCTAATGAACATATCCCTTGCCGTAAAGTAAAAAGGGAAATCGAAGACACTGTCCAGACCGGTATCGATTCCATCGAAACCCTTGTGTCACCCTGAAAAAAACGATGTCTGGTATGGCCTCAAGGATTTCACCTATGGTGGTCAGCGGCGGGAACTGTTCATGCAGCGCGGCATTCCAGTCGCGCCAGAATGGCCGGGGAGGATATTAAAACGTATCCTGGCGAATCGCGTCCGCGCCTGTGCGGGCGATCCACCAGATCGCGTTCTGAATCAGATACTGCGACAACTTAGGGTCGTCCTGATTCAGATCCGGGAGTTTGCCCGCAAACCACCCATCGAGCACGCTGCTTCGCAATGCCGAGCTTGCATTCGGATCCGGCAGCGACCACGTTTGAAAATTCAATCTGGCGTGGTTCGCGCGCGTGCCTTGAAGCCAACTATCGCGGGGCGCATTATTAGTGAAACGATATTCATCGAGCTTCCCGAAATGCTCTTCGACGGCGTAATAATCGGTCGCGTGATACCCGTGGTAGCTCGTCATTTGCTCGCCGCGATAACTATCGGACGGGTCGGGACGATTGACGTTGTCGCAGATTGGCGTGAGCCATAGTGCCGTTGTTCCAAGCTCTTTCATTTTATGATCATGACTAATTACAAATAGCTTAGCAATTTCGATTGACTGGTTCGCTTCTTTTCCGCAAACCAGGAACACAAAGGGAACATGAAAGCCATAGCAGCAATCCAAACTGCATAGACGCCGATCAGCCCGAACCCGAAGGTTTGCGGCACGGGGTTATCTCCAGGACGTCCCAATAACCAACCGGCATCGAAACCGCTAGCCAGGGCTAAAATCACAGCAGCAGCATGCAGCAGTGGCAGATGGATCAAATAGAAGAAAAGTGGCACACGCCCCAAAGTCACGAGTGGCTTCAGGAAAGTTGCAACTCTATCTGGAAGGAAGCTTAAAAACACAAGTGCTGGTCCCAAGGTCATCAAGCAGAACAACAGCGATGGTGGATACTTCTGGCAATTCAAGAATGAATAGATTGTTCTTATCCATTCAGCGTGTGTTTCATAGCTCCTTGGATCGCCGTAAACATTCAACCAACGCAGAGCCACAAATGCAGCGGTTAAGCTTAGTCCCAATTTCAGAGTGAAGCTGCGGCGAAGTTCGTTGGGCCAAAGGAAGATCTCTCCAAATCCATATCCGGCCAGCAGGATTCCGATCCACGGTAGCAGCGGATACTGCGGGAAAAAGAAGTGTCCTGGCCACAATTCCATTGGTTTGCGGTCATGCAAGATTCGCCACAACCACCATAGGGGGCCGAATTGTTCGGCTTTCAGAGGGTCTGTCAAATTGTGAAGGGCGATGATCAGCGCGCCGGAGGCTCCCACCCAGCCTGTTGGAAATTGCAACAGAAACGACAGCACGATCATGGACCAGCCAATGGCCCAGATCACTTGTCCAACAGAAAATCCATAGTCGAAGTTGAAGAACCAGCCTAAGCAGCGGATCCAGGTTAGTTCCAGAAAGATCAACCAAAGTCCACGGGTCCAAAGGAACCTGCTGAGTTCTTGCGGCGATTTCCGGGATCGCATCAAATGCCCGCTGACTCCTGCCAGGAACACAAATACTGGAGCGCAGAAATGAGTAATCCAACGGATGAAGAACAGCGCGAACCAAGTTTTGCTGGGGTCCATGGGATCGGGCATTGGAGTTTGGAAGAAGTCGCGGGTGTGGTCCAGAGCCATAATGGCCATAACTAGTCCGCGCAAGAGATCGATGGAATCCAGTCGATGGGAATTCGTTTGGGCCACGCTTTACCCAACAGCCTGGGCAAAGAAATCCCAGGATTTTTGCGCACAAATTTCCCAGCGATAGCGCTGTTCGGCAATGGTTCTGCCGTTGCGGCCAAGGGTAGCGCGGAGGTCCTTCGATTGCAGCAAGTGTGCCAAGGCGCGCGATATTTCCGCTGGGCTTTTCGGATCCACATGCAATGCGCCTTCGCCGGAAATCTCAGGCAGGCAAGAAGTGCAACTTGTTAGCACAGGCACGCCACATGCCATGGCTTGGGCAACCGGAAATCCGAAACCTTCGTATAGGGAAGGATAGGCAAAAACAGTTGCGGCCTTGGTTAAGGCTGGGAGTTCTATTTCCGGAATGTAGCCCAAATACTTCACGCCCGGTAAGCCGCTGCGGATGCGTTGGCTTGTACTGGAAGTTGCCCAGCCCATGGGGCCGGCCAGCACCAAATCGTTTTCTTCGCGAATTTCCTTGGGTAGCAAAAGATATGCGTCCATAAGGGTATCCAGATTTTTGCGAGGTTCCACGGTACCGACAGCCAGAATGTAGGGCTTGTTCAGGTTGTAGCGATTGGCTACAACGGAACCCATTTGATGAGTGACATCGAAGAAAGGGTCAGGGATACCGGAATGAATTGTGGTTACTTTGGAAGGGTCCAAATCCAGAATTCGAATGGCGTCCTGACGGGTGTTTTCGCTAACTGCGATCAAGCCGCTGGCGCGTTTCAGGATCAGATTGGAAAACCGTTTATCGGCTGTTACATTGGCTGCGGTGTGAAGTTCCGGCATGAGCCAGCACGTCATATCGTGCAGGGTTGCGGTAAGGCGCACACCCCGAATCGCGTTGTGAATCTGGTTGCTGGCGTGGAAAATGTCGGCATTTTTATTCATCCAGCCAAGCGCAGGATTGCCGCGAATATTGGATAACAGCAGTACAGCCAAGCGGGGCAAGGTTTGGGCTGTGGTTAGAACCGAAAATTCGTGCGTCAACGCACCCACCGTATCCAGGAAAGGAAAGGTGGAGACCGCGTTCCCTTCTTGGTGAAGCCGAAGGTGACGGATCCAGTGGTAGAGATAGTTCTTCACCCCGGCACTTCGAAGCAACAAGGGCGAAGCATCAATGGAGATGCGCATGCTGTATAATTTCAGCGGAGACCTCAACATGGTACAACGACAGGGCATCCCGTTGCTTACGGTTTTTTCATTAACTTTGTTAACACAAGCGTATGCGGCGGTGGATTTCGATAGAGATGTAAAACCGATTTTGGCATCGAAGTGTTTCCAGTGCCATGGTCCGGCCATGAAGCTGGCAAAGTTGGATCTTGCCAGCCGCGAAGGAATGCTGCGTGGCGGCGAGCGGGGACCTGCTCTAATTCCCGGAGACGCATCGAAAAGCCCTCTGTACCTTCGTGTGGCTGGTTTGGAAAAACCGGCTATGCCAATGGGCGGGAAAATGTCACCGGCGGAAGTGGACATTCTGAAACGCTGGGTGGAAGAGAATGCTCCTTGGGGAAATACACCGATCAAAATTGTGGTAGACGCTAAAGCAGCTGCGGCGGCTGAGGAACTGGTAATTCCCGAAGCGGCGCGGAAGTATTGGGCTTTCCAGCTTCCTAAGAAAGTGGAAGTCCCGAGTGGGAAGCACCCCATCGATTTCTTTTTGAATCGGGAATTGCAAGGGCAGAAGTTGGTCGCTGCACCGAAGGCCGATCGACGCATTCTGGTTCGGCGGGCCTACTTGGATTTGACCGGTCTGCCGCCGACTCCTGTGCAGGTTCTGGAATTTCTCAACGACAAATCAGCCAACGCGTGGCCAGCTTTGATTGACCGTCTGCTGGCTTCACCAAAATATGGGGAGCGATGGGGAAGGCATTGGTTGGATGTGGCCCGCTATGCGGATTCCAATGGTTACGAGCACGATTTCGACCGTCCAAATGCGTGGCGCTATAGGGACTATGTGATCTCAGCATTCAATAAAGATACGCCCTACGACCGGTTTCTGGTGGAGCAGATCGCTGGCGACGAAGTGGAAAAGCCCACAGATGAAACGCGCATCGCTACTGGATTTTTGCGCAACTACGCCAAGGTGGGGTTTCGCGAAAAAGACAATCCGCAGTTCCGCTACGAATATCTGGACGATATGATTGCCACGCTGGGCCGTGGCGTTCTGGGAATGACCGTGCAGTGCGCCCGCTGCCACAATCACAAGTTCGATCCGATTGCGCAAAAAGATTATTACCGTTTGCAAGCAGCCTTGTTTGGCTATGTGGAAGTTGATCATCCATTGGTTCCAGAAGCTGAGGCTGCAAGCTATCGTAGGCAATTGAAGGAAGTGGAAGACGGGCTGCGTCCTTTGAAAGAGCAGTTGGGCTTATTGGAACAACCGTATCGGGATCAACTGCTGCCGGCGAAGTATAAGAAGTTTCCAGCGAACGTGCAAGAGGCGATCAACACGCCTGAGGCGAAGCGAACTCCTGGACAAGTATTGCTGGCGAATCAGATTATCCGCACCACCTCGGTGAGCAGCTCCGAAATTGATCGGGTGATGAAACCGGAAGATTTGGTGGTGAAGAAACAGTTGACTGCTGCGATGCGCGTGGTGGAACAGCGCAGACCGAAGCCGATTCCAGTGGCGATGGGGATCACTGATGGAGATTACCGTTTCACGCCCGATGGTCAAGGTGATGAACCAGCTCCTGGCAAAAGTAGACAGAAAGCTGATTTCCCGGGTAGTTATTTGCACGAAGGACCTGACCGCTATAAGGCTCCGCCTTCTTATTTTTTGCATCATGGGGATGCGAACAGCCGGGGGTCTGAAATGGAGCCGGGATTTCTGAAGGTGGCCACTTACAACAATCCACCGGTTGTGATTCCGCCAGAGAACGGAGCCACTTCGGGGCGGAGATTGGCACTGGCTAAATGGTTGGGGTCACGGGATAATCCGTTGACGGCTCGAGTGATGGCGAACCGGATTTGGCGGCATCATTTCGGAGCAGGGATTGTGCCCACCCTCGACAATTTCGGCAAGAACGGCGAACTGCCTACGCATCCGGAATTGCTGGATTGGTTGGCAGTGGAATTCATGGATCAGGGTTGGAGCGTTAAGCAGATGCACCGCCTGTTGATGACTAGCGAAGCGTATCAGATGTCCTCTGAATTCGCGTCGGATGCCAACGTGGCCAAGGATGCGGGCAACCGCTATTTATGGCGTTTTCGGCAGCAAAGGTTGGAAGCGGAATCTGTTCGCGATGTGGTGCTGGCAACTGCGGGATCGTTGAACCCGCAGATGTTTGGCAAGGCAGTGTTTCCGCATATCAGCGCTGAAATTCTGGCCAATGGGCAGAAGGGAATCTGGGAGCAGACCGCTGGTGAAGAGACTGCGGTGGAGTGGCGGCGTAGCGTTTATGTTTATCGCAAGCGCGGATTGCCGCTTCCGTTCTTTGAAGTGTTCGACCTGCCAGACCAGAACATTTCCTGCACGCAACGGAATAGTTCCACGGTGCCTACTCAGGCGTTGATGCTAATGAATGATGAGTTCATTCTGCGGCAGGCAGGTAAGTTGGCGGAGCGGATTCAGGCGTCCTCGACGAGTAAGGATGAGCAGGTTCGAATGAGTTATGAACTTGCGTTGTCCCGCGCGCCGACGGATGCGGAGCGGACACTGGCTTTAGTGTTTTTGGAAACGCAAAAGTTGGAAGCGTTCACGCATGTGCTGCTAAATCTGAATGAGTTTATGTATATAAGGTAGGACCGCAATGAACACTGCAGGGACCATGAAACTCGAACAGACCAAGCAATGTGTGGAGGCGAGGGATGCCGATATGTCGGGGTCGAAGTTCACTGACGTGAATCTGAAAGGTGCGGCCTTTAAACCTACAAACGGCAGTTGGGAAGATCTGACCAACAGAATAGCCGCGAACTAAATATCTTTCCGTGCGGGAACCAAGAAATATTGGGTCACCCAAAAGGTGAGACTGAAGTTCTGAAAAATTGCCGCCAGAGGGGACACGAGAGGCTGGCAGCTCGCATTGGACAATACAATGATTTCACGGGAGTGCCGTAGCTTGTGCCAGCCACTCATGTCCCCTCTGGCTTTCGGTATCCAGATTATTGAGTTGTGCAACTGCCGTTTCTAGTTAAGGATGTGAATCTTGCGGAGGCGACCATCCATGATGCAAATCTTTCAGGATTGCGCATCAGCCAAGCGGATTTGAGTGGCGCTTCAATTGTTGAGAGTTTGACAGACGGGATGACGATTAACGAGATTGCGCTGGCAGACCTGATGGCTACTTATGAGGCAGTCAAGTCTACTAAGGGCGACTAGCGGTGCGACATCGTGATTTAAATATCCGGTACCACCGGCCGCGCACACTTCTGCCTGGGTTGCAGCCACCATAACTGCATTCGATGGAATTACCATCTCACTTCATCCAGTTCCCCAACCGGAAGAAGCGCCAAGGGTTATTCATGTTTTGCGACCGGCGATCCGAACGATTACGCAAAGCTCTGCGTGCCGCCGGCGGGCATTGCTACCCACTTACGGACTTTGTTTTGGGAA
>JAYTTF010000026.1:0-9898 GCA_043745195.1 Bryobacterales bacterium | reverse complement strand
GCGCAAAGGCCGCTTCGGCGCGGCGAAATGCAGTTGAGAAACAAAGGAAGTTATTCGCCGAAGCGAGTCCGTTTTGCGCTTGTTTCTTAGAAGTCCCACGCCGAGGCCCACGATTGAATTTAGAATCGAAAGAGCCCTCATCAATTAAGTGACAGAGGGTTTCCACGCAACTGTCGGTGGGTACCGGAGTTGATCTATGGACGGTGCGTCAACTGCCGTTTTTGGGTTAATTCAATGTAGAGGCACTTTAACGAAAAGCGAACAACAAGCAAAATCCTCGGCGGGAACTAAACTAACTAAGCCGGACAAACTATTCCCGAAATTCCTGGAAGAAAAACCCCATCCCCTTCGTCTATCCACTCAAGAGCCCAACAAATATGGAAACCTTCGGGATAGCATTAACAGCAGAGCCCCCAACTTTGCCACCAACTTCACCACCAACGGCCTTCCAGGATTTTTTCAAGCGCCACTCCGCCAGTGCGTATCGCACCGCCTACCGCGTAACGGGATCTTCCTCCGACGCCGAAGACGCCATGCAAACTGTTTTTCTGCGCATCCTGAATCTGACCCCGCAGCCCGATTTTGCCGGCCTTTCGGAAAGCTACATCCGCCGTGCGGCCACCAACGCTTCAATCGACATTCTGCGCCAGAAAGTCTCCAGAGCCGAATCTGCGCTGGACGGTGGACCCGATCTTCATGGGCCCACCAGCGATTTCCTATTAAAAGAAACCTTGCGCCGCGCCCTGGCTCGTTTGAAACCCGAGGACGCCGAACTGTTTGTTATGCGCAATGTGGAAGGCCTCTCCTATGACGAATTGGCTGAACAGTTCCAGATTGAGCGCGGCACGGTGGCCAGCCGGATTCACCGCATCCGCGAAACCCTATTGAAATTTCTGCAACGTTAAGAAAAAGGATCATCACAATGAACGAACACGAATTTGATAAAACGCTTGATGAGATCCGCCTGCAGGATGCACCTGCCGGGGAGTTGGCGGCGGCCCAGGAACGGGTTTGGCAGAAACTGTCAACACCTGGGTTGTGCCAGGAGTTTCGTGCCCAGTTTGCCGAATATCGAGACGGCACACTGGCCTCGCCACGGATGCAACTGATGCAGGATCACTTAATGAGGTGCGTCGATTGTCGGCGCGCCTTTGCTGCATTTGAGGGCCGCAACAATGTTGTTGCCATGCCTGCTGTTCGAACCAGGAAATCCACACTGCCATATTGGGCGATGGCCGCCGGCGTCACACTTGCCGCACTCTGGGCAGGACGCGATCGGGCGGATGCAATGCTTTCTCCCGGTGGACCGCGAGCAACAGTGCAGTCCATCAATGGCATGGCTTACGGGCTTGACGGCAATTCGCTGACGGCTGGCGCGCCGCTGGCGGAAGGGCAGGTATTCCGCACTGGTGCTGGTGCTCGGGCAATGTTGAACCTGTCCGATGGGTCAACCGTTGAGGTGAACGAAAGCTCCCAACTTTTTGTACGCGCAGCTTGGAGCGGGCAATCCATCCACTTGGAACGTGGCGACGTAATTGTGCATGCGGCCAAACAACGGCGCGGATCCTTGCGTGTGATCACGCGTGATTCCGTAGCATCTGTGAAAGGAACAGTCTTCACGGTTTCCACCGGCAATGTGGGTTCGTTGGTGGGTGTGGTAGAAGGTTCGGTGGCAGTGGATCAATCGAACGGCAATCAACTGCTGAAGCCAGGCGAACAGGCTAACACCAATGCTGCTCTGTCTCAGATTACTGTCCGCGAGGCGGTTGCATGGAGTCCAAATGCCGAACAGTATTTCACGTTACTCGCCGAATTTGCGGCCATCGAAAAGAAGCTGCCGGCATTGCCCGCACGCACTGAACCGCGGCTGTTGAATGCTTTGCCGTTGAATGCGGTTATCTATGGGGCTATCCCGAACTTGGGTCCGACCATCAACCAGGCTGTAGCGATAATTGAGCAACGCTCAACAGAGAGTCCTGTGCTGAAGCAGTGGTGGCAATCGGACAGCGGAGCCGAGACCAAGGCTCTGGTGGATCGCGTGAAAGCTCTTTATCCGCTGCTTGGCGATGAGATTGTTTTTGTACTGCTGCATACAGGCACAACCGACATGCCAGCCTTGTTGGCTGAAGTGAAGGGCGGGCAGCAGGCTGCGGTGAAAGCGGTAATCGACAAACTGACATCGGAAAAAGTTTTCTACCAATTTGTTGGAACCTTGCTGGTGGTCTCAGGCAATCAAGCAGACCTAAACTTTTTGTTGGGCCAGTTGGGTAAAGGTGCAGCCACACCATTTGCCGCAGAAATTGCCAAGCATTACAAACGCGGAGTCTCCTCATTACTGGGCGTGGACCTTGCCGAATTTCAGAAATCTGCCACCAAGGTGAAGCAACTGGAATTGGCTGGAGTGGGTAATTTGCGCTACCTGTTTGTGGAACAGCGCACTCCATCCACTGGCGAAGAGAATGAAGCCTCTTTGACCTTTGCCGGATCGCGCACTGGCATGGCCTCCTGGTTGGGAGCGCCTGCGGCTGCCGGTTCTGCCGAATACGTTTCCAGTGACGCGGTGTTTGCATTCTCCGCAGCGACTCGCAACCCAAGGCAGATCTTTGACGAAATGGTGTCAATGATGAGCAGGCTGGATTCAAATTTCACCAACGCTCTGCGAGAGGCCGAAGCTAAAACTGGAGTACAGTTTTCAACGGACCTGGCAGCAGCGCTGGGTACCGATTTCACTGTGGCAGTGGAGGCGGCCACCATCCCGATTCCTGGTTGGGTTGCGGCAATGGAAGTGTACCGGCCTGAACTCTACAATGCCACCATGCGCAATTTGGTGAATGCCTTCAATCGGGAAGCAGATCAGCAGATGAAACTGGTGTGGACGGAGGAAACTGGGAATGGACGTACCTGGACCAAGGTTCAATTGGCTGGGCAGCCATTCAGCCTGCACTGGACTTTCGACCGGGGTTATCTTGTGCAGGGCATGGATCGTGCCATGGTGTTGAAGGCGATCAACACCCGTACCAGCGGCTTCCCACTGGTACGCTCGGCTAAGTATCGCGACCAGTTGCCGACGTCTTCCGGATTGCACCAATCAGGGTTCGTTTGGGTTAACCTTGGAGGCACGCTATCAGGTTTCGCAAGCATGGCTCCCAATGCCGGAGTACAGAAGTTGCTGGCAACTCGCGAACCGGGATTGTTAACTTTCATGGGAGAAACGGAACGAATTAGCTCGGCTTCTCGTACACGTTTATCGAGCCTCTTATTCGATATGTTACTAGTACAAGCGCAGCCGGGTCTGAATAACAAATGACTCCAGTAGTTGCCATTGACAAACTCCATGTGCGACTGGGACGGCGGGAGATCCTGCAAGGGATCACTTGCCGACTTGGCGCGTCTGGCGTAGGAAAAGCGATTGGTTTGCTTGGTCCCAACGGGGCAGGGAAATCGACACTGATTCAGACGCTGTTGGGCTTCCATGCGCCCTCCTCAGGCACAGCCCAGATACTGGGTATGGATTGCCACAAAGAATCCGCGCTGGTGAAAGCCGCCATCGGCTATATGCCGGAAAATGATTCGTTCATTGCGGACATGTCGGCAGTGGCGTTTCTGCGGTTGATGGGAGAAATCTCAGGCCTGCCTGCAGCGGCGGCTCTTGAAAAAGCCCATGAGACCTTGTTTCACGTTGGCTTGGGTGAGGCCCGCTATCGTACCGTGGGGACTTACTCGCTGGGCATGAAGCAGATGGCCAAATTGGCGCAGGCCATCATCCATGGGCCGCAACTGGTGATTCTGGATGAACCTACCAATGGCTTGGATCCGGCAGCAAGGCAGCGGATGCTGGTGTTGATCAAGGAAATGAAAGAGCAGCATGGGATGAATGTATTGCTTTGTTCGCACTTGTTGCGCGATGTGGAAGAAGTTTGCGACGAAGTGGTGATCTTGAAGGACGGTAAAATTGTTCATCAGGCAGATTTGGAAGCCGAGCGCAATAGTAATCGCAGATTCGTTCAACTTACTGTAACCGGGGATGACCGAAACTTTGCTGCCGTGTTGCGAACCATCGGTGCGGAGGGCGTTTCTGAAAGCGCTGGAAATTGGCGAATTGTACTGCCACTTGAAATTGAAATCGGGGCACTATGGCGATTGACTGCACGGGAGCATTTGCGGATCACCAAGCTGGCTTATCGTCGAGATACGTTAGAGGAAATTTTCCTGAAAGCAGTAGGACATGTGCGCTCCATCCCCGACGCAGCACAGCAGGAGGTACCAGTCCATGGCGGTATTTAGACGAGGGTACCAGCGTTATAACGGGCCATTAACAAGCCCATTTGCACGTTTACTGGTAATGCCAAGATTTGCCTGGGCTCGCATTTTGAGTCATCGCTTCGTGGTTGTGTTGATGATGGCATCTCTGTTCTGGCCGCTGGCCTGCATCTCTTTCATATACGTATCCAACCACGCCGACACGCTACTGGGTGGCATGAATCTTGGCAATGGCATCGCAAAAATGCTGCGCATCAACGGGCAATTCTTTTCCGTCTTCATGGGCGTGCAAGTGGTGTTCGGCATGATTCTGGCTGCAGTAGCTGGCCCGGGTTTGATTGCACCCGACCTTGCCAATAACGGGCTACCTTTGTATTTTGCCAGGCCGCTGTCACGCTGGACATATGTATTGTCGCGGATGATTGTTCTGCTGGGACTTCTGTCTTTAGTAACTCTAATTCCAGGCTTACTGGTCTTCGGTATGCAGGTAAGTATGGCCGGCACAACCTGGCTGGCCGCTAACTGGACTTTAGGCGCGGGCATGGCGCTTGGCTTTTTGTTTTGGATGGTGATGGTAAGTTTGGTGGCACTCACAGCATCGGCCTATGTGAAGTGGCGCGTAGTGGCTGGTGCGCTGGTGTTGGCCTTCTTTTTCGTAACCGCTGGAGCGGCCACTATTATCAATCAGGTGTTACGCGTGCAATGGGGTTCGTTGTTGAATCCTGGTTATGCCATGGGATTTGTTTGGGCCGCTCTGCTTGGTCTGGACCCTCCGCAGGATGGTCCGGAAGTTTATGAATATGTGATTTCGCTTTGCGTAGTGATAGCGATCCTCTTGGCAATTTTAATGCGCAAGCTGCGACCGGTTGAGGTGGTTTCATGAGCAGCGATGTAATCATTTTCGACAACGTTTCAAAATTTTACGGCGAAGTGCTGGGTGTCAACAAAGTCAATTTGAAGATACCTTCGGGAATTACCAGCCTGGTTGGTCCCAACGGTTCCGGCAAAACAACGCTGATGAATTTGATGACTGGCCTGGTGCATCCAGGTAGCGGCTCCATCACGGTTCGAGGTATCTCACCCTTTGCTCCGGAAAAGCTGATGCGCATCATGGGTTATGCGACGCAGTACGATGCCGCGCCGCGAGGGGTCACCGGACATGGCTTCGTGCTTGCGGGTTTGTTGCTTTATGGCTACCCACCGGGTGAGGCTGAAAAACGGGCATGGAAGGCCATTGAAACTGTTTCGCTAACGCAGGCGGCGCATCGCAAAGTGGCAGCTTATTCCAAAGGCATGCGTCAGCGAATCCGGTTGGCTCAGGCAATTGCGCACGAACCTGATGTACTCGTCCTCGACGAACCATTGAATGGATTGGACCCGTTGGTGCGCGCCGAAACCATCGCCTTATTTCGAAATTATGCGGCACAGGGGCGTCACGTTATTTTATCGAGCCACGTGTTGCAGGAAGTGGATGTATTCAGCGATCAGGTTATTTTGATCGCCAACGGCATGATTGTTGCAGAAGGCGAAATCAAGAATGTTCGTGAAGAAATTCACGAGCATCCAAGCCAGTTCCTGTTGCACTGCAAGAACCCTTCGCAAGTGGCAGCCATGCTTTTTGAAGGCGGGAAAGTGATTGAAGTGAAGCTGGACCCTGAAGGGCAGGGCGTGGTGGTGATGACCCGTCAGCGTGCAGCATTTGCTGAGGCCATCGAAAAAATTGCTCTCTCAGGAATTGAAATCGACGGAGTGATTCCGACCGACGAGAATGTGGACGCGCTGTACGAATATTTGATAGGAAGTGGCCGATGATCTCATTTGCACAAATCTGGGTTATCACCAAACTGGAAATCGGCCGGGCGTTTTTCTCACGGAGAGCGCTGTGGGTTTATTTGCTGGCGATTTTCCCGGCTGTCATTTTCATCGGGCATGGAATCAAGATCCGGTATGATCGCGAACGTTGGACCTCGAAGGGTATTGTAGCCACTGCGTTGCTGGATGGCATTTCGCAGGGTATGACGCCTGAGGATGTACTTGCCAAGGTGGGCGAGCCGGTGATGAAGCGCGAATGGAAATACAAACGTCGAATTGAGGAAGAAGGCGAAAAAGGTAAGGAGAAAGAGACTATAAGAGTGGAGACGGTTCATCGCCGTTCCATGTCTTACTTCGACGGCATCAGGCGAGTTAACTTTGAGTTTGAAAATGGAAAGTTGACACGAATCGGCAAAAACAATCTGATGACGTTTGATGAAGACCGGAAGGTGTTTGCAGCAGTCTTTCAATTTTTCTATTTGCGTCTTGCCATTTTCTTCGGATGCCTTGGGATCTTTATCAACCTGTTTCGCGGCGAGATGTTGGATAAGTCGCTTCACTTTTGGTTTCTTGCCCCGGTACGGCGTGATGTTTTGCTGCTAGGCAAGTACTGCGCTGGCCTGATTGCTTCCAGTGTAATCTTTGGATCGGGTGCGTTACTCAGCTTCTCTGCGATGGTGGCGTTTCAAGATCCTGCTGAAGTACAACGCTATTTGCAAGCGGAGGGCCCGGAGCACTTGGCCTGGTATGTGTTGGCAGCAGTTCTGGGCTGCGTGGGTTACGGCAGTGTGTTTCTGGCAGCCGGTTTATTGTTGCGCAATCCCATTATTCCAGCCGTTGTCATGCTGTTGTGGGAATCCATCAATGGCTTTCTGCCGGACATGTTGCAGAAGCTTAGCGTGCTGCATTACTTGCAATCTTTATGCCCTGTGCCAGCGCCAATCGATGATGGCGTGCCGCCTTTTCTGCGAATGATACTTTCCCCCGCCGCACCTTCCTCGGCTTGGGTAGCCATTTTGGGATTGCTGGCTTTTACTGCTCTGGTGCTTTATGCCGCCACGTACGCTGTGCGGCGGCTTGAGATCAACTACGGCACCGAGTGAATGTCGAAAATGCGGACACCCATCGCCAGATTTTCTACGGCCCAGATAAGCGCATTCATCATCTCCTGACGCCGAACGCACCTAAGCCGCGCAGCTGTTTCGCGCCAAGAGGATGGGGGTCCAGAACGTACCATGGCCGCATAAACGTCGCGTTCAGTTCAGCCGCGCGGATCTGTCTTTCGCCTTCTTGCCGGACAGCGATGTAATCGCGCATAACCGGCGCCGGTTGCGCAACGCTTAAGAAAATGAAGTGCCGTACTTTGGCTTCGATGGCTGCGGCCAGCGATGCCTCAAGTGCCTTCAGGTCTACTTCCTGAAACTGTTTTCCTTTCCATGGAGCAGACTTGGGCGTTCCTACTAAATGCACCAGCGTGTCGCACCTAGCAATGTGACTTGCAAAGGTTGAAGGGTTGAGCGCATCGCCAGTGACGTAGTTGCCAGGTGCCGAGCGTCCCTTCAGTAACTCTGCGACTAAGGGGACTCCGAGGTACCCCGTGGCTCCGGTGACAAATACTTTGGCCATGGCTAATTACTTCAGATACGCAACAGCAAAGTGATTTGGATCTCAATCGGAATTAATATCCCAACTTAACTTCACCTGTTTGGAGACCGTTGACGGAACCCTTGGTTAACCAATCAAGCGACGCCTGGAATAGCAACGTGTGATTTTTCTCCCACAAGGCGTTGTGAGAGGTGCAGGCCAAGTCCACGAGGACCTTTTGGGATGATCCTAAATCCTCATAAAGGCGCCGTACACCTTCTGGGACAACCTGCTTATCATGTGCAGGGGCCACCAGCAATACAGGGATCTTCAAGCTTGTCGCGGCAGCCAGATTCCAGCCCCAGGTTGTGACCTGCGGGGCTCGCCGAATGCCGCTGCCCCATTTGGAGCCAACGGGGTCTGAGGCTAGCATCTCATTCCAAACTACTTTGGCAACAGCCGCGTCCATTTGATCGGGGCAACCAATTTGACTTGTCCAGTTGGCCATGAATTCTGCGTTCGATTGGGTGTTCATCACTGCGCCTAACTGCCTTTGGGCGGGCGGATCCATCGGAGTCTTGCGGCCATACGCTGGTGATAATAAAACCATACGATCCACCTTCTGCATGTTCTGTGAGGCGTAACCACCGGCGCGGGGTCCACCCAGTGACCAGCCGATCAGGCTGACTTGAGTCACATGGCGCAAGGCGAGAAGGTGATCGACAACGGCTCCAATATCGTTCCAATCAGAGGCGATGGTGCTGAGCGGATGCGGATCGAGGGCATCGCATGGCTTGGGGATCAGCTTGGGGATGAACGCGGCTTGCTGCTGCGGAGTAAGGTTGCAGGGATTATCCATTGAGGCGGGGCGCGTGGAGCGGCCGTAGCCAGTCATGTCCATGGCGAACACGTCGAAGCCGGCTTTCGCAAGATATTCCATCCAACTGTAATCTTTATATGGAACGTCGAAAGCTACTTCTCCAGGAGTGCCTGCGCCATGGACAAACAGGACGACTTTGTTTGCCGTGGCGGTATTGGCGGCTACTTGCTGTTTTACTTCCCGAACGTAAATTTTTGTGGTCTGCCCTCTGCTGGGCGTGGAAAGGGAACGGGTGACATGGTGATCGGTGCGAAGAATCTTGTTCTGGCCCATTACGGGGAGTAAGTAAAGGGCAATCAGGAAAGTAAGGTTGGGCCTGGGCATCATTCAGACAGTATACGCTCCAACTGCTGTAGTTCGTCGAAGTGATAGACGAAGCGTCCCGCTTTGGCGGCGATGGCTGCGGAGACCAACGCACGGCCCACGGTTCGGGCTTCAATAGAGCGGTAGATTCGCAGCTTGCCAAGCAGAAACGGTTGCACTAAAGCAGCCGCATAGATTCCAAGTTTTTCGCCGATTCGTTGTTCGGCGCGTTTTCCAAGCAGGAAACTAGGACGGGCGAGGTGGACGCTGCGGAAACTCATTGCGCTAAGCTCCGCTTCCAGACTGCCCTTTACTTGCAGATAGAAGTTTGAACTTGCTGCATCTGCACCCACGGAGGACACCAGCGCGAATTGCTGAGCTCCATTGAGGAGTGCCCATCTTGCGAAGGAAATCGGCAGATCCTTATCTACTTTCAGAAAGGCTTCCTTTGAACCGGCTTTACGAATGGTGGTGCCAAGGGCGCAGAAGACGTCGTCGACGGGAAATCCTACAAGGAAATCGACGTCAGCGGGGAGTTCTTCCAGCTTGGCGTGTTTGGTGTTCAAAGGACGACGAACAAGGGCGACTACACGGCTGTAGTGCGGCGATGCGAGTAACGCTTCCAGAACGTGGGTCCCAACCAGACCGCTTGCTCCAGCAACCACCGCCGTTCTGTTTTGCGACATTCCATTAGTTTAACTTGACCCGAAGTTGTAAATCCCGCAAGGTCGCCATGCAGCAAAAAGTGCGATTTCCTTTTTCAATGTCAGAAAGAAACAACTTCTCACTCCCGATTTTCGACATTTCGTGCCGGGCTTGTAGGATTCCATGAAACCAAAAACGGCAGTTGACGCACCGTCCATAGATCAACTTCCGTACCCACCGACAGTTGCGTGGAAACCATCTGTCACCTGAATGGTGAGCGCTTTTTCGATTCTAAATTCAATCGTTGGGCTCGGCTTGGGACTCCTAAGAAACAAGCGCAAAACGGACTCGCTTCGGCGAATAAACTTCCTTTGTTTCTCAACTGCATTTCGCCGCGCCGAAGCGGCCTTTGCG
>JAYTTF010000025.1:0-9923 GCA_043745195.1 Bryobacterales bacterium | reverse complement strand
GCAGAGAGTACAGCCAATTCAAGTTCACAACGTGAGTGCGGTCAATTCCCGAAAGCCCGTAATTCCATACCCGAGGATTTACCAGAGTACTCACTTCTGAAGTATCGCTATCGTTGTAAGTCAGCGCCTTTGACCACGTCCAGGCAAGGCCGAATTCCATGCTCTTAGTGAAGCGCCGATTCGCTGTAACTTGCATGGAATGGTAGTTTGCCGAACCGGCCCATTCGCTAATCAAGATGTTGTTGAAGCCGGTTATGGGTCGAAGAAAAGAGGGCGAACGAGCAGGATTACCTGCAAGTGTAGTGTCTGCATTTGCGGCAAGGAAATTCGCACCTAAGGGCACTGGGTTGATGTTGCGCCGCCATAGCAGATGACGGCTAAGAGAAGCCACATAACCCACGTCAATCACGGTGCCGAAGCCGATGTTACGTTGCACGCTAAGGCTATAGTTCATGATGGTGGGTGTGCCCGCGCCGTTGCGTTGAATTCCGAAAACATCCTGCGGAAATAGCACGCCCGTTTGTGAAAGAAGCGAGGGTAGGGTGGAAAAATAAATAATGGGATTTTCGATGATAGGTGTTTGTTGGGCAAATGGATTTGAGACGTCGAGTGTTTCCCGGTTGTAGAAAACTCCAAATCCTCCGCGTATGGCAGTCTTCCCGGTGCCGAACGGATCATAGGCAAAGCCAACTCGCGGAGCAACACGGACGCCTGCATTTTCAACCAAGGATTGCGGATAGCCGGGCACTTTGCTGGGAGTCACCATGCCGTTGGAAGGATCGCCGGAACCAGGGGCGATGGCTCCGATCAACGTTGTATTGAACACTTCCCCAGTAACCGGGTTGATGCCAACACGGCGGCCTGCGACGGTTGCTGGAGTGATAAGACGCGGTTGTTTTGCGGTATTAAAAAAAGCCGGATCAAAACCAGCAAGTAGATTCTCCGTATCGCGAGTAGGTGGGATCCAATAAAAACGCACGCCCAGGTCAAGCGTCAGTTTGCGATTTACTTTCCAGTTATCCTGTGCGAACCATTCAATGTTGCCTAAGCGATAGTGACGGTAGATCAGGTTTGAAGATTCCGTGTAGCTGTTGAATACACCCAGGATTCCATTGCTATAGGCATAGCCGCTATCCAGTGGATTATTCACGTTCCGGTCGAAACTGAACGACCCATTGAAATTGCCGAAGATCTTGCGGTTGGTGGAAAAACGATCAATGTAGAAGCCAGCCTTGGCATTGTGCCCGCGCCAAATTTTAGAAATACTATCCGTGAAATTATAGATTGTATGATCGGCAATGTGTGGGAACCGTTGTTCCACAAACAAATTGGCGGGATTTGAAACACCCCCGTAGGTGGCGTTTGGAAGAATTTTCAAAGGGTTGTGATCGGCATAAAATTGTCCGGCTTTGAAGCCAACAACATCACGCTGATTCTTGGTTACCTGACCGTCGGTGGCCCGATCGCCTTGAGGACGGGTAGCTTCGCCAAAGTTGAATTCGTTGACCAGTGTTGGACTAATTACGCGTGTGTAACGGAAGGAAGCTAATTGGGCTTTGGAATAGAACGTCTTCACCATTTGAGGCCAATTGGTACCACCTGAGGTCCCCAGACCCAGTGCGGCGGTTTGATCATCCTTACGGGAAGACCAGCTTCCAAAAATCATGTTCTTGGGATTCAAGTTGTAATCTAACCGAAGGGTCTGCGTTTGCTTGGGGTTCTCGGTTTGTTCTTGAAAAATGTAGTTGTAGCGTCTGGCGGAGATGCTGGTATCCAGAAAATTCGGCAGTGGGAATACTTTGAGTAACGCCTGTCCACTGGTATCAATGCGGCTTGTGGGAACTATGTTATTTGGGAATGCCAGTCCATTGGTGGGATCCTTCACTGCGATGCGAACTCCGTTCAGGTCCACTGATTGCGAAAAATCACCGGCACGTTCCAGTGCGGTGGGCATAGTGACACTGTTCAGATTTCCGCTTGTCTTAATAGGCCAAAACTCCTGCGACCAGAAGAAGAAGAGTTTGTCCTTGTTTTTATTAAAGAGGCCGGGAAGGTAAGCGGGTCCGCCAATGTTGTAGTTGTAGGTATTGAAGCGGTAGCGAGGTTTATCCACAGCAAGACGATTGCTGAAGAAGTTGTTTGCGTTGAACTGTTCATGACGCTTGAAGTAGGAAACCAAACCATGAAATTGCTTTGAGCCGGACTTAGTCACAATTTGAACGTTTGCGCCGGATAGCCGTCCGTATTCAGCGGAATAATTTCCCAACAAGATTTTCACTTCGGAAACAGCATCCATGCTGACGTAGACTGAGTAACCATTGTTATTGCCAATATCATTCATTGGTACTCCATCCAGGGACATGTTGTTAGTGCTGCTGCGGCCACCCAGAGCGCGAATGTTGTTGCTGATGTCTACGGAATCACTTTCCCCACTTAGCACGACGCCTGGCATCAGTTTGGCCAACGACGGAACATTTCGCCCACGCACTGCCAGATTCTCCACCTGCGCGGTAGTTATGGTTCCCCCCCGTTCGCTGGATGCGGTTTGCACGCTGGAACCTTGTGCGGTGACAGTAACCGTCTCCGTTACGCCACCAACTTCAAGCAAGAAGTCGCCTAGCGGAAGAGTATCCGTGGCGGACAGAGTAATTCGTTTACGCTCGGCATTTTTGAATCCCGTTGCGGAGATGAATACGTTGTATTCGCCGGCAATTACACTGGGAAAAGTGAAGGTTCCCAATTCATTGGTGGAACCAATGCGCACTGCTCCTGTGGAAGCCTGGGTAAGTTTCACTGCTGCACCTACAACGGAAAGTCCGGAAGAATCGCGGACTGAACCGGTGATGGTTCCATTCGATGATTGTGCCAAAGCGACTGGCACAGATAATAAGCAACCGACAATTCCAAGAGTATATAAAAACCGCATTTCAGGACTCCTTATTCTTATTTTTTGGGCCAGGTTCCGCTTACTTCATCAAAAGGTTCAAGCGGGGTAAATGGCCCATCGTAGTCGGCACCAGAATGGCTGGCCTTGCAGGAAGCAACCCATTCCTTAATACGTTTCTTCATGGATTGAGCCCGAGCCGGGTTGTTCGCCACCAGATTTTTGGTTTCGGCGCGATCGGCCACTAAGTCAAAAAGTAGGTCCTCTTCGCCGCTTTCGGAGAGGTTGGTAAGAAACTTATACTTGCCTTCCACCATAGTAATGGTTGGTGAATCATGCATTTGCTTTTTAGGATCGAGGTAGCGGAAGAACAGCGGCTTGGTGCGGGCTGCGACTTTTCCGCTGATCAGGGGAATCAAACTCTCTCCATCCACAGGTCTCGGCTTACCGGGAATACGCGCTCCAGTGATTTGCAAAATGGTAGGAACATAGTCCAGAGTGCTGCAAGTAGAATCGATCACTTTGCCTTTCGCCCCACGGTCTGGCCATTCCAGCAATGCTGGAACATTCACGCCCCCGCTAAACAAACTACGTTTGCGTCCGCGCATGCCGGCCGTTGTGCCCCGGTTGGTTCCTGCTTCACCCGTCATTCCTTCGGGGCCATTGTCACTGGCAAACCAAAACATGGTGTTGCCGGCAATTCCCAATTGTGCGATTTCGCGGCGTAGCCGGCCCACTTGTTCATCCAGAGCAGTAATGCAGCCGAAGTAGTGCTGCTGGCCTTCATCGTATTGCGAGTACATTGCGCGATATTGGGGTCCGGCGGCAACCGGTTGGTGCGGCGCATGGAACCAAACCACGGCCAGAAAAGGCTGTGACGCTTTGGCTGCTGCTTGCACAAAAGGAACTACGCGATCCATGATGACGCGCGAATCGTCGCCTTCCAAATTCGAGGTTGCGTACTTACCGGGAGCCTCCCAATACTTGGTTTCAAAGGGCTGGTTCTTCATTGGATCCCAAGTGGGCACTGCCTGTTCGGTGGAAAAGCTTACGTCGAATCCATGCTCCCACGGTGGCATGTAGTTGTTCGTTCCCGGACCACCACGACGCCCGTCTTTCCTATCCTTAGTAAGTGTCCCTAAGTGCCATTTGCCGAAGTGACCTGTGCGATAACCCAGAGGTTTGAGCAGCGTAGCAAGCGTGAATTCCTGCTTGGGCAGCATTCCTTCGTTGGCGTAAGTTACGCCATAACGAAAGTAGTGACGACCAGTAAGGCAGGTACCACGCGTGGGTGAACAGACTGAACCGCCGGAGTAAAAGCGAGTGAAACGGATTCCTGCCGCAGCCATGGCGTCCAGATTCGGAGTTTTGATGATCTTGTTTCCATTGAAGCCGGTATCGCCCCAACCCAGATCGTCGGCCATGCAAAGGATTACGTTAGGGCGGTTTGGTCCCGCTGCCATCAGGGACGGGGCTGCCGAAATAGTTGTTAGGAATTGACGCCGGTTCATTGAGCCTTCGCTTTCTGGAAAAACTCCAAAGTAACTTCCCCTGGACTCGGTTTGTCGCTGGTAAGGGCTGTGCTATCTCCAAATAGTTTCTGCTGTTCCACCATCAATGCCATTAACTCAGCGACGCGCGTCCGCTGAGTGACGTCATCAGCAAGATCTCTTAACTCATAGGGATCCTCTTCCAAATCAAACAGCTGCGACCGGTTGATTTTCGGGTAGCGAATCAACTTCCAGCGCCCCAGGCGCACGGCACGTTGTACATCGCGATATGCCAGAAAGATCGTATCACGCACTACAGTAGTCTTGCCCTGGATGACAGGCAGAAGGCTGCGGCCTTCGAGCGACGACGCTTTCGGTACTCCAGCGAAATCGCATAACGTAGGATAGATGTCGAACAGATACGCAAATGAGTTCACACGTCTATTGCGCGGAATGCCGGGCCCGGCCAAAATCAGGCCAGAGCGCATGCTGTGCTCATACAAATTCTGCTTTCCCATCAAGCCGTGGCTGCCAATGGCGATGCCCTGATCCTGCGTAAACACAATGATCGTATTGTCGTATTCACCCATGGCTTTCAACTGTGCAAAAATGCGCCCGAATTGCGCGTCCATGGCCTCTATCACTGCGTAATATTCCTGCAGATGACGGCGGATTTCCGTTTCAGTGCGCGGCCATGGTGCCAGTTGTTCATCACGAACCAGCATCTCGCCATTGTCGAACGGGTGGAATGGCTTGTAGTTTGGCGGCAACGGCAACTTGGCGGGATCGTACTTAGCCAAATACTCGGGTGGAGCAATGCGAGGGTCGTGAGGAGCAGGTCCGGCCAGATACAGAAAAAACGGTTTTCGATTGGCGTCCTTCTTCCAATCCTTCAGAAAGCCAATTGTGCGGTCAGCGACCTGTTGGCCGGGCCTGCCGGATTCCCGTTCGGCCACATCATCAGGCTCCATATATAGGTTGTGGTCGTACAATTCGTTTGACTGCTTATCCACATTGCCTTTCTTGCCTAAGTGAAAAGTGACGTAACCGCCTTCCTTCATGGAGCGAGGGATGCATGGATAATCGGGCGGCTGATTGCGGACACTAAACCAGGCGCGGCCGCGTTGGATCATCATGCGGCTAGGTGTGCAAACTGCACCAATGTAACCACCCATGCAATATGCGTTGACGAAAGTAAGTCCGGAAGTTACTAAGGAATCCAGATTCGGTGTGCGGATGTGCGGATTGCCCATGGCCGCGATAGTGTCCTGGCGCTGATCATCGGTAAGGATGAAAAGTATGTTAGGCTTCTTGCGACCGACTTGGGGAAACGCGACTGCGAGGGAGTTGAGGAAAGCCCTGCGCGATGGAAGGGTTCGACAAGTCAAGGATTGATCCACGACGTTGATGTTATCGCATTTCTGTGGTGGCAAACCCATGGCTGCTGGGTCTGCCCCCATGATTGATCAAGAGTCTTACGACGTTTGCGACCAGGCCTGAGCTTCCTGCCTAGACTCGCCTAAACCTGCGATACCCAACTCCACCACATCCCCCACTTTAAGGAAAATGGGAGGTTTGAAGCCCAGCCCAACTCCAGGAGGTGTACCAGTGCTAATCACATCACCCGGCAGCAACGTCATAAACTGACTGATGTAACTAACCAGTTGACGCACGTTGAAAATCATCTGCGCGGTGGTACTATTCTGGCGCGTCACTCCGTTGACCTTCAGCCAAAGGGGCAGTGCTCCGGGATCACCGATTTCATCAGGAGTAGCAAGGAACGGTCCCAGCGGAGCAAACGTATCGGCGCTCTTGCCCTTCACCCATTGGCCGCCGCGCTCCAACTGCCAGGCTCGTTCACTATAGTCGTTATGAAGCGCATAGCCTGCCACGTGGTTCATGGCATCCGCTTCGCTTACATAGCTGGCGCGCTTGCCAATGATTACAGCCAATTCAACTTCCCAATCCGTTTTCTCTGATCCGCGAGGGATCACAATCGGGTCATTGGGACCAGTCAACGAAGTAGTGCTCTTGAAGAATAGAATCGGCTCCTTGGGAATATCCAGACCCGATTCTTTCGCGTGGTCCGCGTAGTTCAATCCAACGCAAACAATCTTGCTTGGACGGACAACGCACGGACCAAGCCGTTCAGTTGCGGCAACGGCTGGTGCTGTTGCAGCATTTGAGGCGGCCCAGGCAGCAAGGCGGGAAAGACCATCGCCGCCAAAGAAGCGCTCGTCGTAGTCAGAGCCAAACGCGGATGCGTCAATCCGTCGTCCATCTGCAAGAATCAGGCCGGGTTTTTCTGCACCGGCGGAACCAAATCGAATGAGTTTCATAAAGTTTAAGTGGGTTTAGTTAGTTAACGGATTGTAAGTGTCCCGCCATCTACTGGCATAGCGGTCCCGGTGATAAAGGAAGCTTCGTCCGAACAGAGAAACAAAGCTGCATAGGCAATCTCTTCAGGTTGCGCCATGCGACCTATGGGTTGCGCTTTCGATAGCTTTTCAAACATTTCGGCTTCCCTGCCAGGATAGTTCTTAGCGATAAAGCCATCCACAAACGGCGTGTGGACACGGCCCGGCAGCAGGGCATTGCAACGGATATTGTTTGCCAGAAAATCCTTGGCAACTGCGTAGGTCATCGCCAGCACCGCACCCTTGCTTGTGGCATAAGCGAAGCGATCTGGAATGGCCATGACAGAGACGCAGGAGGCAAGATTCAAAATGGCACCGCCACCATCGTTGATCATGAATTGCAACGCAGCGCGCAAGCAATTGGCAGGGCCAAATACGTTCACCCGTTGAACTCGCTCGAAGTCCTCTGGCGTTGTGGTAAGCGCGTTACCAACATGTGCGATGCCAGCGTTATTAACAAGGATATGAATCCGGCCGCGGCGTGCGTGAACCCGCGCGATGACTTCGCTGACCGATTTCGGATCTGCAACGTCGCACTCCTCTGCATCGGCGGTTCCGCCTGCTGCGCGGATCTCTTCCACCGCGCGGTTCATCTCGCCAATATTGCGGTCCAAAATGTCGACCGCTGCGCCCTCGCGGGAAAAGAGCTTCGCGATGGCGAGCCCAATTCCTGACGCACCCCCGGTGATGATTGCGGTCTTTGCTTCCAGTCTTGCCATTTGCCTTCTTATGATGCCAGTCCAGGGGGCCTTTTGTCATCTTTAAAACGGCAAAGACTTTTAACCCCACTAGGCTAGAATACTGTGACCCAAAGGCGCAGTTTACTTGGTAATGGGTATGCTTGTGGAACAGCCGCCAAACAGAATGGGAGTTCTGGCGCGTCTGGAAGCAGGACGTTTATAAGCTTTCTCTCGTGGGTCATTTCTAGCGCGAGCTTTAGGTAGCGGCGAAGAAGCAAAAGCGGTGGAAACTGATTTTGCGAAGATAGCCATTCGAGTGCATCCCGCGCGCCCTTCGAGCTATTGCAAGAACGGCAGGCCCACACCAAGTTGTCTCCCCTATCGGGGCCACCTCTTTTGGTTGGAATCAGGTGGTCGACCGACAAAAAAGTTCCACTGCCACAGTAGCAACATGTTTGAGGCAAAACCATTTTCAACCGTTCATCTTCCGAAATCGACCCAACATGCATTGTTTGTTTTCTCAAGCCGGAATAGAGCCGAGCGCGAATTATGAAGTGCTTTCGACTGTAATTGTCATCCTTTGCGATGACAGCAGCGTGGGCCATAGCAAGGTTTGCATAAGACCAGTAAAGCAGTTCGCCAACGGTAGTGATTTCCATGTTAGTGCGTAACAGCCCTGTGTCCGATATCATCCCAAAAAAACGGCAGTTGCTGACAATGATGATCCCGGTACCACTTCTCTCATGAGAAAACCTTCATCGGGGATTGCAAGTTCCTGAAGTGTCTTTTCCAACTGATCGACGTCAATTAATTGTACGTCAGGGAATAAAGGAAGTAACTAAGGCAGCGCAAACGCAACCAGTGAATCAGAAAAAGTATTACTGTATTTATTGCCGCCTCCAGCAGCCACAACAACAAACTGTTTTTTTGACTTCTTGCCTAAATAGGTAATTGGTGTGGCGTGCCCGCTGGCAGGCAGCCGAGTAACCCACAACTCTTTACCCGTTTCTTTGTCAAATGCCCTGAATCGGCTGTCATTTGTAGCTGCGATAAAAACTAAACCGCCCGCAGTTACAATCGATCCGCCGATGTTTGCCGTTCCCGTAGCCGGAATTCCCTTGGCCACTAACTCGTCTACTACACCTAACACCGATTGCCAACGAAATTCGCCAGTATCTAAGTTAATTGCCGTTAACTGCCCCCATGGCGGTTTCTGGCAGGGGTACATTTTGTCATCCCAGAATCTGGAATTCGGTGTGCCCACTCCTTGTGTACGGTAAGGCAGCGTGGCGCCTTCACGGTTCTTCACCATCTTGAAAACTTGGCCCGCATCCATGGAATTCACATACAAAGTATGCGTTTGCGGATCGAACGATGCGCCAC
Source organism: Bryobacterales bacterium (assembly GCA_043745195.1). Taxonomy (GTDB): domain Bacteria; phylum Acidobacteriota; class Terriglobia; order Bryobacterales; family Bryobacteraceae; genus JANXSF01. Next base: position 1,069 of record JAYTTF010000025.1, on the reverse strand, counting down.
CCCAGTTTGCTCCGCCGTTTGTTCCTGGGAACAGCACCGTGGTGCGCAATCCCACAGGCGTAAAGAGCCCACCCAGCAGCGCACCATCAATGATCTTTTCGCAAAACGATCGAGATTCCGCAGTAACATCGGTTAGCTCGCTAGCCTGAAAAGTTTGCCGTGCAAAGGGCAAGGGCTTCACAGGAACGGGTTGCGTAGGCCAAGTCGCCTCGCCTGGTATTTCGCTTTGTGGGACGGGCTTTTCAACAATGTCGAACAGTGGCTTTCCCGTCACCCGGTCAAATAGGAAAGTGAATCCGGTCTTAGTAACTTGTGCCACCGCATCAATTGGTCTGCCGTTATGAGTAACTGTCACCAAGTTCGGCTGGGCAGGAATATCATAGTCCCAAATATCATGATGCACCGTTTGAAAATGCCAAATGCGCTTTCCCGTGGCTGCATCCAAGGCAACTAACGCATTTCCAAATAGATTTGCCCCTTTCCGATCCCCTGCAAACCGATCGGCTGAAGGTGAAGTAAGTGGCAAATAAACAATGCCTCGTTTTTCATCAACGCTCGCGATGGACCATAAATTTGTCCCCCCGCGACCCTTAGCCGAATCGCCCTCCCATGTATCGCCGCCGAACTCACCAGGCTGGGCGGCGGTATGAAAGGTCCAAACCAATTTCCCGGAAATGGCGTCAAACGCGCGGACATCACCCAACGGCCCCTGAGGTTCACCATCAGGCACAATAGAGCCGCAAATAATCAGGTTTTTGTAGATGGCTGGAGGCGAGGTCATACCGTAGCCCCGTTCGCGCTTGTCCTTTGCATCAACCATTCCGACAGTCAGATTGACGAAGCCGCCGGAGCCGAACGAATCCACGGCCTTTCCATCGTTAGCACGGATGGCCCACAATTGCCCATCCAATGTGCCGTAGAAAAGCCGCTTCTCCTTGCCATTGGTCCATAGCGCAGGGCCGCGGTGGATGAATAGGTTTCGAGGCCGGGTCTTATCCAGATTAGGATCAAACACCCAGAGCTGCTTGCCAGTTTCCGCATCCAACGCCACCAGCCGATGGAAGGCAGT
>JAYTTF010000024.1:0-9982 GCA_043745195.1 Bryobacterales bacterium | reverse complement strand
CGGCCTTTGCGCTCCTAAGGTGCGGAGGGCTGCGAAATCCGGGACGGGGCTGCAATTCAATGAAGATGTTCTGCTTACGGAAGACTTGCAAAAGAATTGTACCCCCGTCCCGGATTTCACGAATTGGACAGACAGGGTGCCGGTTACGGCTTGCAACTGCCGTTTCCAGTATTGTTAGTAACAACGGCCATTGTTGCCTACCAGTGCTATTCAAAGCTTTACAAATCTTCAAGATATGTCTTCTGAGATTTGAGTTACATTATTGTTAACCAATATGAAACTCGGAAATGACTTGGCAAAATCCATGGTTGGCCTATTGGCCGTCGCTGTAGCAGGCTGCGGCATCACAATCTTTGCCGCACCAGCCCCTGCCCCCACCAAAGCAGCAGAGCTTTTCCAAACGACAAAAATATGGAACATCTATCTGACCTGGACTGCTGCCGAATGGGAAGCGATGGAACCCAAGGGTGGTCAGCGAGGTCCTGGCGGACCAGGAGGGCGAGGAGGCGGTGGCTTCGGACCTGCGATGATGCTCACTCCAGGTTTTTTGAAAGCTGATCAAAATCAAGATGGAAAAATCTCCCAAGAAGAGTTTTCCAAACTAGGAAAGGATTGGTTTGCCGCATGGGACAACAAGCAAACAGGCAGTCTTACTGCGGCTGAAGTATCCGAAGGGATAAACAAGACTTTTCAAATGCAAATGCCTGGGGGGCCGGGTGGTCCTGGCGGCGGACCTGGTGGCCGGGGCGGCAATCCAAACGGAGGGATGCAAGGTGCGAATGGGCGAAACGGAGCTTCGGCGATGTCGGGTATCGATTTCAAGTACGTGCATGCCGACCTCGATTTTGATGGCACGCAGTTAAAAGATATTGCAATCCGCTACAAGGGCAACAGCACTTTCATGATGTCTCGTGGATTGGAGAAACGCTCGATGAAATTAAATCTGGGCAAGAATACGAAGGGCCAGACACTTGCAGGGCTGACAACGATCAATCTTCACAGTTGCGTAACTGATGATGGCTATTTGAATGAAGTCTTATCTTATAGCCTGTTTCGCGATGCTCAGGTACCATCCCCTCGCACGGCCTTTGCCAAGGTTTACATTACTGTTCCTGGTAAACATGATGACAAATATATAGGGCTTTACTCAGTGGTGGAAGACATAGACGAAACTTTCGCCGAAGAACACTTTGGGAAATCGAAAGGTGCCATCTTCAAACCTTCTACCCGCAACCTGTTTGCCGATCTTGGCGATGATTGGGAAAAATACAATCAGATCTACGATCCCAAAACGAAGTTGACGAAGAAACAGCAACAGCGCGTGATGAACTTCGCAAGATTCGTGTCGAAAGCCTCGGATGAGGATTTCGCGAAAGGGTTGACCGAGTATCTGGAAATCGAGGAGTTTGCGAAATTCCTATCCACTACCGTATGGCTTTCCAACAGCGATAGTATTCTTGCGATGGGGCAGAATTTTTATTTATATCTGCATCCTGAAACGAACAAGTTCACATTCCTTCCCTGGGATCTTGATTTATCGTTCGGCAAGTTCGGAGGGAACAATACTGAGTTGAACGTCAACAAGCCATGGCAGGGGCAGAACAAATTTTTGGAACGTGTTTTCAAAGTGGATGCATTCAAGAAAAGCTATTTGGATTTGCTCGCCAAGAACAGCAAAACCATTTTCGCGTCGGAGCGAATCATCAAACAACTCGAGGATGCGGCGGCAATCCTTCGCCCAGCTGTTAAGGACGAATCGGCAACGAAACTTACGCGATTCGATAAGTCAATTGCCGGGGAATCGTCACCGGGCGGGTTTGGTCCTCCCCCTGGCGGACCTGGTCCCGGTGGTCCAGGTGGACCTGGGGGCCCAGGTGGTCCTGGCGGAGGACGCGGTGGATTTGGCGGTCCCGGCGGCCCGATGGGCGGTTCACCAATTAAGGCTTTTGTGGGCCCACGCGCAAAATCAGTGGCTGATCAATTAGCAGGGAAATCAGAAGGCACTGCCAATGGAGGATTTGGAGGTGGAGGTGGGCGAGGTGGTCCAGGCGGCTTCGGACCTGGAACGTTTTCAGGACCAACTTTTGTTGCCGCCATGGATACCAATAAGGACGGGAAGGTTTCGGGAAAGGAATTCCAAGATGCCTTTAGTAAATGGTTCGATTCCTGGAGCAAAGACGGGGTGTTGACGGAAGCACAACTGCGCAGCGGAATCGACAAGGACTTGGCTCCAGCAGGCATGCCTGGTGGTGGCATCATGCCGGCTCGCCCGGCTCTCAAGGATTAGGATAGAGCACAATGGACATTATTCAATCCCCTTCTCTCGGTTCTGGAGCCGGCAGCAAATTCGCATCTGAAGTGAAGTATGTTGTTAGTCTTGAGTTGGCGGAAGAGATTCGCACCTGGTCACGGGAAAACATGCAGCCTGACCCGAATGGCAGTGGAAACGCAGGTGACAACTACACAATTACAAGTATTTATCTTGATACAGAAGACTTCGCTGTCCTGCAGCGGAAAGGATCCTTTGGAAAGGGGAAATACAGGATTCGACGGTACGGAGAGAGTCCTCAAGTTTTCCTGGAACGGAAATTGAAAACCCGTGGGCTAATCAGCAAAAGACGCTCGCAGATTTCTATGGGCGACCTGCTGCGAATCGCTGCCGATGAACCTGAATCGGATTGGCAGGGATATTGGTATCACCGGCGCATTTTGGCACGGCGGCTCCGTCCTGTTTGTCAGATTTCCTATCAACGCACTGCACGAATGCTGATGAGTCCCTCTGGTCCGCTGCGATTAACACTCGATGAGCAGGTTACAGCAGTCCCTACAGATCAGATTGAATTTCAGAACGTTGCACCAACTCCGCTGACCATTGGAGGCGTGATCGTTGAATTGAAGTACCGCCAACAGATGCCTGCACTGTTTGAAGAATTGGTGCAAAGGTTGGGGTTGAAACCGCAACCGTCTTCCAAATACCGGATTGCCTGCGCGACACTGGGGTTGGGTGTATTGCGACAATCCACTATAGTTGAAGCAGCCTGAATCCATGTTTGATTTTTTAACCGCCCCTTTTGCAAATGGTCCGCAAGTTTCACCCTTCGAGTTGCTGATGCGGCTGCTGGCTGCGCTTGCATTCGGGTGGATTATTTCCCAGGTCTACAAGAGAACGCGCAAAAACCCAGACTTGAGCCCTTCCTTTCCAGGAACACTTATCCTGCTGTGCGTACTGATTGCGATGGTAACCCAGGTGATTGGTGATAATGTTGCACGAGCATTCAGCCTGGTTGGGGCGCTTTCCATCGTTCGGTTTCGCACTGTTGTCCGGGACACGCAGGATACAGCTTATGTGATTCTTTCCGTAATTGTAGGGATGGCCGTTGGATCAAAAGCGTTGTGGGTGGCGGCAATTGGAATCGTAGTTGTGGGGTTGGCAGAACTGCTTTTGCACCTAGGCAAAGCTAGGGGTATGGTGGAACTCGGCATCGAGTATACGCTGCGGTTAAAGGTTGTTTCCAATCAGAACCTTGAATTACTTGTGAATCAAGCAATCGGCGAGCATCTGGAAATGCTGGAATTGACTTCGCTTGGAACGGGAAAGCGCGGCACGCAGCTTGAAGCAGTTTACCGGCTGCGGCTTAAGAATACCGTCTCTGCCCATAAATTGGTTAGCGCTTTGGATTTATTGGAAGGTGTAGAAAGCGTGCAACTCTCAAGAAATGGAATGGACGACGACTAAAACGAAAATTAGCCCGCGATGCCACAAGTCATCGCGGGCTAAGGCACTCAAAAAACTATAACCTTACGCAACCATCCGGAACTTCTCTGCCAGTGCGGGCAACATTTCGGCCAGCACTTCTTCCACTCTATCCACAAAAATGAAGGTCATTTCCTTGCGTAGATACTCAGGAATTTCCCGTGTATCATTTTCATTGGCGCGCGGAAGAATGATCCGCTTTATCCCAGTGCGGCGCGCTGCAAGTACTTTTTCTTTCACACCTCCGATGGGCAACACCAGTCCGGAAAGAGTGATTTCTCCGGTCATCGCTGTGTCTTTGCGTGCAGCATGGCGAGTATAGGCACTGGTTAGAGCGGTTGCCATGGTTACACCAGCCGAGGGGCCATCTTTTGGTACCGCACCGGCCGGCACATGAACGTGCAATCCGTAGTTCTTGAACATGGACGGATCAATGCCCAATTCTTCCGAGTGCGCCCAGATGTAGCTTTGTGCCGCGCTCACGGATTCCTTCATTACATCACCCAACTGACCAGTCAAGGTTAACCCTTTGCCATCGGGCAGAAGCGATGCTTCCACGTATAAGACTTCTCCGCCAGCTTCCGTCCAGGCAAGACCTGTAGCCACGCCGGGAGGTAAGTCTTTTCGCATTTTTTCCTGCGAAACCTGTTCCGGCCCCAGCAGTTCGTAAAGATCTTCGGGCTTCACCACAAACGGTTCAGTCCGGCCTTCTACAAACTTCAGAGTCACCTTGCGGGCAACTTTACCGATGGCCCGTTCAAATCGGCGCAACCCAGCTTCCCTGGTGTAGCCAGCGATAATGAGCTTCAGTGCCTCATCGGTGAACTGCAATTGCTCAGCCTTCAGGCCAGTCTCGGCCATTTGACGAGGGATGAGGTAGCGCTTGGAAATCTCAACCTTCTCCTCTTCGCTATAACCGGAAAGGCGCAGGATTTCCATACGATCCAACAATGGCCGTGGGATGGTATCCAAGGCATTCGCTGTTGTGATAAACATCACCTTCGACAAATCGAAGGCCAAGTCCAGATAGTTATCGCGGAATGTTTTATTCTGCTCGGGGTCAAGAACTTCGAGCAAGGCATGCGATGGATCACCGCGGTAATCGCGACCGACCTTATCGACTTCGTCCAGCAGAATTACTGGATTATTCGAACCCGCACGCCGCATGGCCTGCATCAATCGGCCAGCCATTGCGCCAATATAAGTACGACGGTGACCGCGGAGTTCCGCCTCGTCATGCAAGCCACCCAAGCTCATGCGCTCAAATTTTCGGCCCAAAGTTTTGGCAATCGACTGGCCTAGGGAAGTTTTACCAACTCCAGGAGGTCCGACGAAACACAAAATGGGAGCCTTGGCATTCGGGTTGGTTTTCAACACACTGAGATGTTCCAAAATGCGCTCTTTTACTTCGCGAATCTCGTAGTGGTCTTCATCCAGAATTCGTCGGGCTTCAGCGATGTCCAATTGATCAGGCGTGGCAGTGTTCCAAGGCAGATCCAATACAAACTCCACCCAGGAACGAGTCACATGGTGATCTGGCGAAGAGGATGGCAAGCGCTCCAGGCGGCCTAGCTCCCGCTCTGTTTCCTTCTTGGCTTCCTCGGGCAACTCGGTTTTTTCCATCCGTTCGCGTAACAAATTAACTTCGGCTTTCTCAGGATCTTTGTCGCCAAGTTCATTTTGAATAGCTCGCAATTGTTGACGCAACATGTATTCCCGCTGCTCTTTCGACATCTCTGAACGCGCATCGTTCTGAATTTTACTACGCAGTTCCAGCACTTCCACTTCATGCGACAAATAACCGTGCAATAGCCGCATGGCATCTGCGCGAGTCATCGCCTCCAGCAGTGCTTGCTCCTTGGGAAGAGGCAAGTTCATCATAGAGGAAATTAAGTACGTCATCCTCAGCGGATCTTCGGTGGAAGCCATCATACGGCCCAAATCCGGGCCAGCCTCAGGCTGCGCCAAAGTAACCGCCCTTTGTGCCAGTTCCAGCAGAGCTCGTTCCAACGCTTCTACTTCGGTGCCTCTATCCTCGGGGACAGAAAATAAACGTACTCGAGCTTCAAGAAATCCGACAGCGCTTTCCTCCAGCTTCACCATGGCGACGCGTTCCACACCCATCACTAGTACTTCCATGGAACCATCGGGATTCATGGACATTCGGCGCACTACAGCACGTGTCCCGATTCCAAAGAGAGTATCTTGCGACGGAATATCTTCAGAGGCATCCCGTTGCGAGAAGACTAATATTTCTTTGCCTTCCACTGCCAATGCTGCTTCAACCGCAGCCACCGTTGATTTACGACCAATGGAAAGCGGCATCGCTAAACCAGGGAACAAGACGGCGTTCTTCAAAGGAAGTACAGGAAGTGTGACCAATTTTTCGATATCGCTCATTCTAATTCTCCTCGCTGCTGGTTGGATGCTGCGTCGCAGTTAAAGTTGCAATTTTAGACCAATGCCAAAACCGGTTCCGTGCTTAGTTTAGCGACGTTAAAAGTTAACGAACCTTTTGCTTCGTCTAAATCAATGTGAATTGTCTCGCCCTCGCGTACCTCACCGCCGATGATGAGTTTTGCTAAGGGAGTTTCAATTTCCCTCTGAATTGCCCGTTTCAGAGGTCTTGCACCGTAGGATGGGTCGTAGCCAATTCGAACAATGTGGGACAAAGAAGATTCACTGAGCTCCACCTTGATCTTGCGTTCTTCTAACCTCTTTCGAAGCCCGACCAATTGAACTTTTACAATCTGTTTCAAATGTTCTTCGTTCAAAGCATGGAACACAATAATTTCATCGATCCGGTTCAGGAATTCCGGACGGAACCCAGCCCTCATCTCTTCCATCACGGTCTTTTTCATGCGCTCGTAGCCATCGCCGTCAAAAGCGCCGGTGTAGTCGAGGATGCGCTGGCTGCCGACATTCGACGTCATCACGACGATCGTATTTTTGAAATCCACAGTGCGGCCCTGACCATCGGTAAGCCGGCCGTCATCTAAAAGTTGCAGCATGATATTGAATACGTCATGGTGCGCTTTCTCGATTTCATCGAACAGAATTACCGAATAGGGCTTCCGTCGAACGGCTTCGGTTAACTGTCCGCCTTCGTCATAGCCAACGTATCCAGGAGGCGCGCCGACCAGCCGTGAAATGGAATGCTTTTCCTGATATTCAGACATGTCGATGCGGATCATCGACCGCTCATCATCAAACAAATACTCGGCTAACGCCCGTGCCAATTCCGTTTTGCCAACACCTGTTGGACCTAGAAAAATGAAACTGCCAATGGGCCTGTTCGGATCTTTCAAACCAGAACGTGCACGCAGCACAGCCTCAGCCACGGCGTCCACTGCTTCGGATTGACCAATCACCCGTTTATGAAGTTCAGCATCCAAGTGCAACAGCTTTGCCATTTCGCCTTCTAACATTTTTGATAAGGGCACGCCCGTCCAGCGGCTAACAACGCGAGCAATGTCTTCCTCATCAACTTCTTCTTTGATCATGCGGGAACCAGCCGAAGATGCGGTGATGGCTTTCTCTTCCGCCGCCAGCTTGCGTTCCAGATCCACCAGCACACCGTACTTGAGTTCAGCGGCTTTGTTCAGATCATAATTGCGTTCTGCCTGCGCGGCCAAAGCACGTGTATGTTCGATTTTCTCGCGCAGTTGGCGCAGGCTGTCTACCGCTTCTTTTTCGGTTTTCCACTGCGCCTGCAGACTGGTGGCGCTGCTGGTCAAATCGCCAAGCTCGCGCTCCAACTTCAACAAACGGTCCCGAGAAGCCGAATCGGATTCCTTCTTCAACGCCTCCCGTTCAATTTCCAGTTGCATCTTGCGGCGCAGAATTTCGTCCAACTCCGAGGGAAGAGAATCAATTTCCGTGCGCAACTTGGCAGCCGATTCATCGACAAGATCAATGGCTTTATCGGGCAGGAACCGGTCGGAAATATATCGGTTAGAGAGTACCGCAGCAGCAACTAAAGCCGAATCCTTGATGCGCACTCCATGATGAACTTCGTAGCGCTCGCGCAATCCGCGTAGAATGGAAATCGTATCTTCAACGCTTGGCTGATCCACTAGCACCGGTTGGAAACGACGCTCCAAAGCCGGATCCTTTTCAATATGCTTGCGGTATTCGTCCAGCGTGGTGGCACCAATGCAATGCAATTCGCCACGGGCAAGCATGGGCTTCAAAAGGTTTCCGGCATCCATGGCACCTTCGGCCTTACCTGCCCCAACTACAGTATGCAGTTCGTCGATGAAAAGAATGATTTCGCCTTCTGACGATTGCACTTCTTTAAGAACAGCTTTCAAGCGTTCCTCGAATTCTCCACGAAATTTGGCTCCGGCGATCAATGCACCCATGTCGAGGGAAACCACTCGCTTGTTCTTCAAACCTTCAGGGACATCACCGCGCACTATGCGCTGGGCTAAGCCTTCGGCTATAGCAGTCTTACCAACGCCGGGTTCCCCAATCAAAACCGGATTATTTTTGGTGCGGCGGCTTAGAACTTGAATCACTCGGCGAATCTCTTCATCGCGGCCAATCACGGGGTCCAGTTTGTTGTCGGCCGCCATTGTGGTTAGGTCACGACCGTATTTTTCCAAAGCCTCATAAGTGACCTCTGGATTTTGGGTGGTAACACGCTGCGCGCCGCGAACTTCCTTTATCGCTTTGTCGAGTGATTTCTTAGTAATGCCGGATTCTTTGAGTAAGCGGCCCGCAGCACCTGAGTCTGAAGCAATTGCTCCAAGAACGTGTTCCACACTGACGAAGTCATCTTTTTGACGCTTGGCATCTGCTTCTGCATCAGCCAGAACTTTGGTGAGGCGGCTGGTGACATACACCTGATCCATGCCGGCGTTTGTGGACGAAGAGACCTTAGGCAATTTTTCAATTTCCAGACGGAGACGAGATTTGAAAGCCTGGGGGTCGGCACCGGAGCGGCGCACAAGGGATGTGGCAACTCCACCATCCTGACTGAGCAAGGCGAGCAGCAGATGCTCTACGTCAACTTGCTGGTGGGAGTTTTGGAGGGCGATGGATTGTGCGGAGCGGAGACCTTCTTGAACTTTTTCGGTCAGTTTGGTGAAATCCATAATGTGAGCCTCCTATGCTCAACTGTTATGAGTATATCACAGTCAATACAACGCGGCAATGGTTTTCGGCGCAAGTCAACCCGTGCTGCCCTTAAACCCTAAAAAGGCAATTTTCTTTGTTTAGTGGTTGAAAGCCGTCACACGCAACCTGCGCTCTGCACTTTTGTTGGTGCTTCAGTCTCCGTGGTTGGAGCAGGTTTGGCGGGCTGAGAGATGGGGGGCAACGCAGCGTATAAGGTGCTGTGTGGGTTGAGAACTCGGGTTTCGCGAGGCAATGGAAGGCGGAGCGTGACCGAGCCGATTAGCTTTGCTTCAACAGGCTCTGTTTCACTTTCGGTGGATTGGATTGTAGTTTGTTGTTCCTCAGTTAGGTCCGTTTCAACGGGTTCCTTTGGAGTATCCACGTCTGGCTGTGACTGGAGGTTAGGTGGGTCTGGCGCAACAGGTGGGAACAGTTGACGGGTAGTGAGGATTTCCTGGCGGAGTTGTTGATACTGAGACAAAAGGCGGCGGCCTTGACGGGCGATTTGGGATAGGGCGTCGCTCTGGCTCTGCAGGCTAGCTACGGCGATGGCGTAGGCTCCGTGGGCATTAAGGCTTGTAAATTCCACTTCGTTGCATGTCATGCGTTGAATTTGAATATCAATGAGGCTGGCTTCGGCGGGAGCCTGTCGTCGGAGACGCCAAAGAGTGGTGGCCATTTCGGTTACCAGGATATCTTCGATCCTGTTGATGGGTTTCCAAGTTTCAAGATGAACTTGGATGAGTTCCTCAAATTCGGTGAGCTCTTCGCCGGGGAGGATGAGGGTACGAGCGTAAGCGCCGTGGGTGGCGGAGTTGAAGGCAGAGCGGCGTTTGCCTTCGGGGCTTTTGGGGCCGGTGGATTTTAGCGCGTTGAGGCGCGAGGTTTCTTTGCGTTTATCGTCTGTTCTCATTGCGTTTACAGGATAACAGACGGGTTGGAGGATGCTATGGTTAAGTGCTTTAGAATCCTAGCAGAATGACTTGTGATTACCCCGTGCGGTTGGCCGTAAATCGGGACCTGCATGCGGGACGCAACCTAGTTGGGTTACGTACTGCAATATTTAATACAAAGTTACGGCAACTAGAATCAAGACAAATATCGCCG
>JAYTTF010000023.1:0-10098 GCA_043745195.1 Bryobacterales bacterium | reverse complement strand
GAAGCAGGGTCTCAATGTTACAAGGAAAACGAAGAACCGTGCTAATAACATTTCCCTTGACAGCGACAGCCGTCTCATGGAAGCCCGCGTGTTTCCCTGGTTTTTGCACCCAAAAACCAGGGAAACACGCGGGCTGTCCCCAAGTGTTAAGTTTTGCCAAATTTTGCAAGTTTTCAGGGACGAGCGGAGCCCAGTCACAATCGAATTGTTACAACCGTTCCGGACCCTCCTTCAAGATTCAACATCCAAACTATAGGTACACTGGAAGTAGCCCCCTCTACCTATAATGTGGATTGTCCGCCTCGCACTTAATCGCCCATATACCTTCGTTGTCATGTCGGTACTCATTGGCGTGCTCGGTTTACTCGCCGGGCTTCAAATGCCAATTGATATTTTTCCCGAAATTGACATACCGGTAGTCAACGTGATTTGGGGCTATGCAGGAATCTCTGCGGATGAGATGGCTAAGCGGATCACCACTAGCTTCGAGCGTGGACTCACCACAACAGTAAATGACATTGAACATATTGAATCTCAATCGATTCAGGGCGCAAGTGTGGTTCGCATCTATTTCCACCCTGGGGCGAAAGTGGAAATGGCTATCGCGCAGATCAGTGCTTTAGCTGGGGGCATTCTGCGGGTGATGCCTCCGGGGATCACTCCGCCATCCATTCTGAAGTACAACGCAGCAACGGTACCTGTTCTGCAACTGGCGTTGAGCAGCCGTACCTTGAGCGAACAGCAACTCTACGATTTAAGCCAGAACTTTATTCGTACGCAACTGGCCACAGTACAGGGTGCTTCTATGCCGACCCCTTATGGCGGACGTGCGCGGCAGATTATGGTGGATCTGGATTTACCCGCAATGCAAGCACGCGGCGTTTCGGCAACCGACTTAAGCGCGGCCATGAATTCGCAAAATTTGATTCTGCCCGCAGGCACCGCAAAAATTGACGAACGGGAATACAACATCCGCCTGAACTCAAGCCCTGAGGCTCTGGAGGATTTTGGCAACATTCCAGTGAAGATGTCCGGCAACGCGCTGATCCATTTTAAAGATGTTGCGAATATTCGCGACGGGTATGCAGTGCAAAGCAATATCGTGCGGCACGATGGCAGCCGCGGAGCTTTGTTGACGGTGCTGAAAAGCGGCAAAGCTTCTACGCTGGACATTATCGAAAGTATCAAGGTGCAGTTGGTGAAGGTACTGCAAGGCATGCCGCCGGAATTGAAAGTGGAGCGGCTTTTTGATCAATCCATTTTCGTACGTGCTGCTATTTCCAATGTGCTGCATGAAGCGGCGATTGCGGCCTTTCTAACTGCCTTGATGATCCTGCTGTTTCTGGGAAGTTGGCGCAGTACTTTGATGGTTTGCATTTCCATTCCGCTTTCCATTTTGACTTCGCTGTTTGTGCTGTACCTCTGCGGAGAAACCATTAACACAATGACCTTGGGCGGCTTGGCGTTGGCCGTGGGTGTTCTGGTTGATGATGCGACGGTAGAGCTTGAGAACATCCATCGCAACCTGGGGCAGCGCAAACCAATCCTTGCCGCGATCCTTGATGGAGCCCAGCAAATTGCTGTTCCCACTTTTGTTTCCACACTTTCCATCTGCATCGTATTTATCACTGTGATTTTTCTTACCGGCACTGCAAAGTATTTGTTTACGCCCCTAGCCATGGCTGTGGTTTTCGCCATGGCTGCATCCTACTTGCTTTCGCGAACCTTGGTCCCAACCATGGCGCGCTACTTGTTACCCGCTGAAGCTGAAAATTACGAAAAGTTAGAACAGGGTATTGAAGTAAAGGGTGATTGGATCTGGTCGGCGCATCTCGCGTTTCACCATCAATTTGAAAAGTTCCGCGCAGGCTACGCCCAGTGGCTGGCTTGGGCGCTGCACCATCGTGTGGTGATCGCGGGCGGCTTTCTGTTGTTCACCGCCGCGTCCGGCCTTTTGTATCCACTGATTGGTCAGGACTTTTTTCCTGACGTGGATGCGGGGCTGATGCGCCTTCACGTGAGGGCTGCATCGGGCACGCGAGTAGAAGAGACAGAGCAGATTTTTGCGCGTGTGGAACGGACCATTCGCGAAGAAATTCCAGCGGATGAACTGGAAACCATTTTGGACAACATTGGATTGCCTACGCTTAGCTTCAATCTGGCGTTTAGCGATTCGGCAACGATTAGTGCTGCTGATGGCGAGATTTTGATTTCTTTGAAAAAGGAACGAAGCCGCAAGACGAAGGATTACGTCGCTGCGTTGCGCCTGCGGTTGCGTCGCGAATATCCAACGCTGGTATTCTTCTTTCAGCCGGCGGACATGACCAACCAGATTTTGAATTTCGGTTTGCCCGCGCCAATCGATGTTCAAATTGGTTCCCGGCAAGAGATTCAGGGTTACAAACTTGCCAAAGAAATTGAGCACCGCATTGCACGCATTCCAGGTGCAGTGGACGTTCACGTACATCAAGTAATGGACGGCCCGGAAATCAAAGTGAATGTGAATCGTGATCGCGCCCAGCAGGTTGGTTTTACGCAGCGCGATGTGGCGAACAGTTTGCTGATTTCGCTCACCTCCACAACACAGATATCGCCGGGCTTTTGGTTGAACCCCAAGAATGGCGTCAGTTATCTGGTTGCGCTGCAGACTCCGCAATCGAAAATTACTTCCATGGATGACATTTACCGGACGCCATTAACAGGCGCGGCAGGGCCGACCAGTACTCAGATTTTGGGAAACATGGCACGTTTCGAAAGAACTCAATCGGTGGTGAATGTTAGCCACTACAACGTACAGCCAGTGTTCGACGTATATGCCAGCGTGCAGGATCGAGACTTAGGTGCGGTGGCAACCGACGTTCGCAAAGTTGTGGAAGAGTTCCGGGCGAAGCTGCCTCCAGCGATGACTATTGCCGTGCGCGGCCAAGTGGAGACAATGCGCACGTCCTTCTCACGCCTGGCATTTGGATTGTTGTTCGCCATATTGCTGGTGTATTTGCTGATGGTGGTGAACTTCCAATCGTGGTTGGATCCGTTTATCATCCTGATGGCCCTGCCTGGATTGTTTTCTGGAATTTTGTGGATCTTGTTTGTAACGCAGACCACCATTTCCGTGCCTTCTCTTATGGGGGCAATCATGAGCATTGGAGTGGCCACGGCCAACAGTATCTTGCTGGTTACATTTGCCAACGATCAGCGGCTTGCCGGTCAGGATGCGGCGGAAGCGGCGCTATCGGCTGGTTACATTAGGCTGCGTCCAGTGATCATGACTGCACTTGCGATGATTATTGGGATGCTACCCATATCGCTGGGAATCGGTGAAGGTGGCGAGCAGAATGCGCCTTTGGGACGTGCAGTGATTGGGGGCTTGGTGATGGCCACATTCGCTACCTTGTTCTTTGTCCCAGTGATGTATAGCTTGTTGCGGCGGAAGCCGCCCACGGGGGAACTCATGCTTCCCGGACCTGGGGAGCACTCTTAATGGACAACCCTGAAAAGTTACTGGATGGACCGCGGACATCAAAGCGGCATTACGCCATGCTGCTGATTACAGCGCTGGTGTTTGCTGGGCTGTTCTACACCGGGTATAAACCATGGAAGGCTCGTGAGGATCGGTTGCTTGCCTCAACCAGCAAGCCCACTGGAATTGTAGTAAGCACCGTAAAAGCCAAGCGAGCAGCACCGACGGCAGAACTTTCCTTTACGGGCGCATTGACGGCTGCGTTGGAATCCACTATTTACGCTCGGGCCGATGGATACATCAAACTACGGACGGTGGAACTTGGGGATCGCGTGAAGGCCGGCCAGTTGTTGGCGGAAATCGATTCGCCGGAACTGGATGAGCAACTGCGACAATCCCGCTACCGCTACGATCAGTTCAAAGCGCAGAGCGGGGCAACTATGGCGACTCTTCGCTTGTCGCAAGCGAATCTGAATTTGGCGCAAGTGCAATTTGATCGTACAGAAAAATTGGTAAAAGAAGGCATTACTTCCAAATCGGAATTGGATGAGCGAATGGCAGTGCGCGATGTGCGAGCAGCAGAAGTAGCTGCGGCCCAGGCCAATGTGGAAGCAGCGGAAGAGGGCAAGCGCGCTGTGAATTCGGAAATTGAACGCTTCTTGCGACTGACGGCGTTCAAGCGAGTTCTGGCTCCTTTCGACGGAGTGATCACCGTGCGGAATTGCGAAGTGGGCAATTTGATTACTGCAGCGGCAGTGGCCAGCGGGCGCGACCTGTTTCGATTGGCTGATGCCCGTGAGATGGAATTCAACGTTGCTGTTCCACAGAATGATGCAGCCGCGATGCGCCCCGGAACTGCGGCAGCGTTGCGTATGCCGGAGTATCCTGGCAGGGTTTGGACTGGGCGAATCCTAAACATTGCCCGCGCACTTGAGCCCGCCAGCCGTACTATGCTGACGCAGATTCGCATCGCAAATTCCGATGGGTTGCTAATGCCTGGCATGACTGGGGAAATCAGGATTCAATCGGTTCGCACTTCGGTGCCCGTGCTGATTCCTGGCGATACTCCGGTTGTCCGTTCCGATGGAATGTACGTGGCAACGCTGGATCAAGCCAATGTAATCCGCTTTAAAAAACTGACGGTGGGTCGCGATTTGGGCGGCCAAATTGAAATCCTAAGTGGGCTGGAAGGCGGTGAGCGGCTGGTGGTGAATCCTAGCGATGAGATTCAAGAAGGAGTTAGAGTTACACCCGCTGAGGAAAAGCCCCGCAGTAAATAGTTTCCTCAGTCAACATTGTAAAGATTTGTAAGAGAACTACAAATTCAAAGATTCCTGTAACCCAAAACCTGTTTGAGCCGCTAAACTGAGTAGCGCTGGAAGTGCGGAAATACTTTCGCCCCCCGATGGAACGAATCCAGCGTATTAAGGAAACAACATGAAACTTTTCACAAACATTTTTTTGTGCCTGGCATTAGCAGCCAGCGCAGCATTCGCTGGATCAATTGACGGCAAGTGGGTATCGGAACGGAAGATGGAACGCGATGGCCAATCAATGACCATCACTCAAACGTTTGACCTGAAGTCTGACGGCAATAAGCTGATGGGGTCCATCGCAATGACGATGGGCGATCAGGAACCTCGTAAGTCGGAAATCAAAGACGGAAAAATCGACGGCGACAGCTTCTCATTTTCCGCAGTAATGTCCACCCCAAATGGCGAAATGAAAACGATGTACACAGGTAAGGTTGACGGCAGCATGCTGAAGGGCGAGAGCATGCGTGATGGCGGCCAGGGCCGTCCGTTTGAAGCCAAGAAAAAGTAAGTACTGCAAGGGTCTCCTGATTGTGAGAGAATCGCATTTCTCACAATCAGGAGATTCATAATGCCAAGCCGCCGCCAATTTCTTTCCGCTGCTACCCTTCCTTTTCTAACTTCCTTTCACAAGCTAATTGCCGCAGAGCGTAAGCGCTTCAAGATTCGTGATGTTCAAACGATGACATTGAAGGGTAATCGAACGTATCTGCTGGTGAAGATTATTTCCGATGAGGGGACCTACGGAATCGGCGAAGCCTATGGCACGCCCGGTGTTGGCGTGAAGGAACAGATCAACGATATTAAGCCCTGGTTACTGGGCAAAGATCCACTGGAGATTGATACTTTGTACACCATGCTGGGGGATCGAACTGCCAATTTGAGTGGAACGCGGACGGATGGTTCGGCACACAATTTCATGCGGGCGGCCAGCGGGATTGAGATGGCGCTTTGGGATTTGGCCGGCAAGCTATTAGGCCAACCGGTAACTACTTTGTTGGGCGGAAAGTTTCGCGATAAGGTACGCGTGTATGATCATGCTGCACCATCGAACATGTTGGATAAAGCGTCGTGCCGCGATTGGGCGGCGAAGATCAAGGCCGATAAAAGCGGATTCACCGGCCATAAATTTGGGTTCCCACACACGAACTCCTCCACAGACAAAGCACGCGACAAAAGCAATCGGGTGTTGACGACGAAGGAACTGATCCAGGTGCTGCAGGGTTTTGAAAATTGCCGCGAAGCTATTGGATTTGATCACGATATTATGGTGCATTGCCATTGGGAATACGATCTGCGCACTTCCATTCAGATTGCAGAAGCAGTGGAGAGCATAAAGCCAATGTGGCTGGAAGATCCGTTGGGCGTGGAATATTCCGATTCGTGGAAACGGTTGGTTGCTTCCTCGCGCGTGCCTATTTGTACAGGGGAAAATCTGGCAAGACGGCAGGGCTTCAAAGACTTCATCATCAACCAGGGGTGCGATATTCTGCATCCGGACCTGCGTAATTCCGGCGGATTTCTGGAGACCAAACGCATTGCCGACATGGCTGATGTTTGGGGCTTGCCGATGGCCAATCACAACACTGGGAGCCAGTTGAACACTTGGGCAACGTGCCAATGGGCTGCATCGATTCGAGATTACCTGGCTTGCGAAACGGTCACCGGCCAAGGCGGATGGATGGATCAACTACTGTTGCTGGATGGGCCTTATATTGTGGATGGATTCGTGAAGGTGAATGACAAGCCGGGCTTGGGCGTGGACGTTAATCCCGATGTTGCCAAGGCCCATTTGGCGGATGGGGAAAAGTGGTGGGGCTAGGAGGTCATTCAAAGCAGATGCATCATTGGTGACCTTAGCCTAAAATGGAAGGCAAGGCACCTAATCTTGGCTCAATACTCTGATAGCAACATCCAAACGTTGATTTCGTGCGCAAAAGTTGTCTGCGATCCGCCAAAGAAAACCCCACGGTTAGTCGATGCGGATTTGCGCAACGAGATGGTTCTCAATCCTGTTGATGCCTCCATTGGAGGAGACTTCCACTGCTTTATGCGGCAATGTGAGGACTTTCCAGAAAATTTTTCGGTAGGCATGCGTTTTCGCCCCAGAGACTCAAGGCTCGAAGTTACTCTGCTTCGTTATAACGGACCGCATGGGCCATTCAATGGGGCCAACAAGGGACACTTGTCAGATCATCCGCACTGGGGATTCCATATCCACAGTGCTACCGAGAAAGCTCAAGACGAAGGTAAAAAGGCTGAGTACTATGCGAAACTGTCTTCCACATTCGGAAGTTTTGGAGAGGCTATCAATGAGATCGCACGCAACATCGGAATGAACGATACCGAGATTGAAAAATACTTTCCCATTGAAAAGCAGATGGGATTAGAATTTTAGGGACTGGGTGCAAAATGGAACTGTTACTGAACGAGTTGCGTGAGGGCTTCAATCAGCACGTGGAACTGCGTCCGAAGCGCCCTGGAATCTTGCAGATCCTGGCACCCCTCTACCATGAGGACGGCGACATGATCGAAATGTTCGTGGATGTGCCAAAGGGGGCTGGAGAGCCCTATCGTTTGTCCGATCACGGAATGACCATGATGCGCCTCTCGTACATCTACGAGGTGGATACTCCAACCAAGCGAAAGATCCTAGACAAAATACTTTCTGAAAACGGAATCGCGGAAGATCGCGGAAGGCTGTATTTGGAACTTAAGCCGGACGATACCGCGTTTGGGACAGTCATGCAATTCGCGCAGACCATCGCAAAGGTAAGCAGTATGCAAGCGTTCAAACGCGAGATGATCCACAATCTATTCTTTGAGGATCTCAAAGGTTTCGTAGTGCAGAAACTCTATACATATGCGCCGATAGAGAGCTTTACGCCGCTCAGCGATCGGCCCGACATTGAGGTCGACTGGGCATTTTCCGGCTTACAGCGTCCTATCTTTCTATTCGGCGTACGTGATAATGCCAAGGCGCGCTTGGCTGCTCTGACATGTAGAGAACTTCAGATTGCTCATCAGCCCTTTAGGAGTGTTGTAGTGCATGAAGATTTCCCGAATTGCTTAAGCAAGAAAGATCAAGTCCGCGTAACGAACGCAGTCGATAAACAATTTGCCTCATTGGCTGATTTTGAGGCTAGCGGGGAAGAGTACTTTGCTAGGGAGGCCGTTCAATGAATCATTCAGCCCGCAAAACACGAATAAGAAAATCGGAAGCGAAAAAACGTCATCATTGGCCAAAATCAATAAATCCGGTTTGCGCATCGGTGTGCATTAGTTGAACTTTGATCTGATCCCCCACATCCACACCGTTCTCCCCACGCACCAAACGCCCTTCTGCGGGCAATTCCAATACACGGACAAACGTTCCCTTGGGAGTCACGCCCGTTACCACCGCGTGGAACCAATCGCCGATGCGGCCGGCCAGGGCAACGGCGGCAATGCGCTTACTCATCTTGCGCTCCACCTTTCGTGCAGCGTCTTCCTTGAGACTGCAGTTGCGTGCGATTGCTTGCAGTTCCTCATCGGAATACGGAGATGATAGGCCAGACAGCATGGCCTTCAACAATCGTTGCGTAACGATGTCTGCAAAGCGGCGGTTTGGCGCCGTGGAATGGGAATAGCTTTGGGCAGCAAGGCTGAAGTGCCCCTCGGGAGGCTGTCCCTGGAGGGAAACAGTATACTCACCCGGGCCCATCAATTTCATAATCGCCAGCGAAAGATCGGGGTAATGGACCGGGTCAGCAAGTTTGCGCTTTTTCAGAAACTCGTTCAATGCTGCGGAACTGGCGTCCGGCGGCAATGTTTCTCCGTAGCTCGCGGCCAACCTTTCTATGCGATCCCAGCGTTCCGGCGACTTCACGACTCGTTGAATAAAGGAACGACCGGAACCCGCCAAGGCTTGGGCCATCACCTGGTTGGCTGCAATCATGAAATCTTCAATCAGATCACCTGCACGATTTTTCTTACGCGCAGCTAACCCTTGCACCTTGCCATTTTGAAATGTCACTTGGGCTTCAGTGCGGTCGAAATCAAGCGCACCCAATTTGTAACGCCTGCTACGCATTGCGCATGCGGCTTCGTCTTGCAGTTTTACTTGAGCCGCGAGTTCCGGTGAAGCTGCAAGCTTCGGCGGGATAGGTGTCAGGCCTTCCAACCAGGGGCCAACAGCGCTATAGGTGAGTTGTGCCTGATTCCGAATCAGCGCGCGATAGGTGGAGGAATTGACAATAGAGCCATCAGCCGCAACGGTGTATTCAATGACGATTCCATAGCGGCCACCCTGTTCGTTGAGTGAAGTCAGATCCGTAGAAAGCTGTTCGGGCAGCATAGGAAACGTGACCACGCCAGTGTAGACGGAAGTGGTCTGCGCCGCAGCATGTTGATCCAGAGGCGAGTGCAAGTCAAGCGCAGCGTCAACGTCGGCGATACCAACCAGGATTCGGATTCCAGCGGGAGTTCGTTCAGCGAATTCGATTTGATCCAAGTCGCGTGACGTGTCGTTATCAACGGAGGACCACGGGAGTTGACGAAGGTCCCTTACATCTTTGGATGGCACGGGCGCAGGACGAGCCGAGATGGCGGCCAACTGTGCGGCGGCTTCTGGAGGAAAGGTTGGGTTGAAGCCAGCGGCGGTCATTTCGCTGCGAGCGGCAGCGGCTAAATCAAAATCAGACATGCAACGAAGAATAGCATGGGATAGGTTCCAGTCTTGTATACTTTTCAAAGTATGAAACGACGAGAACTGTTGAGATTGTGTGGGCTGACTGGACTTGCCCCATCGTTTGGCGCAGCGAAAGTGATTGGAGAATACGATGCGGCAAATATCAAGATTTCGCATCGGATGCCCATCCGCAGCATGAGCGATGATGATCTGCTGTTCTTGAAGCAAATCGGAATTCGTTGGACGCGGATTGAATTTGGCGAGGAAGCATCGCTCGATTACATGCGGGCAACTCAGCAACGTTTGGATAAGTTTGGAATGAAGATATTCTCCGCCGTCCATTACGCTTATCGTCATTTGGATGTGCAATTGGGCTGGCCTGGTAGAGACAATAAAATTGAAGAGTACCGCACGTTTTTACAAAATTTAGGGAAGCTGGGCGTCCCCGTTGCGAATTACGATTTCCATCCGGCGAACACTTACACAACGGCGGAAGTGATCACGGAGCGCGGCTATAAGGCGCGGGAATTCAAGGTGGATGATTTTCGGGGCAAAGTGGAAAAGCAGATGTTTGATCGCGAATATTCTGCTGACGACATTTGGGCCAACTACACCTACTTCATGAAAGCTGTGCTACCGGTTGCCGCTGAAGCAAA
>JAYTTF010000022.1:0-10103 GCA_043745195.1 Bryobacterales bacterium | reverse complement strand
CAGAAATGTTCAAGACGTACGTTCCTGCACAAAGTGCTGGCGACCGTCTATGAATCCACGGCACTTACTCTACGAATTTTGCGCCGGAAAGTAGCTAGTCGCGATGTCGATCCTAGACCGGTACGGGCACCGCTACCGTAGCGGTGAGTCGGCACAGCGTGCGCTGCCTAACCGGCAGGAAATGTCCAAATTACAGCTTGCGTAGCAGTACACAAGGATTCTGGTCTCTACTTTCATGACGCACACCCTGAAATAACCTTGCGATGCAACTGCCAGCGCGTTACCCTTGAAATTGGAGTAATTTTCCCTTAAAACATGTCCTGGTGGAAACGGAAGAACCCCTCATTAACGGCGCCTTCGGCTGGCGCTACTGAAAAAACAGTCAAGACAGAAGGCCTGTGGCTGAAGTGCGATTCCTGTTCAGAAATAATCTGGAAGAAGGACTTGGACAAGAGCCTGAACACTTGTGTTAAATGTGGCTTTCATTTCAAGATGGAAGCGCAGGCAAGGCTTGATTTGTTGTTCGATGACGGCAAATGGGACGAGCATGACAAGTCACTGACCTCCACCGATCCTCTGCAATTCACCGACTCCAAACCTTATAAAGAGCGGCTGGCAGGAATGCGCAAAGTTACTTCGCGGAACGATGCTTTGATTGCTGCGTCAGGACTGATCAATGGCCGAAGGGTGGAAGTCTGTGCCATGGATTTGCGCTTTGTGGGCGGCAGCATGGGCTCAGTGGTGGGTGAAAAAATAACCCGGGCAATTGAACGCTGTTTGAAGTTGCGGTCGCCATTGGTGGTGATTTCCGCTTCAGGTGGGGCACGAATGCAGGAAGGGGCAATTAGCCTGATGCAGATGGCGAAAATTTCCTCAGCTCTGATGAGACTGGATGAAGCATGTATCCCTTATATCAGCGTTTTGACGGATCCGACGACGGGCGGGGTGACTGCGAGTTATGCAATGTTAGGCGACCTGAATATTGCTGAACCCGGGGCGCTGATTGGATTTGCCGGTCCGCGAGTGATTGAACAAACCATACGGCAAAAATTGCCTCCAGGATTCCAGCGCAGTGAGTTCTTGTTGGCGCACGGGTTTCTGGACGCTATTGTGAAGCGGCAGGAAATGAGAAGCTATCTTTCCAAATCGTTCAATTTTTTCCTCGGGCCAGTGCAGTGAAACCAATTTCATTTTTCCTTCTAGCGGCGGCTTGTTTTGCCGCTGATTATGATTTAATTTTCCGCAATGCACGCGTAGTAGATGGCACCGGCAATCCGTGGTTCCGCGCTGATGTTGGCGTGAAGGGCGGCAAGATTGGGGCAATCGGAAATCTGAAAACTGCCACGGCTAACCGCGTGATTGATGCCCAGGAACGCATTCTGGCCCCTGGCTTCATTGATGTCCATACGCACATTGAAGGCGCGGTGGAAAAAGTTCCCCGAGCAGATAACTACCTTACCGATGGAGTGACGACGGTGGTCACCGGGAACTGCGGCGGGTCTAACGTAATGGTGGCCGATTGGCTGAAGAAAATCCAGAAGCTGGGTTTGGGGATTAATGTGGCCACTTTAATCGGCCACAATTCCATACGCCGCGAAGTGATGGGTTCGGACAACCGGCAAGCAACTGCCGAAGAACTTTTGAAGATGCAGGCGATGGTGGCGCGGGCGATGGAAGAAGGTGCTGTTGGTTTTTCAACTGGTCTAATTTATATTCCTGGCACGTATTCCAATACAGCTGAAGTGGTGGCATTGGCAAAGGCGGCGTCGAAATTTGGTGGTGTATATGCAAGCCACATGCGCGATGAGGGCGAGAAGATTGAAGACGCTATCAACGAGGCTGTACTGGTGGGTAAAGAGAGTGGATTGCGAGTGGAACTGTCGCATTTCAAAATCGACAATCGCAACTTGTGGGGTGCCAGTACGAAGTCGCTAGCATTGGTGGAGAAGTTCCGGCGCGAAGGCGTGGACGTTGTGATTGACCAGTACCCATACGATCATTCCAGCACGAATCTTGGAATTACACTTCCTAGCTGGGCACTGGCTGGGGGCGATAAGAGTTTGAAGGAACGCTTGGATGCGGCGGAAAGCAAGGCGCGCATTGTGGCGGAGATGAAGACGTATTTGAAACAAAAAGGACATGCTGATTACGCCTATGCGACCGTTGCAAACTATGGTGCCAACCACGATTGGGACGGCAAGAATATAGTGGAGATCACCAAGCTGAAGCAGTTGGAAAATACGGTAGACAATCAGGTGGAAACGATTCTGGGCATTATGCGCAGTGGCGGAGCACAGATGGTTTACCACTCCATGGGCGATGAAGATGTGGATCGCATTATGCGCTATCCGTTCACGGCTGTAGCGAGTGATGGCGGAGTGCGTGAGTTTGGTGTGGGCGTGCCACATCCTCGCAGTTACGGTACCAATGCACGCGTGCTGGCAGAGTATGTAAGGAAGCGGAATATTCTTACATTGGAAGACGCCATTCGCCGCATGACTTCCCTGCCCGCCCGCACTTTTGGATTTAAGGATCGTGGAATGATTCGGGAAGGCATGGCCGCTGATTTACTTTTGTTCAACCCCGCCAAGGTGCAGGACAAAGCAACCTACCCGGAACCGCATCAATACTCCGAAGGGTTCGACTATGTTGTGGTGAACGGGCAACTGATGATTGACGACAGCAAGCTGA
Source organism: Bryobacterales bacterium (assembly GCA_043745195.1). Classification (GTDB taxonomy): domain Bacteria; phylum Acidobacteriota; class Terriglobia; order Bryobacterales; family Bryobacteraceae; genus JANXSF01. The sequence goes on along the minus strand of JAYTTF010000022.1, from coordinate 7,412 downwards.
CCAATGCTAAAGCGGGGCTCGCGCTGAAACGATGATTCAACTGAGTGGGGCTGGTAAGCGTTTTGGGCATAAACTCCTTTACGACAATTTGAATTGGCTGATTACTCCGAATGAACGGAGTGGATTGGTTGGCGGTAATGGCACCGGAAAATCAACGTTGCTAAAAGTGATTGGCGGCATGGACACGCTGGATATGGGGGAGTTGACTCAGACCAAGGGCGTTACCACCGGATACTTGCCGCAGGACGGCCTGTCACTTTCCGGACGCACCGTGTTCAACGAAGTGATGAGTGTTTTCGACAGGCTGCGGGCGCTGGAGGTGGAGATGGAAGCGCTGACACATAGCATGTCGGAACTGGATCCAACTTCGCCAGAGTTTGCCGTTGTGGCCGACCGCTTTCATCGCATTGAGAGTGAATTTACAACGCACGATGGCTATGCGCTGGAATCGCAAGCAGGAACGGTGCTGACAGGGCTGGGCTTCAAGAAAGAAGACTGGACACGGCGCACCGAAGAGTTTTCCGGCGGTTGGCAAATGCGAATTTCGCTGGCCAAACTGCTGCTGGAAAAACCGAACATGCTGTTGCTGGATGAGCCGACGAACCATTTGGATTTGGAGGCTCGGAACTGGCTGGAAGGTTACCTGACAAGCTACCCGTATGCGTTTGTGTTGATTTCGCATGACCGGTATTTTCTGGATGTGACGGTGAATAAGATCGTCGAAATCTGGAACAAGGGGGTGCATTTCTACAGCGGAAATTACGAAAAGTTTCTGGCTGAAAAGGAGATGCGCAAGACCACACTTGAGGCTGCTTACAAGAATCAGAAAGAAAAGATTGAGCAACTGGAAGCATTCATCAATCGTTTTCGAGCGCAGGCTACCAAGGCCAAGCAAGTGCAGAGCCGTATTAAGGAATTGGAAAAGATTGAGCGGATAGAAATCCCGCCCGATGAAAAAACAATCCACTTCACTTTTCCGCAGCCCAAACCCAGCGGCAAGGTGGTTGCAGAATTCAAGAATGTGTCGAAATCATATGGTGAGAAATTCGTATTCGGCAAGGCGAGTTTCGTAATTGAACGTGGGGAACGGATTGCGTTAGTTGGTACCAATGGGGCTGGAAAATCTACCATGATCAAGCTGCTATCGGGCTTGGAGCCGTTGTCCTCTGGCGAATATACGTTGGGCCATAACGTGGGGGTGGATTATTTTGCGCAGGATCAATACAAGGAACTGAACGGCGACGCGAAGATGTTGGACGACCTGCGATCCATTGCAGGCATGAAAACAGAGACCGAGCTGCGATCGTTGTTGGGATGCTTTCTGTTTAGTGAAGACGATGTGTTTAAGCGCATTGGAGTGCTTTCCGGTGGAGAGCGTAATCGTTATGCGTTGGCCAAGCTTTTGATGCAGCCATCGAATTTCATTCTTCTGGACGAACCGACTAACCATTTGGATATGCGGGCGAAGGACGTGCTTTTGGAAGCACTGGATTCCTTCAGCGGGACGGTTGTGCTGGTGTCGCATGATCGCTACTTTATCGACAAGCTGGCGACTAAAGTGTACGAGATTGACAATGGCGAAGTGGTGGTTTTCCCGGGCAACTACGAAGATTACATGTTCCGCAAGCAAGGCGGTGTGGCGGCGATGGAAGCGGGGATTAAGTCCACAGCAGCTGCCCCCGCACAAGATGCAACGTCGCAGCAAGGGTCTGGAGATTCGGCGAAAAAACGGATGAATCCGATCAAGCTGAAACAGATGCAGCAGGAGTGCTCCAAATTGGAAAGCCGTGTGGCGGAGCTGGAAGCTGAGGTTGCAAAGTGCGAACAGATCATGTCGAACCCCAGTGGACAGGACGCTTTGATGGAAGCTTCGCAGAAAGTACAGAAGCTGATTGAGGAACGCGACAGCACCATGGATAAATGGGAGCTTGCCGCAGCAGCCCTTGAGGAGTTACAGTAGGCAAAGAAAGGGCGAATACTTTACTTGAGCGAACTCCAAGCACAACTCGCAATCTTACGGGCGAAAATTGCAAGCATTGGCAATGCAGATCGGCGGAGTGCGGAACTTGAACCAAAGCCACTTCGTCAAAAAGCGGGGCAGGCGCTGCAGGAATTATTGGAGAGTTGGAGCGGGGCTGAAGAAGTTGAAACCGCTTTTGGCAAGCACTTTGAATGTGAACGTTTGTGGCCCGCGCATCGCCGTCATGGAAGCGTGGATATTGGCTCCCTGGCAGACCTGCCGCACAACCTATTAACCAGCCTAGCCGACCCGGGCTTCCCTGAATGCCACCCCGAACGCTGGGCGTTTCTTGATACCGAAACTACTGGCTTGGCAGGCGGCAGCGGTACCTATGCATTCCTGGTTGGGGTGGGGCGCATTACCCCGGAAGGCTTTCGGGTGAAGCAATTCTTCATGCGGGACTTTTCAGAAGAAGCCAGTTTACTGGATGCTCTTACCAGACACTTGGCCGATTTTGAAGTTCTGATCACCTACAATGGGCGAGCTTATGATCAGCCGTTGCTTGAAACTCGCTACAGAATGTCACGGGCTCGCCCACCGTTTTCCAAAATGGCGCATCTCGATTTACTTTTCGGCTCGCGGCGTCTTTGGAAGTTACGATTTGAAAGCTGCCGGTTGGTGGAGTTGGAACATCAGATTCTGGGAGTGGAACGGGTTGGTGATATTCCCGGGGCGATGATCCCCTACGTTTATTTTGAATATGTGCGGACTGGGTATTCCATGCGGCTTGCGCCGGTGTTTGAGCACAACGCGCTGGACATTGTGACATTGGCTTGCCTTACGGCCATTGTGCCGCGAGCGTTTCAAACTGGCGGATGGGAAGATGTGCCTGTGCGTCATCCAGCGGAGTTGGTGGGGCTTGGCCGTTGGTTGCGGCAGGCCGGACAACTTGACCAGGCTACTCGATTGTTTCGCAAGGCACTGAATGGTGGACTGGCGGATGAACTGACTTGGCGAACCATGTGGGATTTGGCGGGTTTGGAACGGAAGCTGGAAAAAGCAGATTCTGCGCTGGCGCTTTATTCGGAACTGGCTGGAGTGGAGAATCCATTTCGTCCTGCGGCTTGTGAGGAGTTGGCGAAGCACTATGAGCATCGGGAACGGAATCCGGCGATGGCGATGGAATTTGTTTTGACGGCGATGGAGTTCACGGTGAACCCCGGCTTAGTGAAGCGGAAGGCAAGGCTGGAAGCGAAAATTCACAAGCCGCGTTCGAGGCGGTTATTGTAACCTGAAACGGAAAGCCCCCCTTTAACGGAGGGCTTTTCCATTCCACAAATCAATTTCCTGGAAGTGTGCCCGCAACGTACAAGCTTCCGTAATTGGGCTTATCCCCGCTGGCCTTCTGGCCTGGAAGAACTGGACCACCTGTTGGACGCATGACCCGGAACGCAACTGCATCGCCTGGCTTCAAATTGCCTTGGAGTCGACGTAAGTCGTCTGGCGAGGCCACTGGCTGACGGTTAATGCTGACAATAATGTCGCGTTCCCGCAATCCGATTTCATCCGCAAATGAGCCTTCCTGCACGGTGGTAACGTAAACCCCGCGGCCTTCGGAACTGGCGTCTTTCTTTTCTTTATCAGAAAGAGGCCGAATGGCGATTCCGAATTTGGCGGGAGTTCCGTCAGGAGCAGAGCCAATTGCCGGAAGGTCTTTGCGGCGGCTGGCAAAGCGTGGGTCGTCCTTGAACACCTCTTCGCGATCTTCCACAGTGACGTTCAAATCCAACTTCTTTCCTTCGCGATCCACTGTTACTTTGAGCGATTGCCCAATGGGAGTTTCCGATACGCGGGCGATTAGATCGTCTCCGTCTTTGATAGCTTTTCCATTTAAGGCGATTATTACATCTTCGGGCTTCACTCCGGCCTTTGCTGCAGGACCACCTTCAGTAACGTTTTCCACCAGCACACCACCGTTGACTCCAGCGGCTTTCAGAATTTCAGGCTTCTCCATTTTGCTCCAACCAATTCCAATGGAACCGCGGCGAACTCGGCCATACTGAATAATGTTGTTGTAGACGCGGGCCATTACGTTCACTGGCAGTGCAAAGCCAATGCCTTGATAGCCGCCTGTCTGAGTTGCAATGGCGGTGTTAATGCCGATTACTTCCCCTTTGATGTTCAAAAGAGGGCCGCCGGAATTGCCTGGATTAATGGCTGCGTCGGTCTGAATAAAGCGTTGGAAGGCCTCGGCACCGGACACATCGCGACCAGTGGCGGAAACAATACCAGCCGTGACGGTGGCCGCCAAGCCAAAAGGAGAGCCAATAGCAACGGCCCAATCACCCACCTGGACACCATCGGAGTTGCCGATTTTCAAAACGGCCAAAGGCTTCTTCACGTCAATTTTAATTACAGCGATGTCCGATTCCCAATCGGTTCCAATCACGCGGGCTTTATATTCCGTCTTGTCGCCAGGGAACTTCACCTTGATGCCCTCGGCCTTATCAACTACGTGGTTATTGGTGATAATGTAGCCATTTTTATCTACGATAAACCCCGAGCCTGTGGCTTCGCGTGGAGCACGACGAGCGCCACCGCCAGCACCAGGGGCACCACCGGGCATGTCGCGGAAGAATCGCCGAAACATTTCCAGACCCTCATCCCCACCGCCACCTTCTTCTTCGTCCTGCTGCGGCATGGCGCGCTGACGTTGTTTGGAAGAAGTCTTGGGGGCAGTATAGTCAGTGGTGATGTTCACCACGCTAGGTTCAGCCATTTTGGCAAGTCGAGTAAAATCTGTTTCGTTGTTTTGGGCAACGGGTACAACCAAAGGTGTGGCATCAGGAGCAGCAGTTTGCCCCTTGGCGGCATAGACGCCGGTGGTGGCAAGAGTGCCGATTAAGGCGCCGACGGATAGTGTGAAAACGAAAATGGTTGCGGCAAGTAGTTTCTGTTGCTTAAGGATGCGGGCTAACATGTTTTGAAATAACTCCAGGTTGTGTAGTGCAGACCTACTCTTAGTCTAATAACATTACGGGTTTAGATGTCAATCGGGTTGAGATCTTAATCAGATGGATGCCTGGGAACCGCCTGAGGTTTCAATTCTGCGAAGAGAATCCCTAATAAAACGAGCATTGCGCCAAGCGATGCCAGTTTGGTAAGCACTTCCCCAAGAACTACAAACGAGACAAGCCAGGCAAATACTGGTTCCAGACTGAACAAGAGGGCGGCTCTGGTGGCCGAAGTGTGTTGCTGCGCCCAGGTTTGAATGGCAAAGGCTACAGCGGTTGCAAAGACTGCACCAACGATGATGGCAAGGAAAGTGGCCGGTGTGGGATTCCAAAATGGACGTTCCACAATGGGCGCACCAATTCCAGCGAACATTGCGCCAAACAGAATTTGAAGGCATGTCATGGGCGCTAAGCCAACTTCCGGAGTGAAGTGTCCCAGCGCCAGGATATGAAATGCGAACGCCACGGCGCAGCCTACAGTGAGCCAATCCCCTGTTGAAAAAGTGAACCGCTCTCCGGGCCAACTGAGCAGTGCGGTGCCTGCGACGGCGAATACCAGACCAACGATTTCCTGCCATCGAGGGGCACGACGGAATAGTAACGATCCCAATATGGGAACCAACGGAATGTAGAGGCCGGTGAGGAATGCGCTTTTGGCTGGAGAGACGGTTAGCAAGCCAATGGTCTGCAGAACGTAACCGGTCATCAACAGGGCACCAACGAGTGCCGCCAGGCCGAAACTTCGTAAGGGTATGCGGAATACTGGCTGTTTATAGAAGTAGAGGAGTAACAGGACACCAGCGAGGGCAAAACGTAAGAAGAGATAGACGAGTGAGGAGATGTCGGCTAAGGCGTACTTAACGATGACGAAGGTGCCGCCCCACAGCATTGCCACCAATGCCAGCGCTATTTCAGCGCGAGCTTGAACCGGGAACTTCATTCCGTAAGAAGAAGCGCCAGTGCCAGAAAAACTCGCTTCAAACCAATTTCGCGGCCTTCAGGGTGATACCATTCAGCGGGTGTATGTGCGCCTCCGCCAGATCCTCCAGTGCCAATGGAAACTGCGGGCAAGCCCATGGACAGTGGAATATTCGCGTCAGTAGAAGCGCAATCAATGCGGGAGCGAATTCCCAAATACAAGTCAATTTCACGCAGGTAACTCACCAGCGGAGAAGTTTCCGGGAGTTGGCCTCCTGGCCTTTGGCCCATATCGCGAATCTTGGCCGAGACCTTTTGAGTGGCCGATTCGTTCTCAACGTCGCGAGCGCGTTCTACGCATTCGGTCAGCAAGCTGGTCATCTCATCCAGCGACAATTGCGTTTCCGCACGCAGATCGAGTTTTGACAGAGCGGAGGAGGGGATGGAATTTACGGAAATGCCACCTTCGATAATTCCAAAATTGTGACTGGTCCTGGAAAGCGCAGGGGGCTTGGCGGCCTGGTGTGAATTGAAAAGGTGAACTGCACGGCTAAGAGCATGGACGGGATTTCCTACTCCGAAATCAGACCAGGAATGGCCACCCACTCCTTGAAAAGTAATTTCAAAGCGGCGGCTAGCCAGTGCTTGGGACGTTATATGCTCCACCGAGGGACCATCCAAAACCAGGAAGCTACGGATCTTGGACCCAAGAGGAGATTGGTGGCAAAGATACTTCATGCCGCTAAGATTGCCCTCACCTTCTTCGCCAACATTGGCAACCAACATAAGCGATGCGCTGGGATTTTCAAGGGGCGGAGCTTTTTGAATGGCACGGGCAATGGCAAGCAATGCCGCCAATCCGGAACCATTGTCGGCAACACCGGGGCCATGCATGCGACCGTCCCCTTCAAGGTAGATTTCTTCAGGACGGCGAGGGGCCAGGACGGTATCCAGATGTGCGGTGACGGCTACGTAAGGTCCGGTTGTGGGAGTGCCCGGAAAGGCGATCACATTACCGGCGCGGTCGATTTTAGCATCGCAGCCAAGGGAGCGCAGGCGGGTGAGCATCCATTCGGCGCGTTTGGCTTCAAAGAACGTAGGCGCGGGAATGCGGCACAGTTCCAGGTGCTGTTCGGTGATCCATTGGCGATCGCGGCGGAATTGTTCCACCACTTCACGAATACCGGACTGCGCGGCAAGGTCGGCAATGCCTGCAGATGGAGGCGATAACCGTTTCGGAAAGTTCTTTAATCGTCGTAACGCGTCCAAAAAGTCTCCTTTACCGAGGATATACCGGATGGGGTGGGGACGTCAGTTGTGGTTCAACTGGCAGACTTTTTATCTATGCTTCATGGTGCAGCATTTTCACAAAAGTTTGATATCCAATGCTGTTCTTCGCGGTTAGTTCGCGCCAATTGGGCTGTCGCAGCAAAGTAGAAATGTCCTATTTTTGACAAGTAGTGATGTTTGGGAGGAAGCCCCCTTTCCCACTGAGTCGATTGTGCAGAACAGTGCTCGCC
>JAYTTF010000021.1:0-10105 GCA_043745195.1 Bryobacterales bacterium | reverse complement strand
CGGGTGCTCCTGGCCCAGCACGCGCGTCCTCACCGCAAGCACTCGCTCCCCAAGCTTCCGCGCTGCTGGCAGATCACCTTGCGCCCAGAGTGTTTCCGCCAGATTGTTCATCGACGTCATCGTGGCCGGGTGCTCCTCGCCAAGCACGCGCGTCCTCACCGCAAGCACTCGCTCTTGAAGCTGCCGCGCTGCTGGCAGATCGCCTTGCGCCTTGAGGGTTACCGCCAGATTTCCCATCGACGTCAGCGTGTCCGGGTGCTCTTCGCCAAGCACGCGCGTCCTTACCTCAAGCACTTGCTCCCCAAGCTGCCGCGCTGCTGGCAGATCGCCTTGCGCCCTGAGTGTTTCCGCCAGATTGTTCATCGACCTCAGCGTGTCCGGGTGCTCCTCGCCCAGCACGCGGGTCATCACCGCAAGCACTCGCTCCCCAAGCTGCCGCGCTGCCGGCAGATCGCCTTGCGCGTGGGCTAAGATGGCAGCTCTTAAGGCAAGATCGGCCGAAGCTTTGGTTCCTTCCGAGCGGTGGAATAGTGCCATGGCATGCGGACGGCAGAGGATCATGGCTGGCCAATGCTGTGGATTTTGACAAAGGTCCGAGTCCATTGTCTTGGAAAGCACACTACACGCGTCATCCAGCAATTTCACGTCGTCCGGAGAAAACAGGTTGCGCAGGAAATCGGCCATTAGCCGATGCATTACTCCAAACGACAAAGCGTTAGGCGGGTCACTGGCCGTGACGAAATGACGGCTGCGCATTGCGGCGCGGGCGTTTTTCAACTCATCGGGAAGCGCTTCCATAAACACTTCCGGAATTGGTGAAGGTTCAAGTTGGGCCAGAAGCTGCGCGAGCCGCTGGGAGGTGGGGTCCAGCAACTGGTAGGAGATGAGGAATGCTTCAGTGACCCCACGGGCCGCACCTTCCGGCACTTGCCCTTTGAGAGCCTGACTAAGACGGTCCAGTTCGGCTACTGGGCTGGGCTGCTGCAACTTCTGCAGCAAATTTGCGGGGGTGATGGCGGATAGGACCAGGCAACGATTCAGAAGGTCAAGGGCAATGGGCAGGTCGCCTACGATGCTGGCTATGCGACCCCAATCGTCCCAGGCGAGAGTTGCGCTGGCGGGGACGCCGTTGGTGAGCAATAGGATGGCGGGATCGCGTTCCAACGGATCGACAGGGATGGTTCCTGGTTCGGTGTTGTTTTGCCGGGAGGTTGCAAGGACGGCTACCGCACCAATCGCCGGGCAGAAATGGCCGATGGGTTTTGGACTTTCTCCAGGGGCGGCTTCCAGGATGTTATCCACCACATACAGGGCACTTTGGCCGATGCTGTGGAGCGCGTGGCCTAGCTCTAAGGCCACGTTGCGATTCTGTTCTCTCATTGCGAGGAGATCGGGTACAGCGGGATTGAGTTCCTTCAAGATGCGCCAGAATTCGTTGGGGAGATCGGGGTTGGAGGCGTCCAGCCAGAAGATGCCACCGGGGTAATGCGAGGCGTAGCGATGCAGGTATTCAATGGCGGCGCGGGTTTTGCCGAAGCCCCCACCGGCGACGATGCGGCCAGTTAGGCGGGCTGATTTGCCAATGCCATCGGACAGGGCTGAATGGATGGCGGGTAAAAGGTCGGCACGGCCGACGAAGCGGGTGCCAATGCTGCTGGAGGCGACGCCGGGAGGGAACGAATGCTTGGACGGGAGCGGCTGCGGGAGCGGGAGCTTGGATTCTTCCAAGAACGCCTTGCCGATTCGTTGCGCTTCGTTGACTGTTAGCAACTGGTTGATAGCGGGGGGATTGCTGGCCAGTAGCTTTTCTACCAGCTTTTGCAAGCGCGATGTCTCGTTGGCCTGGGGCCAATTGTTGCCGGTGACATTAGTTGGCAGGGTGACGAGAACTTCGCTAAACCGTTCGCCAAGTGCGAGGACAATGGATGCTGCTCCAGCAAGGGCGAGGCGCATTTCCAAGCGGCAGTAGCGGCGCTCCAGGAAGAGTCCGGTGGCGAAGATGACGACGACGGAGGAGTTGAGTAGGTGGGTTAGGAGCTGTTGTTGGAATTGGTCGCCATCGTCAATTCCTGAAGTGTCGAGGAATGCAAGGTGGCCCAGGGCGGCTTTGAGGGCTTGGGCATCGGCCAAACTTGCACCACGAGCGTAGGATATGAAAACCGGGCTGGGCATTTTTGGGGAATTCCAATGACTTTTAGTTTAATGCATTGGGAAACCGGGCAGTCCCCGATTTGCTGAATAGCCATGCGATCAACATGGCTACAGCGGCACCGGCGAATCCCAGGCCAATATCTTTCTGCGCATCCCACATGTCGCCCTGCATGCCTACGAAGGCTTCGCCTGCTTCGGGGGAAACATAGGATGCCACCATGGATTCGATGATTTCGTAAATTGCCCCGAAGGCCAGCGATGCTTCCATAGGGAACCAGAAACGCCATGCGTTGCGAATCTTGGTAAGGTGCATGAAGGCTTCCATCATGGGATAGCCCAGCAACAAGCCGAAGAAGAAATGCATTGCACGGTCGTAATGGTTGCGTGTTGTGTGGAACCACACTTTCATCCACTCCCCTAATGGCACGTCGGCGTATTTGTGGTGCGCGCCCCATTCGTGAAGGCTTAGGTAGAAGAAGATCAGCAGGTAGGAAGTTCTTGATAGCGGGACACGGCGATAACTTAGCGTCAAGGCAATTCCCAATACCACTGTTAACAGGTTCTCCAAAACCCAATCAATGACCATGGTGGGATGGTAGGCGGAAATTGCCAACACCAGCGCCATGGCGGCCATCAGCAGGTGCAGGAAACGATTTTGGCGGAATGGAATTTGAACGGATAGCACTTATTATTTGCCTACTGCGATTTGCACTACGGGGCTTTCCACATCGCCAATTTTCACACTGACTGGTACTGCGGCAGAGGCTTGCCGGCTTTCTGGGACAACAATATTCACTTGCATCAGGCCAATTGTTCCGGGCGTCAAGCCTGCAAATTTCACCTCAACCGGCTGGCCATTTAGTTTGGCGGAAACCGGATTCAAGGGTGACGACAATGGCTGGTTGGGCGCGATGGATCCTGTGTCGACCGGCGGATTCACCGTGCCTTGGCCGGTGAGAAATAGCTGGATAACGGAGCCTGGTGGGGCGGGGTTGGAAGCTCCATTAACGGTGTTGTCCTGGTTGAGCGCCGCTGCTTGCCTGCCATCTAAAGTGAATAGGCCGGGTGCTGTTTCTTTGAATCCGGTGAAGAATTGAGTTGATTCAAAGCCTGCCGGATTCACAGTTACAATGGTGCCTCCGATGCGGCCGGCTACTTCGTAGGGCACCTGCAGGTTGATCTGATCGTAGGAGACATAGAGGAGCGGCACGGCTTGACGATCAAACAATACGGTGGTTCCTCCTAGTTCGGTTGGAAAGGATCGGCGGGATGGGTTGTACTGACCAACTGCCGGGGTGCGCGGCCCAAGACGGGAGCCGTAGAGAGTAACAATTGATCCCGGGGCAACCGATCCACCAATGCCAGTCGCGGCGTGAAAGGCCTGATTTTGTGTAATGCCGGCTTTACCACGGACAACGGTCATCACAACGTTCATGAGGATTGGATTATTGACGGCATTTGGGGAATTAATAGTGATGCGGCCGGCGTAAGTGCCTAGAGGCAAGTTACCAGGATTGGCGCGCAGAGTAAGTTGGGTATCATCGCGGCCATTGAGGGGGCTTACAGTAAGCCAGTTACCACCATTGAAGGTTGAGGCGCTGGCGTTCCAATCGAGAATTACTTCGCCGAACTGTTGCAGACTGACGGTTTGGCTGGAAGCAGGGGCGAGTTCAAAGGCAAGGAAATCGAGTTTTTCAGGGAGCAGCCTGATGGTAGTTGCAATGGGATCGCGGACACGAAAGGTGACGGGGACGGTGAGCGGCGAGTTGGAAAGTTCCTCAGCTTCCGCCACGATTTTTCCCGAATAAACACCGGCGCGAAGTTTACCAACTGCGGCAAAGACACTGAGTTGACGGTTGTCTATTCCTGAAGATGGAGTGACGGAAAGCCAATTAGTACCGTCGGTAGTTGTGGCGGTAATTTTCCAGGGGTTTTGGGTGCCGAACATGATTAACGGAAATGCATAGGTGGCTGCTGATCCTGTTCCAACAATTCCTTCAAAGATTAGTTCCGATGCCCCAAGGTAGAGAGTGTTTTTCTGTCCGCCCGGTAAGGGTGCTGGAGGCTGGATCGGGGTTGGAGGCGGGCCAGGATTGTGCTGCGGTTTTCGGGTTTGGCCAATTAGGGCACAATTAACCAGAAGTAGAAATAGTGCCGTGAGGAGTTTGTGCTGTTGCGAGATCAATCCTCAAGTTTATCGCCATCAGTGGTCTTTTGCGGGGCGACTGAAACTATTACGATGTTGCTTTCTGAATTCCCGATTTTCACTTTCACCGTGGCATTATCGTTTTGTTGAGAATCAGCAGGAATTTCCAGGGTTATTTGTAGAAGTCCCAACATGGAAGGGGATAGACTGACGGATTTTGGCTTGATCTCCACTCCGTTGAAGGTTACCGACAGCGGTAAGACCGGCTTGGACGGAAGGGTACCGTCTGTTGGCAACTGCCCGGTGGCTACAGGGGGTGTGAGGGGTCCTTGCCCTGTAATATGCAGTTTAATTTCGGAACCGGCATTGGCGGGATTCTCAATGGAATTGATGGAGCCATCTTGATTGATGGCCGCTGCGCGATTGCCTTCCAATGTGAAGATGCCTGGAGTTGATTCCTCGATTGACAGCGGAAAAGTGGCGGCATTGAAGTTGGTGGGTTGCACGGTGGCTTGCACCGTTTTCCTTCCAGAAGTTTCAAATGGAACCTGTAAGTTGATCTGGCCTTCCGATACTAACAGCAGCGGCGCAGGCTGATTACCGATCATCACTTTGGTGCCGCCCAGTTCTAGCGGATATCCACCTGTCGACCCATCGTAGACGCCGATGGCGGCTTCCTTAGGACCAAGACGGGCACCATAGAGAACAATAATTCCGCCTGGAGCAGCGGGGCCAACTTTCAGAGTTGCGGCGTTATAAACCTCGCCTTTTGCCACGGCGGCTTTTCCACGACCCATGGTGAAAACAACATTCAACGTTACCGGCGAATTTAATGCGTTGGGTGAGGAGATGGTTATTTTGCCGGCGTAGGTGCCCTGAGGCAATTCGCCGACTGAGGCACGCAATGTGATTGAGCCTTGGTCCTTACCTGCATTGGGAGTGTGGGCAAGCCAAGTGCCTCCATTGAAAGTGGCGGATGTGACGGTCCAATCTATTGCGACTTCCCCCTGCCTTTGCAGTTTGATGGTTTGGGCCGGAGGATTGGCACCACCTTCCGCAGAGGTGAAGTTGACGGTGGATTGCTCTGCAACCAAGGTGCTTGGGATAAGGGGCCGTACGCGAAACACAACGGGAATTGTTTTTGGGGAACCGATTGCACCGTCGGCCTTTATGACCACGTTGCCCTTGTGGACTCCTGGGGGCAGTTTGCCTACGGATGCGTAGACGGTGATAGTGCGCTCATCATCTCCAGCAACTGGTGTCACGGTCAACCAGTTCACGCCATTTTCGGTGGTAGTCTTAATGTTCCATGGCCGGTCGGAACCGCTGAAGATAATTGGGAATGCGAAGGAGGGGGCAGTTCCTGTTCCAACTACACCTTCCAGCTGAACCTCTGAAACACGGATAACGAGCGTTGTTGTATCAGGGGGTGGGCTGCTGGGACTGCCTCCACCTGGAGTGGGAGGGGGCGGGGGAGGCGGATCTATAACATGTTTGGGAGTTTTCCCGGAGATACCAGGCGTGTTGCGGTTATTCTGGGCGATGGCCACAGAAAAAGCCCCGAGAAAACAGAGAAGCACTATTAAGAGCCGCATAAACACCTGAAGAGGAATCCCGGAATGATTGTATCTCTTTGTGGTGCAAATGTGTAGCACCAGTTGGTACTAGCCGGATTAACTTTGGTTTACCTTAGCCATCACCTGCTCAATGGCCTTCGAGAATTCTATTGGGGTGTGTATAGTGACGCTTTTGCCTTTAACTTTCTTCACGGCGAAGTTAATGGCATCGGGCAGACCCGCATTTGGGTTGCGGCGGAAAAACGATTCAAAGCGGAAGTAGAAGAAGCGAGGCAATATGCCGCGCGGGGGGGCTATGACATCAGCCGGCGGCTTGTCCAGGTGACGAGCCATGGGGCCAAGGAAAATTACCACGTCGGATTGCTTTTCGTTGGGGGCTACCGGGTTCTGTTCCTGATTGACAAGATCGGCAAGGAGGTCGATGTGTCCGGCTTTATTTTTTAGAACAGAATAATCTACTGCGTTGAGGTCGACTTTTTGAAGGGCTTCACTAGCATCGTCCAGGTCACTGAGCTGAAAACCATTGCGGCGGAAAATTTCCCTGTGTTGTTCCAGATTGAAGATCACCAAACGTACGGAGGCGGTGGGGATACGGCCCATCAAGGCTGAAAGAGTACCCAGCAACATGGCTTCGTCACTGGGGCGGAAGACATTGCGGCGGGAGGACATGGGGGTGGCGTGCATAAGCACGGTCAGGTTCAGTTTACGGACATCCTCATCTTCTGGGGTGGGTAGCGGAACGCCGCGAAGGGAAAGGTCGGTTACAGTGTTTGAGGGGATGGCTGGCTTAACCTTTTTGCTGCTCCCTTTCAGTTCGGCAATGGAGGTCCATTTTTTACGGCAGACGCGGCGTTGGTTGTCCACCAGGAACCAATCCACATCGTACTGACCTTCGCCCATCAGATAGTTGCCGCCAGTATCGATCTGCTGATTTTTTCTAGGAGCGTCGGGTGGGATTTCCGGCAGAAGCAGCCCTTGTGCGAAGAATACCGGCTTGCCGCCTTTGGGTGTGACGCGGCTAAGAATCATCAGCCGGTTGCCTTTTCCGGAATATTGAATCAACGGGATGGTAACAACGTAACCTGCCTGAAAGCGGAAACCATAGTTTAGTGTGGGCTTGATGGGGATAATTTCGCAGCGGAGGGGAAGTTCGCCGGGTTGTGCTTCAAAGCGAACCCTGAAGGGCAACCTGCTGCCCTCGGCTACTACAGATTGTGCAGTAACGGAGATGGCGGACAGCAAAATGAGTTGAACGAAACGCATGCCTACAGATATGATGCCCTAATTCCGGGATGCGTTTCGTTATGTTTGGGAAGCTTATTTAGCTGCCTTCAACGCGCGGCAAGGCGAGTGCGCTAATCTCGTCCTGCCGCTACGTTTAAAAACTACTGGACCATTACCTTAATATTGTCCATATCCACATTGGTCTTGCTATCGGTGCGAACTGCCGCATCTTTGAAGAACAGAGTGTTGCCTTGCACAACATTATAGTTGGAAGTTGAGTTCAGTGAAATCGGGATTCCAAAACCGCGAATTACGTTGCCCTTTATCAAATCGCCCTGCGGACCAACACGATCAGTATCCGTTGGGTTGTAGCAGATACCCAATGCTGAATTTACGCCGCCAGCGGTGATGTTGTTTCCTTCAATCCGATTGCCGAAGCTGCGGCCGCCGCGGATGAAAAGTCCCAAAGCTGTGTTGTAAATGTTGTTATTGAGAATTGCCACATTGCGCGATTGAACCACCATCATGCCAGCCTCTGGCGGAGCTGAGTCCATGCCGCGAATCGACATATTTTCGATCTTCACATTGGCCGAGTTCATAACGACAATACCCATAAGACAGTTGCTGATGCTGCCATTGCGAACTATAACGTTCTGAGCATTGTTGATGCGGATGCCAACACCGGCTCCAGGGCAGAGAATTTCCTGGCCATTCAAATCAAGGGTGACACTGTTTCCTGAAATGGTAATGGCATCGCCTGCCCGGCCGGCGAATACTCCGCCGCTGAGTGCGTAGGAACCACTTTGGTCAAGGGTCGCGTAAGCGGAAGGAATCAAGCGGATGGTTGCAGATTGCGCCATCAGGCTGGCTGTTCCGGCTACTGCCAGTAATGCACTGCGAAAAAGATTATCAAATTTCATTTCTGTCTCCTAATAAGTGAGTAAACTTGTGGGAAAGGCATCTTTGGTTTATCCCTTCCGCATATGTATGTAGCGAATCCTCCCCGAATCCCCCTCTGTAGTTGCGATAATAATCAAAATCCTTGATGAGACAAGCCTTCGTGTTTTCTATTCTGGCCAGTTGTCTTTGGTCACAACAGCCACAACCCAATTTCATAGGGGGAGCCATTGGCGTGACAGCTCTTTCCGCTGATGGGCAGACGACCATTACTGCATCCGGATCGAATGTCTCCCTATATAAGCCTGAAAATGGAATCACTGCGCGGATCTATGTTGGCCGTCATCTGTCCGATTACTTTTCCGTGCAGGGAAATTACACACTGAGCCGGAATGCGTTAGCCCTAACCTCCCTGGCAACGTTAGCCGGGCAGGAATCGGTTTATGAACAGATGCGCGGGAGCAGCCAGCAGATGGTTGGAGCGGAAGCGATGGGATATTTCCGTCCACTCACCAGCGCGTTGCGGCCGTATTTATCGTTTGGTGGAGGGTTGGCGCACTTTTCAAGCGTAGGGGGGCGCGTGACGGTGCAGCGTGGAACGCTTGCACTGCCGCCATCCACATTCAACACAACAAAACCCTTCGTTCGTGTAGATGTGGGAATGGATATCCGAATCAATCGCGGTTGGAAGTTCCGCTACAGCTTTGGCGAGACGCTCACCAGGAACCCTATTAGCGTGCAACTAATTCCGCAAGGCAAACGCAATTTGGCGACCTTTCAGAATCTCTTCGGCTTTGTGAAAGAATTTTGAGACCTGTATTGGTAAGGTGTAGTTATGGAATTGCGAGTCACTTACAAGGAAGGGGTGAGGTTTGAGGCCGAGGCACGCGGTCACCGGCTTACAATTGATCAGCCACTGAGTGGTGGTGGCCAGGACCTTGGGATGACTCCTCCCGAATTGTTGCTGGCGTCGCTTGGATCGTGCGCGGCTTATTATGCGGTGGAATATCTTAAAGCCCGGAGCCTTTCAACCATAGGGGTTGAAGTGAAGGTGCATGCGGAGAAAGCGGCTGGTCCCGCCAGGCTTGGCTCGTTCCTGATTGAAGTGATTATTCCTGGTCTTCAAGACCCGAAGCATGTGGAGGGTGTGAACATTTCGGTTAAGAAATGTTTAATTCACAACACACTATTGCATGCTCCTTCCATAGAGATAAAGATTCATTCGTAATGTGGGCTCATTTTTGCTCAATGATCTCCACCAATTCCAACACGAGTTTACGGACAGGGCGCATAAGAGGCAGCGCGGCTGCTTTCAATAGCAACACCACTATTCCAAGGCTCTTGTCCATTAACAACGTCGTCCGGCGCTGGTCTTTGGAGTGGTCGTAAATCCAAAAAAGTACCATCCCCATTTGATACATCCACAGCACTTTGGGCAATGCACCCACTAAGTCAACTGGTACCTTAACTTCGCTTTGGGCGAGTGCCTCGCGGAATTGGGCCATGCCTTCTTCGCGGATCTCTTTCGTTTCATCACTGAAGGGGGAGAGGCGATGTGCGGGGTCTGCTGAATATCCTGACAAGGCTCCCAAAAACTTTCGATCTGGTGCGAAGTAATGGAACTTCACCAGAATCAAGGCGCGGATTTTGGCTTCCAATTTCTTATTTGCAGCAAGCGCCTCCTGGACGAGTGGCCGCATTTGGGCGTTCACTTGCGTATAGAACGCCATCACCAAATCTTCTTTCTTGGGAAAGTAATAGTAGGCCAAGCCAGTTGCAACGCCGGCTTGTTTGGCAATCTCGCGCATAGTGGCTTGTTCAAAGCCCAATTCGCGGAACATACGCAATGCGGCGTCAAGTATTTTCTGACGAGTTTCTTCTGATTTTGCAGCCATCGGGGTGTGCCATTCTTCAGGCTAGTGTCGCATAATCGGCGAGAGCATGAATGAAGCACTTGATATCGACTCGTGATGAAATCTGAAAGCCAGTCCATCCTGTACCCGATGCAGCTTGTCGCAGCAAAGTAGAAATGTCCTATTTTTGACAAGTAGTGATGTTTGGGAGGAAGCCCCCTTTCCCACTGAGTCGATTGTGCAGAACAGTGCTCGCC
>JAYTTF010000020.1:0-35487 GCA_043745195.1 Bryobacterales bacterium | reverse complement strand
TCCCACAGAAAAGTCCGCGCGGTATCTAATTACAAAACGAATAACCGGTCGCTAAACAATCTAACGCTTCAAACCAATCGGTTGCGGAACTGAAAGGTTCGGCTGTGAATCAGCCAACTACCTGGGCGGGTAGCGAAGTGAGAGCGCGCAAAGCGGCCGGAAGTTCACTTTGGCAAATTCAAACCTAAGGCCGAATTATGCCCGTCGAATCGCTTACGCTAAGAAAGGAACTCATGCCGAAACCTAATCAAACTCCATCGCAACAATTCGGCGAAGTCATGGGCCTTGCCGCACTCATCCCCATCAGCGTCATGATCGGCTACGCCATCGGGCATTACCTCGACCTCTGGCAATCCACCACCTACTTCACCCCCATCTTCCTGATCCTCGGCGCAGTCGCCGGATTGGTCGGCCTCGTCCGTGAAATTCAAAAAGGCAACGAGAATAAATAATGGTGGAACGCAAAAAGCCGCCGCTCGACGCAGCTCCTTACCAAGCCGCCATGCGCCGGCTTCTCCTCATGGTCCCAGCCTTCAGCCTCCTCGGATCCCTCGCCGCGCTCCTTATATATGGTTGGCGAATTGCCCTCGGAGTCGCCATCGGATCGCTCGCCGGCTGGCTCAATTTCCACCTCCTCCATCGCGTCGTAAACACCCTCGGACCCGGCGGAACACGCCCCGCCCGTCACACTGGATTCCTACTTCTAGGAGCCCTTTTGCTGCTCGGCGGCCTTGGATTTGCTATAATTAAATTAGTCGGAATTAATGCTGCTGCGCTTTTCGCCGGGCTCTTCATGCCCCTGGCTGCAGTCGTCGTCAGCATCTTCTACGAAATCCTTTTATGCAAGAACACGAACCCTGGTTGACAGCCCTGTTCAACGATCACCTAAGTGGTCCAGGCAACGCAATCCTCAGCACCGTCCTCCCACTCTTCGGCAGAACTTACGCCACGCAGCCGCGCCCTTGGGACACTTTTATCGTCATGCAGATCCTGGTGGCCATCATCATGATCCTCACTTTCGGTATCCTGCGCCCCAAGCTTTCCATGGATAAGCCCGGCAAGATGCAACACATTTTCGAGGCTGCCTACAATTTCCTGCAGCATCAGGCGCACGATAACATTGGCCACGGCAGTTCGCGCTTTGTCCCCTTCGTCGGCAGCATGTTTTTCTTTGTGCTGTTCTGCAATTTGCTCGGCATCATTCCCACGTTTGAATCGCCCACCATGTTCCCCTACGTTCCCGCAGGCTTGGCGATTGCCTCTTTCCTTTACTACAATTTCATGGGTGCCAAAATCCAAGGGCTCGGCAAATACGCCCTGCATTTCTGTGGTCCTGTCTGGTGGCTTGCTCCACTCATGCTCCCTATTGAAATCATCAGCCACTTGGCCCGACCCGCTTCGCTCACAATCCGTTTGTTCGCCAACATGTTCGCCGGTGAGCAGGTGACTATGGTTTTCCTTGGCCTTACTTTCTTAGGATTCCCTGTAATTTTCATGGGCCTGCACGTGTTCGTATCTTTCCTGCAGGCATATATATTCGCGTTGATGACCATGATCTACCTGGGCGGCGCTGTCGCTCAAGATCACTAAATCATCGCACCGGCATTATCCGCTTTTCAGTGTGAGCCCGGCTGCACGAGTTTGACGGGAACCACCTCCTGATTGCGATTTTACTTAGCTAGGAGAAACTTAAATATGAAGAACATTCGCTTGTTCGCAATCCTGTTGGCAATCTTTTTTGCCAGCCCAATGATGGCTCAAGACGCCTCGCACGCTGCGGGCGCAACCAACTATGCAGCACCTGCCGCCCTCATCGCCATGGCCATTGCATCCGGCCTTTGCGGTTTGGCTCAGGGTAAAGCCGTCGCCGGAGCTACGGAAGCTTTGGCACGTAACCCCGGTGCCTCCGATGGTATCCGCTTCATCGCTTTGCTCGGCCTTGTGCTGATCGAATCCATGGCGCTGTATACCTTCGTGCTCACCTTCCTTATCAAATAGTATTTACCGAGGGGGGCTGGTTCGCCCGTCCCCCTTGTTCAAAATGAAACTCCAAGGCATCTACCCGCCCATCGCAACTCCCTTCAACCACGAAGGCGAGCTTTATAAAGTCAAAGTCTTCCACAACGTCAACAAGCTGAATCGCACCGGCCTTTCCGGCTATTGCGTCTGCGGCTCCACCGGCGAAAGTGTCCACCTCACCACGGAAGAAAAGTACACCTTATGGGGTTGGGTTGCCGAAGCCGCCGCGCCAGATCGTTTGCTGATCGCCGGAACCGGTGTCGAAAGCGTTCGCGAAACAATCGCGCTCACCAACAAAGCTGCTGACATCGGCTATAAGCTGGCCATGGTGCGCACCCCGCACTATTACAAGAATCTGATCAACAACACCGAAGCCCAGGTGCTCTACTTCCGTTCCGTTGCTGATCAATCGAAGATCCCGCTGATGATCTACAATTGGCCCCAAACCACCGGGGTCGATATTTCCGTTGAGGCTGTGGTCCGTCTCAGTCAGCATCCCAACGTGATTGCCATCAAAGAAAGCTCCGGAAATTTGGACAAGCTAAAAGCCATGATCGCCCAGGTAAAGCCCGGCTTTCAGGTGCTCACCGGAAGCGCACCCACCTTGTGGCCGTGCCTCGAAGCCGGAGCAGTCGGCGCCGTTCTGGCTTTTGCCAACGCCGCCCCCTACGCCTGCATCACCATTTGGGAAGCCTTCCGCCGACGCGAAGCCGAGGCTGCTGAAGATTGGCAACAACGCATCACCCCCGCCGCTTTGCTGGTCACGGTGAAATACGGAATCCCCGGCCTGAAGCACGCCATGGATCTGAACGGTTACTATGGAGGCATTCCACGCCTGCCGCTGATTCCAATATCCGATGCCGCAAAACGCGAAATCGAAGACGCCTTCCACGAACTACGCGGCTAGGATTTTTTACCTCGCCGCCTTCGTATTTATAGCAGCAATGCTATGGACCATCCCGCATTTCGGCCCCCACCACGACGAGAACTTTTTCATCAAACCAGTCTTCCGCCCCGATTGGGCCCACGCATCCGTAACCTTATTTAATCACCAAGTCCCCTTGATGTTGATGCCCTATACAGGTGCTCCCAAGGTGCTTCTCTACCAAGCCATCTTCTCAGTATTCCAACCATCTTTATGGACTCTGCGACTCCCCATGCTCGCTATGATTCTGGTCTCCATATTTCTGATGCGCGCCGCCTTCCACCGTCTCGGATTGAAGAAGCCCGGGGACATCTTCGCCATCCTGCTTGTCACCTCGCCGCTGATCCTGTTCACCACCGTCTACGATTGGGGCCCCGTCTGCCTGCAGATGTTTTGCCTCGCCGCAGCATTCTATTGCTGGGCGCGTCAAACTCCGGGATGGCTTTTCTTCAGCGCATTCTTCTGCGGCTTTGGTGCCTGGGAAAAGATGACTTTCGTCATCTGTTACGGCCCACTTTTCGCCGTTCTCTTTCTAATCGCGCTTAGAAAGTTTCCGCAACCCAAAACAGTCTTCCTATGCGCCGCAGGACTCATTCTTGGAGCCTCGCCGTTACTCTATTACAATTACCTCGCAGTCGCTCAACCCGTTACATCGCTGCTCTCGTCGGAAGCAACCGCACCGGTATTGATCCTAAAATTCAAGTTACTCGGCAGAGCCCTCATCGGTTCCTCACTAGTCGGATACTTAACCGCCCCGCAGTTCCAATGGCCACGAATCCTAGCTTATCTGCTTTCTCTTGGAAGTTACGCCCATTGGCTTACCATCGCCGTCATTGCCGCTTCCACCCTCACTCCAGGGAAGACTCGCCTCCTGCGCTGCCTGATTCTATTGGCCGGCACAATCTCCTGGTTCACCATGGCCGCTTTTCAGAATTTGGGTTCCTCCGCACACCACACAGTGCTGTTCCTGCCGTTGCTATTCGCCCTACTTGTTTTGGCCCTGGAAGATGCTCCCCCCTTGCGTTTCCTACTTGCAGTTGTGCTGCTATTCAACTGCGCATCTTTTGCAGACATGCTCCTCCGCATCGCCTACCAGCCCATTCCTACAGTTTGGTCCCCCGCAATTCTTCACGCCGCCGAACGAGTCATCAAGGAATCTCCGCCGGCAGTTTTCACAGACGATTGGGGTTTAGAAAATGCAGTGGTTCTACTTTCTGCCGGGAAAATAGTTCCACTCGATGGAGTGAACCCAGAAAGCATCAAACAACCAGGAGGCCTTTATATGGGGTTCATTCCTGGAAAACAGTCGTTCCCTCAGAACTCAAAACTACTGGCAGATTTCGCTCGCCAGAATGGCCTACGCCGGCAGGTTATTGAATCCTTCGATGGGACCGTAGAACTCTACAAGTTCACGCCGCTCGCCAAACCAGAAATCCCATAGCCAGCAGAAACGCAGCCAGCGCATTGTACTCTTCATTGCGAAGGTACAGCGACCATCGAAAAGCACCACTCGAAGATAATCCAGGAAAGCGCGGCAACAGCAGCGGCACTTGCTGGGCATAGGCAGGATAGTCCGCAAACAAGTTCCGCAGATGCTGATCTTCCAACTCCATCCGCGGCCAATAGACACCCAGAAACACGGCTCCAAAAAGTAGCGCCAAACCCCATTGGCACGATGCAATAGTCAGTCCAGCAGCAACCAGCAACGTTCCGGCATATAGTGGATTTCGCAGATACTGATACGGTCCACTGGAAACCACTTTCTCATTCTTTTCCAAGTGACCAGCAGCCCAGGCCCGCAATCCTAAACCAACCACCGCCAGTGGAGCCCCATATCCAATCGATTGCCAGCTTGGATTGGCGAACCACAGAAAAGCACCTAGCAGCAGAAAGCCGCTGGGCACTCGCCAACGGGCTACCGCGTCTGCGTAGTTTTTTGGGAACAGGTAGCCAGGCATCGTTTCAATTCATCCATCACCATGCGCGGAGTAATGGCCTGCATGGCGGCCGTTTCTGATTCGTGACGTTTATAGGTTGTCTGGGCATTTGCAGTTCGCAACACGGAAATCGTTCCGCCGTAGGGACCATTGCGTGCCGGATCAGTAGGCCCGAAAATAGCAACGCCGGGTTTGCCGATAGCCGCGGCCATATGCATCGGTCCGCTGTCTAAACCCACCACTGCATGGGCCCGACGGGTAGCGTAAATCAATCCTGCTAAGCCGGAACTATGCGTGGCACCAGAACCTGGAGGTCCATTCAAAACCAACATCAATCCAAGTTCCTTTTTCAGCAAAGTTCCAAGTTCTTGGTAATAGGAAGCAGGCCATTGCTTAGCACCCCAACCAGCTTGCGGACAGGCAAGAACAAAGGCTTCCGTGGGCAATGTCCCTTCTGGTGAACCATCAGGCAAGTAGAACTGCGGTCCAACATCTTTTCCGCCTACCGCCTTAGCCAAGTCACGATGCTTATCCACTATGTGAAACGAAGTGGTTCCATGGCATTCGGTATAGAACCAACCGGCCATCCTTTCCCGCAAATGTTCGCGAGTATAACCAGCACGGCGCGAAGCCTTCGAACCCATTGCCACCATCGACGACTTCAACAGCCCTTGAAAATCTACAGCCATATCGAATGGATGTTCGCCAAGGCTGCGCCACGAAGCCAAGGTTGTCGACGCAGTGGAGCGGTCGAAAGAAATCACCTCATCTACAAATGGGCAACCCTCCAGCAACGGCTTCCACTTCGGCTCAACAATCCAACTGAGATGCGCATTGGGGTACCCTCGCCGAAGACTTGCTACCGCAGGCATGGCATGAAAAATGTCGCCCATCGCACCCAGCCGAATCGCCAGGATTCTTTGCCTGCTAGACATTGTTCCTTTTGCGAACGTGAGCGGCAAGCAGCTTGTAACGCTGCTCATCCCCGAGTCTTTCGTCTTTCAATCGGGTGCCCCATGGCTGATGCAGTATTTCATCGGAAGCTAGAGTCACTCGATCGACCATACCAAATGACGCTACTAATTCCGCGCGTGCCCTATCATTGAGCAGCGCAGTTTCCAGAGGGGACACAATAACCAGTAGTTTTCCAGCAACCGCCAAACTCTGCAACCGTTCGGCATGCGGAGCCCACATTGGATCGAAGTAGCCAAGGACAATGGGCAGTTCAGGATGCGCTTCCGCATAGGAAAGGAATGCTTCCCAAGTAACGATTTTGGAGCGCGTATCGAACATAGATCTCTTTCTATTGTCCACGCAATTGCACTAAATCCCAAGCTTCGCCTGCAACGCGATGGGCAGATACTTTGGTCATGCAGCGGTGGTCAATGGGGCATTCGCGCAATAGGCACGGGGAACATTCCACGTGTTCGCGGACAATAGTTGCAAGGGAACCGGTGGGTCCAGTGGCCACATGATCGGTTGCCCCAAACACCGCTACAGTGGGAACGCCCAAAGCGGAGGCGATGTGCATGGCCCCGGAATCATTGGTCAAAAACACTTCAGCGGCAGCAGCCAATTGGACAAACTCAGCCAGCGTTGTTGCCCCAGCGTAGTTGAACGCAGGAAAACCGGCAGCCTCCACTTGCTTTGTAATGCTCTGACAAAGTTCCCGCTCGTCTGCCGACCCAAACACGCCAACACCAGCATTCAGTCTTCCAGCCAACTCCACCGCAGCCATCGCGAATCGTTCAGGAATCCAACGTTTGGCGGTGCCGTAAGCAGAACCGGGAGAGACCCCGACCATGGGCCTGTGCCACCCTTGCGCATTCAATTTCGCCAAGCCTTCTTTGCGCAGCCTTTCCATTCCGGGGAAACGAATTTGTGCGGATTCAGGCAATTCAGAAAGAATGCCAGCTCTGCGTAAAAGCTCTAAATAGTAGAAGCGCTGATGCACGGGAACGGCCCCAGGTTTGGGCACGGCTACTCGATGGGTGAGCAAAGGACTGCGGCCATCGCGCGCATACCCGATGCGAACCGGAATGCCGGCCATCCAGACAATCGCTGCCGCTTCAAAAGCATTTTGCAGAAGTATAGCTGCGTCGAAATTCATTGTGGAAAGTTGTTTTGCCAACTCCCGTTTGGCACCGAGCTCTTTCCAACCCTTGGCCGCAGTATAGGGAATCAGTTCATCCACCAGTTCCTTGCCATACAATCCGGCCACCCATGGGCGTGCCAAAACGGCGATATGCGCATGGGGATAGCGGGCGCGCAATGCCTCCAAAGCAGGCACGCACATTACGGCATCGCCCACCCAATTAGTGGCTCGAATCAGGATGCGGGAGAACTCCATGAAGTATACTTTGAGCGTGACGGAAATAAGCCGCCAAAAGCTCCACGAACAAGGGTACCTTATCCTGCCCGGATTGATCGATGCCGAATTTCTTGCGGCACTGCGCAAGAGGACGGATGAATTGGTTGCACTCGAAGGAGAACAAGCGGGATCGGAGTTCAGAAAGGAACCCGGGGCCATACGCTTGGCGAACTTGGTGGACAAGGGCGAAGTCTTCGGGCGGGTAGTTTCTCATCCAAATGTTTTGGAGGCAATGGAGGTGGTGCTGGGGCCCCGCTTCAAGCTGAGTAGCCTGAATTACCGGTCGACAAATCCACATTCCACCGAGGCGCAGCCGCTACATTCTGACACCGGAGCAATTGCAGATGAGCAAGGATATTGGGTGGCCAATTCAGTGTGGCTGCTGGATGATTTCACAGCAGACAATGGAGCCACCAGATTTGTTGCCGGGACGCACAAGCTGGCTCAATTGCCTCCAAACCCGCATGATGAGCATCCTGACGAACAACTGCTGATTGGCAAGGCTGGGGATGTTGCCATTATGAACGCCCATATGTGGCACGGCGGAACGGCGAACCGGACAGCGTTTCCACGAAGGGCGCTACATGGTTTCTACACCCGCTACGATAAGCCGCAGCAGCAGTATCAAAAAAAGCTTTTGAGCCCGGAAACCATAGCGAAGCTTTCGCCAGAGTTGCGAACGATTTTGGCGATTGATGATTCGCTAAACGACCAGCTGTGTACGGAGCAAACGGGTATGAGCGGATTTCTTAAGTAGACTGTTTCCACTTCAAAACCTGAAGGACAAATTGATCGCGACTAGCCTTCACTGCATCGGCACTCTTCACTGACCAATCGTAAAATCCCTTGCCGGTCTTTACGCCCAAGTTCCCTTGTGCAACAAGATCCTGCATCTGTTGAGGTGCACGTTGCTCGCAGTTCAGGTCGGTAGCCACATAGTCTAGAATGCTCTTGGCCATGTCCAGGCCAACCATATCCTGATGTTCGAAAATTCCGTACATTGGAAGTCGCAATCCGAAGCCGCTGCGAGCCGCTAGGTCGACATCCTCGACATCGGCAATGCCTTCCTGCACAATATGAATCGCTTCGCGCACCAGTGCCATTTGCAGGCGATTGCCCAACTGGCCGGGAGTGTCGCGCTTGACGATCACTGGGACTTTGCCGCAATGGACCAGCAGTTGTCGAACTTCTTCAGCAATCGCCGGATCCGTCTTTTCACCACGAACAATTTCCACCAACGGCATAAGATGCGGAGGGTTCCAGAAGTGCGTTGTCATTGTACGTTCCGGCCGCTGGCAGCGCGAGGCAATCGCAGTGATGCTGAGGCCTGACGTATTGGTGGCAAGCACGGCATCGGGTTTTGCAAGAGCATCGAGTTGAGCGAACAGATCCTGCTTGAATGCCATATTTTCGGGAGCCGATTCCACAACCAGATCAACCGTGGGGATGACGGAATTGAAGTCTGCGGAACTGGTCAACAAGGTCTTGGCTTTCAGTGCGCGGTCAGGATCCAGCAGACCGTTTGCGGAAAGAAGATCGAGTTGAGCTAGAGCCTTGGATAGACCGTCGGCGGCACTTGCCGCATTGCGGCTGAGAATGGTGGTTTGAAGGCCACCATAGGCCAGCGTTCCGGCGATGCCAGGGCCCATCATGCCAGTTCCGATAACAGCTGCAGATTGGAATCGCATTACTTCAACTCAATCGTCAGGGTGCGGTATGGCTTCGTGCCAAGGTTGGTGAGCACCGGAGCATCCTCGCCCTTATCGTGCCAAATGACTTCGCCGGGTTTGCGGGTTCGGATGGTCTTTTCGCCGGTGGCGGAATCCTTGCGCTCGTACTTGGAATCATCGAGGAACACAATCACTTGATCAGTAGGGCGAATGTAGCGCTCGCGCGGTGTGCCGGGGTTGTAGGTGATTTCAGAAACTTTAACCTTGGCATTTTCCAATTTCATGACGCTTGGGGGCGGGGCCCAACCCATCATGCGCATGGAAAGAATGGTGGCGATGGAAGTAGCAATGACAGTAAGCGGAATTAGTTTATTCATACGTTTTGAGCCTTGGGTGCGTATTTTGGTTGCACCAGAAAAATGTAGGCGGCAATGCCTGCCAACAGGAAAATACAAATGGCCATCATGGGTGCATTGTAGTTTCCAGTGACCTTTATTAAATAGCCGGTTAGAACGGGGGCAATGGCACCGGCAATGTTTGAGGCGAAGTTTTGTACACCGGCGATGCGTCCGGCTGCGGCTCCGGGGATCAACAGCTGAGTCAAGGCCCAGTAGTTTGCGGTTGCCAGCCCCAGGCCTGAAAGGGAAAAGATGAAAATGTAGGCGGACATTTCAGAGGAACTGGCGATGATGCCAAAGATTTCCGTGGATGCAATTACCAATCCGGCGATGGTGAATCCTTTGCGAACTTTTAGTGGATCCCAGCCGTGATCGATTAGCTTGTCGGCAGCAAGACCGGCGAGAATAGCTACTGTGGCCATGCCGGAAAAACTGAAGAACGTGTAGCTGCCCATTTTCTCCAGTGAAAAATTACGATGCTCTCTGAAGTAAGATGGGAGCCACGTCATGCAGAAAAACACGAAATAGTTGTAGGCAAAAGTACCTATGATCACGCCATAGATAAGGGGGGTCTTCCATACTTGCTTGAACTCCATTACTGGTTTGCCGCTGCGCACTGTGGCTGCAGATTCCAATTGCTTATCGTCATTTTTCACCATGAACATCCATGGGATCAGCCACAGTAAACTACCGAAGCCAAGAATCAAAAACATCTGTTGCCAGCCAAAGTCCCGGGCAAGATAAGCGGCCAGCGGCACTCCGATGGCGGGGCCGTATTTTGTACCGGCCATATATATTCCAATGGCTAAACCGCGCTGCCGTTCTGCGACGTTGAAGCGAATCCAACGCATGCTGGCGGGAGTTACAAGAGATTCGCCAACACCAAGCAGCATGCGCAAGCCCACGATTTGCCAGGCGGAGGAAACGACACTGGTGGCGGCTGACATGAGGCTCCAGAAGAAGAAGGCAATGGCGTAGGGGAATTTCACACCGTAGCGATCCACCAGATAGCCGGCGGGGATTTGGAGCAAGGCGTAGGACCAGAAGAACGAGGATGTGAGCAAGCCTCGCTGGAAATCGTCGAGATTGAATTGTTTTTTGAAGTCGGGTAAGGCGACGGCTACCGATAGATTGGCGCGGTCGACGTAAGCAATGATCATGCCCAGGCTGAGTAAGCAAACTACGCTCCAACGGCGTGCTGGAGTGATGTGGTCGTAACCGGATGTAGCGTCTTTAGTGGACAAGTAGCCAAGGTATCACAATCAGGCTGGAGGGCGAAGTTTGGCACGCTGAATTCCGGGACGGGGCTGCAATTCCAGTCGAAGCTGGTTCGGCTTTGGAGGCGTCACGCACGGGCATTGCTGAATTCCAGTAGAATTCCGGGACGGGGGTGCAATTCCATTCGAAGCTGGTTCGGCTTTGAAATTTGCGCAAGGAATTGCACCCCCGTCCCGGAATTCTACTGGAGGGGTTTTGCTTCGTAAAGGACTACTTCGTCGAACTGGTTTACAGCCAGGAAATAGACGGTGCCGTCGTCACGCAAATCCATGGCATTCGTGCGGATCAAAAACTCGCCTGCTGGTGTGGGCTGGAAGAAATTATGGACTTGCTTCAATGCCCCGTTCTTCAGCACCACCATAGAATTTACACCATTGGCGAATTGGAACAGCACGTCGCCATTGGTATTCACATCAGCGGCTGCGATGGAATTTGCAACTTGGCCGTTGGGCATGATGGTGGTGATATCCACTAGACTTTTCCAGGAAGAGCCCTGCCATTCGGCGAGAATATTGCCGATGCCATCGACCACCAAACCAGCTATTAAATGATTACCCGTGGCGCGAATGATTGTGGGGAAATTGGTGATAGTGCGGTTGCCTACCTTGGTGGAGTTGGGCAAGGCGGCAATGGTCCAGGCATTGCCATCCCAGATTGCGATGGAGGCCAAAGTCACGTTACGGAAACGGAGTTGCGCCATTACACGACCAGTGGAATCGAAGGCGAAGGAATCGAAGCTGGAAGCAATGTTGCCGCCAATTGTTTGCGCGGTGGCGGCCGTTGTTGAATAAATGAGAATTTGCTTAACCTGGCCGTTTATCCAGGTAAAGAGACGATTGTCACCGGCACTGGTGCTGGAAGCGAACATTAGATCGCCATTGGCGTTTACGTCGAACTGGCCGGGATTATTTACGGTAAGCGTATCGATGCGCAGCGGGAATGCCAGTACGCTTTGCGGATCACCGCCGGGGGTGATTTTCGCAATGCCGAGGTTATTGATCATGTACACATCGCCATTGGGGGCTTTGCGCATATTGTAAGTTGTGCCGTGCGAACCGCCATACCACATGGTGCTTCCAAACAGCCGTTCGCCAATGCCCAAAGTGGTTTCCCATTCGCCATTCATAAAGCGCGAAATGCTGCCGGAATTGCCGCCGGCTTGGGCATGCGGAGGACCGGTTCTGGCACCGCCGATGAGCGTGAATAAGTTCACGGGCAGGTCCAGGTTGATGTTATCTCCATCGGTGAAAAGAGTAAAAGGGGTATCGCCCATGCGGACACCCATCAGGGCGTTTCTATCACCGCGGAGCAACAATGTGATGGCACCGGAGCCATCCATGGTGCCGCTTTCGATTTCTTGAATAGTCTGATCGAAGAGCCTGGTTCCCAGAACGTAGACGGGAGTTGCGGTTGTCCCTTGCCACAAGTAGACACCGTTGCCGCGGCTGCCGAAGGGATTGGCATAAAGCAAAACGCCTTGTGCGGAATTGCGCCACAGGATTCCTATCTGGGAGGTGAGGCGAAGGGTCCTGCTGGTTCCATCGGGTGCGAAAGCTACGTACCATTGCGTGTTGTCTTCAAGCACTACGGTGACGATGGCGGTACCATCCTCATCGAACCAGGTGGCCGGTTGATTGGTTCTTCCACCAAGGAAGGACCGGATCTTGGATGTGCCCAAGGTATCGCCAACGCCAATCAAACGCTTGCGCGATTCGTAATCGTGTTTAAAGAAAACACGATTGGTGCCGCTGGTTATGGAATAAAACGCTGTGCCATTGCCGGCGATGCCGAAATCCGTATCGATGTTAAATGGCGAAGCCACTCCAGCAATCACTTCCTGAGTACTAATCAACATTTCATTGGGGGCAACATCGCCACGGAAGAGTCCTACGTAATTGATAGGGTTATCGGTGAAACGAAAGTTCGCCCGCACCATTTTCAATCCAGTGGAAGTAAGAGAATTGCGGTTGATGTAGAGACCGGAAGTTGCTTCCGTCCGGCCCAAGGGCATGCTGTTTGCGAAGTATAGTTCCATGCCTCCGTCAACAGTTCCGTAGTTCAATTCCGCGCCATTGATGTTTGTATCTTCGTAGGTAAGAATTTTGCCGTCGCGACTAATGGCATGAGTGCGGAAATCGAGAGCAGTTGACCCGCGGCCGAAGCGTGGCACGCCACCAACGGTCACCATTTTCCAAACGTTGTTGTTCCAGGTTAACAAGCCGTTGGAGAGTCCACTGAGAGAGGCGTTGAAAAACAACTGGCCATCGTCGGTGCTCCAGATCATGGATTGGCGCGGACGGAGTGTCCAGTTGGATCGCATCTGTTCCATGGAGGAAAAGAGCTTACGTAACTCGTAAGATTGCGGAACGGAAACCTTAACCGGCGAATAGGCAACCCAGCGCTGCTGCAAGCCGGGAAACGTTTCGTTGTAGTTGTAAGTGGCCCACACCCAAAGCCCACCTTCGCCGGTGGGATTTAGCATGCCGGTGTTATCAATGGTTCCAAGTGACGAGCCGCCAGCCCGTTGATTGGTGAGCGACCAAGTCATATTGACGCCTGGAATGACGTTTCCATCGGCATCGTATGCGGCCGCGCTGAATTTGGTTCTGGTGCCGATTCGTACCTCAGTAGCGCCGGGGGTGACTTCCATCTTTGCCGGAATGCATTGGATAGCGGCTTCCCCTGTTATTGAACCCGCTCGGGCTGTTAGCCGAACAGTAGCCAACCCTTTGGCGGTTACAAGGCCGGTAGTAGATATGGTAGCGGCGTTAGGTTGGTTCAGACTCCAAGTAACCGGCGTGTCAATAATTTTGCCGGTGGAATCGTGCACGTAGGCGCGGGCCTGCACGGTGCGGCCCACAACCACTTGCGATTGGTCAGCCAGAATTTCAAGGCTAGCTGGCGTTTGGGCGATACAGGGAAACGCGGCAATGAGCAGGAACGGGGCAATCCGCATCAGCCAAATACCTCATCCACACTCTTCACGCCTCCGGCTGCGCTGGTTGCCTGCAGGTAGTTATAGCGCCTGCCCGATGGAGTGTCCTCAATGCCTTTGCTGTAATCCACACCCATTGCGGAATAGATGGTTGCGGCAATATCGTCGGGATAGATGGCACGATTCCCACTCCAGCCGGCAGTGACTAGATCGCTGCCTGTAGCGTTGCTGGCACCAATGACGCGTCCGCCTTTGACACCGCCGCCGATCATGGCGACATTCATAACAGGGCGGAAATGATCGCGTCCACCACGGGAATTTAGAACTGCTGGAGTGCGTCCGAATTCGCCCATCATGACGATTAGAGTGGAATCGAGATCACCAGATGCCCGGAGGTCTTCGACCAACGCACCGACAGCGCGATCGAGGTCAGTTGCAAGCGAATAAATAGTGGTGCCTTGTCCACGATCGAACTGGCCAACGTGAGTATCCCAACCGCCTTGCGTGACGCTGATGAAAGACACACCCATTTTGGCTTTGATCACATTGCGCGCCACAATTAAAGGACGGCCAAGACTGTTGGCACCATAGCGGCCTTCATCATCGGTGGAAAATTTGAATGCTGCATCCACTGCATCGTTATACATCATCTGCTTTGCGCGGGCGTAGTAACCACCGTAGGCTGCAACGGACTGGTTGGAGGGATTTTCGCGAATGGGCGCATCCAGATCGCGCAGTAATTGGTATCGATCCTGAAAGCGCTGAGGGCTGGCGGTTCCGAAGAAATTATGAGTGAGAGTTGAGATGCCATTACGTGTGGCGGGCGGCATCATGGGCATGTACGGGCCACCTAAAAACGTTGCCCCTTGCAGGTTTTGATTGAAGCTAAGGAACGGAGGCAGCAAGCCATTGAAGCCGCGCTCATAACCGATGACTGCGCCGATGTGCGGGAGCTCGGCGGCAAGTGCGGGATTTTGAGAATGAGCTGTTTGAATATAGAACTGGCCGCGCTCATGGGCTGCTTCCCAACTTGCGCAGGAACGAAGTACAAGCAGGTCCCCGGTGATGGCTGAAAATTTCGGGAACCAGGTTTTGGACATGGTCAAGCCGCTGGAATGCTGCTCAATTCTGGCATCGGCCGGATTCCAGGGACCATCTTTTGGATCCCAGGTATCCAAGTGGCTTGGGCCGCCATTCATATTTATGAAGATGCAAGTTTTGGCGGTGCTGCGGGGCTTGACACCTGCGGAAGTTATCTGTGCATCGGCATGGACATTCAGCAGGCTGGCAGAAGCTGCGCCGAAGAGAAGATGGCGGCGCGTGATGGGTGCGTGTCCTGAGCAATTCTTTCGGTGGCGTATCATCTTCTTTCCTTAATAATTGAACGCAAAATCAAGCTTGTTCACCAGCGCCCATTGAAGATCGCTGAGCCATTGAAAGCGTGGGCCGGTCCGCCGTTGCAGCACTAAATTCAACTCAGTTTCGGTGGCGTAGCGGCTGAGGGTGGAAAGGAACATACGCTGAATGGCTTCGGAATCAACAGAATATTTGGCGTTGATTTCATGCACCCGATTGTTGATTCCTACCGCTGCACTGGCGGTGCCCAAGGATCGATTCACGTTGTTGCTATCGTTCATCATGAACAGCAGGCCCAGCAAAGTTGGGTCAGAGGAACGGTCGACCGTAAGCCAGTTACCGCGGCCAAATTGGTTCAGGAAATCCACCACTCTAAAATCGGTGGCGGGCTCTGTTGGGTCAGGCAATTGGTTGGCGTAAGTTACCACGCGCCCGCCGGAACTCAGGGCCATGGGTTGCTCTGTGCGGGTGGCGGTAATCATGGAATCGTACATCTGCTCGGCTGAAAGTCGACGTGATTGATAGCGGGCAAAATAGCGGACAAATTCAGGACGCCAGGTGCCTTCATATCGACTGGAAAGCTGATAGGTTTCGCTATTGACGATTTGGCGAATCAGCGGCTTCAAGCGGTAATTGCTCGCGATGAGATAATCGGCCAACTGTTCCAGCAGTTCGGGGTGCGAGTTCTGCATGGGCCAATCGCCGGGAGGAGGATTCTTGGGATCGATACGGGCCAGATCCCAACCATCGGGCGGATCCACAATGCCGTAGCCGAAGAAGTAGCTCCAAATATAGTTTGCAGCAGCACGGGCAAATTGACGGTCTTCTGTGATCAGCCTGCCTAGCTCGCCACGCCAATGACCGCTTTGTGGCTGCTTGCCACTGGTGAAAATTGCTGGAGTAACAACGGAGTCAATTCGCGCCGGGCGGCATCCAGGATTTGAAGGATTAACGGAGCCTGAGTAGTTGCCGTAGCTGCGATCAACAACAACGATGCGAGGGCGGAAGCCAATGGGATCATCACTGGTGCGCACGAATTGCATGCGCGAGAGGAACGACGACATTTGCCAGAATTCTTTGCGGGTTTTGCGGCTTAGGTAAAGATTGATTTTTTCCAGATGAGCGCGGCCATTGTGACAGGAAACGCATTCTGTTTTATAGCCCAGGAAACTGGTGGTGATCTTCTCAGTTGTGTCGTCCCAGGAATCTTGAATTGGACCGTTGATATCCATCCAGCGGGCGAAGAACTGGGTGCCGGGAACGTTGTCCACTTCACCGGCGGCGGCAATCAAGGTGCGGGCAAATTGGTCGTACGGTTTGTCTTCAGCGAACATTTGGCGGACGAAGCTATAAAAGGTATCGCGACCTGGAGAGGAGATACTTTCATGTACGCGGGAGACCTTAAAGCGGTTGGTGAGGAACTGCGTCAACTGATCCGCATAAGCGGGCGTTTCCAGCAATTCGTCGATCAACTGTGCGCGCTTGGCGGCATCGGGATTGTTGAGGAAACGTTCGGCGACATCGGGAGCTGGGATGCGGCCAGTGAGATCGAGGTGAAGCCTGCGAATGATCTCGGCGTCGGTTGTGGGCGGTGCCGGGGTCACGTTATCAGCCCTCATTTTGGCTTGTATGGCTTGATCAATGAAGTTGGCGGACTGCGCCAGTCGTGCTTCGTTTATGGACTTTGGCGATGCGGCCTTGAGTTTGGTGCTGCGGGCAACGCGGGAATATTCGTTGAAAGCGCGATCCAGTTCAAGGCTTTGCTGCAATTCAGAGCGGAGTGCGGAGGGGTACGCAGGACAACCGGGATCTTGTGCGAGCAGAGCCAAAGAGCCGAAAACAGGTATGAGACTGAGGTATGTTTTTGGGGCCATATAGCTGATGGAATCATATCATATAAAGCGAGTTAGCTACATCGCGAGGAATTAACGATATTAATTTTATCGCATCTTGACAGATAGTTGTCATCATGACATACTACTGTCACTATGCAACTTTCTCCACTCGACCCCAAAGTTCCGATCTTCCAGCAACTCAACTCCGAAGGCTCACCGGTTGTTCTGGTGAATGTATTTAATGTTGACGCAGGGGACATTCCTACACTTTTGAAAGCTTGGGAAGAGGATGCAAATTGGATGAAACAACAACCCGGCTATATCTCAACGCAATTGCATCAGGGCATTGCTGGGAGTACCATTTTTCTGAACTATGCGGTATGGGAATCAGTTGCTCATTTTAGGGATGCATTCAATCACCCTGATTTCAAGCGAGCGTTGGCCCATTATCCGGCGTCGGCTGTGGCATCACCGCATTTATTCACGCGTCTGACTGTGCCCAATTTATGCGTTGGGCCATAGATGACGTCCACAAAAGTGGGACGAGTGTTAACCGCTCTGATTCTGGAAACGTTCCGGTTCAACGGCAAGCTGCTAGCCGCGGGTGACGGCCTGACAAAGCCTCTTGGACTTACTAGCGCGCGTTGGCAGGTGCTGGGGGCGATCAAAACGGGTTCGCTATCGGTGGCGCAAATTGGCAGGGATATGGGGTTGGCTCGACAAAGCGTTCAGAAGCTGGCGGACATATTGGAGCGGGAAGGTATGGTGCAATACGAACCAAATCCGAATCATCAGCGGGCTAAGCTTGTGAGCCTGACGGAGAAGGGTCGGAGCGTGATGAGTGAATTGGGGAAGCGGCAAATAGTTTGGGCGAACCGGATAGCTAGCGGTGCGAAGGCTAGCGAGATTGAAGCGGCGCTTGGGTTAGTGCGTCAACTTCGGATGCGATTGGAGAAGGACCGCCTTTAGAGTTGAAGACGGCTGTTGAGAAGGGGTAAGAAATATTGGGTCAACTGAATGGTGAGACTGAAGTTCTGAAAAATTTCCGCCAATGGGGACACGGGAGGCCGGCAGCTCGCATAGGGCAACCTTGGTTTCATGGGAAGTTCTGTAGCTTGTGCCCGCCACCCATGTCCCCACTGGCTTGTGGTATCCAGATTATCGAGGCGTGCAACAGCCCTTTTGGCTTGCGGTATCCAGTTTATTGAGGCATGCAACTGCAAGTTCAAGGCTGCGGTTCCAGACACTCTTCCAGAATGTTCATGGCCTTGGTGGCCTGTGACTTTGAGATCACTAGGGGCGGCGTTAGGCGAATGGTATTCTCCCCTGCCCCAAGTAGCAATAATCCTCGCTCAAAGGCACGCTGGATAATCGCATCGCGTTCGGTGGCAGCGGGTGTTTTCAGAGTCTGATCACTGACGATTTCCACTCCGATCATCAAGCCGCGGCCGCGAACGTCGCCCACCATGCGATGCTTCTTTTTCCAGGTCTGCATCCGTTCCATCATAAAATTTCCAACCGTTTCCGCGTTGTGAATTGCGTGGCGTTCCAGCACATCCATGGTGGCCATAGCCGCTGCCAGACACACTGGGTTGCCTCCAAACGTGGAGGCGTGGGAACCGGGAACCCAATCCATGATGGATGCCTTGCTCATGCAAACGCTGAGGGGCATGCCTGAAGCGATGCCTTTGGCAATGGTCACAATATCGGGCTGAACGCCGGAATGTTGAATGGCCCACCACTTGCCGGTACGGCCCATACCGGATTGCACTTCATCGACGATCATCAGAATTCCATGACGATCGCAAATGCGGCGGATCTCTTCAAGGAAGATGGAGGGGGCCACCACGTAGCCGCTTTCGCCTTGAATGGGTTCCAGCACAATGGCTGCAACTTCTTCGGGCGGCAAAGTGGTGCGTAATAATTTTTCTTCGATAAAGCGGGCACAACTAAGCGCGTAGGCAGCCTGCTCTTCGGGCCCGCCAGTGCAGTTGCGGTAGACGTTGGGATAAGGCACGTGCGTCACCCCGGGCAGCATTGGTGCGAAACGGCGGCGCTGCTGGGGTTTAGATGCGGTTAAGGAAAGAGCTCCCATAGTACGGCCGTGGAATGCGCCGTAGAAGGCAATGATATGTTGCCGCCTGGTATGGTAGCGAGCCAGCTTCAGAGCGCATTCGATGGCTTCGGCGCCGGAGTTGCCGTAATAGAATTTGTGCGGGCCAGGCATGGGGGCCACGGTCGATAAACGCTTGGCGACATCGGTCATCAGCGAGTAATAGAAGTCGGTACCCGACATGTGAAGGAAGTCGGCGGACTGGCGTTGCACGGCAGCTACAACTTCAGGATGACAATGGCCGGTTGATGTAACTGCGATGCCGGAGGAGAAATCCAGAAACTGGTTGCCATCCACATCTTCAACCACC
The DNA here is from genome assembly GCA_043745195.1 of Bryobacterales bacterium. Taxonomy (GTDB): domain Bacteria; phylum Acidobacteriota; class Terriglobia; order Bryobacterales; family Bryobacteraceae; genus JANXSF01. The sequence continues at coordinate 16,340 of JAYTTF010000020.1, read as the reverse complement.
GCGCCGCGACCTTTTTTGATCACCAGTGGATAGCTGCGCGTATAGCTGGGCGACATAAGACGGTCATCGTCAGCGATGATGCGCTGCGCGATGGGACCGGGCAACGCGGTCTTGATGTTGGGCACAGTATCGGGAGACTTGCGGCTAATCAATTTCGAAGTTAACACCTTGTGCAAGAGGAAGGACGTCTCCGTAATTGACTGTATTGGTAGCCCTCCGCATATAAGTTTTCCAGACGTCCGAGCCTGACTCGCGGCCACCACCGGTTTCTTTTTCGCCACCGAATGCTCCTCCAATTTCAGCCCCAGAGGGACCAATGTTAATGTTAGCAATCCCGCAATCTGAGCCTTCAACGGAAGTGAATAATTCCGCCTCGCGCAGGTCGCTGGTAAAAATACAAGACGATAAACCTTGCGGCACGTCGTTGTTCATCGCAATGGCGTCGGCCAGTTTGCTGTACTTCATTACGTAGAGTATGGGGGCAAAGGTTTCGCGCTGAACGAGGGCCGTTTGGGCGGGCATTTCCACTAAGGTAGGGCGGGCGAAGTATCCGGCACAACCTTCCACCATGACGCGTTCGCCGCCGGTTACGATGCCGCCGGAGGCCATGGCTTGGGTGAGTGCGGCTTGCATTGCATCGAATGCTGCGCCGTCGATCAATGGGCCGATGAGTGTGCCGGGTTCCCTTGGATCGCCGACGACTACGGACTTGTACACAATCTTCAAGCGGGCCAGGAGTTTGTCATAGATACTTTCGTGGACCATCAATCGCCGCAAGGTGGTGCAACGTTGGCCAGCGGTGCCCATGGCTCCAAACGCGATGCCGCGCACTGCAAGGTCAAGGTCGGCGGATGGACAAATAATGCCGGCGTTGTTACCGCCCAGTTCGAGCAGCGCTCGGCCAAAGCGGGCGGCAATTGCCGGAGCAACGGCACGGCCCATGGCGGTGGAACCAGTAGCTGAAACTAAGGGCACGCGCGGATGGTTAACCAGCACTTGGCCGACCTGGGTGCCACCGATCAGAAGTGTAGAGAGTCCAGTGGGCGCTCCGCCAAAGCGAGCTGCGGCGCGATCGAATAAAGCTTGCGTGGCCATGGCGGTGAGCGGGGTTTTGGGAGACGGCTTCCAGACTACTGAATTGCCGCAAACCAGCGCTAGGGCGGCGTTCCAGGCCCATACTGCAACGGGAAAATTGAAGGCGGAAATTACGCCGACTACGCCAAGTGGCTGCCAGGTTTCCATCATGCGATGGCTGGGGCGTTCGGAGGCAATGGTGAGTCCGTAAAGCTGGCGGGAGAGTCCACAGGCGAATGTGCAAATGTCGATCATTTCCTGAACTTCGCCGTTGCCTTCGGAAACAATTTTGCCGGTTTCAAGAGTAACCAGGCGGCCCAGGGATGCCTGTTCTTCGCGCAATTCTTCGGCGAAGAGACGAATGAGTTCGCCGCGACGCGGAGCGGGAACTTTGCGCCATTCGAGGTGTGCCTGATGAGCCTGATCGATGGCGTGGAGAGCCGCCGTCTCATCGATGGGAGTTACACGACCGATGATACCGCCGGTGATCGGACTGCGGACTTCCGTGGTGGAATCCATGGTTTCCTTTATTCAAACACAGGTAAACCCGCAGGTCTATGGGCCGCTGGGTCTATGACCCTTAAACTCAAAAACGGCAGTTGAGTTTGCGCACGCGAAGTGCTTCACCATAGACCAGCCCCCGATGAGAAATCGGGGGATTCGCCGCCCACTCCTAAGAAACAAGCGCAAAACGGACTCGCTTCGGCGAATAACTTCCTTTGTTTCTCAACTGCATTTCGCCGCGCCGAAGCGGCCTTTGCGCTAACTGCGGATTTACGACAACCTGGCGATTGACGAATACGGTCGGGAATCCCCCGATTTCTCATCGGGGGCTGGTCAGACATTTAGGACGACATTAGAACGTCAGACGGAGCGCGATTTGCAGAATTCGCGGATCCGCTGTGTTGGTTGGCGCACGGAATGTTGCCACTGGCGTGAACACCCGCGTGGCCGCCGTATAGTTGAACGCCGTCTGATTGATGGTCGTAAAATTCGCGCGGTTGAAAGCATTGAAGGCTTCAAAAATCAGGCGAAGTTTGGCGCGCTCAGTATAGATGGGAACGTCTTTAGAAAGCCGGAGATCCACTGCGGCGAAGCCTGGACCTTCAATGGTGTTGCGTCCAAAGCCGGGAGACCGGTCGCTTCCGCGATTACCGTCGTTATTCAAATCGACATTGGTACGAGCGGAAAACCAGCGTCCGGATTGGGCACTGCTGATGAACGAGAGTTGGTAGCCACCAAGAATGTATTTGGCCGGTTTGGAGGATAGACGATCTGCATAATTAATGTCCCAAACGGTGGAGAGGACGAAACGGTGCGGGATGTGGGCATCGCCGAGACCGCGATCTGCATTGGGATTCAATGTGTCTTGCGCAACCTTGGCATCGTCACTGCCGATGACTACAGAAGTCTGGTCAGGAAGACTGTCGATCACCTTCGAAAACGTGTAACTGGCTTGCAGTTGGAAGTTGCGCGAATAGCGTTTGGTGGCTTGGAGGAAGACGCCGTGGTAGACGGAATCGCCGCCGGAATCGTCCAGCGTGATGCGGCCGAAATTCGGATTTGGACGTCCAGCGGGGTGGGCGTAGAAAGACGTGGCTGCCCCGGTGGAAATGATTGCTTGCACTAGAGCGGAGGGGAACAAATTGATGTCCCGGGCTCTGGTTAAGTGAACGCCGCGAACACCTAGGTAGCCTAACGTCAGGGCAACATCCTTGGTCACCTGCCGTTCCAGATTGAAGTTCCATTGATGGGTTTGGGGCTGCACATAGTTCGGCGCAACAACGTAAATGTCGGGCGTGCGGCCGATACTTGGAGGAGCAGCAAGTGCTGCCGGATATTTGGGGATAATGGCCGCCTGGGCTGCGTTGGCACCATTCAGGGTGTAAGTTTGCACTTGGATTCCGTTTTGCGAATGGGCGGTGCCGATGAGAATTGAAGCGGTGCGTCCATAGTAAACACCGTAGCCACCTCGGACAACGGTCTTGCCGGTTTCATCCAACCTGTAGGCGAAACCAAAACGAGGGGCAAGGTTGTTCTTATCGCGATTGATGCGCGAAGTATCCAGATTGGCTGCGGCGAGAAGTGCATCGGGATTCTTCACCAGCGGCTGAGCGTAAGTGAAAAGATCGTAACGGAAGCCGTAGTTCAAAGTAAGTCGAGGGGAGACGCGCCATGCATCCTGGGCAAAGAAAGCGTATTCACCAATGTTGGGATAAGTGGTGGCACCATTGGTACCCGCACCGGCGAACCCTTGCGTGAAGACGGATGGGCGGCTATTGGCCCAATCAATGAGATTGTCGAAGGTGAAGGCTCCGGAAAAATTACCAGGAAAGTAATTGACGATGCGATCAAACTCCATATCGGCACCAATTTTGTAAGTATGCTTGCCACGGGTTAGGGAGACAGAGTTAATCAGGTTGGTCTTCTTCACATTGGTGTACCGCGGTGAAAAATTATTGCGGCCAATGGTGAGCAACGTGTTACCAGACTGCCGGATGACTGCTTCCGGTGCAGCGGAATTCGCCTCGCCAGGAGCATTGTCTTTTAGGAAGATGAAGCGCGAATCGAAAACCATATTCGAACCAATCACCTTGGCGTACTGAATGGCAATGTTGTCGGTGTTGTTCTGGCTGTTGCCGGTATGTTCGGAAGCGGACTGGTTCCCGGCGTTCTCAAAATTTTTCCCGTTGAACCGGTGATAGTTATAGCGCACGTTGAACACCTGCGACTTCGGCAAGTTCCAATCCACTTTGAAAGTGTGAATGTTGTTTTCAAAACCGGTTGTGTAGGCATTTTGATACTTCGCCAAACCAGCGGCAGCGGCCTGCGAAACTGCGTCAGCGGGAATGGTGACATTCGGTGGAAAGAAGACGGCATTGGGCAGCGTGTTTCGTTGCCCGTCGAAGTTGTAGAAGAAGAAAAGCACATTTCTCTTAATGGGTCCGGAGAAGTTTCCACCAAACTGATTGAAGTGATAGGGCTGCTTCCGGCGGCCAACGGAATTGTTGAAAAATGTATTGGCGTTTAGGGCTTTGTCGCGGAAGAACCAGAACCCGGTGCCGTGGAAATCGTTGGTGCCGGATTTGGTTATGACGTTGATCACTCCACCGCCGGCGCGGCCGGTCTCAGCGTTGTAACCGGCGGAGTTCACTTGAAATTCCTGCACCGCTTCCTGGGAAAAAGTATAAGGATTGCGTGTTCCGGCGCGTCCGGATGATTGCCCGAAAAACAAATTATTGGAATCTCCACCGTCCACCAGAAGGCTATTGGATGTGCCGCGTTGACCGGCGAAAGAAAGATCGCCACCGCGCGGATCGCGCACAACCCCTGGGGTTAGTATCGTGAAATCGAGGAAATTACGGCCATTGATGGGAAGGTCGCGAACGAACTTTTCATTCACTGCGGTGGAGGTTTGCGAACGTGTGGATTCCACCAGCGGGAGTTCGGCGGTAACATTCACGGTCTCTTGCGTGGCACCCACTTCAAGGGCAATATCGAAAGTGGCAACTGCGCCGATGGCGAGTAGAATACCGGGGCGCTTCACTGTTTTGAAACCAGGAGCCTCGATGGTTAGATCGTAACGGCCCGGAGTTAAACGGACAAGCGTATAGTTTCCGGCTTGACCGGATTCAATCAAACGGGATTGTCCGGTGTCAGCCTTGGTTGCAGTGATTTTGGCGTTGGCCACTGCGGCACCAGACGGGTCAGTAACAGTTCCATTGAGGGTAGCGCCGCCGACTTCTGATTGAGGGAATGCGGAGATGCCACCGAAGATAAGGGAAAGGAGTAATGTGTGTACCCTGAGTCTCATATCCTATTCTATTACCACTTTTATGACGAGTGAATGAGTGGATGTTGACATAGCCATTACGGGGACGAGAGCCGAGCCCACCGAGTTGTTTTGTTGGACAAGTTTCGATCTTCGGGATCTTTATGTCAGATTCCACTTTTCGTTTTTCGGAAAATCCATCGCTGAACAACTTCAAAACATGCCAAAGAATTATTGCTCCAACTCCGCGATGGAGACAGCGCGGCCGTGCAGCTATTCGGCTCGAAGCCAGCAACTTAAGCAAATGCACATTGGGTGAGAGCCCAGGAATACGGTTTCCAAAGTTGGGCGAAGTTGAAACATGAACCCAAAAACGGCAGTTGAGTTAGATGGGTAACACTAGGTGGCTGATCCAGAAGCGGTTGCGCACGCGAAGTGCTTCACCATAATCCAAAAACAGCAGTTGAAGCACCGTCCATAGATCAACTCCCGTAAGGTGCGGAGGGCTGCAAAATCCGGGACGGGGCTGCAATTCAATGAAGATGTTCTGCTTACGGAAGACTTGCAAAAGAATTGCACCCCGTCCCGGATTTCACGAATTGGACAGACAGGGTGCCGGTTACGGCTTTCAACTGCCGTTTCTAGGCTGAAGTGAACGCTCTTGATCATCGCGAAAGCAATCTCAATCAATTCGTTTTTCTTCTGCATTGGACCCATTCGCATTCTTATGGGCGATTTGTGCCCGATGCAGGCTGGGGTCCGAAATCCAGTCCGGCGCTGCTATCTGTCCCACGGGTTTTTCACTCAAGCCCGGTAGCGCAGTCGCCCGGGGTAATCAAATTCCGTTTCGGATCTCTGGAGAGATCCTAAGATACAAGCGCAAAACGGACTCGCTTCGGCGAAACCACTGCTTGTTTCTTCCAATGCATTGCGCCGCGCCGAAGCGGCCTTTGGGCTAACTAACGTTTTTTTCGCGGCTCAGGCAATCCTAACAGTCTACGGATATCAAGGTAGATGTCGTCAACATCGCGATTGCCGTCCAAGGTAAGCAATTGATTTCGCCTTTCGTAAAACTCAAGCAGCGGGCTTGTTTTTTCGTAATATTCCCGCAACCGCACCTTCAACGATTCCACGTTGTCATCAGCGCGTTTGGTGAAGCCGCTACCCTCGCCCATTTTTGCCCTGTACATGACTCGATCGAATATGACCTGATCTGGAATATCAAGATAGATAACTTTGTCAATGTCCCAATTCTCGAACAAATATTCTGCCTGCGAACGTGTTCGAGGAAATCCATCCAGAACGAAACCGTAGTTCCAATCGTGCTGGTCCAACCTCTTGCTCACTACGTCTTCAACAATGTCATCGGGCACAAGTAAACCAGCATCGGTAATTCGCCTGATTCTAGCTGCAAGTTTAGTGTGATGTTTTACGTTCCAACGGAAAATTTCGCCAATCGAGATATGGACAAAATCATAGTCCGAGCATAAACGTTCGCTCTGGGTCCCTTTACCAGAACCTTGTGGGCCACAAATAACGTATTTATTCACTGAGACCCCATAGTATCAATTTATGGGTGAAATGTTGACCTTAGCGGAACGACTCTTAGCGGTTTCGCTCGTAGTAGCGGTTAGCAAGTTCTTCCATCTTGCCTATTTCTTCATCGGAAAGCACCGGTGTGAAACGCGCGGTTCGCATGGGAATGGTCTGACGAATCGTATAGCGGCCGGGGAAGTGCTGCTCCAGGTCGGACTTGTCAACAACGAATTCCTTAAAAAGCAACTTGATAGAGATCGGTACTGAATTATTCAAGGGCAAAAAGTGCCCTCCTTATTACCATCATGACAGACTTTTTGGTTAAGAGTTAAGTAAAAAAAACCTTAGTTCTAGACGTTCTATACAAAGTGCTTGATTTTCGTATTTTGTTCGCCTATGATGGTTATCAAATCCTATGGCACTTACTCCGCGACAGAAAGAGGTTCTCGACTTCCTTGTCAACTTTGTGGAAGACAATGGCTACTCGCCTAGTTTCGAGGAAATTGCAGCAGGCCTCAAATTGGCCTCGTTAGCAACCGTTCATAAACACATCTCAGCTTTGGAAGGCCGTGGATATTTGAAACGCGGCTTCAATCAAAGCCGATCCCTGGATGTTTCCGCAGATTATGTTTCCCAGCACAAGCGAGCCAAATTTGTAGCAACTCAGACTCAAAGGTTTGAAGTCCCATTAGCCGGGAAAATTGCGGCAGGTTTACCCGTTGACGCTGCACAGCAACAGGAAACTTTGAGTTTTGGCGACTTCCTGGGTAACGAAAGCACATTTGCGCTGCAGGTTCGCGGTGAATCGATGATAGACGACCACATTATGCATGGCGACTTCGTCCTGGTTGAAAAGACCGACCGTGTGCGTGATGGGGAAATTGTGGTTGCCCTTGTCGATGGAAACGAAACAACTTTGAAACGATTTTATCGCGAAGCCGATGGCGTCGCCCGACTCCAACCGGCCAATGCTTCCATGGAACCCATCCGTGTTCCTCTCGACAATGTCTTCATTCAAGGGCGCGTTCTGGCCGTGCTTCGCAAGTATAAATAGTTACAGTTGCCTTTGTATGTAAAGCTGGAAGTTTCGTAGTACGATGAGACCAATGAACTCATCCTGTGTTCCTGTTAGCTTTTTACTTGTTTCTACAGCCTTCTTCCTACAAAGTTGCGCCCTCCATCCCGAAGGCGCAACGCATACTCAATCGGAACTGCATGCAAATGCTTCCAAGCCAGATCCTATCGCTAGCCAATCAGAAGGGAAGGAACCCGAAGCCAGATCCCGGAAATCCAAAGGCGATAGAAACTCTCCCAGGGGAACCGCTGGAGATTTTGATTTCTACGTTCTAAGCCTGTCCTGGTCACCACAACATTGCTCCACTCCAGCCGGTGAGCATGATGGAGAACAATGCGGCGGCTCCCGCCAATATAACTTTGTGGTGCATGGGCTCTGGCCCCAATACGATCCTCGGGGATGGCCCCAGTCCTGTGGCGGTGATGCCAGCGTCAGCCCGGCCCTGATACAACAAATGTTGCCCTTAATGCCCAGCAAGAAACTTATCCGTCATGAATATGAAAAACACGGAACCTGCAGTGGCTTGGGTCAGGAGAAATATTTTCAAACAGTGAAGCAAGCCAGGGGCAAATTGAGCATTCCGAAAGATTACGAATCTCCTCGCGCAGCCGTCCGCACTTCACCTGCGGCCATCAAAACCAAGTTTGTGGCTTCCAACACTGGCCTATCGCCAGACATGCTTGGCATCACATGCAGTGGCCGCTTCCTTCAGGAAGTGGACGTCTGCTTCACCAAGGATCTCAATTTCCGTGCTTGCGGTCGCGGCGTACGGGAAAGTTGCCCTGACGAATTGATTATTCAACCTATCCGGTAAGCGTGAAATTCTTGAGACAATAAAAACAGGATCTAATGGCGAAACCTGTCGTTCGTAAACCGCCCCCCAAGACCTTCTTCGTGGACCTTTTGGCTATGCCTGCATTTCGATATGCGATGGCTGTGTTGGCTGGTCTGTTCCTGATTTGCCTCATCATTTTTTCGTACTTCTGGGTCACCCACTCCAGGATGATAGACGAGACGTTGGCTCGCGGCCCATACACCACAACCTCCAGAATCTACGCATCGCCTAAATCAATCCATGTTGGCGATCAAACCACTACACAGGAAATTCTCGGTCAGGTTCGTAACGCCGGCTACGGCGAATCGAAAACCAATCGTATGGGTTGGTACAACGTTCGCCCAGGTGCTATTGAAATCTTCCCCGGTCCTGATTCTTTCTTTGAAAACGATGGTGCTGTGATCAAGATCGATCAGGGAAAAGTTAAAGAAATCATTTCCCTTCGCGACAATACTCCTCGAAACATATACCAATTGGAGCCGGAACTTCTCACCAATATTTTCGATCAAAAGCGCGAAAAACGCCGTGTTGTCCGTTACGAAGATATTCCCAAAGTCTTAGTAGACGCAACCATTTCCGCCGAAGACAAACGCTTCTTCCAGCACACCGGTTTCGATCCTTTACGAATCGTCAAAGCGGCCTACGTCGATATTCGCTCCGGTAGGCACAGCGAAGGCGCCTCTACCATTTCTATGCAGGTTGCCAGGAATATGTTTCTCACTCGTGAGAAAACCTGGAAGCGCAAAATTTCTGAAACTCTGATTACCATCCAGTTGGAATGGAAACTAACCAAGGAAGAAATCTTTGCCTATTACGCCAATCAAGTGGCCGATATGGGCCACCTTGGTAGCTTCGGAATTCGAGGCTTTGCTGAAGCATCGCAAACGTATTTTGGGAAAGACATCCGGGAACTCACTCTTCCTGAAGCAGCCACTCTAGCGGGCATGAATCAACGCCCAAGCTATACCAACCCTTTCACTTACCCCGAACGTGCTTTGAAGCGGCGCAACATTATTCTTTCCATGATGCGTGAAAACGGATATATCAACGATCATGACTACGCTCAAGCCAGCGCCGCGCCAATGAAAGTGGTTCGCGGCAACAGCGGATCCAGTGATTCAGCCTACTTCATTGACCTCGTTAACATGGAGTTGGAAAAGCAGTTCAGCGAGCACGATTTCACTAATTCTATCTACCGGATTCACACCACGCTTGATATGGATTTGCAGAAAGATGCTGCCGAAGCGATTCGACTTGGGTTGATGGAAGTGGACAAAGTCGTTGACAAACGGAAGAAGAAAAATCCCGGCCCTCCCCAGGTATCCCTTGTTGTTATGGATGCTCAAACTGGCGAGATAAAAGCTCTAATCGGCGGACGCAATTACGCTACCAGCCAACTAAACCATGCCTTAGCAAAACGGCAACCTAGCTCTATTTTCAAACCTTTCGTTTATGCGGCAGCACTGAATACCGCGCTCCAGTCTGCTCCCAATCAGTTGTTTACAACCTCCAGTATGATCGTCGATGAACCAACCACTTTCTGGTATGACGGCAAAGCATACGAACCTTCCAATTATCATCAGGCTTCCTATGGCTCGGTTACCCTTCGTCAGGCATTAGCCAGATCAATGAACATTCCAGCCGTCAAGTTAGCCCAATCTGTTGGCTACGGTACAGTGGCTCAACTGGCGAAGCAGGCTGGAATGGGAAGCAACGTTCGTGGCACTCCATCCGTAGCACTCGGTTCCTACGAAGTGACTCCCATTGAAGCTGCTGGTGCTTACAGTGTTTTTGCCAATCGCGGTCAATTTTCTAAGCCGTATTGGATTCAAACTATCCGAGATGCAAAGGGGCAACAGCTCTTTGAAGGCAAACCCATCCACAAACAAGTACTCGATTCCCGCGTCAATTATCTGATGGTGAATCTTATGGAAGAAGTGCTACGTTCGGGCACAGGAGCTGGAGTTCGCGCCCGTGGATTCGGCTTACCCGCAGCCGGGAAAACCGGTACCGGGCAGGATGGTTGGTTTGCTGGATTCACCACCAAACTGATTTGCGTTGTTTGGGTGGGTTTTGACGACAATGCGTCACTCGATCTGGACGGATCTCAATCCGCTCTCCCCATCTGGACCGAATTCATGAAGCGCGCCCATCAACACCGTGAATATCGGGGGGTGAGTTATTTCAATGCCCCTGACGGCATAGTCACTGTTAATATTGATCCTGCCACGGGCCAACTAGCCACCGATTCCTGTCCAACCCGTACCTCCGAAGTTTTCATCACTGGCTCTCAACCACTGGAAACCTGCACTCTGCATGGTGGCAGCCGCGCGGTGGCTCAAGTGTCCTCATGGGATACACCAGACCAGGTTCAACGGGACGTTGCGGGTGATGTTCCGAAGACTGCACGTAAGAATGTGAAAGTCACCCAACAGCCGGCGGGATCGGAAAAGGCACCGCAAACCGATGAAGCTCCCAAGGAACACAAGGGGCTATTCGGGCGAATCAAGGACATCTTCAAATAGCCGTCCCCCACCAGCACAAATATTGGAGCTAGAATGAAGCTAAAAGGAGCGGCGTGCGTCATGAACTTCCGTATCATCGCTTACATCTTGATTGTCTCTGTTTCCTTCTCTGTCTCGACAAGTTTTGCCACAGACAATAAAGCAGGTCTGCAACAGCCTGAAGCCAAGGCCCAGTTGACTCCCGAAATGCGTGGCGACATTTTAATGGCCCGCAAGGAGTACCGCGAAGCCATTGAGATCTATCTCCAGGGCCCTAAGGATTCCGCTATCCTATTGAACAAAACCGGCATTGCCTATCACCAGCTGACGGATACAAACAGTGCTCGCAAATACTACGAGCGTTCCGTAAAGGCCAACCCCTCCTATTCGGAAGCCATCAACAATTTGGGTACTGCCTACTACGCTCAGAAAAGTTACAAACGGGCCATTAACTACTATTTGAAAGCTCTGAAGATCAGCCCACTTTCGGCCTCTATCTATAGCAACCTGGGCACTGCCTATTTCGCCCGCAAAAAATATGAGGAAGCTCTCAAGAACTATCAAAAGGCGTTGGAACTCGATCCTGAAGTCTTTGAACACCGGGGTTCCAACGGAGTCCTCTTACAGGAACGAACTGTTAATGAACGCGCCAAGTTTCACTATTACCTGGCTAAAACATATGCCAAAGCAGGTGCTCACGAACGAGCTTTAGGATACATCCGCAAGGCACTGGAAGAAGGGTTCAAGGAAAAGAAGAAATTCATGGAAGAGCCGGAGTTCGCCAGCCTTAAGGATCTACCGGAGTTTCAGCAACTGATGACGATGGAGACGCGTGTCCTGTAGCTATCGAACCTTTTTAATCAATCTAGTTCTCTTCACTGCAATTCTCCAAACTTCCTGTTGGAAGGAAACTCCTCCTGCAATCGAACGCGTGGGTATTGTTTCGTTCGACAATCTTACGGGTGATTCGCGTTGGAACTGGCTTTCTGCCGCCGCTCCACAATTGTGGAAGGCTCAGATTCTGGGAACCCCTAAAGCAGTTGCGCAGGTTCTTCGCAACACCACCGAAGCACCGCAAATGGGCGCTACCACGCTGCTCACCGGCTATTTCAGCATCCGCAATGGGGAACTTCGCGCCACCGTAAACCTTACCGCAACGGATACCGGCAAAGCCCGCCGCACCATTCTTGCCCGGGCCAAGGATCCGGTTAGTCTTGTTACTCAAATTTCTGCTCAGCTCGAACTTCCTCTGCGCCCCATGCCTACGCAGAACGTCAAAGCTATGGAAGCTTTTGGCAATGCACTGCAAGCACCTTCCATTCCACAGGCCATCTCTTTCTTGACCACCTCCACCACGGTGGACCCGGCCTTTGGTTTGGCCTGGATTGAATTGATCGATCAGAAACGCCTTCAAGGCGATGCCCAAGGTGCCATCGAATCCGGCAAAATAGCAGCCGCGCAAAAAGCGATTCCGCAATTGGAACTCGCCGAAATTAGCCTGCGCTCCATGCCGGCAGAAGCCCCACCTGTCCAGCGGCTGGCCGCACTGGAAGCTGTCGCCCGTCAATATCCCGCAAATGGCCAGTCGGCCTCCCAAGTTGCCAATTTCGCCGTTGCCGCAAGGCTTCTTCCAAAAGCAATGGAGTGGTACCGCATAGCCACAGATATTCTTCCGGACTCTCCTCAATTGTGGAATTCCAGAGCCTACGCCGAAGCGTTTGCGGGAGACTTCGCCAATGCCCAAAAAAGCATTGAAAGATATCGAGCTCTGTTGCCAGAGGATCCCAACGCGTCTGACTCACTCGGTGAAATTCTCTACCTGCAAGGCAAGTTCGCCGAAGCCGAAGTTGCCTTCCTTGCCGGCTTTGCAAAACAGCCGGAGGCCTTCGGAGGAGCTACCATGCGCAAAGCTGCCTGGTCTCGTCTGCGTGCCGGTGATCTTGCCGGAGCGAACAAGATCTATTCCCAATTCATTGCATTCAGGAAAAGCAAAAATGACCCGTTCGTTCCACTTCGTGAAGCACAATGGCTCTATCTAACCGGTCAGCATGCCGATGCCAAAACCCGCCTACTGGAGTTCGCCAATCAAAAAATGAGCCCCGTCGCTTGGGCGCAACTCAGCATCTGGGAACGGAATGAAGGCAATCAACCCAAAGCTTCCGAATACGCACAAAAGGCCATTCAGGCTCTTCCCGCCGCCCCTCAGCAGCGCAATGCCGTAGCGATTGCCGCATTGCTTGCGCAACCCAATGCATCTGCTGAAGTCTGGAAGCAGCGGATGAATGGCCAGCCCATCGCCGCCATTGGAATGTTGGCATCAAATCAGTTTACCGAAGCGGCCCAATTCCTGGAACAAGTCCGCGCCAAAATGAACCCCTTGCAGGAATCGTATTGGAAGGACCTCCATGCAATTGCACTGTACAGGGCAGGGAACAAGGATGCCGCAAAAACTTTGCTGAAAACCTATTCTTTGCCCGAAACTGAAGAAGATGGAATTGTTCTGTGTTTCGCCTACCCAGCCGATCAACAGATTCGCCGTGAATTAGCAAAATAGTTATTCAGGAATACCCAGGTCCGCAGCACCCATAGCTGACATCACAGCCTTTGGACAAAGTCTGCCGATAAACTCGAAAGCAATCTGCGCCCGACGCACCCTCTCCCGGCTCAATGCCAATACCGTACTTTCCAAATGCGTTCCGCTAGGATAAACGTCCGGCGAATTCCGCAGACCGAACTTCAGATAAATCGGTGAAGCCACCCGGATCAATTCAGCAATGTCGTAATACCGAATAAACCCGCCAATCGTGTCCGGGGCTTCCACATAAAAATCAATCGGCTTGCTGATGGCGGCACGTATCGAAGCAATCTGCGCCAACGACAAATCAGAAGGCACATTGATGGTATCGGCCCCTAAATCTTCCAGCACCTTGGCACTGGCCGGATTCGCCGGTGCCATCATCACCGAAGTTTTAATGATCAGATTCTTTGGCAACTTCCCAGCCTTGCGCAACTGCGAAGTCACAGCCAGCGACCCAATATCGCTGATCAGAACACTCCGGCATCCCAACTCCACTGCGCGAACTGTATCCATCACGCCTTGTGCCAGTTGATTAGCCCCGCGCATACTGAGTGCGATCGATTTGCCTGCAGCGGAAATCGCCTGTGCCCCTGTATCCCAACTCGCGCGCGGACCCAGAAACAGATTCACTTCCATTTTATGCTTCCGTCCCAGCTTCATCATTTCCCGGATCTCGCCATCGGTAAGCAGCATAATGCCGCTCCCCTGGCTCACCCGATGCACCATCACTTTACGAGCCTTCGCTTCCGCAATCACCGCCGCCAGCGCCTTAGGGCCTTCTGTCGACGGAATCTCAATCCGATACTGTGCCCCATCGGGAAATCGTTTTGCCGAACTGGGAACATCCCCCGGATCAGTCGCCTTCAATCCTAACGATTCCATCCAAGCATCAATGTTCTTCATTCGCCTGCCCCCGTCTTCAACTCAAATCCGTTCTTGGCAATCTCCGTCCAAAGAATTTCCGAAGCATGCCCGTAATGCTGAAATATCTGCTTCACATGCTCACAAACACCTTCATGGCCTCGCTCATAAAAAACCAGGATCGATGGCCCGGCCCCGCTCAAAACGCAACCCAGCAATCCTGGCGCGCGCAGTTTCAAAATCTGCTCCAACCCCGGAACCAGTCGCGCCCGATACGGCTGATGCATCCGATCCTCCAGCGCAGTCGGAAACGCTGAAGTCTTCCCGGTAGTAAGCGCAGCAATCAACAGCGCACTACGCTGAACATTGAAAATAGCATCAGCTTTGGAATAGGTTTGTGGAAGTACCTGCCGAGCCTCACTCGTCGGCAGAATGAAATCCGGAACAATAATGGCCACGCCATAACTGGGATGCAATTCCAACCGGACTGCCCGGGCAACTCCTCCAGCATCAATCGCACTGGCAACAATCGATCCCAGCACACAAGCCGCAACGTTATCGGGATGGCCCTCAATCCTGGCAGCTTCATCCAGAATCCGCGCAGGCTTCCACTTTAGCCCCAACAACTGGTCAGCAATTACTACTCCAGCCGTCAAAGCTGCCGCGCTGGATCCCATGCCTTTGCCAATCGGAATGTCGTTATGGATTTCCAGGTAAACCGGCGGCAACTGCCCACCAGCATCTTTCGCCACTTGCAATGCCGTTTGCCAAATGAAGTTATTCTCCCCAGGCGCAATCATTGCCGCATCGCGTCCGAAGGCGTGAATTTCCAATTTCTGTGCAGGTGCAAAGCGGCATTCCAGCCAAACTCCAAGAGCCAGCCCCAAGGCATCAAAACCAGGGCCCAGATTGGCGCTGGATGCAGGTACACGAACACTATGCATGGTCCGTTATTTCCCCAACTCGACGATGCGGTGCTCCCGGCACGAAAGGTACGTGGCCATCACCAGCTCCAGCGCCCTAAGTCCTTCTTCGCCTGAAACCAGGGGATTGCCGCCCGTTTTGCATGCATTGCCAAAATCAAGAAATTGCCGCTCGAATGGTGTTAATGGAATTGCCATTGGGTCACTGGCACCGGATAAGACGGATTGTTCCACCGGCGCGGCCGGGCCGGAATCATCCTCCACATCCCAACTAGTCAACTTATCACCAGTAATAATTGCAGTGCCCTTAGTGCCATGAATTTCCACGCGTTCACTGTAGCCAGGCCACATCGCGGTGGATGCGGTGATTACGCCCGTGGCCCCATCTTCAAAGCGGAGCATGGCGTTAACCACATCTTCAGATTCAATTTTGTGCAGCGCCCCCAATTGCCAGAAGCCGACCACTTCTTTCACTTTGCCAACCAGCCAAAGCAACACATCTACTTGATGGATGGCCTGGTTGATCATCGCCCCACCGCCTTCCGTTGCCCAGCTTCCTTTGATCGGACGCGAGTAGTAGGCGGCTGATCGAAACCACTTCACATAGGCGTCAGCCTGAATAATCTTCCCCAGTCTTCCGGCCGCGATTGCCGTTTTCAAAAACCTGGAAGAATCGTCGAACCGGTGCTGGCTCACCACGCCCAGAATAATTCCGGCCGCTTTGGCCACATCCACCATCTTGTGCGCCGTTTCCATGGAGACGGCAATTGGCTTTTGCACCTGCACATGTTTCTTCGATTGCGCGCAAATTTCTATCGGCTGCAAACGGAAATCAGGAAAAGTGCAGACGTCCACGTAGTCCACTTTGGGATGACGGCAGACCTCTTCGTAGGTAGGGACGAATTCACACCCGTAGGTGTCAGCAAACTTCTTTCCCGTTTCGGGGAACACATCGGTACAAACCGTCAGTTCATAGCCAATGTTTTTTAGCGCGCGGGCATGCATATTCGAAATAGCGCCCGTGCCAATGATTCCAACTCGCATCCTTGTAGTATAACGAGTGCCGACCTCAGCGCTGCTAAACAGAATTGTCCAATACAAGATGATCCTGAAACCGGAGTTAATTCCAATACAAGATGATCCTGAAAAAGGTGAAACTGGAGTAGGCGAACTGCGGCCGAA
>JAYTTF010000019.1:0-10217 GCA_043745195.1 Bryobacterales bacterium | reverse complement strand
ACGGGCCACTTGTGGCCGTCCCTGTCCAGTACAGCACCCGAGGCAATCTCTTTCAAGTTGAACGTAATCGATTGCATCGGGGCCAAGGTCATAGCAGGAAACTGAAACACTCCGTTCGGATAGGTGAGCGTCAGGTTCATTTGGTCCGTCTTCTGCCCGAAATTTGTGGCGGTGATCAGCGTGTTCCAGCCGCCGTCAATCGTCCAGTAAACCCCGCTGCCTCCCGGCCCGGCAAACGACTCCAACGCAGTATAAAGTCCGAGCGTTCCATCGTTGGAAATCGAAAAGACACGGCCCATGACAGCCCCATTGGCGCCGACATATTCGACTCTCACAGATCCGCTGCGGACACCTGCGGGAATCAAGCCGTCACGCTGGAGCGAATTCAGTTCGACGCTCTTGATTTCCTGTGCCGCAAGGGAAGTCAGCGGAAGTAGTAATTGCCCTTGTGTTCCATTCATCTCATAGAAAAACGTTGCATGCAGGCTAACCGGTTCCTCTGTCACATTTCGAAGAACCAGACGCGAGAACATGACTACGTCAACTGGCTTCAAAGCGGTCTGCTGTCCCAGCAAAACCTGAGTCCCTATGAGTTCATTGCTAGCGGCCATCGCCGGATCGTGGAAGCTGAGCATAGTGGAGAACCCCAGAGCCTCGTCCTCCACCCAGCCGGAGATATTCAATGCACCCACTGGCCCTGCCATGGTCAATTCAAGTCCGCCAACTTCGTTTGAGGCCCACGCAGCTTTGCCCGCAGGATCCAGGTCGTCGGGGAAACTCATCGTTTTGATTTGATGAGAACTCAACCGAGTCTCTTTCAACACAGAGCGGACGCCTCCCATACGAACACTCGCTTGAACTACAATCTCGTAGTCCGAAGTATTCTGCAATGCAGCATAGACTTCAGATTTAGAGGAGGGCTTCCACCATGTAAGGAATTGCTTGGCTGATGAAGGCCTGTCTTCGTACGAAGGGATCGTGTACGCCAGTGAATGCTCTTCATTAGTAATTAAGGTCTCGGCTGAGAGCGCGTGAGCAATACGGACTGCATACCGAAACAAAAAACTGCCCTCCGCTTCAATCGGCAATCGGTGGGCCGCCAATTCAGCGCCAACATCCAGAGATGCACTTCCGTTGGGTGGCAGGTTTATTGCAGACAACTCAACAAATGAACAGTCGGCGCGGTAAAGCACCGGGGGGTGACGATCAATGGAAAATTCGCCAAATTGTTACGAAGTTTGACAACCGACTCAAAGCCGTCATCCGTCGACCAATAAGAGCTGTACAAGGAGTGACTCGCCTGGTTAGCTGGCTGGCCGTAGAGGCACGATACGGCAAGTACAACGGAACCGAAGTGAAGAAGAGATTTCATAATGCGGGTATGCCTTTTGCGAAAGGAAGTATGTCCCTCAGGATTGTACCACTTGACTGGGAGATCACAGGGATATGACACATAAGTGGCTAATCATTTTCGAGTTAAAGTGCTTGACCGCTTTTAGGAATTAAAAGCATTAAAAGGATAAATTAAAAGGGACACTGCTATAACACCTCTTTACCTACCGCAGTGCCGGTCACTTCTCGCATTTGGGCCCGGAATTGGGTCAACAAATTTCTCAAGACGACGGATTTTGGTCAAAACATATACAGATGTCGCACGTCCGCAATCAATTCGTTGGTTCAACCGAGCTAGATTGCAAGATGTGAGCACCTCAAGGAAATGAAGCCTGAAATCGTCCCTTGACTCGATTAGGTACGGTGGTCTCATAGCACGTGCGTCGCGGATGCGAACCAACCCCCACATAGGAAATGACCTAGCAGCCCGTGGCGTTAATCCTCAGATCGGAAAACCGGGGACTGCCTTCGAATTTCCGCGTACCGGAAACACCTGTATTCAAACAATGTTCTTGGCGCGGAATTTCGTTGGCTGTCCTCGGTTTGCCAGCGGATACAATAAAACCAAGGGCTGCTAGAGTACCCGTTTCGCTGAGTGTAAACCCAACGCTTAAACAATATAGATACACTTAAGCCAGTTCAAGGTCAACCAGAGGCAATCTCGTGAAACGCGTACTTTCATTTTTTCTACTCACTGCAATCGCAGCGTCTGCACAAACCAATCGCGGCAGCATCAGCGGAACTGTTACAGATCAAACCCAAGCCATCATTTCCGGCATTACTGTAACCATCACCAACTCCGGTACTGGCGAAGTCCGGAAAGTGGTCACCAACAGCACCGGCAGCTTTCTGGTTGCCAACCTGGAACCCGTTCGCTATACGGTTGAGGTGGAAGCTCCTGGCTTTAAGAAGACGGTGATTGAGAATGCCAAAGTGGATACGGCCACCAACACCACGGTGAACATTGCTCTGCAAACTGGATCAGTAGATACCAAAATCACCGTCAGTGCAGATGCAACCACGGTGAATACGGAATCGGGTACGTTGAGTTCCACTGTCACAGAACGCGAAATTCAGGATGTCCCGCTTGCCAACCGCAGCGTGCTTGACCTGGCTTTGACGCTGCCCAATGTTGGTGGCGATGCTGGAACGGAAAACCCTGCCCTGGTAGGTGTTACCACATGTCCTGGCTGCGGTCTAACGGTTGGCGGTGGGCGCCCCATGAGCACGCAAATCATGGCCGATGGCACCAACAACACCGGCGTTAGCCTGGGCCGCACCATGGTGAGTTTTTCGCCGGAAACGGTGCAGGAGTTCACGGTGCAAACCTCTGCCTTCTCGGCGCAATATGGGAACACCGGCGGAGGCGTAATCAACGTCACCACAAAATCGGGGACCAACCAGGTTTCGGGGACCGCACTTTGGTACAACCGCAACCCGTCCTTCGCAGCTGCCCCCTTCACGTTGGCAACGGCTAACCGCAGCAAGCCCACACTGAAATACAACCAGTTTTCATTGGCCGCCGGTGGACCGGTGTACATCCCAAAACTTTACAACGGCAAGAATAAAACGTTCTGGTTTGGAGCCATTGAACCCTTCTACCGCCGCGATCATTTGGATCAGTTTGGAGTGCTACCAACAGAAGCCATGAGGCAGGGTGATTTCAGTGATGTACTCAACACTCCCAGCGGCTGGCTCCCCAAGAGTGTGGTGCAGCAATTCGCCGGGATCGCCCCCGCCACGGCACTTACTGTGAACGACAGCATTATCTACAATCAATACAATTTGGTTGGAAACCAGTTCACACCCAACACCATCGCAGCAGGTCAAACTGCTTTCCTTCCCTTTCCTGGCAACGTCATCCCCAAAACCATGCTGGATACAACAGCACAAAAGGCGCTGCAGTACATCAACCCCGCCGCAGCTTATTACCTAAACGCCAATGGCGGCGTCTCCAACATATATTCACCGCGGCAGTTAATGCAGGATGAAACTCGCTACACACTCAGGGTGGATCATACAATCTCATCCAAAAACCGCATGTATGGCCGCTACACTGCTACGCCGATTGTCAAAATTCAAGGCACTCCAGTAAGTCCTACTAACAACGGCGCAGCTTACAGTTGGGCTCGTCAGGCGATGCTGGCTGACACGCACACCATCTCACCCACCATGATGAATGACCTCCGTTTAAACTACACCCGTGGCCGTTTCAGCTCAACCATAGATCCTCAATGGGATCCATATAAGGGTGCCAATCTGAACACGGAACTGGGCCTGCCGTCCATCACCAAAGGCGGTATCCCAACGTTCAGCGGATTGTTCCCCGGCTCATCGGCAGGAGGCGGAGGCAGCACCGCAACAGGCTTCGGCGGGGCTGGTTCCACGCAGGCAGAAAACAAGGAAGAACGCTACGCACTCACAGACATTGTTTATAAAACAGCAGGAAAAATGAACCTCACATTCGGGGTGGACATTTCTCATGCGCGGCAAAACGTATTGCCGCTCTATGGTGCTTTCGGCGGCATCTACGCATTTAGCGGACTTCAGACGAATTCCAACGGCACCGGGAACGGTACAGGCGGTTCACCCTGGGCCAGCTTCATGCTGGGAGTTATCAATGGCAATGTAACTATGCGCAACGTGCAGGTGCCTTATTACTACCGCTGGAATTCTGGAGCAGCTTTCTTGCAGAACGATTGGAAGGTAAGGCGCGATCTTACTTTGAACATTGGCATACGTTACAACCTATCGTTACCGCGCACTGAAAAATACGGCAATCAGGGTGTGTTCCGGCCGGACTTGGCAAAGCAGTTCCCGCTGGCTTCCCCCTTGGCGCTGGCTAATGGTGAAACTGTAAGCTCAGTGTCCGTTCCTCCATTCGCCTTCTCTGGACTGGGTGGTAACTCACCGTACCTCACCCCACCACAATACAGGGAGTTTGAACCACGCTTCGGCTTTGCCTGGCAGCCCAAATTCTTAAGCCGGCATCGCGTTGTGATCCGCGGCGGTTATGGAATTTCGCACGCACCCATCAGCGGGTTCACGCAATTACCGCAGCCCGACTTCAGCGCCAATTCTGCATTCCCCTCCACCGTTCCGTCTGCCACAGCGCGCCCTCAAAACGTTCTGCGATTAGGCGAAAATCCGCCGGTGCTGACGCCCTCAACTCCAACAGGCGCAGTGTTTGGATCAAGCGGTCCTCCAGCAGATGGATTGGTTTATCTAAACAGTCTTTACTATCAGGCGTCCATTGGTGGCTATGCGGTTGCGCAAAATTATCATACCCCGTACGTCAACAATTGGAACTTCACGGTTAGTTGGCAGGCCAATCACAATACAACTGTGGAGGCCACTTACACAGGATCCATGGGCATTCATTTGTTCATGGGCCAGGAAAATATCAACCCCAAAAACTCCGCCATGCTCAGCGCGCAATTGGCGCAGAATATCAATACTGGGGCCACTATTCCCGATCCTCTTGGCCGCAGAAATCCCTTTATCGGCACAACCCTCACGGTGCAAAATGGTTCACTGGGCAGCCCTTATCTGGGCTTTTCCACGCTTTATCAGTGGTACAATGCCACCGGCAATAGCATCCGTCATGCGGGTTACATCAACGTGGTGCATCGTGCCGGCAAAGGCTTGAATTTCACGGCGAATTACACTTTGGCCAAATCAATCGATACCGGTTCCAGCGCCGGTGGTGACAAAGGAATTCTAAGTGCCGTAGGCGGCCAAGTAGGTGGACAGGTGTTATTCGGAGGCACAAGGCAGAACGACCGTTCCGTTTCTACTTACGACCAGCGCCACTTAATCCGTGTTACAGCGATCTATGACTTACCCCTTGGCCGTGGGCAACGTTTTATGCGCAACGCATGGAAACCATTGGATCTGATTCTGGGCGGCTGGACAGTAAGTGGTCTCTCGCGTTTCAACAGTGGATTTCCATACACGCCTTACCTTGCCGAGGCCAATCAGTTAGGCGACTTCACCCACAGCATCCGGCCTAACATGAATTCTGCCGCGCCATTGCTGAATCCACTTTACTCGCGCAGATGCCCGGTGGGCACCGGTTGCCAGCCGTATCTAAATCCTTCAGCATTCATGCGTCCACCAGTAGGCCAGTTGGGCGATGCGCCTCGCACGTTAGACGGCGTCCGCGGACCCTTCCAACGATTCTTTGATTTGTCCGTGCAAAAGAATTTCAAAATCGGCGAAGGCAAGCGCCGCGTGCAGTTCCGCGTAGATGCTTTGAACCTCTTCAACCACCCCACTTTTGCCGTGTATCCAAACAATGGTGGTGGAGCAGATTTCATGGGTCTGCCCAATGCCGGGACGTTAACCACAGCAGCCTACACAACATGGGCACAGGCCAACAGTCAGCCAATCTATAACGGGACGGCAGGAACACCTGGCAATGTTTTATACAACCAGATCATCGGCAATGTGAATGCGCAACGCGGATCCACCGGGGCGCTACCAGCGAATTTTTTCACCGTTCCGCTATCAGCGAACTTTTATGGAACCAATGCCAACACGTTCGATATTCGAACAATTGAAGGGTACAAACAATATCAACTTCGTAATTCTTATGTCTCGAACTTTGGGACGCTGTATAACAACAGTGCGCCCAGGTATGTGCAGTTCGGGGTGAAGTTGTACTTTTGATCCTGTGTGATACCTTAGCCATTACGAAGAAGATCAGGCAAGGACTCCTTGAAGCCTCAAATCACATGAAATGAACGGCAAGCAGTGGCGCATCACTCACGAGTGAGGTATTCTTTCAGCGCTGGCAAGAAGGAAGATTAGACTTTGGTGCTTTGGTGGCTTGCAGGCTATATGAATGCTCTGCCACGAGAAGTCAGGTGGTAAAGTTAAATATTCGTCTTCGTCTCGTCTTACCAATTGCGCGCCTTTTAGGCAGTCAAGGCAAGGAGCGCTAACTAAGACCCAATCTTCCGGATCAGCGCAGCCAAAGGTTTCTTCATCGCCGCCCAGATGAGTGGTGGCAGGGAAGTAATTACTTGCTTGATATACCAAAGGGTTGCTCCGTACTTGCCGGATTGAACGATCAAATCATACCGTTCTTCAATGTCTCCTACAAGGGCCACGCTCGTGTCCGAATCAAGGAACAAGGAATAAACATCTTCCAGGTGGAGCGCATTGCAGAGTATTCCCAATATGAAACTCACAACGGCAATCCAAAAGAAGAGCGTAAATAGAATTGCTACGGATGCGTAGACAAACAAAGCGTATAAGTGAGAAAGGATAGAAGGAAAAAGTTTCGTATCCTTGCCAGTTGCGATTTTGTACAAGACAAAATAACGTTGTCTCAGCCGTTCGCAGGTATCGAATCCAAAAAAGTTGCCCTCCATACTTCTCCTTCATACCTAATCAATTGCAGAAGCTTTCGACCCAATCCTTCGCACCAGCGCTGCCAGTGGTTTTTTCATGACCGCCCAAATGATCGGTGGTAGAGAAGTGATGATTTGCTTCGTGTACCAGCTAGACGCTACGAATTTGCCTGCTGCGTTCAGGATGGCATTGTAGCGCTCTTCTAGGTCTCCGCGAATTGCATAACATTCGCTTGAGGAGTCGCTGCTTGAATTCAGGAAGGTTACGTCCTTCCTAAGGCTTAATATACTCCGGAGCAAAACAAGTTCTATGAAGAAACCTCCACCAGCAACACACGCGAAAAATACAGCAGCGACAAAAGAGGTGAAGGGTGAGATGATTTCAAAGAACGATAAGCCGCTATGCCCAATTGGAATATCGATCACTATGTACCCATATACATTCAAAAATGAGAGAAGTATCAGAAAATTCAGGCACTTGGGTTTGATAATCTCTTGCATTCGTTGTCCCGTCCTCAACTTCATCGACTCATCGATTGAAACAACTTCACCGTTACACCTAGCAGTGCAACTGTTTTCTTCCAGGGCACGTTCCTCACCCACGCCCATATGGTCGGACCAGTGGATGAGAGCGCCTCTTTCCAATACCAAGATTGTGCTCGACGATGGCCGAACTTTTTGTACATGAGCTTATACCTCGCTTCAAGGTCGCCGACGAGTGCATCACAATTCTTAGCGTCGAGAAAGAAGTAAAAGAGGTATTCGGCACTTATCGGGGGACGGACTTCCTGCTTTTCGTGTCGTATGTGCCCCATGTCTTCATGGTGCAGCTCAAGCACCGTTAACTTTTCCAAGCTAAAGGCAAATTTGTGATAGCGGTGAAAAGCGTTCGATGCAAGATCCAAGTCAACGAATCCAATATAGGCATTTAGGACTCTTGATCGGACCACTCCATCCTCGTCAAGAGTCACCAACGTAGAAGGTGAAAGTGTATCTAAAACGCACAGCGATTCACCAGCAAGACTCTGCAAACTTTCTAACGGTAAAATCCACTGGTTCAAGCCACACCTCCAACCGCATCAAGTCCGCTCAGAACATTGCGAGATAACTTTAAGGAAGCCTTCATCGCCAGTTCGCCAGACCCAGTGATCTCGAAGAAGCGTTTGGCTCGACCGCCACGCTCCGGAGTCGGATCAGAGAACCACGACTTCACGTATCCTTTCTGTTCGAGTCGATCGAGAGTTGTATAGCAAGCGCCGAGTGAAACGGACCGAATTCCTTCAGCCAGTTTTTCAACTTGCTCGTGGATGGTCATGCCGTATGCGTTCTGTCCGAGCATCATCAATGCCGCCAGAATCAACAGTTCAAATTCACCGAGGTTATCGCCTTTTGCCATTTCTCCCACAGTGTAGAACTGAATAGGGTCGGTGTCAAGGGGGCCGCTCTGCTAGGAATTCCTGATTGCAGCCGTTTAAAGGTTGCCACTTTGAACTCGCGAGTGAATGTACGACGCGATGTAAACATGCTTCAAATTCTCCGTCAAAGAATTTTGTGTGTCTAATCTCGTGTCTTATTTTTGCGACAACTCCAGTGCGCGGACAACCGAATTCGGGATAGAATCATAAGGTCTCGAAAGGTCTTTAACTGGAGAAACTATGAATCGTATTGCTATTCCAATGTTCGCAATCGCCCTATCGGGCATGCTGTCCGCACAATCGGGCAACCCATTGAGCACTGAAGCCAAACAGGCATTCAACGGCATCAAAAACAACTTAACGAAAATGGCTGAAAAAATGCCTGAAGAAAGCTACGGATTTAAGGCCGTGCCAGAAATTCGTTCGTTCGGCGGGTTGGTTGGCCACGTTGCTGATTCCGCACTGCGCACCTGTTCAACAGTTGCCGGAGAGGCGAAACAAGGCCAGGCAGAAAAGACGATGACCAAGAAAGCTGAGTTAGTAGCTGCTTTGAAAGAAGCATTCGCGTCCTGTGATATGGCCTTTGAAGGCTTCAACGATGCCAAGGCTGTAGAGATGGTGAAATCCCCGCGTGGCGAGCGTTCGAAGCTTGGAATGCTGGTTGGAAACACCACGCACTTGAATGAAGAATACGGCTATATGGCTGTATATTTGCGTTTGAAAGGCATTGTGCCTCCTTCAAGCGAAGGCCGCTAACTCCTTCTCCCACTGAATGCGCGCGGCTAACTATTTCAGCCGCGCGCGAAAAACTTATTTCTATGTCCTTCCATTTCCTCCTCGCATTTTCCTTTTCGCTATTCCTTGTTACTCAGCCTGCTGTTGCTCAGGATATTCCTGCGCTCTTCCGCAAATCGTGTGCTTCCTGCCATGGAGATAGTGCCACAGGCGGTGATCGAGGCCCAGGGTTAATTGGTACAAGCTCCCTTCGAGCGCGCTCTGTAACTGAGATCAGTAGCATTATCAAAAATGGAACTCGCGGTGGAATGCCGGGATTTGCTTTGCCCGAAGCAGACCTGCAAACGTTAGCCAAAGCTATTCGTTCCTGGAATGCCACTGCCTTTGATTCGAAACCCGCCGGAGACGTAGCGGCTGGAAAGCAACTTTTTGATCGGCAATGCCTAACTTGTCATATGGTTCGCGGGCAAGGCTCGGTCAACGGTCCTGATCTTTCTTCAATTGCACGCCAACTCACTGTGCTCGAAATAGAGGAAACTCTAATTGATCCCAATTCCCGCAAAGGTAAGCGGAATGGATCAACTTGTCCTGGCTTTGCCTTTTGCCCGGAGGATCCTTGGTCGGTTGTGAATGTTCGGTTGAAAGACGGAAATTCAGTACGCGGTTTTGCCCGCAGCCGCGGCCAGCATGACCTTCAGTTGCAGACTTTCGATGGAAAGATGCAACTTTTCACAAACGCCGATTACACTACAATTGAGTCTGAAAAAGGCTCCTACATGCCTGCGCTTTCAGCTAGCCCGGTGGAGCGCCGCGATTTAATTGCATACCTGAGCAGCCTGGACGGCATTCCCGTTGGCCCCGTTGCCGGTAAGCACGCCCCAGTCACGGCTGCGGAGATTCAACAAATACAGCAGCCGAAATCTGGTGAATGGCCGGGGTACAATGGCACGCCGAGTGGCAATCGTCATAGCCCCTTGACGCAAATCAACCTCAGCAATGTTACTCAGCTGAAGACGGCGTGGAGTTACTCAATGCCTCATTCCAACTTACAAACAACGCCAATTGTAGCGGATGGAATCATGTATTTGGCAGCTCCGAACCAGGTATGTGCGCTGGATAGCAGCACTGGCCGTGAAATCTGGTGCCACGAGCGTCGCCGAGTCGATGGCCGCAAACCTTCAGCAGTACAACGTGGTGCTGCGCTTTTGGGAGATCGCATCTTTTTTGCTTCCGATGACGCGCATCTGGTTGCGCTAAACCGGCTGACCGGAGCACTGCTGTGGCAAGTGTTCATGCCCGAATCCAAAGGAGATTTCAG
>JAYTTF010000018.1:0-10263 GCA_043745195.1 Bryobacterales bacterium | reverse complement strand
ACATTCCAGCCCTCTTCGCCTCCCGCCTTTTCAGGATCATCTTGTATTGGAATCACTTTTCGGTTTCAGGATCATTCTTCAATTGGAAAATGCTTGGGACTTGCAGAACAAACCCAATTCACTCATTTTTTGCAATCCCCAAAAACGGCCATCACCAACACTTATCAACTCAATCTGCCCTCTTTTCATCCGCTTGCAAAAACTTCGCGGTCCACGCTTTCAAAACCTATGAGACTCTTTATTCAGGAAGACAAATTGCTGGCCAGCAACTTCCCACAACATTGAGTCCTCGAGGCGATAAATCCTCTGGCGTTCTAAATGGAATCTGAATCGCATGCACGACTGAGAACCGTGAATGCGAGCCGTAAAAAGCAGGCTGTTCGTGGTTGGCAGCCCAGAAGGTGAAATCAGGAACGCCAGTTGAATAAAATTTCAAAGTTCGTCGGTCCGCGATGCCGTGGTTCGCTTGCTCGCCAAGCTAAGCCAACATACCCTTAATCACTTCCCCACTCACGTCCGTCAAACGGAAATCGCGGCCCTGAAAACGATAGGTCAGCTTGGTGTGATCAATCCCCAGCAAATGCAAAATAGTTGCCTGCACGTCATGCACGTGGATCTTTTCACCAGCAGGCGAGAAACCAAGTTCATCCGTTCCGCCAACAATCTTCCCAGCCTTCAATCCCCCACCCGCCATGAACAACGAGTAAGCATCAATGTGGTGGTTGCGGCCAATCTTACCTTTCTCTCGAATCTCGCTCATCGGCGTGCGTCCGAACTCGCCGCTCCAAACAACCAGTGTGCGCTCCAGCAATCCGCGCTGTTTCAAATCTTTGATCAACGCGCCAGTTGCCTGATCAATCTCACGGCACACATCGTCCAAAGGTTTTGTGATGTCGTCATGATGATCCCAGTCCGTGTGGTACAACTGCACAAAGCGAGTGCCGCGCTCCACCAGCCTCCGGGCCAATAAACAGTTGTTGGCATAGGCAGATTTTGCCTCACCGGGTTTGGCGCCGTACATCTCCAGGGTCTCTTTCGATTCCTTACCAAAGTCAATCAACTCAGGTCCCGAAGTCTGCATCTTAAACGCCATTTCATATTGCAAAATTCGCGCTTCAATTTCCGGATCGCCGCTATGTTTCAGTTCCAGCGCATTCAAGTCTTTCAAGGCATCAATCGTCTGCCGCTGCTCCTCCGCATTCACGCCTGCGGGGCTGGAAAGATTCAGAATCGGATCGCCAGTGGAACGAAATGGCACGCCCTGATAAGCCGATGGGATGAATCCGCTGGACCATAGTTGCGCCCCGCTTCGAGGTCCTCTGGGTCCGGATTGCAACACCACAAACCCTGGCAAATCTTTCGCCGCGCTACCAATACCGTATGTTACCCAGGAACCCATAGACGGCCGGCCAGGCCTGGTAGACCCCGTGTTCATGAACAACTTCGCCGGCCCGTGGTTGAAATTATCTGTCGAGACACCGTGCAGCATTACAATGTCGTCCGCAACTTTGCCGATGTTTGGCACCAGTTCAGAGAAGTACATTCCGGCACCGCCCTGCTGCGAAAACTTACGGCGCGTGCCCAACATTTTTGGTGGACCTTTGAAGGAAGTATCCATGAACGCAAATCGCTTGCCTTTTAATAGCGACTCCGGCGCAGGCTTATCGTCGTACTTCATCAGTTCCGGTTTATAGTCAAATAGCTCCAACTGGCTTGGCCCGCCGCACATGAATAGGTAGATCACATGGTCCACTTTTGCCGGATGATGCATGCCCGCAAAAACTCGATCCCCTAGGAGTGACGCCAGTGCTACTTTGCCCACGCCGACGCCGCAATCGCGGAAAAAGTGCCGTCGGGTTTGGGCTCGTAAAGCTAAATTGTCTATGTTCATGGCCGTGTTAGGAACTCATCTAAATTCAAAAGAACTCGCGCTACCGCTTGCCACGGATCGCGTCCGGAATCTTTCTGCGCCTTTATGAATCGCATCATCCGCTCTGTCTCTTCGCTACGAGGATCACGGTTCAGCGCTAATTGGTAGCTGGTGCGTAGTCGTGCCCCATCATCCTCACCTACCGATTCCTTAGCGGCGCGCTTGCTGAAAGCTGCCGCCCATTCCACAGCGCCACTATCGTTCAATTGCGAAAGCGCCTGCAAGGGTGTATTGGAACGAGGTCGTCGAGTGCACGTCACCGAAGCATCCGGCGCATCAAAAAGAACCAGACTGGGGTGTGGAGCTGAACGCTGGAAAAAGGTATACATGCCGCGCCTGAAACGGTCATCGCCGGTGGACGTCTTCCACTCTCTGCGCACTTGCGTTACTTGATAAACCCCGGCAGGCTGGGGCGGATAAACGCTGGGGCCGCCAACTTTCGGGGCCAGCAAACCACTTGCTACAAGCGAGGCATCTCGAATAATTTCGGCATCCAGCCGGATACGATTTTGGCGCGCCAATAGCCGATTTTCAGGATCGACCTTCGCCGCATCAGCGCGATGAACGGAATCCTGCCGGTACACGGCCGAAGTGACAATCATGCGATGCAGCGCTTTCTGGCTCCATCCGCTTTCCATGAAATCAACCGCCAGCCAATCCAGCAATTCCGGATGAGTGGGCTTATCACCTTGAGTTCCAAAATCATTTTCTGTGTCCACCAAACCCTTGCCAAAATACTTCTGCCAGTAGCGGTTCACAGTAACCCGGGCAGTCAATGGGTTCTTTTTATCCACTAACCATTTTGCAAGGTCCAATCGATTGGCCCTTCCTGAAGTGGCCTCCAGCGGATTCAGTACGCCCAAAACACCGGGCACCACCGGGGCACCCTTACGAAGGAAATCTCCACCCAAATGGATGTAGGCAGGTCGAGGTTCAGGGAGCTCCTTCATCACCATCGTTGTTTGAATTTTCGGATCACGGACGCGGATCATTCGGATGGTGTCCAAGCGCTCCTGAATACCAGGGTCTTTCGGATCCGTCGCTGCTTTGCGATATGCGGCCAGTTCATCCTGCAAGACCTTCAATTGGGAAGTGTAAGCAGCCTTGCGGACCAATTCCTGAGGTGTAGCTATTTCCAGAAAAGGTTGATTGAAATTCTTTCGATCTTCCTCTTTGTCCACTTCAGCAACGTTATTGAAAAACGAATACATCTGATAGAACTCGCGCTGGCTGATTGGGTCGAATTTGTGATCATGACAGCGCGCGCAACCCAAAGTGAGCCCTAAATAAGCAGCCCCTGTTGTGGCCACACGATCCACCACTGCCTCAACCCGGTACTGTTCAAAATCAATTCCACCTTCAAAATTGCTGGGTGTGTTGCGATGCAATCCTGTAGCAATTAACTGTTCCCGTGTTGGATTGGGCAGCAAATCTCCGGCCACTTGTTCGATGGTGAACTGATCGAACGGCATGTCTTTGTTCATAGCGGAAATCACCCAATCGCGGTATTGCCAAATGTCACGAGGGGCGTCGATCGTATATCCGTCAGAATCTGCGTAGCGGGCGATGTCCAGCCAATGCCGGCCCCAACGTTCGCCATAGTGGTCCGATGCTAACAGCCGATCCACCACTCTTTCGTAGGCACCGGATTTGGCATCATTCAGATAGTCCGCAAGCTCAGCAGGTGTCGGTGGCAGACCGATCAAATCCAGACTTACGCGGCGCAGCAAAGTGGCGCGATCTGCTTCTAGCGATGGCTTCAAATTCGCCGCTTCCAAACGTGCCAAAACAAAGCTGTCCAAAGGTGTTTTTACCCAATTCGTCTGCTTCACGTCTGGAAGCTTGCCCTTTTTAGGGAGTTGGTATGCCCAATGATCCGCACCCGGACGCTTGGACTTCAACATTCTCTCCGGCATGGGTAATCCGTCGCCCACCCACTTTTCAATTGAGGCGATCTGTTCCGGAGTAAGCTTCTTGCCGGGAGGCATTTTGAGTTCGCCAGACTGCTTCACCGCTTCCGCTATCACTTTTGGATCCGCGCCTCTATTCCCACCACGCAAAAGCATATCGCGCGATTGAAGAGAGAGCCCACTCGCAGGATTCTTATCGGAATGGCAGGCTAAACAATTGGCTTTAAGGATGGGAAGAACAGTGGATTCGAAGTGCTCCACCTGTTGCCCGAAGGCAACCGTGGAAAAAACGACAATTGCTGACGCAATACGGTATTTCATGGGGCAACTTCATCATATCCCAATGGCGAGGCCACCATCCTTGCGGCCCCCCGAATTGTGGGAATGAGTGCTGCAACAAACAGGCACTTGGTTCCGAATCACCTCAAGTGCTGCTTCAGCTTTTTCCAGGAAATTACCCGAACTATGAACCAGGAACCGATTCGAGTGGGACTCCCAAACCTGTTTCAATTTTTCATTGATCTCATGAGCCTGATGTGAGGATTCATGTCGTATGGTGTTGTTTGTGTAAACGGATTGCGGTGGGGTTTCAATATGAACCACCGCAGAGTATCGTGCGAGTTCCTGCTTCATAGTGGTTTCAACGCCACGGAAGAACGCCTGCCGTGAAAAAGGCCAATAGGCCAAGCCGTCCACTGTGCCACGATCACAAAGGATCACCGCAGGTCTGTCAGCAACAGCCAACCGTTCCATTTCCCGTTGCACACGGAAAATGGCCATCTGGGCAGCGCGATGTCCCGACACAGTATCAAGCCTCGGGAATCCGCCCGAAAATACAATGCTGGCAGCTTCGGGAAGGAGGATCACATGCTTACAAAAATACTTGCGAGCTAATTCCAGAATGGCCGTTTTTCCCCCGCCGGGGCCCCCAGTCAATACCACTAGCTTTGAGGCATGCGCTGTCCTCGTGCATAGGCATTGATGGGAGCCCACCGGAAGAGAACTCAATGTCATTGCGCCGCAACGTGTTCCAGCGCTGGCACTTCTATACGGCTTTCAACAGCCCTAACGCCGGGTATTTCAGTCACTGCCTGAATGATCGCCTCGGCTTCTCCTGCAGGGGCGAATCCTCCAAGGATGATATTTCCTGAAAGGGACATCACTCGAATCATTCTAGGGAAGCTTGCAACTCGCCCTAATTTCGTGTGGATTCGTGCCTCTAACTTGGAATCAGAAACAGGTTTTTCGGGTTCAACCTGATGACGCAGGTCAGCAAACAGACCCTCAGCACGATGTTCTAAATCCCGCACGGTCCTCTCAATTTCCGCTCCGCTGTCACGGGCCAGCTTCGCCGCTTGATCTCGGCATTGTGCACGACGGGCTTTGCCCCGAACCGGATCGAAGAAGAACATCAAACCGGCACCTGCACCAGCTGCTGCCACAATACCTGCAGCCTTCATTAAATTGGGAACGATTTCTGGATTTCCAACGATCTTGGTGTTCATATCCTTACCTCTGCTATTTCTAGTGCACGTTAATATCCAAAAACGCATTTCTCATGGGATCATAAATTCGAAGTGGCTCAAGCCTCCACATTATTCGCTCGACTGAGCCGCCATTTTCGATCGCGCCGTATGCTGCAGTTTTCTAAGCTTTGCAAGGCGCATGCGGGCCTTCGCGTTCTGGATGTCGGCGGAAACCCTGCTATTTGGCTGCTGTTGCCGGAAGTTGACAGGCCCCACGTCATTTACCTCAATATGCCGCGCGCCGCCGAGCTTGGTGACGATCGCCAACACCTGGTTTTCGGTGATGGAACGCGACTTCCCTTCCCCGATCAATCATTCGATCTGGTTTTTTCAAATTCGGTGATTGAGCATGTGGGAAAGTTGGAAGCGCAGCAGACGTTCGCTGCTGAAATTGCGCGTGTTGGCCGAAATTATTGGGTGCAAACCCCCAACCGCTGCTTCCCAGTGGAGCAGCACCTGATGACGCCATTCGTCCACTGGCTGCCAAAATCAATGCAAGCGTGGCTTGTCAGGAACGCGACTGTTTGGGCATTCGTTACCAGGGCAGAGCCACAGGAACGTGAGTTCTACCTGGAGCATTTTTTGAAGGATATCCGGCTGCTGGATTACGCTTCCATGAAGGAGTTGTTTCCAGAGGCCACTATCTATCGCGAACGTTTTCTTGGTTGGACGAAATCTCTGATTGCTGCGAGATTAGATCGGCCTAAATCACTTTGATTGCGATGTTCCGGAACATCACTAAACTGTAGCGATCGTGCAATTGCAATCCAATTGGCCCCTTTAATGGCCGTTTCGGATCGCCAGCAAATTCTGCGGCAAGTTTGCCATTGAGACGGGTACGGATCATCTGTTTGCGAGATTGGATTTCCAGTACATTCCAAGCTTCCCGCTTGTGAAGCTCTTTGGGTGCAGCAGCAAATGTATAAATACTGCCTGAGGGAAACGGCTGCGGTCCATCATCAATAATTTGAATTTCATAGCCAATGTGAGCGGGCGTAATTTGCGGGGACACTCCATAAGATTTATCACCCCGCGAGGAATCCCGGATGGAAATCCCACTATTGCCACCTTCGGGAATCCAGTATTCCAACTGCAAATCGAATTCCTCATACTCAGCTTCCGTATATAGCCAAGCTTGCTGGGTCAACCACGTCCGATACTGTTTCTCAGTAATCGGCCATTCTCCGAAAGGCTTCCTGGTTGGCCGCGGCGACTTGCCGATGAGAATCCCGTCGTTCACGGACCATTGCACTTCACCGTGATTTTGCCAACCATCTAAGTTCTTGCCGTTGAACAATGGTTTCGATTGTTGTGCATGCAATTGGCCAGTTGCTGCGGCTAAGCCTAAGAGAAATTTCCTACGATCCATGCTGGTATTGTATCTTGAGGAAATGCGATTTCTTGCTTTTCTGCTATTTTGCTTGCTAGTAACTGCCGACGAACCAAGACGTCCGCGCATCACCGGAGCCGCGCACGTAGCCATTTTCGTTGCCGACGTGGACAAGGCTCGCGCCTTCTATAAAGACTTTCTTGGCTATGGAGAACCGTTCGATCTAAAAAAACCTAGCGGAGAACTATCGCTGACTTTTATCAAGATCAACGAACGGCAATACCTGGAGATTTTCCCTGAAAACGAAAAAGATTCTGATCGTTTGAACCATGTTTCAGTGGAAACGGATGACATTGAAGGCATGCGGAATTACCTGGCATCGAAAGGCGTGAAGGTTCCTGAAAAGTTAAGCAATAACCGAATCGGTAATCGCAGCTTCAATGTGAAAGACCCCGACGGACACACTCTTGAATTTGTGCAGTACTTACCCGGGGGCGCATCGATTCGGGAAAAAGGTAAATTCATGGGACCTCAGCGTATCTCCACGAGAATGGCTCATTTTGGCATTCTTGTGGGCAACCTGAAGGCTTCGCAAAAGTTCTATCGTGACCTCTTAGGATTTGAGGAATTCTGGCGCGGCAGCCGCGATGGCAAGGTGTTGAACTGGGTGAATATGAAGGTACCTGATGGCGATGACTACATTGAATTGATGTTGCACGAAGGGTTACCTGAACCCACAAAACGCGGCACCGCTCATCATATCTGCCTGTTTGTACCAGACATCGAAAAAGCGAAAGCAGCACTGGAAGCAAGACCCGCAAGCAAGAACTATACAAAGCCGCTGGAAATTCGTACCGGTGTTAATCGCAAGCGGCAAATGAATCTATACGACCCTGATGGAACTCGTGTGGAGCTAATGGAACCACACACGATTGATGGCAAGGCCACCCCGCCGTCGGACGCGCCTCCGCCGGATGCAAAGAAGTAACGGTCGGCCAAGCCTGCGTTGTTGTATACTTCGTGGAGCATGAACACCAAGAAGCTTTTCGTTGCGAGTTGTGTCGCACTCATAACCACCTCGATGGTCTTTTCAATTCGAGGAGACATCCTCGACTCTTTAGGGGCCGACTTCCATTTAACGAAGGAACAAATCGGATTCATCCTAAGCCCTGCTTTTTGGGGGTTCACTCTCTCCATCATTATTGGGGGCTCACTTGTAGACTTATTCGGAATGCGCAGATTGCTGTTGGTTTCAGCCGGTTGCTACATTGCAGCGGTGCTGGCCATCATCTTTGCACCGCGTCCTACTGGGCCCATGGGGTTTACAGACACTCCATACATAATTCTGTATGGTGCCATGCTGACGCTTGGGCTTGCGCAGGGTCTGGTGGAGGGCGTAATCAATCCGCTTTGCGCAACCATGTTTCCCAATGACAAGACGCATCGTATGAACCTGCTGCATGCATGGTGGCCGGGAGGTTTGATCATCGGCGGACTTGCTTCTTATGCGCTGACGAAAGTTATGGGCTTGGATGTGGCGGGAGTTGCAGCATCAAGCATGACATTCGGCTGGCAGATAAAGCTTGGGCTGATTATGATTCCTGCAGCGATTTTCGCAGCCATGATCTGGAATGAAAAGTTTCCTCAAACAGAGCGCGTAGCCGCGGGTGTATCCAATGCCGACATGATGGGCGATTTGATGAAACCCTTGTTTATCCTTCTTTGGATCTGCATGTGGATGACGGCTTCAGCGGAACTTGGACCCGATCAATGGGTAGGTTCCGTAATGACCAAGCTGGCCAACATGCAAGGTATTTTGATTCTGGTTTACACCGCCGGATTGATGTTTGTGCTGCGCTTTTTCTTTGGTGGAGTGGCACATAAGTTTTCCCCAATTGTTATTCTAATCGCATCTTCAATTTTGACCGCATGCGGACTTTATTGGCTAAGCACCGTGACAACACCTACTGAAGCCTTCCTTGCCGCCACAGTATTTGGTGTTGGCAAAACATACTTCTGGCCATTGATGTTAGGCGTCACCTCGGAACGTTTCCCCAAAGGCGGTCCGCTTGCACTTGCTGTTATGGGCGGCACCGGCAACCTTGCTGTTGCTTTTATTCTCCCGATAATGGGTGGTTGGTACGAACGGGAAGGCGCTGCAGCAGCATTCCGCTACGTTGCGATTTTGCCCGTGGTGCTGACTGCTATTTTTGGTGCACTATATATGTACTTCAAATCGCAAGGCGGATACTCTGCCGTGAAAATTGATGCTGATTCCGCCAAGGCGCGAGCTTAAGGCTACTTCGCAGGTGGTCGCATCAATCTTATACCTATCGTCAATTGGTTGGACCGAAACGACTCGGGATAAATGAAGAACTCCCCGAATCCGTAGTAACGGAGTTCGGCGAATAATTCGCAAGTCTTACGCATTGGAACCGTGATTCGCCCATGCGGCTGATAGTAACTGGTGGGGCGGCTCCCGCTGGTTTTGAGTAGCGTCCCACCGGCAGAAATGCGCAAGCGAGCATGGATATTGGCATCAACCAATACCGTTGCCGCATGAGAATCGTCGCGATAGAAGGAACGCAAGTTTCCAAAAGTCAGCGGATTTCGGAACAAGATATCGGTCACCAAAGATCCGCGGCTGTATTCGGCCAATACAAGCCAACGCGTGGAAGGAGTCCACTGTAGCGACGCACCGCCAGCGGTGTTGGAGTATGAATAGTTGCCTGCCCAGGAAGGATTGCTGCCATTTACGCGAAGGAAATAGCCAGCGGCGATCCAATGGGAATTCAGTTGGTACCGAGCACGCAGACGAGTGGAGTCGAAATCGGTAATCGTGGTTCTGAACCAGGCGCGATCACCGCTAGCCACTTCCACATCAGCGTTCACGGTAAGATTCTTCACTGGACGAAGCACCGCTCCTCCCAGAAATGATTGGCGACGGAGCCGTCCGTTTTCCGGGCCTGTACCTAGATTCAGTTGGCTGGGTGGAATGGAAAATTCACCCCACGTATACTTGTGCCCCGCCCTCAACGTGAACCACTTCGCAACATCAAAGAAGGCTTCGAAGCGCTGTTCGTCATAGCGCCAAGTGACGGGAAATGCTGCTTGGTTGTTCAGCCTGTCCGTACTGATTGATTCAATAATCCTTAAGCGGCTGAATGGTCGCAATTCCGCAGCAACATTGGCAGTGGTGCGTGGCTGCACGGATTCATTTTGGACAAAAGATTGAATTCCTGTGGAAAACCGCAGTTGATCCAGCAACAGGAACAAGCCTTTCGCATTTTCCGAAAAAGTAGCCTTAGTACTCGGCCTTGTGTAAAAAAACTGTCCCGAAAAGTCGAGCCAGTTTGTGGGGGAAGCCGTGGCATGAATTCCAGTTGTGCTGTTGCGGCCCTGAATTCCGTAAGAATCCAAACCATTGGCGACGAACAAAGTTTGCCCAAGGAAAGTGCCTTGCCGATTGCCGGTGTTGCGCGAATCGATGGTCAACGTCTGATCATCATGAAACTTTGCCTCGGCGTGCTCCACCGTCAAGTGGTAGTGTTCCATGGTCCACCGCAG
>JAYTTF010000017.1:0-10469 GCA_043745195.1 Bryobacterales bacterium | reverse complement strand
AGACATTCCAGCCCTCTTCGCCTCCCGCCTTTTCAGGATCATCTTGTATTGGAATCACTTTTCGGTTTCAGGATCATTCTTCAATTGGAAAATGCTGTAAGTGGGTCCGCAAGCAGTGCCGGTATTTTTAGTGAAAACCGACGGGATCCGAAGCCCTCAAGTGCCCGCCGGCGGCGTGTTGTGGGGCTTCCCTTGGCCTCCTATTTTGGAACGCACAATTTCCGGCGGTCGCAACGGACTTTTACCACCAGCTTTTAAATGTCGCCCACCTTTGCCCCTTCGCTCGCAAGGAAGCTTAGGCCACTGCGTGATACCATAGAGGTTTCATGATTCGTGCTTTCCGCGGAGTGCTGCCACGCGTTGCCCCCTCCGCTTATATCGATCCAAGCGCACAAGTTATCGGCGATGTCACCCTCGGGGAACGGTCGTCCATTTGGTGCAATGCAACCTTGCGCGGTGACGTTAACCGTATCGTAATTGGCGATGAAACCAATGTGCAGGACAACGCAGTTCTTCATGTGGACGAAGGGGACTTCCCGCTTCATCTTGGAAATCGCGTCACAGTAGGGCATTCCGTTGTATTGCATGGCTGTTCCGTTGCAGACGGTGCATTAATCGGCATTGGAGCAATCGTGCTGAACGGCGCGAAAATTGGCGCAGGTGCTGTAATCGCCGCCGGTGCACTGGTGGCTGAAGGCATGGAAATCCCCGCCGGTTCGCTAGCCATGGGTGTGCCCGCCAAAGTCCGGCGCGAAGTTTCTGCTGAGGAAAAAGAACGATTTCGAGTGAATGCCGATCATTACGTGGAGTTGAGCCGCGCCTATCTTTCTGAGATGTTGGATGTTGCAAAATGATTCGCGCAATCAAAGGCACCCGGGACATTCTGCCACCGGCCTCCGCAGTATGGAATCGAGTCGAAGCCATTTCCAGACGTGTGTTCGCCAGTTACAACTACCAGGAAATCCGCACCCCCATCTTTGAGGAAACGGCCCTGTTTTCGCGCGGCGTAGGCGAAGAGACAGACATTGTCTCGAAGGAAATGTATAGCTGGGAAGATAAGGACGGCACTTCCATTACGCTGCGTCCTGAAAATACAGCTTCCGTTATCCGTGCATTTATTGAACACCGGATGGATCAGATTCCCGGGCCAAAAAAGCTGTACTACATGGGTCCCATGTTTCGCCGCGAACGTCCCCAAAAAGGCCGCTTTCGGCAGTTTTTCCAGATCGGCGCTGAAGTGATTGGGGCCGATACTCCAGCCACCGATGCTGAGGTGATTGAGATGGTAGTTGCTATTCTCACGCAGTGCGGCGTGGAAGGCTTTCATCTGATCATCAATTCCGTAGGCTGCTCGGATTGCCGCCCCGGTTTCAACGCTGCATTGCGCGATCAGCTACAGGAAATGAAACAGCACCTGTGCGAAAACTGTCAGCGCCGGGCAGACACGAATCCTCTTCGCGTGCTGGATTGTAAGGTGCCTGCGGATCAACCCTTTGTTGAAAAATTGCCGTCCATCTTAGACTACCTTTGCCCGATTTGCTCGAAGCACTTTGCCGAAGTCCGGCAGTTCCTGGATAGCCGCGGAATTACATATGAAGTGCGTCCCAGATTGGTTCGTGGCTTGGATTACTACACTCGAACAACGTTTGAAATTATCCATGGAGCGCTGGGAGCGCAAAGCTCAGTAATGGGCGGCGGCCGATATAATGGTTTAGCCGAAATGCTCGGCTCGAAAGTTCCCGCACCCGGTATGGGTTTTTCTATTGGCGAGGATCGGCTGGTGATGATTGTGGAAGAAACCACAACTGCTGAAGAGCTTTCTTTGGATCTTTTTATTGCTCCAATGGGAGATGCAGCCCTAAGCCACGCCGGCATACTGGCCCGTGACCTTCGCCTAGGTGGGGTTTCCGTGGAAGTGGGTGAAGGGAAATTGAAGCGGCTGATGGAATTGGCGAATAAAGCCGGCGCAAAAAACACTTTGATTCTGGGTGATAACGAAATCAACGCCGGCACCTACGCACTGAAGAACATGATTACCGGGGATCAGCGTAATTTGACTCGCGCTGAACTCGTCCAAAATTTAATCTCAAAGAACTAATAACTGATATGGCTGAACAAGTACCACTCGATTTTCTTGGCGATCTTCGTCGAACTCACACCTGCGGGGAATTGCGTGCCGCCGATGCCGGCAAACGTGCATTAGTAATGGGATGGGTGCATCGTCGCCGTGATTTGGGCGGCATCATTTTCATTCATCTGCGTGATCGCGAAGGCATTACCCAAATTGTCTTCGAGGCCGACATTGAAGCCGCTGTCCATGCGAAAGCCGAAATGTTGCGATCCGAATATGTGGTTGCAGTGGAAGGCAAAGTGGTCATTCGCACGCCGGACACCATTAACCCCAACCTTCCCACTGGTGAGGTTGAGCTTTTTGTAGATAAAGTCTGGATTCTGAACGAAAGCAAAACCCCGCCATTCCCCATGGATGATGCGGATAATATTAATGAAGACGCGCGCCTGAAGTACCGCTATGTGGATTTGCGTCGCCCCAGTGTGCAGAAAAACATGATTCTGCGCTCCAAGCTTTCCTTTGTGGTCCGGCAGGAACTGAACAAAATGGGGTTTCTGGAAATTGAGACTCCCTTCATGACCAAGTCGACGCCGGAAGGAGCTCGCGACTTCCTGGTGCCCAGCCGTATCAATCCCGGGCAGTTTTATGCTCTTCCCCAATCGCCCCAAATTTTTAAGCAATTGTTGATGGTGGCCGGCTACGAAAAGTATTTCCAAATTGTGCGCTGTTTCCGCGACGAAGACCTTCGAGCAGACCGTCAACCGGAGTTCACTCAAATTGATTTGGAGATGAGCTTCCCTCAGCAGGACCGCATCTTTGAAGTTATCGAACCGCTGCTGGTGAAGGTATTTGAAGAGGCCGGCTACAAGCTGGAAGCCCCCTTCCCGCGCATTACGCACGAACAGGCAATCCGTTCTTACGGTATTGACAAGCCTGACCTGCGGCTGCCCCCGTTCCATCAGGTGGACGATTTGTTTCCGGCCGATTGTGGACTATTCACCAACAACCTGCCGCTGGTTGCGATTCACATTCCTAAAGTGGGACAAATTTCCCGCAAAGAACGGGATGACCTGCGCGCCTTTGGCTTACCGCTTGGCCTCCGCGTTTATGACGATATGAAGCGTCTGGATAAGGATTTTCCAGAGTCCATGGCCAAAGTGCGCGAACGCGCTGGAATCGCAGAGGATAGCGTGTTGATGCTTGCTGCCTGGGCTGGCGAACCCGAAGGTCACCTGCCGGAACATACCGTTTTTAAGGCTTGCGGACAGTTTCGCCTGGAAGCGGCTCGGCGCTTCAACGATCGCCACCAACTGCTGGACCCCAAAGTATTCAAGTTCCTTTGGGTAGCCGATTTCCCCATGTTTGAGTGGGACGCTGAAGATAAGCGCTGGATGGCAGCCCATCATCCATTCACTTCGGTACTGGACGAAGACATCGACAAGCTTGTGGACGATCCGGCACGTTGCCGCGCCAAGTCTTATGACATCGTTTTGAATGGCGTGGAACTGGGTTCTGGATCCATTCGAATTCACCGCCGCGACATTCAATCCAAAGTGTTCTCCGCGTTAGGATTCAGCGAAGAAGAAGCCAAGCGCCG
The DNA here is from genome assembly GCA_043745195.1 of Bryobacterales bacterium. GTDB lineage: Bacteria > Acidobacteriota > Terriglobia > Bryobacterales > Bryobacteraceae > JANXSF01. Next base: position 6,801 of record JAYTTF010000017.1, on the reverse strand, counting down.
ATTTGGGTTCCTTCTGGATGCATTAGAGTTTGGGGCACCACCACACGGAGGCATCGCCTTGGGCTTGGATCGCCTTGTGATGATCCTGTGCGGCATGACTTCGATTCGTGACGTCATCCCATTCCCGAAGACCAACAAGGGCATCGATTTGATGTGCGACGCGCCGTCCACTGTTCCTGATAAAAACTTGCGCGAGATCCATATATCGGTGAGAACCCCACAAGCAAAGACCTAATGCAACTTTAGACCCCTGGTTGGCATCTAAACAGCGAGGAAGGTCAGGAATAATGAAACTCATCCGTCTCGCAGTACTTTTCGGCATAGTGGGGATCACAATGGTTGGCCTTTCCGCTGCTGATATTGACGGTAAATGGAAGGGCCAACTGCCCGGGCGTGATGGAAACATGAGGGATATTGCCTTCGATTTCAAATCTGACGGCACAACTTTGGGCGGAACTATGCAAGGGTTCCGTGGCGAAGTGCCCATTACCGACGGCAAAATTGAAAATGGCATCATCCGCTTCAAAGTAACAGTGAACCTGGCTGGCAATTCTATGGCCATGAACTATGAAGGTGCTCAAGCAGGCTCGGAATTGAAGATGAAAATGGCAAACGCCGATTCTCCTCGTTCGGTTGAATTCCTCTTGAAGAAACAGTAAAATCGCCTTTCCGGGCGGAATGTTTTAAGGCAATAGTGTATGTTGAAAAGTTGCCGGTATGACTCGAAGAGTTGTAAATGCAGGCGATGACGCAATCCCCCCAATGTCTATAGAAATTGACTTATTACTATTTTGAATTAGAAGTTTACGTTAATATTAGTAGAGTATTAACGCCTGAAAAAGTTTCAAACCTCCCGCCTCCGTTCTCTCCAATAGATTGATAAATATAGCAATATCCAAATTGTCGCTATTTGCCCTTTTTGCTATCTATCAGGCTTTTATTGTGCTAGAATTATGTTATGTTGTTACTTCCTAATTGATTGGCAAAAAGAGTAAGTCGCAAGACCCAAAATAAGACTGAGCTGTAATCCCGGGCCGAAAGTTTATTAGAGAGGTTTCGCTATTGAGACAAGTAGTTTCCAAGAGTATTGTTCTTTTCACGATCATCCTTCCTCCAGCGGCGAATATTGCCGCGCAACCCAAATACACCTGCCCTAGGCCGATATCGATGGAGCAGAAGTATGCCAAGGATCCTCGGCTGGCTCTCCTGAAGAAGTTTTTTATGGAAAAAGAGTGCCCGGTCAGTAACCTGTCTGTGGAATTCCTTGTTGCCTCTGACACCAATGGCCTAGATTGGCGTTTGCTCCCAGGCATCGCTTTTATTGAGTCCACTGGCGGTAAAGCGTACCATAACAACAACATATTTGGTTGGGCGAACGGTGATATCCCTTTCCCAACGATCCAGGCGGGCATCCACGCAGTCGGTGGGGAACTGGCAAGTTCCCATTTCTATAAAGGCAAGACTCTGGATCAGAAACTGAGCACCTATAATCGCTTTCCATTCTACGGCCAGCGAGTCAAGATGGTTATGGCACAGATTGGTCCTCAGAACCTTGCTCCGCTCAATTGAGCGCCAGGAAAGGATCACAAAAATCAACTTAAGTTCTTGTGTTAACTTAAGTTGTGGATTCCGTAGTACACGGCTCCAAATGCCAGTATCGTGATCACAGCAACGGCTACCCACAACATTGCGCGTTCGGTAATGCTAGACGAGGCCTCCGTATCTTTGCGGATTTGGTCGTCTAAATTGTCAAACATGGTCCACCTCCAGGTTAGGATAAGGACAGTAGTATTAATGGCAAGTACTGCCGCCATGATGTTAACACAGCTGTCGTAGAAGTAAAGTCAAATCTGCGATGCTGGATAAAGGAGAATCCGGAATTATGGAAAACAACGAAGTCATCACGCTTGGTGGTGGTTGCTTTTGGTGCCTGGAAGGCGTTTATAAACAAATGGATGGAGTGATTTCCTGCGTATCAGGCTACATGGGTGGCCAGGTCGATAACCCCACCTACAAGCAAATCTGCACCGGGACCACCGGCCACGCTGAAGTGGTCCAACTTACCTTCAACCCGGCCGTCACCACCCTACGGGAAATCCTTTCCGTCTTTTTCACCATCCACGACCCTACAACTCTAAACAGACAAGGGAACGATTCCGGCACCCAGTATCGTTCCGCCATTTTCTGCCACACCTCTGCCCAGGAAACCGAAGCCAAGGCAATGATCAGTGAAGTGGAGGACCTGTTTGACGAACCCATTGTCACCGAAGTACAAATGGCTCCAGAGTTCTTCCCGGCGGAGGACTACCATCAAAGTTATTACTTCTCCAACACAAACCAATCTTACTGCCAGTTTGTGGTTGCACCAAAAATAGTCAAGTTTAAAGAAAAATTCAAGAATAAATTCAAAGCATTTCGCTAGAATTCATACTCCGGCTGTCGCCGCACGTTCTTTGGGCACCTTAAAGTCAAAAGCTTCCTGTTTGGGAATGCCCGCCTCAAAGCAACGCCTGCAGCGCGCTTCGTAAAGTCCGCCGGCACCAACCACTATCAGATCTTCGCCGCCACCCAACCTCTGCGTGTGCTTGGCAGGATTCCCGCAGCGCATGCAGATCGCCAGCATCTTTGTAATCGATTCGGCCACCGCCAGCAGTTCAGGCATGGGATGGAAAGGTCGGCCCAGGTAATCTGTGTCCAACCCGGCAATCAGAACCTTCTTGCCGCTATCGGCCAGTTGCTGGGCAATCTCCACCAGTTCCGGCCCCATGAAGTTGGCTTCGTCAACTGCAACCACTTCCGTGCGCCAATCCAGTTTGGTGAGGATTTCCTTAGCATTGGCCACAACTTCGGCAGGAATCCGCGAATCGGAATGCGAGACGATTTCGTATTCCGAATACCGGTCATCAATAACAGGTTTGAACACTTGGACTCTTTTCCTGGCAATTCTGGCACGGCGCAGCCTACGGATCAGTTCTTCGCTCTTGCCAGAAAACATAGGGCCGCAAATCACTTCAATCCAACCCATATTGCCCGTAAAAATATCCATAAGGGTTTAGTGTAACTGTTTCCCGGCACTGCGTCAGTACCAGGACACCCCAACCCTTCTACAATTCCAGCTTTCCCTCGTAAGTCATGTCTTTCAAAGGAAATTTCGCCTTCAGTTCCATGGCCCCCATCTTCGTGTGGAAAGTTACTTCTTTGTCCACCGCCGTGATTGCTTGCCCTTCTCGAGGAAATAGAAAAACCAGCAGACGGCCTCCCCCGTTTGTTTCCAGCAGTTCTACACGCTCCGGATAGATTGGATCTTTCCCTTTCCGCTCAAGCATCGTACTCTCCTTCATCCGGGCGATCATCGCTTTTCGCCGATCTTCCGGGGAAGGCATCTGCTTGCCCTCAGCCTGCTTACCATCAGGCTGCGCGCGAGGTTGCCTGTCCATCATAGGCAGGCCAGTTGCGCTAACAATGTAATACTTTTCGGCCTCCTTCGATCGCTGCCGTTTGGCGGCATCAATAAAGGGTTGCGCGCTTTCCCAGCGGATAATGGCCTTTATCTGGGGCGCACCACCACTCATTCCGCCTCCGCCCCCTTCCATTCCGCCACCACCTCCACCACCCCCGCGACCACCGCCTCCTCCCCCGCCGCCCATGTCTCCACCCATTGCGCCACCACCGCCCATGCCACCACCGCCACCTCCCCCACCTTTGCGGCCTCCGCCCCCGCTGGATTCAGCACCCGGGCCACCACGCCCTGGGCCAGACCCCATCGACACAAGTGCTTCCTTGGCCCAAGGGGAATTACTTCCCAGTTTCTTAATATCCGTTGGGCTCCAATCTGCAGCCTTCTTTTCTTTCCATGCATCCGCTGCCTTCAACCAAGGCGCGGAGCATAACAACAGCGACAAGCTTCGACGCGTCATCGATTCTCCTTTCATAACCTAAAGCTCCAACTTGCCATCGTACACCATGTCTTTTAGGACGAACTTAGCCTTAAAATCCTCAGAACGAAATTTCGTATGGAACACCACTTCTTTGTCTTCCAACAGAATGGGATGCCCTTCTCGTAGAAACAAGAATATCGGGACCCGCATACCACTGCCTTCAATATTCTCCACTCGCTCAGGATAAATAGGATCTTTTCCCTTGCACTCCAGCGTGGTGTTTTCCTTCAAGCGGACGGCGATTGGCTTCCGCCGATTCTGCGCTTCAATAGCCGCCTGCCCCTCCAAAGCCGCATCTCTCGGCTCTTCATGGGGTTCCAAAACGGGCAAGCCTGAGGCGCTCACAATGTAATAAAGTTCCGCCTGCTTCGACCGTTTACGCTTACCGGAATCGATCAACGGTTGCGCACTCTCCCACCGCAGTTTCACGCGAAACTGCACCGCTCCATCCAATGCGCCCCTATCCACAGGAGTCAACCCCGTTGCCCCGCCACCTAAGGAATCCACCGACGGAATTTTGTTGCCCAAAGTTGGTTGCGCAGCCGAGGTTGAGGTGGCCTCTTTCGCCCACGGCGAATTTGTGGTCAGCTTTTGAATGTCTGCCGCACTCCAATCCGCAGCCTTCTTTGCCTTCCATGGATCGGCTGCACGCAAGAAAGGTGCTGACCGAAAAGTAACGATAAGCTGCGTCGTGTCATACTAAACCTCCTTAACGAATTCCAACTCTGGTACATTATGTCTTAATTAGCGCAAAGGCCGCTTGGGCGCGAAGCCGAAGCGAGTCCGTTTTGCGATAAATTTCAAAGGAGCCCCAAAGGCCGCTTCGGCGCGGTGCAAATGTTACGAGGAAGGGAAGGGAATGGCTTCAGATAACTATCATTGGCTGGCAAAGTATTACGATCATCTATTTGAGTTCCGTCGGCCCTTTACCGCTGCCCGAAAAACAATACTGGGTCCCATTCTTCCTGGCATAACTTCCGCTTGTGACCTTTGCTGCGGCACCGGCGAAATGGCGTTGTTGATGGCCAGGAAAGGCATTCACACCTTCGCCGTCGATCTTTCCCCGGAGATGTGCCGCATCACCCGCAAGAAGGCACGCGAGCAGAAAGTCGGTCTCAAGGTTATGGAAGCCGATATGCGCAATTTCAAGCTTCCACAACTCGTGGATCTGATCACCTGTGAATTCGATGCCTTGAATCATCTTCCCCGCAAGCAGGACTTGAAGCAGGCATTGGCCAGCGTCTCAAAGGGTTTGCGTCCAGGAGGCTACTTTTTCTTCGACGTGAATAATCAATTGGCATTTGAGCGAATCTGGGCCAATACCTGGTTCCTTGAAAAAGACCCGGTAGCACTGGTGATGCACGGCGGGCACAAACCAGGCAGCAGTAAGGCGTGGACCGATGTGGAATGGTTTGTCCGAACCGGTAAATCCTGGAAGCGCTATCACGAGCATATTGAGGAGGTCTGCTGGACTACTTCAGAAATGCGGCAAGGATTGAAGCAGGCTGGCTTCGACGTAATTCGTTCCTGGGACGCTGCCCCTTTCTTCAAAGAGGAGTTGACACGACCTGGAAATCGAACCTTTTGGCTGGCAAGGTCGAGTGGCCACTAGTCTTGAGGTTCCCAATAGCGTGTTTCCAGCGTGCGGAGAAATTGCCTTTTATTGAATGCATTAGTCCAGGGGAATGTCGTTTGCGCAACGTGCAGTCGTAGGGAGAAACGGTTCCCCTTTTTCCTATTTGTGATTGGATTGCACCGCCTTTGCACTTCCTTCTGCCATTACCTCGGCGTTGATGCGCGCCAAGTTTTTCCCCCACGGAGTTTCGTTTTCAAAATAACGGATCAATGCTTGCGCATGCTCTGTGGAGATGACCTTATACCGCGCAGGGTCGAGAGGCTGACGTGCCGGAACTTTTTCCTCGAATAGTCCATGAAGAAGATTGTTTTGTGCTTCTACGGTGAGGTCTTGAATGTAGCACCCCACATCGTCCATCGCCTCCTTGTATCGATCCACTAGACGTTTAAGTTCTATAAAGTTCGCCGGAGTGGGCGGTGGATGAATGATGGAACTTTTACCGATTTCGCCAGGCGGTGGATCCATCGGCAAAACATGCAAGAGGGCTGAGAACAGTGGCCAAAAGGATTGCCCGACATCGTAAACCGCAGCGTTCAAGGCAATCTTGAAGACGTTGAGGCCCGGAAAGGCAATTGACCAGCATTCAAATTCTATGATCAAATCCGCCAGGAGGTTTCCAGCCTTGAAATGTAATTCGGAAAACTTCGGCACTCGCTGTTGTGTTGGCGACGGTTCGTAACCTGCGGCCTGCTCCTGTTGGAAGCTTTCAAGAGAAGGGATAATTGCGAATGCATATAGCTTAGCCTCTGAGTATGCGTCTGTAAGCGCGCGAATTCGCTCGACCAAGTTTTTGTAGATTTGCAGCTTTAGCGCCTCGCGGCCGTTTTCGCGCTGTTGTTTCAATGCGTTTTTGTGTTGCTTGCGCAATTGCCAGACAACCATACCGGCAGCCAAGATCAGGCCAAAGAATTGAATGGCAGGGCTAAGTAGTTGAAGCCAATGCGCCTCAATCCAAGTCATAAGGGTCCCACTTCCTTCATGACCTTATGATAGCGTCGAAGGCAACTTTTCGTGATAAGGTCTTCCACAGAAAGACTCGTCGTTCAACAATAGGTAAGTTTCGGGACAAGGGCGGAAAGCTTGAAAAGTCGCGACAGGCCAGATCTGCTTCGCTAAGTTGAAAACAGGTACGATGAAGAGCAAGGAGCAAACAATGGCAACGTTTGACTGGTCACAATGCCCGGACGTGGAAAGTGTCCCCGGCAAGGTGAGCGGCGCTTGGGTTCT
>JAYTTF010000016.1:0-10596 GCA_043745195.1 Bryobacterales bacterium | reverse complement strand
GTGTAAGACATCAACGTCCTCAAATTTCCCAGGTCGTCGTGCAGGACCGGCTGCGGCCTGACGGCTGTTCCTCACTCTTTGGAAATCGCTCCGCGATTCCCCACCAATCGCATCCCCGAATGGGTTATCCTCGATAGAGCGAAAGCCCCAAAAGTGTAACCTATGTCAATGGACTAAAGTGTTACCCATGTCTCCGACCACGCACTAGGATTTTGGACGCCCTAGTACCGAATAACATTGAAGATTTAACAATTCTCCGCGTCAACCCCCTCAGAAATGAGTTTAACTAGAGACAGTCAGGAGGGGAGCATGGGTCGTCGCGTTTCCATATTAATTGGGCTAGCAGTCTTATGTCCATGCACAAGCCAGGCACAAGAAAAGAAAACAACCGTCGCTGATTGCCAGTTTGTGGCCAATCCCCACGAGTTTCTCACTCGTTCGGCACGCATTCGCTCAGGCATCTATGAGCGTGCCAAAAACTCCGCGTCGGTAATGGCCCGATCAAAAGCCGCCACGGTTACAGCCGATTCTCTGCCCCAACGGAATTTCATTGACCAGGAAATTCTTGGCAAAATGCAAAAGCTGAACGTTAGTTCTGCTCAACTTTCCTCCGACGAAGATTTCTTCCGTCGCATCAATCTTGATCTTACCGGTCGCATTCCCAGCTCTGAAGAAGTACGAACCTTTGTGGCCGATTCTAACAAGGACAAGCGCGACGCCGTCATCGACCGTCTGCTTGCATCTCCAGAATTCACTGACCGCTGGACCATGTGGATGGGTGACCTGCTGCAAAACACCGCTACCCTTGCCGCTGCCACCGTCAATCGTGGACCGCAAGGCCGCAACGCTTTTTATTCCTACATAAAGGAATCCGTCGCTAAAGATAAGTCGCTGAAGACGGTCGCCATCGAAGTCATCTCCGCTTCCGGCAATAACTTCGACCCCGCCACGGGTGCCGCCAACTTCCCAATTGGAGCAAGCACTTCCATGGGGCCCGATCAGGATACGTATGACACCATGCTTGCCAAAACAACGGCCACATTCCTCGGTATCAGCAGCTACGATTGTCTGCTTTGTCACAATGGCCGCGGACACTTGAATCAAGTCAACTTGTGGGGTACGGCCCAAACCCGGTTGGGCGCCCAGCAAATGGCGGCATACTTTTCGCGCATGTCGTTTCCAGTTGCTGCATCACCCGCTAAAAGCTTCAACGTAGTAGACGCTCCATCTGGTTCTTACAACTTGAATACGGATTCCGGGAATCGCCCCAACCGAACTCCAGTGGGCTCTATCAGCAGTGTTACCCCTATTTACCTTGGCTCTGATGCAGGTCCTTCCAGCAGCAATTGGCGAGCCGCTTTCGCCGAAGCTATGGTCGCCGATCCAATGTTTGCCCGCAACATTGCCAACCGCGTCTGGAAGCAAATGTTCGGCCTCGGTCTAGTCGATCCTGTCGATTCCCTCGACCCCGCACGACTCGATCCTGCGAATCCTCCCGCCGATCCATGGACCCTACAAGCCACACACCCCGAGCTGCTCGAAAAGCTGGCGGCAGAGTTAGGCAAACAGAATTTTAGTTTGCGGGCCTTTTTGAAAACCATGACGCAATCCACGGCCTATCAATTGAGCTCACGTTACGATGGCGAATGGAAGGAAGATTACGTAGTTCTGTTTGCCCGCCACTACGCCCGCAGAATGGAAAGTGAGGAAGTGCATGACGCCATCGCCAAGGCCACTGCAATGCCTGGAGACTACGCAATTCAAGGGTCTGCGGATCGTGTTAGTTGGGCCATGCAACTGCCTGAAACCGTGGAACCAACAGCAGACGCGTCTGTAAACAATTTCCTGAACGCCTTCCTGCGCGGTGATCGTGATACGCAAGGCCGCAGCCAATCCGGATCCATCCAACAGCAGCTTTTCCTGATGAACGATGGCTTTGTCGGTAACCGCGTGAAGCTTTCACGATCACCGAAAATGCAGGCATTGGCGAAAATTGAAAAACCGGAAGACCTCATTGACGAAGCCTACTTAACGTTTCTTTCCCGCATGCCCAGCAGCGTTGAACGTGCGGCAGGCGTGGCTTTTCTAACCAAGTCCGCCGATCGCAGCAGTGCAATAGAAGACCTTGCGTGGATGTGTATCAATAAGACCGAGTTCCTGTTTAGCTATTAATCGGAGGGGTGTATGAAAGACCGTTTCGGAATCGATTGGACAAATCATCAGGGCACCCCTTTCTGGAAAAAGCCGCAACTGGAACGGCGCATGTTTTTCCGGCACGTGGCTTCTGCAGTTGGCGGCTACATGCTGTTGCCGGGCAGGCCCATGGAAACAGTTGCTTCAGCTGCCGCACGGACTAAGAGCACGGCGAAAAACTGCATCTTTATCATGATGCAAGGCGCTCCCAGCCATACCGATACGTTCGATTTGAAACCAGCCAACGGTATGCCAACGGCTCAGTTCAATCCCACGGAATATAATGGCGTTCTGTTCCCGCAGGGCTTAATGCCCAAGCTTGCCGCGCAGTTCGATAACATTGCTCTTGTCCGCTCCATGCGCGCTTGGGCCAATGTGCACGGGCTAATGCAGACCTGGGTTCAAATGGGCCGAAACCCCACCACGCCGCTCGCTAAAATCAGCCCACATTTCGGTTCCGTTGCTTCCCTTGAGCTGTCGAAAAAAGACGGCATTCTTCCTACGTTCATGGCTCTCAACGGAACTCCACGAGCCTCTTCAGGATTTCTGCCAGTGTCCACCGCTCCGTTCCTCATCACCGGTGGTGCAGGATTGCCGAACACTTCCCACTCCGATGGCTCGCAGCGTTTTGCCACACGCAAAGGATTGCTCGATACAATCGAAAACGCCTCAGCACCTCCTGCTGATCTTGGTGCTGGACCCGAAGAAATTGCCGAATGGAAACTGCGCTCGCAACTTCTGATGTACAACAGCCAAGTGGATCGCATCTTTAAATTGGCAGATGGCGACCGCAGCCAGTACGGTCTCAGCGGATTCGGCGATGCCTGCCTCACGGCTCGCAATTTACTACGTGCCAACTTGGGCACACGCTTCATTCAGATCACCTACGGAAGTTGGGATCATCACGCAAACTTGTATCCAACCCTAACCACTATGGGTGGGATTTTCGATTCCGGCTTAGGGCAATTGCTGACTGACTTGAAAGCCGACGGCTTGCTAAATGAAACCTTGATTGTGGCTCATGGAGAATTCGGGCGAACGCCTAACATAAACGGAAACCGCGGTCGCGATCACTTTGGTCAACAGGCAGCACTGTTCGCTGGAGGGGGAATTCGCGGGGGCCGAGCCATTGGTGCAACCGATGGGGTTGGCGCTCAAACAGCGGATCCAGGGTGGTCTCGTGACCGCGTGATCCGTACGGAAGATGTGGAAGCCACCATCTATTCGGCGCTGGGGATTGACTGGACGAAACTGCTAAAAGACAATCGCTTCGGCAAAGGATTCGAGTACATCCCGGAATCAGGCCAGGATGTTTACGGGCCGATCAACGAACTGTGGGGATAGTTAACGCAAAATCCTGCCACTTTGAGCAAACGGAGAAGTGGTAATCACGACATATGCTCAGCTCAATTTGCCCTCTTTTCATCCGCTTGGAAAAACGAGTCAGGCTGCCCTTTCAAAACCAGTGAGACTCTTTATTCAGGAATACAAATTGCTGGCCAGCAACTTCCCAAAAAATTGAGTCCTCGATGCAATTAACTCCTCTGGCATTCTAAATGGAATCTGAATCACAGACATGGCTGATAACCGTGAATGTGAGCTTTATAAGCATGCTGCTAGTGGTTGGCGGTCGAGACGATAAAATAAGGAGCGCCAGTTAAGGATGGAATTCAGTTGTCTGTCCGCGATGCCGTGTTGCGTTTGTTCGTCAAGAACCTTCAACGTAGAAGTGGATTCTTGAAGACTGAAGTAATATCGGGTCAAATGGAAAAAGACCGGCGCAGAAAAGCACAAGGAATCCAGCCTGTCCAGCATGCCACCATTCCCCTCAATCAAGTGGCCCCAGTCTTTAATTCCGCGATCTCGCTTTATGGCTGACATTATTAATCCACCAGGAAATCCCCTGATTGTGATCAACAATGCCATCCACCCAGCTTGCAACGAAGTGAAAGGTGTGATCGGCCAAAGAGCAGCAGCCGATCATCCTCACGCCGAAGACCGCAAGGCGTTGCTTAAGATCCTTCACGAAATGGAGGCAGGGATCAATTCGCAGGATATTGACCACATGGTGTCGCAGATGGATGTGGGTGCAACAGTCACTTGGTTAAATGGCGAAATTTCGCGTGGGCACGAAGAGATTAGGGCCTACTATCACCGCATGGTGAAAGGCGATCAACGCATCATTACAAAGTACACAAGCGCCGCCAAGCTCGGTGCCGGAGCTCGCTTTTACGGCAATGGATTAGTAGCTGTGGCCGACGGCACGACAGAGGATGAATTCTTTCCTATCGTACGCGGCCCATTCCGTCTGCACTCTAACTGGAGCGCAACCGCCGCGAAGTTAGATGGTCAGTGGAAGATTGTAAACCTCCACTTGTCAGCCAATGTCTTCTCCAACTCTTTGATGGACGAGGCAAAGGCTGCGCTGCTGTATGTGGGATGCGGCGGATTGGTGGCTGGCGGATTAGTCGGTTGGTTCATTAGCCGGCGTCGTCGTCAAACCACTCAGAACGTCTGCTTGTCCCACGAAGGCGAGATCGAAATAGCTTTGCACTCATCACTTGTCAAATGATATAACTCACACATGCTAATTCGGTTAATCTCTCTTTCGCTGTTGCTGGTTTCCGCCATGTGGGCACAAACTGCCTCACTTACTGGCAGGATCACAGATCCTAGTGGAGCTGTAATTCCCGATGCTCGTGTAACAGTTCGTTCTACTGGAAGCGGCGTTGCCAATACTGCGGTTTCTAACGGAGATGGTTACTATGCACTGCCATCTTTGCAGCCAGGGCGTTACGACGTGGAAATCACGCGCGATGGGTTTGTGGTTATACGTCAGCTGGGTTTGGAACTGGTGGTGCAACAAGCTGCGCGCCTGGACGTTGTGATGAAGGTGGGTGCTGTTTCGGAACGAATAGAAGTAACAGCGCAGGCACTCCTGCTGGAGAGTGAAAACTCTACCTTGGGGCAAGTAATCGGCAACCGGCAAATTACAGAACTTCCCTTGCTGGGCCGTAACTCCTATGCCTTGGCAATGTTAATTCCTGGAGTCCGTCCATCGGCTGGGGTGAATGATTTGGTGATTGATCAAATTTCCACCGTTGCCTATTCCATCAATGGACAACGTGCCACATCCAATGAATTTCTGATTGATGGTGCGCCTAACTCGGCTGCCGCACAGAACCAACCGGTGGTGAATGCGAATCCAGACATGGTGCAGGAGTTCAAGGTTGAAACGAATAATTTCTCCGCAGAATATGGCCGTGCCAGTGGCGGTGTTTTCAACGTTGTGACCAAGAGCGGTTCCAATCAGTTTCACTTCAGTGCCTATGAATTTTTCCGCAACGACAAATTGAATGCCAACAACTTTTTCGCGAATCGAAGCGGTACTAAAATTGCGCCTTTGAAGTTCAATCAATTCGGTGGAACCATTGGCGGACCCGTGGTAATCCCTGGAGTCTACAACGGCAAGAACAAAACCTTCTTCTTTTTCAACACAGAAATTGCACGGTATATCCAAGGAATTACATTCACAGCTACCTTACCCGATCCCACTATGCTTACCGGCGACTTTAGTCAAGCTCGATTAGCAAATGGACAAGCGGTGACTATTTACGATCCCTCAACCACGCGGCCCAATCCGGCTGGTGCCGGTTTCATCCGGACGCCATTTGCCGGCAACATCATTCCCGGTAATCGTATCGATCCGGTGGCGCGTAATGTGATCAAGTTTCTTCCTCGGCCGAACATTGCCGGAGTGAGTGCATTGGGGGTTATTAACTATACGCGTACCGATGGCAACCGCGTCCCTAAGGATACGCACAGCACTCGCATCGATCACAACTTCAACGAAAAAAACCGCCTGTTTAGCCGGTATTCTTACGACAACACGCCTTACAACCGGGCACCTGTCTATGGCGAACAATTCAAGAACGTAGCACCCACCGCAGGTCCGCAGGTTTTCACACGTTGGAATTCGGTGGCCGAAGACACGCACATATTTTCCCCGTCACTTTTAGGGACTGTGCGCGTTTCCATTACCCGCCTGATTAACAATCGCCGACCTTATTCTGATAATTTCGACATTACGCAACTTGGTCTGCCGGCATACATGCGCCAAGGCATGGTGGATCCGCTTTCGTTTCCAGCCATCATAATCAACGGCTACAGCATCACGGGATCTGTGCCTAACATCATTGTTGGCGGGTTGATTGGGGCTACGGATCTGATCAAGTTTGGCAACACAACAGCTGCGGCACAAGCCAACATGACAAAGACGTTGAACAAACATACATTGAAATTTGGCGGGGAATATAGGGTGATTCAGTTCAATGGACAACAGACAGGCGACACGGCCACCAACTTTGGATTTGCACCCACCTGGACACAAGGACCGAACGCAACAGCGGCCAGCGCAACAGCGGGATCGGGGCTTGCCACTTTCTTGCTAGGCATTCCCTCAGGGTCAGTAACACCAGCACCGGCATTGGCACAAACCACCAAGTACTACGGCGGGTTCATACAAGATGCCTGGAAAATAACACCCAAGCTGACAGTGAACATAGGCTTCCGATATGAGTTCGAAGCACCGCGAACAGATCGGTTTAATCAGTTGTCCAATTTCGATTTCAACGCTGCTTCTCCCTTGAAGGTTACAGGGTTTGATTTAAAGGGTGGTCTTACTTTTCCCGGCTCCGGCGGCTTGGCGCGTACGCAGGGCAATGCTGACCGCAATAACTTTGGTCCACGAGTTGGCATTGCCTACAAAATTGCAAAACACACGGTGGTTCGCACCGGAGGTGGCTTGTTCTATGCAGGCTTCACAGGCCTGGGCGGTGGAGCGGCGGCATTTGGAGTTAGTGGCTACGCCGCATCCACAAGCGTTGTTACTAGCCTGGATGGGGTGAACCCAACGGTGAATTGGAGCAACCCTTATCCCAATGGCTTCAACAGACCAACTGGCAGCAGCAATGGTTTATCAACCCTGCTGGGCCAGACGGTGCAGTTTTTCGATCGTGGAAATGTGGCTCCGTACAGCGGACAATGGAACTTTAATATTCAACAGGAACTACCGCGCAATATCCTATTTGAAGTTGGCTACGCAGGCAGCCGAGGTCTAAACCAGTTTGAGAATCGCCAGTTCAATCAATTGCGGTCCGATCAATTGGCACTGGGTGACAGGCTGCGAGAAACGGTCCCTAATCCATTCTTCGGCAAGATTGCGGTGGGCGCACTCTCAGGTGCGACAGTTGCCCGTGCCCAGTTACTGCGGCCTTTTCCACAATTTGATGCAGTTTCTGGGCAGAACTCCACGTACGGGTCTTCCACTTATCATGCGTTGGAAATGAAAGCGGAAAAGCGCTATGCCAGTGGGTTGAGCATGCTTGCCAGTTACACATACTCGAAGATGATGGAGATCGGAAATTCCGGTTTCTCTGGTGAGGCGTTGGGTAGCGGCGGTTTTCAGAACTGGAACGATCTGGGGTCGGAAAAGAGTGTTGGAATCAGCGATCAAACCCATCGGGTGATTATGAACGCAGTCTACGAACTTCCCATATTCAAATCTAGCAAGGGATTTACGCGCGCTTTGTTAGGAGGTTGGCAAGTCTCGGGTATCTGGTCGGGATTCAGTGGTGGACCTTTGGGTGTTTCCTCAAACGTCAACAACACTTTTTCGCAAGGTGGTGGGCAGCGCCCGAACTGGAGTGGCATTAGTGCAAAGATTTCTAATCGCACTACTGCGCGCTGGTTTGACACCACACAATTCACCAACCCGCCGATCTACACATTCGGAAACACAGGCCGAACGTTCAACGATTTACGTAGTGACGTAACCAGGCAATTGGATGCGACTGTGAGCAAGAATTTTCGCGTTCGAGAGAGGATCACTCTGCAGTTCCGTAGCGAGTTTTTCAACTTGAGTAACACGGTTCGCTTTGCCCCGCCGAATACTTCGTTTGGAAATGTGCAGTTTGGTCAAGTAACTGCGCAAGGCAATCAGCCGCGAGTGATTCAATTCTCTTTGAAGTTAATTGGATAATCCCTTGGAGAAGTAGTAACTCTTTCGTAGTTGCTATGGATAGGAACGCATAGCGCATAATCCAACTGTATAAATCGCCAGCCCCTTTAGCCGAGGACTTGCGCCAAAGTGCTGCGCCAAACGAAAATAGAATATGTCCTCAACCCTCCTCGAAACGCCATCACCACAATTAATGGCGAAGTACGAGGCCGTCATCGGCTTGGAAGTGCATGTGCAACTGGCAACTCGCACAAAGATTTTCTGTGGATGTGCTACTGGCTTCGGTGCTGCTCCCAACACGAATGTTTGTCCGGTTTGCCTTGGCTTACCCGGAGCACTTCCGGTGTTGAATCGCCAGGCTGTGGAACTTGCCATCCGTGCCGGGTTAGCACTCCATTGCGAAGTGCGGGACAAGTCCGTCTTCTCGCGCAAGAACTATTTTTATCCGGACCTTCCCAAGGGTTATCAGATTTCCCAATACGATAAGCCAGTGGCTGAACACGGGTTTATGGACATAGTCCTTGAATCGGGAACTAAGCGCATTGGAGTCACCCGCGCACATATGGAAGATGATGCCGGCAAAAGCCTGCACGATGGGCACCGCGATTCCGACCGCTTCACTTATGTTGATTTGAACCGTTCCGGCACCCCGCTGATTGAAATTGTGAGTGAACCTGACATGCGGTCGGCGGATGAGGCTTACGCCTATGTCACCGAACTGAAGCAGGCCATGCAGTTCGCAGAAGTTTCCACTTGCGATATGGAAAAAGGCCATCTGCGTTGCGATGCCAATGTTTCTGTTCGCCTGTGGGGGGCTGAACAGTTTGGCACCAAGGTTGAAGTGAAGAACGTCAACTCCTTCCGCTTTTTGAAATTGGCTATTGATTACGAAATTCAGAGGCAAATTGGTGTTGTGGAAAGTGGTGGATCCGTTATTCAGGAAACGCGGCTATTCAATTCTGAAACGGGTGAAACCGTCAGCATGCGCAGCAAGGAAATGGCTCACGATTACCGTTATTTCCCTGAACCGGATCTGGTGCCGCTGGAAATCAGTGAAAAGTGGCTGAATCGCGTGAAGGCCGAAATGCCGGAAATGCCGGCGTTGCGCCGCAAGCGTTTCGAGGCAGAGTTGGGCCTGAAGCCTTACGATGCGGAAGTGCTGACACAATCCCGCGAAATGGCCGATTACTTTGAGCGAGTAGCTAAAACATCCAACGATGCCAAAGCCGCAGCGAACTGGGTTATGGGTGATTTAACAGCCATGTTGAAGAGCGAAAGCAAGGAGATTGAGTCCTCTCCTATAACCTCTGAAAGCCTCGGCGAGCTAATCGCGTTGATCGGCAAGGGCGATCTTTCCGGTAAGCTGGCGAAGGACATTTTCCCGAAGATGTTTGCCACCGGCGATTCAGCGCAGACGATTATGGATCGCGAGGGTCTGCGGCAGATTAGTGATACCGGGGCGCTGGAAAAGATTATTGACGAAGTGCTGGCCGCAAACCCAAAACAAGTGGAGCAGTATAGGGGCGGCAAAACTACTGTGATTGGGTTCCTTGTGGGAGCTGTAATGAAGCAATCGCGCGGCCAGGCGGCACCTGGTGCAGTGAACGATTTGTTGAAAGCTAAACTCGGATAAAAGTTGATGGCATAAAAAATCGGGCAACCCGAAAGACCCTGGGTTGCCCGATTTCCAACTACGCAATTAAGTGGAGGACACCTACTGAATACTACAGACGGTCTGAGGCCAAACCACCGACGCGGCAGGAACGGCAGATGCCGAAGGTGCTGCCATTGCCAATGATATTTGCGCAACGGTTACGAACGCTGGCCAGTTCCTGATCACTCAAAGTGGCGTTAGAGAATGCAGTCTCGGTGACTGCAAACGTTCCGGCCACAGGAGCTGCGTGAATCGTGGTGCCCCAAGCCAACATACCGTTAGCAATAGGGAACGCAGCGGTACCGGCAAGAGCAGCACTGTTGGTGCAGCTTGTGCCTGAGAATGTAGCGCCGGCGCCGGTGTTGATAAGCTTTACAACTACTGAGTTAGGACGAACACCGGTCAGCGTGTTGCTGATCAGGTCGCTGTTGACGGACAAAGAAGCCAGTCCGTTAGGTGTAATCAAGCAGGAGCAGCAGGAAACCAGCTGTTCATCAGGCGAGAACGCATATACGTTCACGCAGATGTTGCCAGCTGCGCCGCCGAATCCAGGACCGTTCAACGACGCGCCATTGGCACCAGTGTTGGTGAGGTTAATCACCGAATCACCGGATGTCAGGTTGGCCGCATAGCGGATCTGAAAGAATGAGTCTGATGTCGGTGCTAGTTGACCGAATGCAGTTACGGACAATGCCATAGCCGCGAAAGAAAGAGTAAGTTTTGTGTGCAT
>JAYTTF010000015.1:0-10623 GCA_043745195.1 Bryobacterales bacterium | reverse complement strand
TTCTGCTTACGGAAGACTTGCAAAAGAATTGCACCCCCGTCCCGGATTTCACGAATTGGACAGATAGGGTGCCGGTTACGGCTTGCAACTGCCGTTTCTGGGGTGATGGATGTTTGAGTTGCAGTACGGCTAGTGCACGCCAGCGATTTGCTTGGCGAAGATAAGAACTGCTGCTCCGGCAATTATCCGGTAAATCGCAAAGATCGTAAATCCCCGACTGCGGACCCACTGCATGAACCACGCCACCACTGCGTAGGCCACTACGAACGAAACCACCCCGCCAATCAAAAGCAAAATGGCTCCATGAGTATCCACATGAATGCTGCCCGACGCTGCTTCGCCTTTCCCTGGCGAAAGCGCCTTCACCAGCTCATAACCGGTAGCAGCAAACATGGTTGGGATGGAAAGCAGGAAGGAAAATTCCAGCGCCACCGTCCTGGACATGCCACTGATTTGCGCCGAGGCAATAGTAGCCATGGAGCGTGAAGTACCGGGAAAAACAGGACCGAGCGTTTGGCAAAGGCCGATGAAAATGGCTTGCCCCAGGCTGGTTCTATCGAGGCGTCTGGTTTTCGCTTTCTTGTCTGGCTGGGGGCGGTAAATGTAATCCACCACCCACATGATAATGCCGCCGATCAGCAACGCCAGTCCCATTGCCGGGATGTTTTCAAGGTTCTTGCCAATCACTTTTTTAAGCAGCAGGGAAGGGACAGCGGTACATACAAAGGCGATCATGATGAGAGTGGCAGGGTGCGTCAGAACAGTAAGGTCGCCCCGTAAACCCTTGGGGAAGGTGGAGACAAACTCCTTCAGCCGAGCACGGAAGTACAAGGGGAGGCTCAAAATGGCACCTAATTGAATCACGATGGAGAACATTTTCCAGTAGCCATCGGACAGATCCACTCCCATCAGGCCTTCGGCAATTCGTAGATGGGCGGTGGAACTAACGGGAAGAAATTCAGTAAGTCCCTCAATAATTCCTAGGATTACTGCCAGTAAGTAGTCGTTCAAGAAGTCTCCACACGTTGAAGTATTAGTTTCCAGTTTAGCTTAAGCGCTAAAGAGCTATACCTCTTTAGCCGATGGGTTAGCATAAATGTTTTATATTTTTAGGGGCACCGTTTGGTCATTGGCAGTTTTGTCAGCCACCTGCTTATCCGCTTCGGACATTGAAGGGACTATTGTGGTCCATCGGCGTTTGAGCAAGAAAAAAGTGACGGCATCGGTCAGCACGTATGCGCGAGGAGCGTCGGTTGAGCTAAAGAACGATCCGGCCCCTGATCCGCTTGCTTATGAACGAAGTCGTGTTGTGATTTATGTGGAGGGGAATCTTCCAACTGGAGCACCCATTTCCACCGAAATGAAACAAGTGGGTAGGCAGTTTCTACCAGACACTCTTGTGATTCCAGCAGGCTCCACGGTTTCATTTCCCAACATGGACCCGATTTTTCACAATGTCTTTTCGCTATCCAAACCGAAGTCCTTTGACTTGGGAAACTACCCTAAGAATCAGACACGAACAGTAACCTTCTCGAAACCCGGAGTGGTGTTTACTCATTGTCATCTGCATCCAAACATGGCAGCGGCCATTGTGGTGACCCCAAATGGCTTTTCAACGCAAGCCGATGAAGCGGGGAAATTCTTGCTTAAAAAACTGCCCCCTGGCCAATACACAGTAGTTGCATGGCACAAGACAGCGGGCTTCTTCCGGCAGAGTGTGGAAGTGAAAGACGGACAAACTTTATCCGTACAATTTCTAATTCCGCTTGACGCTGTTTCCACCAATGACAATAAGACGCTTGCGGAAAGATGACATGCGATTTTCCACAAGAGCTTTCCTTTGTTCGTTTGTCCCCTTTGCACTTTTATTGACAATCAGCTTTGGGCTGATTCAACATCAGGTTCTTTCCACAGTGCGCGAGGGGTTGCGGGAATCGTTGCGGGAAACCCACGCCTCGGTGGCCAGGATTCAATCGAGAAGCGAGCTGCAGAACAACCGGTTCCTACGTGTCATAGGGGAAAACGCGACGTTAAAAGCCGGCTTACAGTTGCTGCGTTCGGAGAAGAACAGCAAGGAAGCTGAACTTACAGTATTGGATCAACTGAAAGAGCTTTGCCAGACTCTGGGATTCGACTTACTGCTGATTTCCGATGCCGATGGCAAGGGCCTTGGAGGAGTTTTGCGCGCAGGTTCAGAGCTGAATCCAATTGACCCTACTAAGGAATGGCCCCCGCTTCATGGCTTTTATTCAGTAAATGGCAGCACGTTCCAAGTAACTTCAATTCCGGTTAATCTTGGCGAAGAAAATATAGGCGTGCTTTCCATTGGAGAATCATTCGACTTCTCGGAATTCACTACGCCAACAGTTCTGTCACGCAATGGTAAAGTGCTGAAGTCAAGCATCCCCCTAGTCTCAAAATCGGAAATTGAAACAGCATTAGCGAAGTGCGGAAGTGAACGCGAGTGCGAGGCCCATTTGGGAAATTCCACCTTCTTATCGCTCCCCGTGGAAACGCTTTCGCTGGGCGATGGCTATGTGCTGCGCAGCTTTCAGGACGTAGAAGCAGCCAGTGGTCCACTGCAAGCTATTCTAACCAAGGTTTTCCTAGTGGCCGGATTGGGTGCAATGCTCGCAGCATTCCTGGTAACGGTACTTTCTTCCCGATCCATTGTGGGGCCAATTTCCAGTGTGGTGCAACATCTGCGTCTGAGTGAAAAGACGCATGTGTTACCGGAGTTTCCCGACACTCACTCCTCTATCCGCGAGATTAAGGAGCTGACGGAAAGTTTCAACCGTGCTTCAGTTTCCATTCGAGAAGGGAGAGAGGTGCTGCACCGGGCTTACGTGGATTTTGTTGCTTCACTGGCAAATGCACTGGACGCCCGTGATCCTTATACGGCAGGGCATAGTCATCGAGTAAGTGAAATGGCAAGAACCACCGCAAACGCTTTGCGGCTGTCGGAGGCTGAAGTGGAGGAGATTCGAATTGGTGCATTGCTGCACGATATTGGAAAAATCGGTGTGCCTGATGCAGTTCTACAAAAGCCTGGTAGGCTGACGGCTGAGGAACTCACTCTTATTAAGCAGCATCCTCAAATAGGGCGTCATATTTTGGAATCCGTTCATGGGTTTGAGAATTTTCTGCCTATAGTGGAACTCCATCATGAAAATTGGGATGGCAGTGGTTATCCCCATGGCCTTGCTGCGCTGAAAGTTCCAATAGCGGCCCGTATTGTCCATGTGGTGGATGCCTTTGATGCTATGACGACGAATCGCCCGTATCAGGCAGGCATGCCCAGGACTAAGGCAATGGAAACTCTCCGGAACTGCTCTGGCACTCAGTTTGATGCTGCGGTTGTAGAAACATTCCTTAGCACGCTGGATGCAGCACCTGTAGAGCAGGTCAATGATGTGGGGCAATCGCTGGGAAATTTGGCTGGGGCTCTAGCGGCGGAAGTTGTTCCGGCCGTGGTTTTGGAGAAGAAAGTATGAAGTACGGGTACACTTTTCTGTTGGTAGCAGTTGCGGGGATTGTTCCAGCACAAGAGGCCGGAGCCGGTTTTGAATTACGAAGCACCATCAGCGCCATGGGGGCATTTTCCAATGTGCCGGAAACTGCTCCGCGCAACGGGGGGCGCTACGTTGCAGGGGTTCGCGGAATGTTCTACCCAACCTTCAAAGTCAACTCTCATTGGGCTTTCGTAGGCGCGGTGCAATTGAACTCCAGGCCGTATTTTTTTGAAGAATTCAATACGCAAGGAAACGGTATTCGTGCGGATATCTTACAAGCGCATTTGAGTTACAGCCGGTTCTGGAACAATAAGTCAATGGTTGTGCGCGTTGGGCAACTCTCATCGGCATTCGGTTCGTTCCTGCTCCGCTATGACGATGCGGTAAACCCCTTGGTTGGCATGCCCCAAGCGTATGGTTATTACTACAAGGGAGTAACCAACCGCGGACTGATGGGCGCACAAGTAGATGTGAACTACCATCAAGTGGACTTACGCGCGCAATTCGTAAATTCGTCCCCAACCAATAGGCGCAGCATTTTTGACAAAGAGCAATATGGAAGCTGGGCGGGTGGCGTTGGTTACTCACCTCGGCAAGGGCTCCGAGTGGGAGCCTCCACTTACTATGGGCCATATCTGCATCGCCAACATCGATTCTTTTTCCCAAGTGAAGCTGCACCAAAGTCGCTTCCTGTTTTAGCCGTCGGAGTGGACGCGCAATATGGTCATGGACCCTGGAACCTTAACGGGGAATGGCAGTACTTTCACATGAACTATTTTGCAATCCCCGATTCAATCTACAAAATCGGGTATGTGGAGTTGCGTCGCGTGCTCCACCCTCGCTGGTATGTGGCAAGTCGGCTAGGTTCTTTCCGGGCCAGCCGCTTCGCTGCCGACGATTCGTTTGAGTTCGCGGTTGGCTACCGGCCGAATCGCTTCCAATTGCTGAAGGTTGATTACCTGGCTCTGCGTAACTCGCGCACAACAACTATTTCAAACACCTTCGCAGTGCAATTGGTTACTTCGCTAGACCCTATCACTGTTGCCCGGGATTAACGTGGAGAATTAGAAATTGGTAGCCTACACTTTGTATGGGCAGCCTGATCTTAGTTCTTTTTACAGTGTCAATCACTTTTAGTTTGGGGGCGCAACCGGACGCCTTCGAAACTTCAGTAAAGCCGTTTGTTGAAACTTACTGCGCTGTCTGTCACAATGCTCAAGCTAAGGCAGGTTCGCTGGACCTTGCTGTCTATCTGAGAGGTAGCGGGGCGGCGGCCATTAAAGACAAAGCACGCTGGACACGCGTGTTGGAAAAACTGGAATCTGGCCAGATGCCTCCCAAAGGGGCACTGCTGCCTTCCGGAGAACAGATTGGTCCGGTGATGGATTGGATTGAAAAAACTTTGGTTCAAAGCGAGAACGAAGCCCCTATCAAGCGCGTCAAATGCGGGTTTGCCGCAAAACTCTTTGGGCGCTGCCGCTAAAGCTAAAATGAATTACTAACCCGTGACGCTATCTCATCTATTCGATCTTAGTTTTCAAACGCGCGCTAAACGCATTGCTCTTGAGTTCCAAGGAGCAACCTTCACTTTCGAGGACTTGGACAAACGCAGTAACCAATTGGCCAACCTGCTGCTTTCGCGCGGCTTGGTTAAAGGTGACAGGCTATGCGTCTATCTTGCGAATTGCGTCGCGATGATAGACCTATACCTTGCGTGCACCAAAACTGGAATCATTTTTGTACCAATCAACATCCTGTATCGTGATCGCGAAATCACCCATATTCTAATTGATGCAGATCCTAAGGCGCTTGTCACTTGCGACACAGACATTGCCACAACCCTTCCCATTTGGCAGCCGGATGAGCTAACTACAGCAGCAAAGGCAATGGCAAGCACCCGTCCATTTGCTGACCTGGATGGCGATACACCAGCCGGAATTATTTACACATCAGGCACCACAGGGGCGTCCAAAGGTGCAGTTCTAACTCACAACAATTTCATTGCAAACGCGCTGAACCTGATCACCTGTTGGCAAATAACAGAAGCGGACCGCTTGTTATTGGGGCTGCCATTGTTCCACGTGCACGCTTTGGGTAACGGGCTGCATTGCTGGTTGATCAGCGGTTGCACTATGCGCCTTTTGGAACGGTTTGAGCACCAGAAAGCGGCAGCAGAGTTTTTGGAATTCCAGCCGACGGTGTTCTTCGGTGTTCCAACAATTTATGTAAGGCTGTTGGATTTGCCGGTGGATGCAGCGAATGCCATTGGAGCTGGAATGCGGCTGTTCGTGTCAGGATCGGCTCCATTGCCCGCGCAAACTCATGAAGATTTCCGGGTGAAGTTTGGGCACACTATTTTGGAGCGGTATGGAATGAGTGAAACATTGATGAATCTTTCCAATCCTTACACTGGCGAGCGGCGGGCAGGCAGTGTGGGCTTTGCTCTGCCAGGGGTTTCCGTGCGTCTTTTGAACGATCAATTGGAGCCTGTGCAAGATGGCGATTCCGGCGAGGTTTACTTGAAGGGTCCTAACGTCTTCGCCGGCTATTGGCGAAAGGACGAAGCTACAAAAGCGGCCTTTGTAGATGGCTATTTCAAAACGGGAGATATCGCCAGCCGCTCGGCGGATGGCTACTACACACTTTCAGGACGCCGCAGCGATTTGATTATTTCCGGTGGTTTCAATATTTATCCACGCGAGATTGAAGAGTTTCTTTTGGAGCAGCCTGGGGTGGCTGAAGCAGCTGTTGCTGCCCATCCGGATCGAGTGCGAGGGGAGGTTCCGGTGGCCTATTTTGTAGGCACTGCGAAGGCTGAAGACCTGGAAGCAAATTGTCGGCAGATGCTGGCATCGTTTAAAGTCCCGAGAGCCTTTCATTGCCTGGAAAAATTACCGCGCAATGCAATGGGAAAAATTCAGAAGCATCTTTTGCCGCGTGCCTAATGCTGTAAAATGGGGATCTTGACACCTTCAACACCTACTTGGGTTCTCTTTGCCAGCTCGCATGATCAGGCTCATCTGAATGCAGTGACGGAAGGTCACCATGGGCAGCGGACGCATTACGACGTAACCGGGTTTGTACCGGTAGTTGGACAACCTGTAAAGGGCATTGATGCATCATCGAAGCTGGTCCGCATTGAAGGCTCCGCGCCAATTTTGTTGGATCACAGGGCCTCGGATACGAACAGCCCAATGGTTCATTTCCGCGGCGTGACTCAGCATTTGCATTACACGGGGAAGGAAGACAAGGAAAAGCTGGCCGTGGAATCACGGCTGCCAATTGCGGCATCTGCGGACACTATTGCGGTGATTATTCCCATCCGCAAGTCGGCCGCATGGTGGGCATTGACGCAGGATCAAAGGCAGTCGTTTTTCCATAAAACAAAGACCAGCGCCGGGCATACGCAAGTGGGTATTCCGTTTGCCGGGAAAATTTTCCGCAAGCTTTATCATTCGCGCTACACCGGGACTCCACTGCCTTACGATTTTGTAACTTACTTTGAGTTTCCGTCAGAACTAACTGCTGACTTCAAGCAATTGTTGGCGCAGTTACGGGATCCGAAAACCAATCCCGAATGGGAAAGCGTGGAGTTGGAATTTGAAATCTGGATGACGAAGGTTGGCGAGGACTGAACGTCCGTTTGTTTCTTATCGTTAAAAACGACAGTTGAACACAAATCAGAATTCGAACTTTCCTTGCGGAGTTTTCTTTGATTCGTCGCTTATTAGGGTGTAAGCATGCAGCCTGCAAATGCAGGTTGCACTCAAGGAGACCTTCATGTTTAAGACCCTTTCAACTATGACAAGTGCTTTGGCAGTGCTATTCACCGCCTCAGCATCATTCCCGCAATCGAATACTCCGCAGGTTTACAGCACTGCAATCTACGTTAGAGTAGCTCCCGAAAAAGAGGCGGCATTTATAGAGTTCTACAAAACCGGCGCGGGGGCCAAGGTTGCACGCGCAAGGATGAAAGCCGACCCCGATGCGATTGGATGGAGTCTCCGTAGGGCCATCTATGCTGGTGATCCGGCACCTTCCGCCAACTTTGTTATTATCGCCGCTGGGAATGGTGCTCCGAAAGATCCGGACCCGGTGAAGCGCGACGAACTCTACCGCGCAGCCAGTAACATGAGCTACGCCGAATATATGCAAAAGGTGCGATCGATGAGCGAACAAATCGGCCAGACTATTTCGCATGTCCACCACAGAACTGAAAATTACGTTACGGTGGAAGGCGACATTGTGGTGGCCACACGACTCAAGGCAGCTGAAGGGAAAGTGGCGGAGTTTAGCGATTTTGAAAAAAACTTTCGGTTCCCAGCAGCAGCGGCCCGGGTTCAAGATGGAAAGGCGAAGGGTTGGTCGTATTCTCACAATTCGTTCCCAGGCAGTTCCTTACGCTATGACGCAACGGAAGCTGCGGTATATAAAGACATGGCTAGTGCCATGCAAATTAATACTGGAACGGCAATGGCGGCATTTGCCAAAGTGTTCCCTGGCAAAGACTATGCGCGCTACGTTTCTGACCGGCGCGATCTTTCCAAAGTCGTTCGGACGGACGTCTACCGGATTATGGTTTCACATCGTCCTGAAGGGCACTAATTATAACCAGCGCTCCAAGATATAATGGCTCCTTACACAAGGAGCCATTGTTTGCGCGCTTTATCACTTCTGATCTTACTTTCGCTTTCTATATTTTGCGCTGAACCGGTACCGCAGGAACTGGTCACCATCGACGCGCACACAGCCATTCCAATGCGTGATGGCGTGAAGCTTTACGGCGACGTCTATCGACCAAAGCGCGAAGGAAAATTTCCTGTAATTGTCATTCGCACCCCCTACGGCGTGCAACGCGATGGAGCCGCCAACGCGCCGATCGCTTTTGCAAGGCAAGGCTATGTAGCAATTATGGTGGACGTGCGCGGCCGTTACGAATCGGAAG
The DNA here is from genome assembly GCA_043745195.1 of Bryobacterales bacterium. Classification (GTDB taxonomy): domain Bacteria; phylum Acidobacteriota; class Terriglobia; order Bryobacterales; family Bryobacteraceae; genus JANXSF01. The sequence goes on along the minus strand of JAYTTF010000015.1, from coordinate 2,166 downwards.
GTAATTGGGATCCGTTTCGAGATGAGGCAAATGACGGATACGACATCATTGAATGGGCGGCGGTGCAGCCTTGGTCGAATGGCAAAGTGGGAACAAGCGGAGGTTCCTATTTGGGCCACAATCAATGGAGAGCAGCTTCCATGGCACCACCCCATTTGATTGCTGCGTTCCCGTCGGTTGCATCAACCAGCATTTATAAAAACTGGGCGTTCTTTGGTGGCGCGTTCCGGCTTTCTTTCAACTATGGCTGGGGCGTTTCGCGTATGCCGTTTCGCATAATGCAGCCACAGTATTGGCACACAGAGAGCTTTGCCCCATACGAACTTTCGTACGACAACATTCTTTGGACACTGCCCCTAAAAACGCCGACCTTGCAGCCGGACGTCAAGTGAAACACTGGCGGGATTGGGTGGAGCATCAGAGTTTCGACGCCTACTGGAAGGCTATAGACGATGAAGAGCTCTTCGAGAAAATAAAAACACCGATGCATACGTTGGGCGGGTACTTCGACATTTTTCTAGCAGGCTCAATCAACGGATATACAGGTATGCGGAACCGCGGCGGAAGCGAACGGGCGCGCCAACTTTCGCGAATGATTCTGGGACCATGGGGTCATGGTCCAAGCCGAAAGTTTGGAGATATTGATTTTGGCCCCGATGCGATGCGTGACCAGCCGGCTATGGAATTGCGCTTTTTCAATTTCCACTTAAAGAACGAACCCAACGGATTGGATAAAGACCTGCCAGTGGAGTTCTTCTTTATGGGAATCAACAAATGGCAGAAGGCTGCGAACTGGCCATTGCCGGGCACTCGTTACACGCCGGTTTATCTAACCAGCGGAGGACAGGCAAATTCAGGACGGGGCAATGGAAAACTTAGCTTTACTCAAGTTACGGAACCAGGGAACGATCAATATACTTACGATCCGAAAAATCCGGTAATTACCCTTGGTGGCAATAACTGCTGCGGCACACCAACGGTGGCAGGTCCGAAGGACCAAAGGCCGATTGAGACGCGAAGTGATGTGCTGGTTTATACATCAGAATTTCTCCGGGAGCCATTAGCGATTGCCGGTCCGGTGAAAATGAAACTGCATGCAGCCACCGACGGGCGCGATACCGATTGGATGGTGAAGTTGATCGACGTTCAGCCCAATGGCTATGCAATGAACATCGCCGAAGGGATCTTGCGCGCGCGTTTCCGCAAGGGAGTGGACCAGATGGAACTACTGGACCCGAACAAGCCTTATGAATTTGAGATCGACATGGCCGGGACGGCAAACGTCTTTCTGCCGGGGCACCGCATTCGTGTTGATATCACCAGTTCCAATTTTCCGCAGTTCGATAGGAATCCAAACACCGGCGCTGCATTGGGTGCCGATGCGAAGTTGCGAGTTGCCAGACAGACGGTGTTCCATGGTAATTTGAAGCCGTCGGCGATTGTGCTTCCAGTTGTGACTTACAAAGAGTAACTTAGATTCGCGGGCCTTTTGCGCGGAAAGCGGGAAGCGCTCGGAATTTTGATCATATTACATTACGGGTGATGCCACGCGATTGTAAGGATTAGTTGTGTGTCCTATACCCGCTCTACACACGCCCCCTTTACAACGCAAACGGCAATCCAGGCCACTTGGTACATTGACGTGTGTTCGCAAAAATGTCAACTTAGGGGCGTGGGTTGATTACTACTGAATTTGTTTTTTACCAGGAAGAGAAGGGCATCGTTCCACTCGTTGAGTGGTTCAATGATCTGCTGCGAAGGTGATTCAGAAATGCCAAGCCAAGTTGGAGCGCCTGGAGGAACTCGGCCACGAACTTAGGAGGCCCGAAGCGGATTACCTCCGGGACGAAATTTATGAGCTTCGGGCGAGCTACCACGGGGTTCATTATCGGATGCTCTATTTCTTTCACGGGCGTGTAGCGGTTGTCGTCTCGCACGGGCTGATGAACCCAAAAAGGTAGTTGACGCACCATCCATAGATCAACTCCCGTTCCCACCGACAGTTGCGTGGAAACCATCTGTCCCTTGAATGGTGAGCGCTCTTTCGATTCTCAATTCAATCGTGGAGCTAGCTACTTTCCGGCGCAAAATTCCCTTTTTGAGAAAGGCTCACTTAACATGATGTTACGCAATGTTACACGCCAGCTTTGTTTAGGCTTGATTGAG
>JAYTTF010000014.1:0-36878 GCA_043745195.1 Bryobacterales bacterium | reverse complement strand
GGCCGCAGTTCGCCTACTCCAGTTTCACCTTTTTCAGGATCATCTTGTATTGGAATTAACTCCGGTTTCAGGATCATCTTGTATTGGACAATTCTCCGTCGGGACAAATAGTCTGCTGAAATAGCTGAATGGCTATTTCCCGGCGGGCTGTGTTGCCTCTGCCCATTGCACTTCTAGCGTCGTGCACGCGCAAGCACCCAAAGTTAATTGCTGTGGTCCCCAAAGCCACATCGCACCTCTTCTTTGTAACCATTCACAAAGGAGTAGATCAGGCGGCGGCAGAATTTGGCGTCGATATTCTGTGGAACGGACCCAATGAAGAAACCGATCACGGAAGGCAGATCCAAATTGTAGACTCCCTTGTTGCCCAGCATGTAGACGCCATGGCCATTTCAGCAACCGATGAAAATGCCCTGGCTGCGCCTGTCCAACGGGCGATTGATGCCGGCATTCCGGTTACTATATTTGACTCCGGCGTGAAAGTGGAAAACTATGTCAGCTTCGTTGCCACTGGAAATTTTGAAGCAGGCTGCACCGCAGCACGACGTCTGGCTGGGTTAATTAAAGGCAAGGGCAAAATTGCGATTGTGGCGCACAAACCGGGGGGCGCATCCACTGTGTTGCGGGAACAAGGTTTTGAACAAACCATGGCCAAGGAGTTTCCCCAAATCACAATAGCCGCCAAACAATTCGGCATGTCTGACCGGGCCAAGGCTCGCGCCATTGCCGAAAATATCCTGACGGCCAATCCCAACCTGGATGGAGTGTTTGCTTCCAGTGAAGCCAGTTCACTGGGTGTCATTCAAGCCATCCGGACGCGTAACCTCAGCGGCAAGGTTAAGTTGATCACTTTCGATACCAGCGAGACCCATGTGGAAGCTTTGCGGGAAGGAACCATTGATCTGATGCTGGTTCAGGACACCGTGCGCATTGGATATGAAGCAGTTCGAACCCTGGCTGAAAAATTAGCAGGAAAGTCGCCCCAGAAACGTTTGGATTTGCCTGTTCGAGAAATTGAGAAGGCGGGGTTGGAAAATCCGGACATCCGTAAACTGCTTTTTCCTCAGGGCGAAAACGGCGGACGATGAAGTGGCACCTTGGGATATGATCATTATGCAAAATATGAAGAAGCTCTCTCTTTTCCTGGTCGTCACAGCGCTTTGTCCTGCGCAGGTTGTGATCAAAACCGAGACGGATCGAGTGCGGGTTGAAATTGACGGGAAGCCATTTACTGACTTCGTCCTCACCGGGGGTGAAGCAATGAAACCCTACCTGCATCCTCTGCGCTCAGCATCCGGCAAAGTGGTGACGCGCTACTTTCCAATGGAAACAGTTGCGGGGGAACCCGTCGATCATCCCCACCAAAGAGGCCTGTGGTTCGCACATGACCGTGTGAATGGTTACGATTTCTGGAATAACGAAACAAGCTATAAGACGCCCATCCGCGGGAAAATCGTAGTGGATAAAATCACTGGCACCAAAGGTGGAAAGAATTCCGGCACCGTATCTGCCTTGATGAGTTGGAATGCTCCTGATGGGTCGAAACTATTGGAAGAAACGCGTGTGATGACATTTACAAAAACCAAAACTCTGCGTATGGTGGATTTGGATATTACGCTTTTGGCAACTGCTGACAAAGTAAAGTTTGACGATTCCAAAGACGGGGTGCTGGGAATTCGCTTGGCCAGAGTATTACAGGAAGGCAAGAATACTGGACGCGGAATTGTGGACGACCAGCCGCACACTGGTGTTATCAGTAACGCTGAAGGCAAAACAGGCGAGCCTGCAGTGTGGGGCAAGGCTTCTAACTGGATCGACTACGCTGGCGAAGTAGACGGAGAAAAATTGGGAATTGCCATTTTCGATCATCCCCGAAATTCCCGACGCTCACATTGGCACGTCCGAGCTTATGGCCTGTTTGCGGCAAACCCGTTTGGCCGGAATACCTTCCTCGGAAAAGAAAAGGGCGAAGATGGTGCGGTGGTGCTGGAAAAAGGTGGCAAACTACATTTTCGCTATCGTGTAGTGATTCATCCAGGCGACGCCAAGGCGGCTGGACTGGACAAACTCTGGGCTGACTACGCAAAGTAAGTTATCCTATGAATCGGCAGTTACAGGCCTCAATAATCTGCAAGCCAGTGGGGACAAGGGTGGCTGGCACAAGCTACTAGACTTCCCTGAAATCATTGTATTGCCCTATGCGAGTTGCCGGTCTCCCGTGTCCCCATTGGCGGCAATATTTCAGAACTTCAGTCTCACCTCTTGGTTGACCTGATATGTCTTAGTTAAATTATCTGGACCAAACTAACTTGCCAGCCACAATCGTCGCAACGGGTCCACCCTTGAACTTGTGTCCGTCGAACGGCGAGTTCTTACTTTTCGAATAAGTCTGGCTCACGTCGTAGGTCCATTCGTGATCTGTTGAAAAGATAGTCACGTCTGCAGAAGCCCCTTTCGTCAGATTTCCCCCTGGCAGATTCATGATGCGCGCAGGGTTGGTGGTAAACAACTCAACCATTCGCTTCACTGAAATTTTGCCCGGATGCACCAAATGTTCCAGCGTCAGTCCAATAGCTGTTTCGAGGCCAGTGATGCCGAACGGGCAGCGCTCAAATTCCTGCATCTTTTCTGATCCGGCGTGCGGAGCATGGTCGGTTGCCAAAACCTCAACGGTGCCATTCACCACGCCGTCAATCACAGCACCAAGATCCCCATGGCCCCGCAGTGGCGGTTTCATTTTGTAATTGGAATCGTATGGAAGGATGTCGGAATCACAAAGAGCAAAGTGGTGTGGAGTAGCTTCGCAACTCACATCCAGACCCTTCATTTTGGCGTAGGCAACCATCTTCACGGAACGTTCCGTGGAAATATGGGCAACGTGAAATCGAGCACCAGTGAGTTCGGCAAGCAACAGATCGCGCGCCACCATCACGTCTTCCGAACAAGATGGAATGCCACGCAATCCCAAATTGGTGGACACCAAACCTTCGTGCATGTCGCCGCCGGAACTCAGGTTCAAATCCTCACAATGGTCAATCACCGGAAGGCCAAAAGACTTGGCTGTTTCCATGGCGCGGCGCATAATGCGCGAATTCATCACCGGCTTGCCATCGTCGGAAATGGCAACCACACCGGCTTGAGCCATGGAGCCAATGCCGGCCAATTCTTCCCCTTGGCTTCCCTTCGTGATTGCTCCAATGGGATACACATTCACCACCGCCAGACGACGTGCCCGCTCTACTATGTAACTGGTCACCGTGGCATTGTCATTCACCGGCGATGTGTTTGGCATGCAGCAAATTGAAGTGAACCCACCGGCAGCAGCGGCTTTGGCACCCGTCTCAATTGTCTCCGCATGTTCGAAACCGGGTTCGCGCAAATGGACGTGGATGTCTAAAAAGCCCGGTGCAACAATCATTCCATTGGCGTCGAACAACTCCGCACCAGGTGAGGTCAAATTTTGGCCAATGCCTGAAATCAAGCCGTCTTCTATCAACAGATCTGCCACTTGATCAAAGCCCGATGCCGGGTCGATAATGCGGCCGTTTTTAATGAGCAGTTTCGCCATTCGATTTTTATGTAAGAAGTCTTTCAAGCACTGCCATGCGCACTGCCACGCCATTTTCCACTTGGTTTAAAATCACGGAGCTTTGAGAATCGGCCACATCGCTGGAAATTTCCCGCCCTCTATTGATCGGGCCAGGATGCATCACCAGCACGTTGGGCTTGGCCAAACTTAAATGCTCCAGCCTTAGGCCGTAAAACTTGAAGTAATCGCCCGCCGGAAAGTTGGATTCATGCTGACGCTCCAACTGCACGCGCAACATCATAATGACATCAGCATCCTGAATTGCATGGCGGATATTGTTCGTCAAACTTACTCCAGGAGCCATGTCCGCCAATTGGCGCGGCAATAGCGGCGCTGGTCCACACAGCACAATTTCCGTACCGAACTTGGAAAGCAAATGGATATTGGAACGCGCCACTCGGCTGTGGGCAATGTCACCAATAATGGTTACTTTCAAATTTTCCAGACGCTCCCGGATATCCAAAATGGTTCGGGCATCCAGCAGTGCCTGCGTTGGATGTTCATGCGTGCCATCCCCTGCGTTTACAATTGGCGTTGAAAGATAGCGGGAAAGAAAATGTGGCGCGCCAGAGGCGGAATGACGCATTACAATCGCATCGGGCCGCATTGCAACCAGTGTGTTCAGGGTGTCTACCAGCGATTCGCCTTTAGACACCGACGACCCAGAGGCGGTAATGGAAAGAGTATCGGCACCCAACCGCTTGGCAGCAATTTCAAAACTGGTGCGAGTACGAGTGGAGTTTTCAAAAAACAGATTCACCACCGTGCGCCCGCGCAATTTATCAAGCCTTGGAAACGATTCACCCTGCGCTGGTTGAAAATTCTTCGCGCGATCCAATATGGATTCAATCTCAACCCGGCTTAAATCCTCAATGCTGAGTAGTCCCTTAGCCATCCTTCTCCACTAGAAGCACTTTTTCCATTCCGTCAATTTCCTGAAATTTCACTTCAATAATTTCGTTGGCGCCGGTTTGCACCATACGTCCCACATAGCTTGCTTCAATCGGCAATTCGCGCCAGCCGCGGTCAATCAAAGTCAGCAATTGCACGCGCGATGGGCGACCCTTATGGAAAAGGGCATCGAGTCCAGCTCGAATCGTACGACCTGTATAAAGAACATCATCGGTCATTACGATATCCAGGCCAGTGATGTCGAAGGGAATATCGGTGGAGTTCAAAATCGGCGCTGCGCCCACGGTGCTCAGGTCGTCTCTATACAAAGTAATGTCAAGAATGCCGACAGGGACTTTGCGATTTTCCAATGCTTCGATCTTGGCGGCCAATCGTTGTGCCAGCGGTACACCGCGGCGGCGAATTCCGATGAATGCCAATTTATCCAGATCTTGACTTTTTTCCAGAATCTCATGCGCCAGTCGCACCAAAGTGCGATCAATTTCTGAGGCGCTCATTAATTGTGACTTCAGCCGTGTACTCATAGTGTGTGGAGGTAACTTCCACTTTACTGCAATGGGGTGGTTGGCGTCAGCAGACAACTTAAATTCGTTTCAATCGGGCACGAATTCGCTTCACAAGTTTTTCCATTTCATCCAGCTTTTTCAATGTCTGCATGGAAACCACATGGCGATTGTTCTTTTCCAAATCGGCCGACAATTCCTCTGAAAGCTGTTTCAGACGCTGGGAATCTTTGAGCGACGAGGCGTGCTCAGCCTTTAATATCTCCTCGCTTTGCAGCGAACCATTCGGCATACGAGCCGGTGGAGTGCGGTCCTTAGGATCAACCGGGTCTTGGCAAAATAGCGCGCCAGCGCATAGAATGAGGCTTAAATATCTCGTACGCATCGGAATGAAATATTAGTAGTCGCCGAATCTGGCGTGTTGGAAGTCCTGGCACCCACACGATAGCGGTTGCAATAGGACTTGTGGCAGAGATAGCTGCCGCCCTTCATGACTCGCCGTGTGCCATTGGACGGACCAACCGGATTTGTTTTTGTAGCAGTGATGTGCCACGAAGGGTGAAACCAATCGCTACACCATTCCCAAGCATTTCCAGTGATTGTGTATAAATCATAGCCGTTGGGATCAAATGAATTTACCGGCCCGGGGGCAGTGAAGCCATCATCGCCGGAATCCACTTTTGGAAATTCGCCTTGCCAAACATTGCATAAGTGTCGGCCATCTGGTGTGAGTTCGTCGCCCCACGGATAGATTTTCTGCTCCAACCCACCGCGTGATGCATACTCCCATTCTGCTTCCGTTGGAAGTCGCTTACCGGCCCACTTGGCGTAAGCCGCAGTATCGGCCCAGGAAACATGCGTCACTGGAAAATGTTGACGACTGTCAATGTTGGAATGTGGACCTTCAGGATGCTTCCAATCAGCCCCAGGAACTTTACACCACCACTCAATTCCCATCGCTGTATCTTCCACAACATTTGGATAAAGGTCTTTGGGAATATGGCCGTGAAACACAAAGGACCAGTTGAACCGTTCCGAATCTGTGACGTAGCTGGAAGCTTTCGTGAATTCCTGGAACTGTTCATTAGTGACGGCGTATCGGTCCATATAGAATTCGTCAATAGTGACGCGGCGCACGGGGCCTTCGCCATCAGCGGGGAACCCCTCTGGATTTTCAGTTCCCATCCAGAATGGACCCCCATCCAGCTTGATCATTTCCCCGGTGGATCCTTCGCGCATCTTCACACGGTTAGCCGAGGATTGGACAGAAACAATAAACTGTTCCTGCCTGCTTTTGCTGGGGACGCAGCAAGGTTTCGGAGGGATTAGCGGGAGTTCATTACTCATGCCGCTCCGTCAGACTTTGCTGCTTCCGCTTTCACTGTTTCCACTTTGGCACCGGCCAACAGCTTGTCTAAATAATGCTCCATAGCGCGCTCCTGCTTCTCGCGCAAGAGTGTTGCTTCAATTTCGTTTTTCACTTCGTTCAACGGAACAGGTCCAGCTTCGCGCTTGTCTACAACCTTGGCAATGTGCAGGCCGAACACGGAACGGAAAATACCACTGCGTCCGCCAATTGGAAGAGCGAAGGCGATCTTCTCAAATTCGTCCACCATCTCACCACGCGGAAAGTAACCCAAGTCGCCTCCAGTGCCGCCACAATCGGAATATTTGTTGGCCACTTCGTGAAAATCAGCTCCGGCTTCAATTTCAGCCAACGCCGCTTCCATAATTTTTTGAGCTTCCGTTTCGTCCGCCCCTTCGCCCAGATTCTTCACTACATGAGCGGCACGAACCATATCTTCCAGCCAGAAGCGATCCTTATTTTTCTTGTAATATTCGGTGACGTCTTTGTTCTTGGGCGGAGCAACTTTGCCACTGATGCGCCTAACCAAACGTTCCACTCGTAACCGAGCTTCAATTTCTTTTCGCGCTGCAGCCTCGTCAAATTGTTCTCGCGCTGGACCAGCATCGCAGCTATCGGCAACCTCCGGACGAATGCGTTCCAGTTCCTCTTCAATTATTTCGCTTGGAACAGGTTCGGGGTCTTTCCAACCTTCCTGGCGCAACAAGACACGCTCAATGACGTTTTCTTTGGACCATTCGTGCAGTTGGATTTCCCGCGCCACAGGATCCATTTCGCCCATTACTTCTTCGTAGCGGGGGCGCAGTAACGCAGCCTCTTGTTTCACCACTTCGTCGTCTATGTGTTCGCCGTTAACTAGGATTGCCATCGTTTCTCGCCCCTATTCTATCCAAACTCCGTGCTACAACGGAATAATGAAGACTCGCTGCTTTCTCCGCTCTCTCACCATGACGGCGGTTACTTTGGCATTGGCCTTAGGACAGACTGCTCCTAAGATTGATGTTGATATTCCTTTTGAAAAATTCGTTCTCCCCAACGGACTTACGGTCATTGTTCATGAGGATCACAAGGCACCGATTGTGGCTGTCAACGTCTGGTACCACGTTGGGTCGAAGAACGAAAAGCCCGGTAAGACAGGGTTTGCCCATCTGTACGAACACTTAATGTTTAATGGCAGTGAGCATTACAATACGGATATTTTCCAGGCATTCGAACGCCTTGGCGCGACAGATACGAACGGGACGACGAATAACGATAGGACAAATTATTTCACTAACGTTCCAACATCCGGGCTGGATCAAATTCTTTGGCTGGAATCGGATCGTATGGGGTTCATGCTGGGCGTGATCGACAAAGCCAGATTGGACGAACAGCGCGGCGTGGTGCAGAACGAAAAACGGCAAGGTGAAAATCAGCCGTACGGAATTACCGAAGAATTGATCACCAAAAATATTTGGCCGGCAAGTCATCCTTATTCATGGACGGTTATTGGATCGATGGAGGATTTGAACGCAGCTTCTATCGATGACGTAAAGGAGTGGTTCAAAACCTACTATGGCGCAGCAAACGCGACCATAGTGATTGCAGGCGATATTGACGTGAAGACCGCAAAGGAGAAAGTGGGAAAGTATTTTGGTGCCATCCCTGCTGGGCCGCCGGTGGTGCATCAAAAAGCTTGGATCGCCAAGCGCACTGGTTCGCAACGGCAAGTGGCGTTCGACCGCGTTCCAGCAGCCCGATTGTACAAAGTTTGGAATGTACCGGAATCTGGCGCGGAAGAAAACGAGTACTTGGATCTGGCGGCTGGCGTGCTTGGTGCAGGCCGAACTTCGCGCCTTTACAAACGATTAGTTTTTCAAGATCAGATTGCCACTGACGTGCAAGTAGCCAATGAGACGTCGGAAATTGCGGGCATGTTTACCATCACAGCAACGGCACGCAATGGAGTGTCGCTGGAGAAAGTTGAAAAAGCAGTGGACGAAGAATTGGCCCGTTTTTTGAAGGAAGGACCAACGACGGACGAATTGCAAATTTCTAAAACCCGATCTTTGGGTACCTTTCTGCGTGGGGCGGAACGAATCGGCGGCTTCGGTGGAAAAAGCGATGTGCTGGCAATTGGTCAGGTTTACGCTGGCGATCCAGCCTTTTACAAGAAACAACTGACGCTGACGCAAGCCGCAACACCGCAACAAGTTCGGACCACTGCGGTGAAATGGCTGTCCGATGGAGTGTTCAATTTAGTGGTGCAACCATTTCCGGAATACAGTTCTTCGACTAAGGATGCAGACCGCAGCAAACTTCCTGAGCCCGGTGCGACGCCAGCGTTCAAGATGCCAAAGATGGAACGGACTAAATTGTCTAACGGCATTCAGGTTGTGTTGGCTGAGCGACATGCCCTTCCCTTGGTGAACGTGAAACTGATGGTGGATGCGGGATATTCGGCCGATCAATTTGGTGTTGCTGGAACCTCGAACTTGGCAGTAAAGATGATGATTGATGGAACTTCGAAGCGCACAGCATTGCAGATCAGCGAGGAGTCGGCAAGGCTGGGGGCAGTTCTTGGAACCAATTCCAACCTTGATTTTTCCGCTGTGAACGTTTCCGCCTTGCGGTCTAACTTAGATGCAACTTTGGAACTCTTTTCAGACGTTGTGTTGAATCCTGCATATCCTGCGGCCGATGTGGAGCGCCAGAAGCGTCAGCAGATTGCAGCGGTGCAGCGCGAACGCATGTCACCAATGGGAGCAGCGCTGCGCGTTATGCCAGTGAAGCTCTATGGTGTGGGGCACGCATACGGTCAGCCGTTGAGTGGTTCGGGTACAGAAGAAAGTATAGGCAAGATCAATCCCCAGATGCTGGCGAAATTCCATGCGACCTGGTTCAAACCGAACAACGCCACCATTCTGATTGTGGGCGATACCACGCTGGCTGAAATCGCACCGAAGCTGGAAAAACTGTTTGCCGGATGGAAAGGTGGTGAAGTTCCCAGGAAGAATTTGGCGGAAGTGAAGCATCGCGAAAAGCCAATTGTGTATTTGATCGATCAACCAGGTGCCCAACAGACCAACGTACTGGCTGGTCAAATTGCGCCGCCCAGATCCCATCCGGCAGACTTGAGTATGTTTGCATTCGATCAGGTGTTAGGCGGCAGCTTCACTTCGCGGATCAACATGAACTTGCGCGAGGACAAGCATTGGTCCTATGGATCGCAGACGTTCTATCCTTACACGCGTGGACAGCGACCGTTCATGGTGATTGCACCAGTGCAAACGGACAAGACCAAAGAAACGATTGTGGAGATTCAGAAGGAACTGCAAGAGATCGCAAAGGCAAAGCCGGTGAATGGTGAAGAGCTGTCAAAAATCCAGCAGAGCGAAGTCCGCAGCCAGGCAGGCAGCCGGGAAACTTCGAATGGCTTGTTGCAGGCGATGGAAACAATCGCGCGATTCAAATTGCCTGAGGATTATTTTGATACCTATGCGCCTCGTCTGGAAGCGCTCACTTTGAAAGATATGACGGCGGCGGCAGAAACGTTGTTGCGGCCTGAGCAGTTGACCTGGGTGATTGTAGGAGATCTGTCAAAGATCGAAGCTGGAGTGCGCTCCTTGAATCTGGGTGAAATTCAGAAGGTGGACGGAGATGGGAATCCGGTAAAATGAGGGTTGGCTACTGAAACAAAAAGCACCTTTTTAGAAGAACTACGCTGGCGTGGTTTCCTGGAAGCCGTCACTAGCGACGACCTTGACGGCTACCTGAATGAGGCGAAGCGGACGATGTACGTGGGGTTTGACCCTACCGCCGACAGCTTGCATTTAGGCAGCCTGATTCCGGTGATGGCACTTGCGCATGCCCAGCGGCATGGTCATCGTCCTTTGGTGCTTGTGGGCGGTGGCACCGGTTTAATTGGCGATCCAAGTGGAAAGTCGGCGGAGCGGACACTTCTTACAAGCGAAAAGACAGAAGAGAATGCCGCAGCGATTCGGCTACAACTGAGTCGGTTTTTCGATCTTTCCACAGACGAAAAAGCACTGATGCTGAACAACGCGGAATGGCTTGTCCCATTGAACCTGCTGGATTTTTTACGGGACTACGGTAAGCATTTTTCCGTGAATGAAATGATTAAGCGTGACTCTGTTCGAACGCGACTTGAGGAGCGCGACCACGGTATTTCTTTTACCGAGTTCAGCTACATGCTGCTGCAGGCTTACGATTTCCTTTATCTGTGCCAGCATCATGATTGCGCCATTCAGATGGGCGGGAGCGATCAGTGGGGGAACATCCTATCCGGCAAAGAACTGATTCGCCGCGTGTTGGGCAAGCGCGGAGATGGAATCACGTTTCCGTTGCTGACCACATCTACGGGGAAAAAATTCGGCAAGACCGAAGAAGGTGCTTTGTGGTTGGATGCGAAGCGGACCAGTCCTTATGCGATGTATCAATATTGGCTTCAGACTGCTGACGCCGATGTAGTGCGCTACTTGAAACTATTCACGTTTCTTGAGCAACCTCGGATTGAGGAATTGGCGAGAGAAGCCGAAGCACAGCCGGAAAAGCGCGAGGCCCAACGAGTATTGGCTGCAGAATGCACTGGTGTGATCCATGGCGTTGAAACTGTGCAAGCGGTTGAGGCAGCAAGCCGGATTTTGTTTTCAGCATCGAATGAAGTTCCTACGGCGGAGACAGTGGCGATGCTGGCCGGGGAAGTTCCCGTTACCGAAGTATCAACGGGTGAAGTGCAAGCAGGGATCAGTTTGGTGGATCTGCTGGTTCGAACGAAGCTTGCTGATAGCAAAGGGGCTGCAAGAAAGCTGATTGAAGGCGGCGGAGTAAATTTGAACAACGAGCGGCAGAGCCAAGCCCAGAAGATGGTTTCTGCAGAAGACTTGAAATGGCCCGGCGCAATGCTACTTCGATCCGGCAAGAAGAACTTCCACTTGGTTGTTGTGGCTTAAACGCAGCACGGCATCGCGGACAGACAAACGGGAATATCATCCTTACTGGCGCTCCTCATTTCATCGTCTCGACTGCCCCAACAGCAGCCTGCTTAAAAGCTCACATTCACGGTTATCAGTCATGTCTGTGATTCAGATTCCATTTAGAACGCCAGAGGATTTAATCGCCTCGAGGACTCAATGTTGTGGGAAGTTGCTGGCCAGCAATTTGTCTTCCTGAATAAAGAGTCTCACAGGTTTTGAAAGCGGGGACTGCGAAGTTTTTGCAAGCGGATGATAATAGGGCAGATTGAGTTGATCATGTGGCGTGATTACTTTTCCTGATTGCAAAAAACCAGCAAATTGGCTTTGTTTTACAAATTCGGAACTCAGCCTTAAACCCCTGGGACCAATCGCACCATGGCAATGGTTACCGTCAGTGGCCGCTGGTCATCGGCGGGTTCCCAAACCGGACTGGCCTTAATACGAATACGGTACTCAGAGGCATCGGGCAAATTTGCCTCCAGCACAAACAGCCCCTTGCGATCTAGAGGCCATCGGCCCACTTTCACCCCATTTGCCTCAATTTCCACAAGCGGTTCCTGACCGTGGGCAAACAGATTTTCATGAGCATGCCCGCGAAGACGCAGACGCTGCGGACCTTCATGAACGGGCTTCAAAACAGCTTCAGCAGTCCCTGCAATCCAGCGGAATTTGTTACCGTAAACCCCTTCCAAATCGTAAAAGCCGGAAGTCAGTTTCGATTCGTGCCCTGGGATGGAAAAGTCAATCACGTCCTGCCTGTCACCGGGGTAGAGTTCTTTTTTGTCCTCTGATGGCAGCAGATTGTACACGCCACCTTCATTCGGCGCTGCGTAACTGCAGTTCGAACAACTCAGAATTTCGTCCTTGGAACGGTTGAGTGCTGCATGGCAATCGGGACAGCGGAGACAGGTTTCAAAACTATCCCCAGGTTCCAAACCCTGCGGTCGCTCGCCTTCCTTTTTCAAGAAAGCTGCCAGTGTTCCGCCCAACAAGCGGGCCGCCCGCCACACTGTTTTGTGACGGTCAGTTTTGATCAAAGCCTGTTTAACGACACGCTCTCCCCATCCACGTTCGGGGACAAACATTTCATATTCATGAGCTGCGAAATGTTTCGTTGTCAGAGCGTGCCAATGGCGCAAGGTCATGCGGTGATTCTGACGAATGCCGAAACTTTCTTCCTGATGCGCACCGATGACGTCCCGCACAAAATATCCGAGTAGGCCCCATTCGTACAGCTTCCGTTCCCAGGGCTTCATTGTGTCCCAGTAGGGAGCGCGATAAAGACTCATCGTCAACTGACGCTTGAGTGGTTCTTCGGCGAAGATGAAAACGCCTCCGGGAGCAAGCACGCGTTTCACTTCAAGGAACACAGCTTCAATATCCATAAACTGGCTTAGCATTTGAAAAGCCAGCACTGACCCCAACGAACCATCTTTGAATGGCAGATGCAGAGCATCACCGGCCAGACGCACCGGGGCGCGTTCCATGTGCCACTCATGCTGTAATGCGATGCCGTGCCGCAAGGAATCAGCGGAAATATCCAGGGCGTAGCCTTCAACCCCGAATTCATTGCAAAGCATGTAACTGGTGTGCCCTGCGTTCGCACCGATTTCAAGGAACGGCCCCAAGCCTCCAGTGAAATGCAAATGGTTTCGGATCAGCGCGCCTCGCCGGTAATTTTCTTCTGCATAAACCTTGGTGGCACGTTCCGGTTCACCCAACGAAGCAAAGTTGTGAAACTCCACTTGAGCACGTTTGACTGAAAATGATTGAGCTTCCATTTATCGGCCAGCCTGCCATTCGCCAGCCACCATGCGCCGCTCTACTTGAAACATGTTTTTCCAGCTCGTCAGAGGATTGCCTCGAATAACCGCGATGTTGGCGTCGGAGCCAGAGCTTAGGCTGGCAGTAGAAAGATAGGCCCTCACCAATTGTTTGTTGTCCAATCCAACTTGTGCCAACATGGCGATTTCTGCTTCCGCATCTGGTCCCGGAGGAATACAGATTTTTATGTCCTCATCCACAAGAATTTTTGTGTTCTTTTTGGCGCGCTCCAATTCCACGCCGGGTTTCACTTTTGCAAGGCGGGGAAAAACGCGAATTCTTTGAGCTCGCATCAAGGCGATAATTTGCCGTTCCCACTGAGTGCTATCAAGAGGAATACCCACAATCAATGGACGGCGGATGGATACCTGTTCTACAAATTTTTCCATATCCAATGCAGGAACATCCAACTGCGATTCCTCCACTGCTGTGGGAATTGGAATAAGGAACTTTCCCTTCACATCAATTTTCTCGGCAGATGCTGGAAGCGGAGTAATTGACCGGTGACCTGAGGCACGAATGAAGGCACCTTTTACCAGAATGATGGAATCGTCAATGATCAACATTTGAGGTTGTGTTGTGTCCAGCAGTCCCCCGCCGACAAGCGCGATGCCATCGGGCTTGGTGACACATGCTGAAAAACTCAGGATTAGCAATGATATAAAAAACGAATTCAGTTTCATTTCAAGAACAATTTTTCCCAATCGAGACTATTTAGATTGTCCACTACCATGTGGGGGTTGTGGGTGGACAATTCTTCCCGGCTAGTCAAGCCGGTGGTTACGGCAACTGCCCGGACGCCATTCTGCCGGGCGGCGTTCACATCGTTGGGATGGTCTCCAATCAGAGCAACTGGAGTTTGCCGAGTGTAAAATCCATGCTGCTTGGCTTGGCGCAAAGCGATGCGCACTAGAGCTGCCCGGTCACGGCCTTGTTCCGCAAACGCTCCAAACTGGAAATGATGACGCAAACCAGCGCTTTCCATTTTCCTCCATCCAATTGCTGTCAAATTTCCCGTAACCAGACCTGCAACTGTATTCCGTTTACGAAGCGTACCAAGAAACCGTCGAACTCCGGGACAAACTTTTCTGCGAAGATCCGGGCAAGTGGACTGATATTCCGTTTGAGCAAAGGCGATAATTGCGGGCATTGCAATGGCGATTTGTTTTGGCTTCATTCCAACATTTAACATCATGAGCTTCAAAATGTCTCTATCAAGCATGCCTTGAGTGGCGATGTGATCGTTGCTGGTTTCAATACCGGTGACGTGCCGGACGGCGGAAACCAAGGCTTGGCGATGATGTGGTCCGGCTCGGCGCAACAACGTACCGTCGATGTCGAAAAGAAGAACCGCCGAAAATGGACGTGACTGACTACCCACTCATCTAATACTATAGCGAGGTGTACTATCGTCTTCGATTCTCTTTCCTGATTCTTTTGCCTTGCATGGCGGAATGGCCCCAAGCCGGTGGTCCTGCGGGCAACTGGCAAACCACGGGAAAACCTGCGGTGACTTCTTGGAGCGTGGCGAGGAACCAGAATATTCTTTGGAAAACCTCGCTTCCAAATGGCGGGCAGAGCGGCATTGCGGTTTCTACGGATCGGCTGTTTCTCACCACGTTCACTGAGGGCGAGAAAGGATTCAGCACAAAAATAAGCGGCTATGCCATTGATCGTAAAACCGGGAAATTGCTTTGGACGGTGAACTTGGAAGGCGTTACTAAAAGTCCCATGGCGTACAGCTATAGTGATTCCACAACGCCTTCGCCGATCACCGATGGGAAATATGTTTGGTTCACCAATGCAAGCGGAGAAATGGGCTGCTGGACGGTGGATGGGAAGGAAGTTTGGCGGCACAAGTGGACACCCTGGGGCGAGCCTTTTCCATTCAACAAGCAACACGAGCCGATTCTTTCCGGCAATTGGATTCTGAATGTGGAGCCGCTGGATGGCAACGCGCCGGATAAACTGGGGTGGAACTATTTGCGCGCGATTGACAAGCTTACCGGCAAGACTGCGTGGATCGCAGAAGATGGCACTACAACCTACGCGACATCAATGCTGGGGGTGACTGCTGCTGGGAAACCTGCAGTGATGACTGGTCGAGGCGGGTGGCATGATGTGCCGGAGAGGCCTGTGGGCTTGAGCTTGATTAGTCTTGACAAGGGCAATGCCGGAAAATCTTTGTGGCGATTCGTCGCAGGTAGCGGTGATGAAGGTGGGCCAACCTGGCAAGCGTTGTACGTTTTGCATTGGAACAAGAATGAAGGGTATTGGTTCCGCATGAACCCTGAGGAAACTCATCTTGTGATCGATGCCAATACGGGGAAATTGCTGCGGGAACAATCGTTGATCCGAAATGTGGATTACCGCCAATGGGATCCTGCGGCGAGGAAGTACATCACGCATGCGGGAGTGAATCTGCGTGAAGTAAGAGATTTGTCTCCACGCAACAAAATGGCTGCGGATGCGGTGATCCGAGTAATGCCGGCATGGCACGCAAACATAGTGGTTGGCGATTTCCATTACTTCATGGCCAGCACTGCGCACCAGCGCAACTGGATGGCACCGAAGGGTAAAGGTGGGCCATCGCACTGTTTGGCGCGAATTCACGTGAAAACGGGTAAGGTGGAATACCTTGAAGTTCCAGTGACGGTGATTCGCAAACCTGGGATGCCAGATGAAAAGGTTTACGGGGTGGCGGTGAAGACTCAAACCATTAACAGCAAGGGAGTGGACGTTGCGACCGAGGAACGTTCAAAGATGGACGGATGGGAGTCGCCTGCATTCTGGGGCAGTCCGACTGCTGTGAATGAAAAAGTGTTTTTCAATACCCAACTGGGGATTACTTACGTGGTGGATGGTGCGGCAAAAGTGTTTGACGAAAAAGCGCTGCTGGCTGTGAATGATCTGGGTCCCAGCGGGGAAACCTGGAGTTTGAATTCAATTTCATATAGCGATGGAGTGCTGTACCATCGCAGTTTGAAGGAATTGGTTGCGATCGGTGACGTCAAATAAATGGAGAAAGTGGGCGAAGTAATGAGTGGCGAAATGGTTCGCCAGTTGTAAAATAATTAGGGAAACATGCGGGCTGTCCCCATATTAATTAAACAGGGAAACATGCGGGCTGTCCCCATATTAAGCGCTTACTGGTTCTTGAACTGGGGCCTGGACCTTTGGCTTTCTTCGGAGTTTTTCTTGCAATGCAGCCATATACGTGTAGACAACAGGCGTTAAATACAAAGTGACGAGTTGGGAGAACATCAGTCCACCGACAACCACAAGCCCTAAAGGCTGGCGCGCCTCGCCGCCGGCACCGTATCCCATGGCAATGGGCACAGCACCCAGCAGCGCCGCCATGGTGGTCATCATGATGGGACGGAAACGAGTGAGACAGCCCTGATAGATAGCTTCCGTGGGCGTGGCACCTTCGCGCTCTGCGTCCAATGCGAAATCGATTTGCATGATTGCGTTCTTTTCCACAATCCCGATTAACATGATCAAGCCGACGAAAGCGTAGATGCTCAGATCCAGATTGAAAATGAAAAGCGTTAGCAAAGCACCAAAACCGGCGGAAGGCAATCCACTTAGGATGGTCAACGGATGGACATAACTTTCATAAAGAACGCCCAACACAATGTAGACAACCAGAATTGCAACCACCAGCAGCACCCACAAATTTCCCAAAGATCCTTCAAACGCCTTAGCCGCCCCTTGGAAGTTGAAAGTCACTTCTGGCGGCAATGTTTCGGCTGCAAGTTCGCCAACTTTGCCTACCACGTCACCCAAGGCTGCCTTTGGCTTTAAATTAAAGGAAACGGTAACCGCCGGCAGTTGTCCATAGTGATTGATGGTTTGCGGACCAGTCTGCTCGCCAATTTCGGCCAAAGTATCCAGAGGAATTAACCTTCCACCGGCGGACTTGAAATACAGCAGAGATAAAGCATGCGGGTCCTGCTGATACTTGGGCATAAGTTCCAACAGCACCTTATATTCATTGATGGCTGCATAAATGGTAGAGACCCAGCGGGGACCGTAAGCATCATACAAGGAATTCTCTATTTGGCTGGCATTCACCTGCACCGCTGCGGCTTTATCACGATTGATTTTGACGTGGACTTGCGGCGTGGCAATTGCCAGATCGCTGGTAACATCTTCGACCCCATCGATTTTCTCGATTTTTTCGCGTAACTTTTCAGAGGACGCATACAGCAATTCTTCATCCGTAGATTGCATTGAGATCTGGTAGATGCTCTTGGTTACATGGCCACCCAGACGAATTGTGGGCGGATTTTGGATGTAGACCTTCATGCCTGGAACTTGCGCCAACTGTGGACGAAGGCCCGCGATGATCTCAGCAACCCCCAGTTTGCGCTTGGTTCGGGGTTTAAGGTGGACTACCAGTTGTCCATAATTTGGGCCACCCATAGTGGACGCGGCCGCGCCACCCACGCTTGAGACTAAGGCTTCAATGTTTTCGTCCTTGCGAAAAATATCGGCAACCTCAGTTTGGTAGATCACCATCTGTTGATAGGAAGTACCTTGTGACGCTTCCGTTATGGCAAAAATCTGGTCTGTATCCTGATCCGGAATAAAGCCTTTTGGAATATGGATGAACATCCAACCAGTGGCGGCAAGCACAACGAAAAAACTGGCCACAGTGAGGGCACGTTTTCCCAAAACCCATTGCAGAGACACGTCGTATGCGCGGAGCAAACCGACGAAGAACTTTTCAGTAATCCGATAAAACCATCCGTGGTGGCTGTGTCCTTCGCGCAAAAAGCGGCTGCACAACATGGGAGTTAGTGTGAGGGAAACAACACCGGAAATCAAAATGGCCACGGTAATGGTAACGGCAAATTCTTTAAACAAGCGGCCCAGCACGCCACCCATGAACAATACCGGGATAAAAACAGCAGCCAGGGAAATGGTCATGGAAATAATTGTGAAGCCGATTTCACGCGAACCGGTTAAAGACGCAACCATTGGACTTTCGCCCATTTCCATATGGCGAACAATATTTTCCAGCATGACGATAGCGTCGTCCACAACAAACCCGATGGAAAGAATCAACGCCATCATGGACAAGTTGTCCAAACTGTAATCCAACAGATACATTACCGCGAAGGTTCCGATAATTGAAAAGGGCAGGGCGAGGCTGGGTATCAATGTTGCGGAAACACTGCGCAAGAACAGGAAAATAACCATCACAACCAGGCCTAAAGTAAGAGCCATGGTGAACTTCACGTCGTCGAAGGACTCGCGGATTGACTCAGAACGGTCGTACAAAATTTCCATTGAGACCGTGGGAGGCAACTCCTTGTTGTCTTTGAAATTTTGCAACAGCTTATGAATTCCCTCGGTGACCTCTATTGTATTGGTGCCGGGTTGGCGTTGAATGGCCAGAACAATGGAACGCGAACTGCTCTCTTTCTTATGGAACCACGAGGCGGTTTTATCGTCCTCAACGCTATCGATCACGTTGGCTAACTCTTCCAGACGGATTGGAGCATTCCGGCGATAGGAGACAACCAGCGACCTGTATTGCGCAGCGTTCATCAATTGCCCGCTGGCTTGCAGAGTGAAGGCACGTTGCGGACCGGAGATGGTCCCAGTTGGAAGATTGACATTCCAACTCTTCAACGCGGTTTCAATTTCGTTGAGGCCAACCGAGCGTGACGCCAGCGCATGGGGGTCAACCTGGACGTGGACTGCATATTTTTGAGCACCCAAAACCTGAACCTGTGCTACTCCGGTAACCATGGATATTCTTTGGGCGATCCTGGTTTGAGCGTATTCATCCAACGTATATAAAGGGACTGTATTCGACGTTAAGGCAAGGTAGAGGATCGGTTGATCTGCAGGGTTCACCTTGGTGAACGTTGGAGGCGTAGGCATACCTGGAGGCAGTAGGCGGGAAGCTTGCGTAATGGCGGCCTGTACGTCCACGGCCGCGCCATCCAAACTGCGGCCAAGATCGAATTCCAGGGTAATCTGAGTGGATCCCAAAGAATTCGAGGAAGTCATCGCGTTCAAACCTGCGATCATTGAAAACTGGTTTTCCAAGGGCTTAGCCACTGCCGAAGCCATGTTTTCCGGACTTGCTCCGGGCAGATTTGCCGTAATTAACAGGGTCGGGAAGTCGACGTTGGGAAGATCGCTTACCGGAAGCGAGTTGTACGCAACCAATCCGAACATTGCAATGGCCGACATCATCAATGTTGTAGCAATGGGCCTCTCAATAAAACTTTGCGAAATATTCACTGGCCTGGTTAATCTCCCGTGCTCGCGGCTGGAGTAAAAGTCTTACGGCGGCGGGACAGCAAGCCGTGAACTCGAACTTTCATCGCGTCCATATATGTGTAGACTACTGGGGTCAAATAGAGCGTAATCAACTGCGAGAAGATCAACCCGCCGACGACGGCCAAACCGAGTGGACGCCTGGATTCTCCGCCGGCACCAAACCCAATCGCCATCGGCACCGAACCGAGAAGCGATGCCAGGGTGGTCATCATGATTGGCCGAAAGCGCACCAGGCAACCTTGATAGATTGCCTCTTCAGGACTCATGCCATGATTCCTTTCCGCTTCCATGGCAAAATCGATTTGCATGATGGCGTTCTTCTTTACAATTCCAATCAGCATCATTAAACCAACGAAGCCATAAATGTTTAATTCCACATTGAAGAGCATCAGCGTAAGCAATGCGCCAAAAACCGCAGAAGGCAGGCCGGAAAGAATGGTGAGAGGTTGGACAAAGCTTTCGTACAGAATGCCCAGAACAATGTATACAATTGCCACAGCAATCAGCAACAGAAGGCCGAGGTTCTTCAATGAACTTTGGAATGCTTTTGCGGTGCCCTGGAAACTGGTGGAAATTCCAGCGGGAAGCACTTGCGAAGCAACATCCTGCACTTGAGTGACGGCTTCACCCAAAGCTACACCAGGCTTCAAATTGAAGGCAATGGTGACCGATGGCACCTGGCCTGAATGGTTGATGCTTTGGGGCATGGCGTCCTGGCTTAACTTGGAGAACGAATCCATGGGAACCAGGCGGCCGGTTGAGGTCTTAAAGTAGAGCAGGGATAATAAATCGGCATGCTGTTGAAACTGTGGTTCCAGTTCCAGCAGGACACGGTATTGATTGTTATCACCGTAGATAGTGGACACCCATTTGGGCCCATATGCCCCGTAAATAGCGGCTTCAATATCTTCGGCGTTCAGCCCTAGGGCAGCAGCCCGGTCGCGATCAATTGTCACGTTCACACGCGGGTTACGAACCTGAATATCGCTGGTAATTTCAGAAAGAATGGGGAGCTTCCCCAGTTCTTTTTCCAGCTTCAGCCCTTCGCGGTATAACTCCGGCGTATCGGGTCCCTGCAATGTGAATTCATATTGGCTCTTGGACCCGCGTGCGCCAAGCCTGATCATTTGAGGGGCCGACGCAAAGGCCCGGATTCCAGGCAATTGGTTCAGCTTCGGACGAAGCTTAGCGATAACTTCCCCGACCCCTGCTTCCCGATCCTTACGGGGTAGCAAGGAAACATACAATCGACCCGTGTTCGATCCGCCCGACCCATACATGGAACTGCCGCCGGAACTGGACATTAGACTCTCTACGTTCGGATCATCAGAAACAATCTTTGCGATACGCTTCTGCATTTCATTCATTCTGGGGTAGGAAGTGCCTTGCAGTGCTTCCGTATTTACACTCATTTGATCACTATCCTGATCAGGGATGAAGCCTTTGGGAACACGATCAAACAGGTATACAGTTGCCACCAGAATTCCCGCGAAAACTACGCCCATCACCGGTCGATAGCGGAGTACCCAGCGCAAAGTTGAACCGTAGATGCGCGTCATGAAATTCAACGTATTTTCCATGATTCTATATAGAAAACCGTGCTTTTCGTGAGGAGTGTAGCGTAAAAGACGGCTACATAACATGGGGGTGAGAGTAACGGATACCAACCCGGAGATTACTACAGCAACCGTAATGGTGACGGCAAATTCCCGGAATAATCGACCTAAAATTCCTCCCATGAACAATACTGGGATGAACACCGCTGCAAGCGAAAGGGTCATAGAGACGATGGTGAAGCTGATTTCTTTGGATCCCCTCATGGCAGCTTCCATGGGTGGAACACCGTTTTCAATATGACGAACAATGTTTTCCAGCATGACGATGGCATCGTCCACCACAAAGCCGATGGAGAGAATCAACGCCATCATTGACAAGTTATCCAGACTGTAGCCAAGGGCGTACATGACGGCAAACGTGCCCAGAAGGGATACAGGCAAAGCTAGTGAAGGGATGAGTGTTGCTGAGAAATTTCGCAAAAACATGAAAATTACCAGAATCACCAGAAGCGCCGTCAAACCCATGGTGATTTTGATATCGTGAAACGCTTCGCGAATGTTTTTGGAACGATCACCACGAATAAACAACTCCGCAGAAGGTGGCAATTGGGCTTGGAACATTGGCATTAGTTCCTTCACTTTGTCGATCACTTCAATGGTGTTGCTGTTCGGCTGGCGCATCACCATCAGGTTGATGCCTCGTGTCTCTTTGCCTTTCGTATAGGAATAGGAAGAAGATTTGTCATCCTCCACTCCGTCAATGATTGTCCCCAGATCCTCCAACCGGACTGCAGCTCCATTGCGGTAGGCGACAACTGCTTTCTTATAGGCCCCGGCATTCATCAATTGCCCATCGGCTTTTATGTTGTATGCTTTGTGGGGTCCGAACAGTGCACCTGTGGGCATGTTCACATTCCAATCTTTTATAGACTGGTCCACTTCATTGATTCCGATTTTTCTGGAAGATAATTTATTCGGGTCCAACTGGATGTGCACTGCATATTTCTGGGAACTCATCACCATCACCTGAGCAACTCCCGATACTGCGGAAATACGCTGAGCGATCATTGTTTCGGCGTACTCACTCAGCTTGTACATGGGCAAGGTGGGGCTGGTAACACCCATATAAATAATCGGTCCATCGGAAGGATTATTTTTGCGGAAGGAGGGAGCACTGGGCATGCCTGCGGGAAGCAATGGCATGGCGGCACTGATTGCAGTTTGCACGTCAACCGAGGCACCGTCCAGTTCCCTGCTCAAGTCAAATTGCAGGGTGATTTGCGCCGATCCCATGGAACTTACGGAAGTCATTGAATCCAAGCCGGAGATAGTTGTGAACTGCCTTTCCAGAGGAGTGGCAACCGAAGAGGCCATGGTTTCGGGATTGGCTCCTGGTAAACTTGCGGAGACTACCAAAGTCGGAAAATCGACGTTCGGCATATCCGCTACAGGCAGCGCGTTGTAGGACAACACTCCAAAAAAAGCGACAGCTACCATCAGCAGGCTGGTGGCGATTGGTCTTTGAATGAATGTTGCCGAAAAATTCATTGTGCGCCTTCTTTTCCTTTATCTTCTCCACCACTTTTCTTCTTGCCTTTACCGCGGTCTTGAACCCGCATTCCAGGTGCAATGCGTAGGTGGCCATCTACCACCACAGTTTCGCCGACTTCCAGTCCCTTGAGGATCACCAAATCCTGATCGATCCGTGAACCGGTCAGCACTGGGCGCATTTCAGCTTTGCTGTCTTTCACAACGTAGACATACAGCCCCTCTTGGCCCGTCTGCACAGCCTGGTTGGGTACCACCTTGGAGTTCATTATGGTAGTTAGGCGCAAAGTAACCCGGACAAACTGGCCGGGCCAAAGCTTGCGATCAGCATTTAGAAAAGTAGCTTTTAGCTTGATGGTGCCAGTTGTGGGGTCCACCGAATTGTCCACAAACGTTAGGACGCCAGTGTGAGGCATGCCCCCGTCTTCCTGCGGCACAGCAACCACTTGCAACTTACCTTGGGCCATATATTTCTTTACATCACCCAAGGCTGATTCGGGAATGGAAAAGGTAACGTAAATTGGCTGCACCTGATTGATGGTGACTAATTCAGGAGTAGCTGCGGAGATCACGTTTCCCTGCTTTACCGTTACATGCCCGGTGCGGCCATCAATTGAGGAGCGAATCTCTGTGTAATTCAACTGCGTCTTGGCGTTCTGAACCGCTGCACGACCGGCTTCAACGGACGCTTTGGCGCTTTCGATGGCTGCCTGATCGGCATTAATAGCTGAGGCAATCACATCGGCATTCGTGCGAAACAATTCCGCCTGATCTTTTGAAGCTAAGCCCTCTTTGAAAAGATTTCCGTAACGATCCGCTTGGCTGCGGACGTATTTTTCCTGAGCTTTTTCGCGAGCCAGATTCGCCTCAGCCTGCCCCTGCATGGCAAGGTCTTTCAACAAGTTGGCTTCGGCTTGCCGAAGGGCACCTTCCAGTGGCCGACGATCAATTGTGAAAAGCATGTCTCCTTTGCGAACATAGTCACCTTCGTTGAAATGAACTTTGAGGAGTTCGCCCCCAACTTGTGCCTTTACGGTTACTACGGCCAACGCTTCCACGTTTCCAATGACTTGTACTTCCATCGGAACGTCCTTCAGCATCACCTTGGTTAAAGTAACAGGAGCGTCACCGCCACCCTTCTTTCCGCCAGCCCCTGGCCCGGTTGGACCAGCAGCTCCGGCCCCAGTTGGTTTCCCACAACCCCAATAACTAATCGATGCTCCAATCAGGAACAGACCGAAGCACTTCTGCCGAAACCGCAAGCTCATCCAACCTCCAACAGGTACCGCACGAATCTAACTTCCATGGAAAAACAAAAGGCGAAACCAATGAGGTGCGCATGCGTTCCACTATCATTAACTTGGCGTCCATCGTAGCGTAAACGTTACTGCTACTCTTTCAACGCAAGATAAATCATCAATTTAGCGTTTGAATCAGCTCGCACAAACTCACCACGCAGCCTCAACCAATTTCCAAAATCTCGTAAGGAAAGAGTATACAGCCCCTTTGCCCTGATCACCATGGGTACCTTCTCATCATCGCACCAGAAAAGTCCATCCGGCGATAGTTGAGGCGCTAATGTTAGTTCCCCATCCAGTTCAAGTACGCGCACGAACCATCGCGCCTCTGAGGCCCAACCGGTTTCATAAGGCTCCGTTTCAAATGGACTCGCAAACGTTGCATTCTTTTCAATGACTGCGGTGAAGGATCTTCTAACCATGTTCAGGCGTCCACGGAGACAAGCACCGAATCGATGAATAGAAAATTGCGAACTTTCTTATGAGTCCGCACATCCACTAGCAGATTTAGTAAATGATTCAAGGACCGGTATCCCTGTTCGTAAACCGGCACTGGAAGACTCCGCAGGTCCATGGTCAATTCGTTCACCTGCAGTTCCACGTTGCGGCGTGTTTGAATATCGAAGACCCAGCGCAGATAGTGCCAGTTGACCTTGGTAGCGATTTCATTAAAACACAATGGTTGGCGGCCGCCGGGAACGTCAGCCCAATCCGCAGTTTGCAGCACGTGATAGTCATCGGTCTGCGTTTTCACTCCTGATCGTTCCATCTTCGTGGTGGCATGCAATGAAGTCTTGTACATCCATTTCTGCGCCGGCTTGCCATCCAGATCAGTATTCAAATAACGCAATGCACATTGATACCTGGGACCAGCTTCACCCTCGCTAATATCGTTGCTAATTGTGAAATCGCCGAAATTCAATTCTGATGGTGATACATTGCCGTCCCAGTTACTATCACCATCAAAGGTCTGCTCCGCTTTGTAGGTGAACCACATTTCCATTTGCACTTTGCAAGGCTTGGAATACGTAAACCGCTTCACTCCGACGGCAGTGTGGAATGGCTTCGGCCTGGTGGCTAGTTTCAGAGCATAGGTACCATTTAGTGACCCATGCGTACCCAAATCGAAAAAGGTACAGCTGCTCAATTGCGGCGGACGCATATCTTTTAGGACAGGGCGAAGATCGTCCAAATTGCCATTATGATTGGCCTGCAATTCCGCCCAGCCATTGATGCCGTTATCGAAATCGTCATGAAACAGAATCCGCTTCAGTGGATTGAATCGCGACAATTCGGGATTAAATGCCACATGTTCCGGTGGCCCGGTTGGTGCGGAAGCAGCGGGCTTCGGCGTCGAGGCTCGTCGAGGTGCCTGCGCCGCACTTGCCGAAACTGCGGCAGCCATGCCGGCACCAAATAGCCTGCGATCCATCTTCACCGGTTCCGCAGCCAATCGGCCAAACGTGCGCCCCAACTGGAAAGCACTAAATCAGTTGGTGCCAGCCCCACGCCATGCGGACCCTTTTCGTAAATATGAAGTTCCGCCGGCACGCCAGCTTTACGCAACGCCAAATAGTAATACACGCTATTTTCCGGAGGCACTCCGGTATCTGCATTTGTGTGGAATAAGAAAGTTGGTGGTGTGGTGCTTGTCACCTGATTTTCACTGGAAAGTAGAGCAACCAGTTTGGCGTCGGGAGTGTCACCCAATAAATTCTTGCGCGAACCTTTGTGTACAAATTCCTCTTTGGTGAAAGTCACAACAGGGTAGGACAGCACCGCGAAATCTGGACGCGAACTCATCCGCTCCACTGCATCCTTCGCGTTAGAGTCGCCACTATCGAAGTGAGTTGAAACCGATGATGCCAAATGGCCACCCGCTGAAAATCCCCACACACCAATTTGGTCTGGCTGCACCTTCCACTTCACAGCATTTGCGCGAACTGTGCGAATCGCACGTTGAGCATCGTTCAATTCCACTGGATGATGATACTTAGGCCCCAACCGGTACTTCAGCACAAAGGCCGAGATGCCTTGCGAATTTAGCCACTGTGCAATCTGCTTTCCTTCATGATCCATGGCGAGCGCTCCATACCCGCCGCCTGGGCACACGACAACTGCTTTGCCATTGGGTTGCGCTGGAAGGTAAGGAGTCAGCGAAGGCTTGTCAACATCATCCTGCCCCATGGCTCCAGGAGCCCCATCGGCCCACAAAAGTTCGGGAGTTGGTTCCGCCGGACGCCGTTGAGCCATGGTTGTAGCGGCAACTAAGACTGCAAAAATAATACGCTTCATGCTTTCTCCAAGAAAATAAAACTACGCGAACGGGGAACGCTTCATAGCGTATTCCAGGCTTTCTTTAGGAACTTCGTATTTGGAATACGCTTTGTTACCCATGTAGCCAATATCTTTCATGCCAATCGGACTAGTGTAGAATGCGTCCACCGTCATGCGGCGAACCCAATCGAAGAACTTCGCACCAGCCGCCTGCGGATGAGTTTGCTTGAAGGTGTAATCAGTGAATTCTTTGAAGTCAGACCGCTTAACCACATCGGATTCACCCATTCGGATCCGCTCTGACTTGTCAGCATCCACCAACAAATCCAGCATCGCTGTTTGTTGAGCAACGGTGGCGTTGACGAAGCTCTTGGAGTAGGTCCTGTTCATCTCCGCATCCAACCACGCAAGGCCGCCATGATAAATCGCAGCCAATTGCTTGTTCTGGCTGCATAGAAGATCGATGAAGGCCGGGGCACCCGCATCGAGAGCGCTGCCTGAAACATCATCGGCTGGCACAATCAATTCCGCCAACCGTCCCAGCGTCTTGAATTCAGCTGCCGACATTTCTTTGGGGCCATAAGTGCCAGTCACCTTCGCCTTGCTCACTGCTTCTTCGTGGACGTGCTGAGCAGCCTCTGCGTCCTCTATGATTCCGCCTGTTGCGACAACGGCAAATGCCAATGCTTTGATTAATTCTCTGCGCCCGGGGGCCTCTGGTTTAATGGTCACTAGGTTAGACATTGCCCTTCCTCATTTCTTCTGAAAGATAATCACACCCACGCCAGGACAGTGCATTGATCGTTAGAGTGGGGTTTTTATCAGGATTGCTTACAAACGATCCGCCATCCATCACAAACAGGTTCTTCACTTCATGGGTTTGTGTGAATCCATTCAGCACTGAGTTCTTCGCATTGGCGCCCATTTTCACCGTTCCCACTTCGTGAATAATGGTCCCAGGAACTGAGATGCCGCCACTTTCGCGCTGCGCATTATTCAAGCCAAGCACCCTGCCGCCCATGCCTTCAATGATCTGTGTAAAGGTTCTTTCCATGTGCCGCGCTTGCCGCCATTCATGGTCGCTCCATTTGAAATGGAACTTCAGTACGGGAATGCCCCATTGGTCGGTTACAGCCGGATCGATTTCGCAATAGCTGAGAGCATTGGGAATCATTTCGCCACGGCCGGAGAAGCCAATAGCGGCACCATAGCGCTGCCGGATATTCTGCTTCATGTCCTTGCCATATCCATAGGTTCGTGCGGCACCATGGTAGCTGCCAACGCCAGGCATGCCATACCCGCCACCAATTTCAATGTGATAGCCGCGCGGGAAATCAAGTTGATTATGCTTTTCCCAATTCCACCACGGCATGTAGAGATGCGCACCACCGTATCCGTCTGTATCGTAGTGCGGCATGCCTTCCAACGCAGGAACATAGCCACTCAAACCAAAACCCACCGTGTCCATTAGGTAGCGGCCAACCAGGCCTGAACCATTTGCCAAGCCATTGGGAAACTCTTTCGATTTCGAATTCAGCAGGATGCGTGCCGATTCACAAGCGCTTGCGGCCAGCACAACAGCCTTGCCTCGAATCACACGATGCTCGCGAGTTTTCTTGTCAACGTAAAGGACGCCATTCACCTTGCCATTGCCGTTGGATAAGACTTCGCGAACCATGGCATTGTCAAAAACTTTGACCAGTCCGGTTTTCATCGCCGGAAAAATTTCTACTTGACTGGAACTGTATGCGGAAGCCGTCTGGCAGCCTCGCCCGCACTGTCCACAATAATGGCAAGGGGCACGGCCGTTAATGGATTTTGTGATCACTGCGCGCCGATTGGGGATGCAAGGGATGCCCAATTTATCACAAGATTTCTTGATCAGGGTTTCATGCACCTTGGGCGGAGGTGGCGTATGAAATTTGCCATCGGGAGCAGAACGAATTCCTTCAATACTGCCGCAGACGCCAATGAATTCCTCGGCCTTGTCATAGTAAGGAGCAATGTCTTCGTAGCTGATGGGCCAATCAAAACCCAAGCCGTCACGCGTGTAGGGTTTGAAATCGAAATCAGAAAAACGGAAGGACATGCGCCCATAGTGATTCGTTCTGCCACCGACAATGCGTGAACGGAACCATTCAAACTTGCTGCCTTCGCCTACGGTGTATGGTTCGCCTTCCAGTTGCCAGCCACCGCTGGTTGTTGAAAAAAATCCGAATGGTTTGCCTTTGCCAAAGTACGCGGCACCACCTTCTTCCGCACCACGATGATCGTAATCAGCAGGCATCTTGTGCTCTAGAAATTCTTTGAATGGATCCAGCATTGGACCGGCTTCCAGTAAGGCAACTTTCATGCCTTTGCTGGTTAGAACACGCGTTGCCGTTCCACCGCCCGCACCGGAGCCCACGACAATGACATCGTACACTTCTGAACTATTAGGAATCTGCGCCATGCAGACATTGCAACACAAATCGGATGGGTTGCGGAAGTGGGCCTCAGCTCCCAGGCCGTCCCGTCTGCCCTCTTAGGTAAGTCAACAGATCCACCATCTCCCCGCGAGTCAGCACTTCGTCAAAACCTTCGGGCATCAGCGACACCGGTGCGAATCCCATCTTGACGATTTCCTTGCGCGGTATCCTTACCTCGTCCCCAGGCCCGGTAATCAACCGCACAGCCTCGGGCGTCGATTTTCCCATCACACCGGAATACATTTCCTTGGCGGTCTCCACTCGGTACACTTCGTGCCCAGGAACAAAGCTCTCGCTGGGCAGCACGATAGCTTCCAGCAAATCATGCCGGCTGCGGATTGCTCCGATCGAGGTCAAATCGGGTCCCACATGGCCGCCTTCCAAACCAATCGTATGGCAACTAGCGCAACCCGTTTTCGGGCCAAAAAATAGTTCCCTGCCCTTCAACGCATTCCCTTCCGCCGTCAGCGTACCTTCCAGTCTTTTTAGTTTTGCCAGGCGTGACAACTTCGCCGCCGCCATCCTGGCCAGTAGCGGCTTGGCTTGATCTTGTACTTGCGCTGGAAATTTCGCCAGCACCTTATTCACTCGATCCATCCCTACCGTTCCCAAAGCCGCTTCCTGCACTTCCAAGGATTTCACTAAATCGCGACCCACCGAATCGCTGCCGCCCATTCTGAAAACGTCCAAAACATTCGGCAGCACCAACGCGTCAGCCGTGGCAAGATACGTCTTCGCAATCGCTCCCATCTGCGATTCGCTCATCTGCGCACGACCCAACACTTGACCTGCCGCCAGTTTCACAGCCGCCTCCACACTTGGCGTCAACTTACTTAGAAGGTAAGCGAAGTTGGCTTCACTTAAAGGTTGTTGACTACCGCTCAGTGCACTTAGCGCAGCAATGCGAACATCATCGGGTTGGCCGCTATCATCGGCAAGTTGATTGAGTTGCCCATCCATACTGCGAACTCCGCGTGCTCGGAGCAATCCTAAAGCCTGCACGCGAACTGCGGCATCACGATGGTTCAATAACCGCGATACGCCAGCATTCCACTCTGCGGGGAATTGTTTTTCAGTACAACGTTCCGCAACATCCAGCAACAGGGTCTGCCGCTTCCCATCAAAGGCACCGTCACCCAATGCAATGCCCATCGAAGTCTTCATTCCGACATCGCCGCAGAAGGCTGCCATCGCATCGCCAACGGCCACTGACTCTGATTCTGAAATCCGCTCCGCACGCAGGCGTTGAATCAATGCCGCCGATAGTTGACCACTCCACGCCGCATGACGTGAAGCCACCCAAATCGCCGCACGCCGCAAGTCTGCATCGCTATCGCCGAGAATCGGCAACACCTGATTCACAGTTAGTTTGCTCTGCGCCATTTGGTCTAACGCAATCAACGCAGCCTTGCGAACCTTGGGCCGCTCATCCGCCAACTTCAATGCGACCGCTGCATGATCCTGAATCTGAATCAAAGCATAGATAATCGAATGCTCCTCAAAACGATCTTCCGCATTCGCTGCAGCCTCTAGCAACGGGGCAATTGCGCCCCCGTCCCGGATCTCTCCAAGGGAGGCGGCTGCTTGCCGTCTGACGTGCGCCGGCTGGCCATTCAGCATTCCAATCAGCAGCGGAACCGCGGATTTATCACGTGCCATGCCCAGTTGACGCGCAGCGGCTTGGCGCACCTCCGCCCGCGAATCTTTCAACGCATCGCGCATCGCTTGCAGCGCAGGCTCGCCACCAATTCGAGACATCGCAAAAACAGCAGCCGCAGAACCGCGCATGGTCTTGGCTTTTGCACGATATACCGAAAGTACGCCCAACGCACGCTGGTCCACCAACTGCTCCACTGCACGATCCACAACTGCTGGGCGGGCGTCATCCAACTGATCCACCAAATTGCCAGCCACCTTCTTCCCTCGTGGATCATCCACCGAGGCGTTCTTCTTCCTTACACGATAAATGGAACCTTTCACATCCGGCTTCCCAACTTTCGATAGCGGGCAGCCATGAATAAACCACGCACCGGTATCCACCACCAGCATGCTGCCATCGGCGTCTTCCATAAGATCAGTAGGATGCATGTCTGGATCCGTCGCCGTGAAAAAGTCCGTGTCTACAGTCTTGAAAGTTGCTCCATCACGGCTCACCACATGGCGCTGCACTCTGTGCGAATTGAACTGAGCCGTGAAAAGATTCCCTTCGAACTCTCCGCCGAAACTTGCACTCCGATACCGCAATAAACCTGAAGGTGCAATGCGTGCGAACTTTGTCATCACAGGCATCAACTCACCGGTTCTGGGAAACTCTTCAGTAACAATGTAAGGTTTGGGGTATACACCTCCCTCAACATAATGCAGAATCGAATCACGCATGCCATCGCGCGGATCGGTGAAATAAGTCATGGTCCCAAACACGTCGCCTGCTTCGGTAAACGCAACCTCCACCGGATTATCAAACCCACCGCCTGCCAGCACTTCAAGCCCAGTGCCATCGGGTTTTACACGCCAAATTCGCGATGCTTTGCCTTCAAAGTGCCGGCCGTCTTTGGTGTCAATCTTGAATCCATGACGGCCATCGGTAAGATAAAGCATGCCGTCAGGGCCCATGATTGGACCATGCAAACTGGCGGCATTCGCCGAAAGATTCCAACCTTCTACAACGGTTTCCCGCAGGTCAGCCACGCCATCACCATTGGTATCGGTGAATTTGTAAAGGCGCGGAGGAGCAGCTACATAAAGACTGCCGTGATACCAAACCGCACCGGCAGGCAGCGTCAACTTGTCAGCAAACACGGTTGATTTATCGAAGACGCCGTCACCATCCAGGTCTTCCAGCATGCTCACAATGTAAGTTGGATCAGACGACATTTCCGGCGTCTTCACTGTCTTGCCTGACGATTCACAAAGGAACATCCGCCCCTGATCGTCGAGCGTACCCAACATCGGGTAGTTCACAAGACCAGGCTTAACGGCAAGTTCAACACGGAATCCATTGGGAACGGAAATCGAAGACAATCCACGGTCAGTTTCGCCGGGCTTGGAACTGCGAATAATCCAACCGGAAATAATTGCTAAGAGAAGGGCCAGCAAAACCCCAAGTTTTTGCATTGTGTGAACATCCTAGCTCACATCGGGGAGCCTATGCCATCTGCCCGTTGTGGAAGCTGGTGAAATATTTCGAAAGAGCCAAAGCTACAGCACCGGAAAGCGACGAATGAATCGCGTGTTCTGATGGAAAAATGCGCACTCCGGCCAGCCAATAATCAGGAACACGGCTACGCAATACATTCCAGATTTCCGGTTCAATCAGGTCCCAACCACAAGCGGCAAAATCATCCAGACAAATTGCAGCGGGGTTCAAACCAGTGATCACGTTCATCAGGCCCAAGCCTAAATCACGCCCTACTTGAGCCACGGCTGCTAAGGCTGCTTCATCTCCTGCTTTGGCGCGGCGAATCACTTCCAGCGAATCGCATAGGGACTCGCCACCTCGCTCATTGTAGAGACGCAAAAGCGCCTTGTCACTGGCGTATTCTTCCCAACAGCCATGGTTTCCGCATAGGCACTTGCGCCCGTCCGGATAAAGCACAGTATGCCCAAATTCACCAGCCCTCGCCGTCGCACCCTGCACCAGATTTCCGCCAAAGATCAACCCTGTGCCCAATCCACCTCTTAGGGTCACAAACACAAAGTCATTCAAGCTTTGCGCTCCTGGTAAGGCAAACCATTGTTCAGCCAAAGCAGAAAGGTTTGCGTTATTGTCCCAATGAAATTGCAGGTCCAAGCCTTGCCTCAGCAATCGAATGGCTTCCACATTTCGCCAATTCATATTGGTGGCGGCGATTACTTGGCCCGTTGCCGGGTCAAGAATACCTTGAATGGAAACGCCCACGCCAAGCAGTTCAGTTTTCGCCTCCGCTACAATCTCACGTAGTGCGGCATTGGTTCGCTCCAGAAATGTTTCTGGAGTCTTGTCCGCAGCAATTTCCCGGCGCTCCACTATATTGCCAACTAAATCAGCCAAAACCAAAGTTGCATCGAAAGGCGTAATCTCCACACCAACCACGTGCCGGGACGATGGCACAAGCCGCAGATTACTCGGTGGCCGGCCCACTTGCGCAGTTGGCTCAGTCTTTTCATCCATCACCAACCCCGCCACTTTTAGACGTTCCACAATACCTGTGATCGCACTCGGAGACAGACTGGTTGCCCGTGCGATGGCAAGCCTTGATATTCCGGGCTGCCGCACAATATAGGTGAGAACTAATCTTTCGTTGGCTTCGCGAAGTGAGGATTTCCCCAGCGCACCCCGAGTAGTGAAGGTTACTGAACGCATGAGACAGACCACAGTGTAGTCAATTACGGAAGAACTGTGCAATCACCTATCTGAATTGGGGACTTTTTTTCGATTTTAGTTGCAACCCGTTTGAGTTAGGCCAACATTTTCTGCACTAACTCTCCATGCACATCCGTTAGCCTGTAATTCCGCCCCTGCGATTTGTAAGTGAGCTTGGTATGGTCAAATCCCAACAGATGCAAAATGGTGGCATGAAGATCGTGGACATGAATCTTTTCCTTCACCACGTTGAACCCCAGTTCATCTGTTTCACCCATCACTAAACCTGGCTTCACGCCGCCACCAGCCATCCACATGGTGAATGCATTGGGATGATGATCGCGTCCATCACTGCCGCCCTGCACCATGGGCGTGCGTCCGAATTCGCCGCCCCAAATCACCAGCGTATCCTCCAGCATTCCGCGCTGCTTCAGGTCTTTCACCAGCGCAGTGCATGCTCGGTCGGTATCCTGGCAATTCGTTTTAATGTCCTTCACCAAACTTCCGTGTTGATCCCAGGCTTCGTGGAAGAGCTGAACGAACCGCACGCCGCGTTCCACCAATCGTCGGGCCAGCAAACAGTTATTGGCGAACGATGGCTTACCCGGTTCGGCCCCATACATTTCCAAAATATGTTTCGGCTCTTTGGCAATGTCCATTAATTCCGGTGCGCTGGTTTGCATGCGAAATGCCATTTCAAAACTGCTGATGCGGGTGGCGATTTCCGGGTCACCAACCGTATCCAAACGCATCTGATTCAAATGCTTCACTGCATCCAACGAGTCCCGTTGCAGTTCAGCATCCACACCTTTGGGATTGGAAAGATACAACACCGGGTCACCTGATCCACGAAACTGAACACCCTGATGCACCGTCGGCAGAAAGCCAGATCCCCAACAGGAATTCCCACCGCTGGGCCCCTTCTTGCCTGAACTGAACACAACGAATGCCGGCAAATCCTGCGTCTCCGCACCCAATCCGTAAGTAGTCCAAGCACCCATCGAAGGACGCCCGAACTGCTGCGATCCGGTGTTCATCAGAATCTGACCCGGCGCATGATTGAAAGCATCGGTCTGCATGCCCTTCAAAATCGCGATGTCATCCACAATCGTAGAAAGGTGTGGCAGAAGCTCACTCAACTCCGCTCCGTTTTGACCGTACTTTGCAAACTTGAACTTCGGGCCCAGCAGTTTGGAGTTCGGATTGATGAACGCTGCCCTGTACCCTTTCAGCAAATCGGCTGGAGGTAGTGTTCCATCGAACTTGGCCAACTGCGGCTTGTAGTCAAACATCTCCAAATGCGATGGCGCACCGGCCATGAACAAATAAATTACGCGCTTGGCCTTTGCCGCATGATGAGGCTTCTTTGGAGCTAAAGGGTTGAGTGTTGCACCCTCTGCCATTAAAGAAGTCATCGCCGCAGCACCTACGCCCACACCGCATTGCTCCAGAAACCATCGCCGTCCAATTGTTCGTGGGTCTTGTTTTAAGTACAAATGATCTTGGCAGCTCATGGTTATTCCTTGGTAATCGTCTCATCCAAATTCAGCAGCACACGCGCCACAGTAGTCCAGGCCGCCAGTTCAGGGGCATTCCCGCCACCGGAACCATCCAACAACTCTTCAGCTTTCAATTCGCCGTTCGCATAGCGGTTGCGTTGCTTCGCGAGCAGACCCAACAGTGTCGCCGATTCCCCATCGTTCGGTTCCCGCGATAAGCATCGCTTCACCGCGAACCGCAGTTTCGATTGATCCGTCTTGCCGCCTTCGGCCACCGTCTTCGCAGCCAATGCTCGAGCCGCCTCCAGAAACAGCGGCTCATTCAAAGTGGTCAAAGCCTGCAACGGAGTGTTGGACATGGATCGCCGCACACAACTTGCATCGCCATTCGGTGTATCGAAGTTCTGCAACATTGGATACGGAACTGACCGGTAGCGGAAAGTGTACAGCGCCCTTCGATATCGCGCTGGACCCTTTTCCTCATGCCAGATTTTTGGTCCATAACTTACCGGTGGTTGGAAAATAAATTCCGGTGCAGGCGCATAAACACTGGGTCCACCCACTGTTGCATTCAGCAATCCACTTGCGGCCAAAGTTATGTCGCGTACAATTTCACCCTCAACGCGCATTCTTGCTCCACGCGCCAATAGGCGATTGTATGGATCCCTCACCAGTAGCTCTGGTGATACTTTCGATGATTGCCTGTAGGTTGCCGAAGTCACAATGGTCCGATGCAGTTTCTTCAAACTCCACCCCTGATCCATAAATTCCACCGCCAGCCAATCCAGCAATTCTGCATGCGAAGGGGCATCGGCCTGCTTTCCTAAATCTTCACTAGTAGCCACAATTCCTGTTCCGAAATATTGCTGCCATACGCGATTCACCAATGCCCGCGCCGTTGTCGGAGCGTTCCTGTCTGCGATCCAACGAGCGAAGGTCAACCGATTTGCTGGCCCGTCGGACTTTGGCAGCGGATTCAAGTACGAAGGCACACCCGCTTCCACAGCTTTCAATGGCTTCAAGAAATCCCCGCGAAACAGAACGTTGGTCCCGCGCATTTCATCGCGCTGCGTCAACACCAGTTGCGATGCCCCTTCAGGGTGCCCTTTCCATAGCGTATCAATTGCGTCGTTGGACGCCTTCCATTCCGGCACTGTGGTCCGCCAATAGCGGAACAACGCGTCCACCTGCGGTTGGGAACGTAGCTCGCTTTTGATGGCCAGAATTTCACGCACGTTGGCCGGCAGCGGATCGGCTTTGGGTTCATTCGCTGCAGTAACCGACAGCCGCATCCGCCCCAAATTATTGTTTTGATTGTCGTCGCTATTCCATCCGCCATGCTTCTGGCTCAAGTAGATTGTCAGTTCCGTGCCGCCCGCATTTTCAATGGGAGCCTCAGGCACAAACACAGCTTTGCGCGGGACATTACTTCTACCAGGCCCGGCATCGGAGCTCCAAGCCGTTTCGTCCTTACCGTCAATCGCAAAATCAATGGGGCCAATTACTCTGCGCTTCTTCGACTTATCGAAGTACGCGGTATCCAAATCCTTTTCCGGCAAATTCAAATCGGCTGAAGCCCGCACAATTTTCACCGCCTTCGGCTTCTCCTCACTCCCAGCCGCACGCGCCTCCACCGTGAATTCCGTAAGCGCTCCAGTACCTTTGGTGGAACGTCCGGGCCCATTCAACGGCAGATTCGGATCATTCAGCAACTCCAACCGAAATCCACTAACGCTTTTCAAATCTGTTTTCACCGTGAACTTTACTGTGTGCTTGGTAGGTGCATAACCAGCCGCCAGAAATGAGCCATCCTTCATGGTTAGATACTTCTGCCCGCCAGTTGAAATGTCGTCCACCTCAGGCCGGATCACTTGCCATTCCGGTTGATCATTCTTTACTGTTGCTTCCCAGCGCGCCATGCGTTCCGCCCAATCTGCAGTCCGATGCTGCAGCTCGGTTTCAATCTCACGAGTACCCCGAAAAATCTCCGCACGCTTCTGCTGCTCTGCCGAAGTGTATACCGCAAGGTTCGATTCGTGAGCATTGTTCAGAAATGCAAACATGCCGTAATATTCATCCTGCTTCAAAGGATCGAACTTATGGTTGTGGCACTGCGCGCAGCCGATGGTTAGGCCCAGCATACCCTTGCCAATGGTGTCCATACGATCGAACATCGCCTCCATGCGGAACTGTTCCGGATCCACTCCGCCTTCTTCGTTGATCATCGAATTGCGCAGAAAGCCGGTTGCCACAATTTGATCCTGAGTAGCTTTCGGCAGCAAATCGCCAGCCAGTTGTTCAATCAGGAACTGATTGTACGGCAGGTCGCGATTCAGCGCGTTGATGACATAATCGCGATAGAACCATACGCTGCGCTGCTTGTCTTTTTCAAAGCCATCAGAATCGGCATAGCGAGC
>JAYTTF010000013.1:0-10704 GCA_043745195.1 Bryobacterales bacterium | reverse complement strand
ATCCCAAAAACGGCAGTTGAAGCACAGTCCATAGATCAACTCCCGTACTCACCGACAGTTGCGTGGAAGCCATCTGTCACCTGAATGGTGAGCGCTCTTTCGATTCTAAATTCAATCGTGGGGCTCGGTTTGGGACTAAGGTGCGGAGGGCTGCGAAATCCGGGACGGGGCTGCAATTCAATGAAGATGTTCTGCTTACGGAATACTTGCAAAAGAATTGCACCCCCGTCCCGGATTTCACGAGTTGGGCAGACATGGTGCCGGTTACGGCTTGCAACTTCCGTTTCTTAGGTTGATCGGCCACATGGATACGGTCTTTGAGCCGTCCAGACCATTTCAGAAATTTGAAAAAAAGGGTGGCACTGCAATAGGCCCGGAAACGGCTGATATGAAAGGCGGCGTTGTTGTCATCCTATCGACATTGAAGGCTTAGCAAAAAGCAGGTGCCTTGGAAGGATCCAGGATAGAGAAGATCAAAATGCTCGCTTCGTTGATGTGGTTCTAGAGCTTGGCCCCAAGGGCATTGCAACTGGGAAAACCTTGAGCACGGCTTTCAATCCGCAACGCACGGCAACACCATACACATGGCGCTCTGTTGCTTTGCCGCTGCAGTAACGCCAATCATTTCCAGTGTGGCCAACATTGGGACCAAAGGATGCGGTGGGTTCGGCGGTTGTGAGGTCGAAGGAAATTTCGCGCAACGGTAGCGCCATGCCTAGGCCGCGAGCCTTGATGTAGGCTTCCTTCAATGTCCACATTTGAAAGAAGCGCAAATATCTTTCGGCCGCAGGCGCAGCAAGAAACGCCGCCTGCTCAGTCTCTGTAAAAACTTTGCGTGATAACAGCTCATGATCAGCCCGCCGATCAATGGCCTCAGCATCCACACCACAATCCAAACTGCGCGTAACAATGCAGCCGACGAGGCCATTCGTATGCGTTAAGTTGAATCGCAGTTCCAGCCCTGCAAGTTCCGGCCGACCATGGTCTCCAATAGTAAATTGCAGATTGGCTGGATTGGCATTCAAGTAGTTCCCCAACGTTTGCCGCAAGAAAGTATGGGCGAAACGGAAGAGCCGGCGATCGCTGGGGAAACGATAGCGGGCGGCGCGTTCCAACTCATCGGCTGATAGAATTTCAGCACCAATCGTATCCTTCTGAGCGTCACTCTGGTCCACTTCCTTTAACCAAACATGAATTTCGTTGTCCGCAATCACTATTGAGAGGGTAGCAAACTGGGACACGGAACCCAGGCATTGTTGGTAATTAGTTGGTTGTAAGAAGCCGCGAGAAAATTCTCGCCTTCAAATTGAAGTGAAGTTACAATCGAAAGAATGAGAATTGCAGCTTCAGCCATTCTGTTCTGCTGCGCATGCAGCGCGCCTCCACCTGCTCCGGAGCCTCCGAAAGAGGAAAAGCCCAGGCACGCCAAAATCCTGCAGTTTTATGGTGCTGATGCGGAAGTTACCAGAGGGCAGCCGATCACACTTTGCTACGGTGTTGAAGACGCTGTGACGGTACGGCTGGAACCTGCTGACGAACAGCTTGGACTGTCTCGCAATCGTTGCATAGCAGTTTCTCCGAAGCAGAATACCACTTACATGTTAATTGCCAAGGGTGCTGATGGGCTGGAAGTGCGTCAATCGCTTCCAATCAGAGTAGTGGCTCCGCGACAAGCTGTGGTGCTGATCCAAAGTTTCGATGTGTCAATGGGTGGCAATGGACAACCAGTGCAATTGTGTTATCGAACGAAAGGGGCAGCAACATTGCGATTGGATCCGCCGCTGCATCCGGTTGGGCCGTCGGAAACTCCCCGTTGTATTCCGGTTGCTATTTCAGCACCCACAACATTTATCCTTACGGCTACAGACGCTGCCGGAAATGTGGATAGGATGCAGGTTACTGCTAAGCCAAATTAGGATTCTACTGGCAGGCTTTCCTCTTTGGCCAATAGATTGCTATAACGGTTCATATGCCCGCCACACTGTCCGCTGAACAGGTATCCCGGATCAACGCCTATTGGTCCGCAGCCAATTACCTTTCCGTTGGACAAATATATCTTTTAGACAACCCACTGCTCACCGAGCCGCTGACCTCGCAACACGTTAAGTCCCGGCTCCTTGGACATTGGGGCACCACCCCTGGCCTCAATTTCATCTACGCTCATTTCAATCGCATCATAAAAAACCACAACCTGAACGTGTTGTATGTGACCGGCCCAGGTCACGGGGGCCCAGGTTTGGTCGCCAACACCTACTTAGAGGGTACTTACAGCGAGTTATACCCCAACATTCCTCAAACCACGGCCGGCATGCAACAGCTCTTCAAGCAGTTCTCCTTTCCGGGTGGAATTCCCAGCCACGTTGCGCCTGAAACCCCCGGCTCAATTCACGAAGGTGGCGAACTCGGCTATTCCCTGCTCCACGCTTATGGCGCCGTGTTTGATAATCCCGATCTAATGGCTTGCTGCGTTGTTGGGGATGGCGAAGCAGAAACTGGACCGCTCGCCGCTAGTTGGCATTCCAACAAATTCCTCAGCGCCTCGCGTGACGGCGTGGTTCTCCCCATCCTCCATTTGAATGGCTTTAAAATCGCCGCACCAACTCTCCTCGCCAGAATGAGTAACCAGGAATTAGATCACCTCTTCACCGGCTATGGTCACAAACCCTATTTCGTCGAAGGCGACCAGCCTGAAGCCATGCACCAACTCATGGCCAGCACTCTCGATGTGATCGTCGACGAAATCAAATCCATTCAAACGGAGGCGCGCCAAGGTGGATCTTCCGTTCGCCCCCGCTGGCCGATGATTATTCTGCGGACCCCCAAGGGCTGGACTGGTCCGAAAATTGTCGATGGCAAACAATCAGAAGGTTCCTTCCGCTCTCATCAGGTTCCCCTCGCAAATGTCTCCACCAATCCAGAACATTTGCAACAGCTCGAACAGTGGATGCGCAGCTATCATCCTGAAGAACTCTTCGATTCCAATGGAACGCTGCGCCCTGAACTGGCAGCGCTAGCACCGCTTGGCAATAAGCGCATGGGCGCCAACCCCCACGCCGATGGTGGACAGCTTCTGCGTGACCTTATAATGCCCGACTTCCGCGACTACGCAGTGGCAGTCCCCAAGCCCGGCTCCGTGGATGCGGAATCCACACGCGTGATGGGTGAGATGCTGCGTGACGTTATGAAGCTCAACCATGACGCTCGCAATTTCCGGGTCTTCGGCCCCGACGAAACTGCATCTAACCGGCTCGGTGCTATCTTCGAGGTGACTGATCGAGTATGGGAAGATGGCATTCTCCCCAGCGATGATCACCTTTCGCAAGAGGGCCGTGTGATGGAAGTGCTCAGCGAACATCTTTGTCAAGGTTGGCTTGAAGGCTACTTACTAACTGGCAGACATGGCGTGTTTTCCTGCTATGAAGCATTCATTCACATCGTTGATTCCATGTTTAATCAGCATGCCAAGTGGTTGAAGGTTTCAAGCGAAGTTCCCTGGCGTCATCCAATCGCCTCGTTGAATTATCTGCTCACTTCCCATGTTTGGAGGCAGGATCACAACGGCTTCAGCCATCAGGATCCAGGCTTCATTGATCACGTGGTAAATAAGAAGGCCGATGTTGTTCGTGTCTATCTTCCGCCTGATGCCAACACGCTTCTGTCTGTAACTGACCACTGCCTTCGCAGCCGGCACTATGTCAATGTGATTGTGGCTGGCAAACAACCAGCTCCGCAATGGCTCAATATGGATGCCGCAGTTCGGCACTGCGAAGTTGGCATTGGCATTTGGGGTTGGGCAAGTAACGATCAGAATCAGGAACCCGATGTGGTTCTCGCTTCCTCTGGTGACGTGCCTACCCTTGAAGCATTAGCAGCAGTCGACCTGCTGC
Organism: Bryobacterales bacterium; assembly: GCA_043745195.1. Lineage (GTDB taxonomy): Bacteria > Acidobacteriota > Terriglobia > Bryobacterales > Bryobacteraceae > JANXSF01. The sequence goes on along the minus strand of JAYTTF010000013.1, from coordinate 6,817 downwards.
GGCAACATCTTCCCGATCTCAAAATCCGCTTCGTCAACGTCGTGAATTTGATGACGCTGCAACCACCCAGCCAACATCCGCATGGCTTACCGGACAGTGAATTCGATTCCATCTTCACCACCAACAAACCCATCGTCTTCGCATTCCACGGCTACCCCTGGCTGATCCACCGGCTGACCTATCGCCGCACAAATCACAACAATATGCATGTTAGAGGGTATAAAGAGGAGGGCACCACAACCACACCATTCGACATGACGGTGCTCAACGATCTGGATCGCTTCCATTTGGCAGGAGACATGATTGACCGTGTTCCACGCCTCCGCGATAAAGCCGGTCACGTCAAGCAGCTCTTTCGCGATAAACTTGCTGAACACAAACGATACATTGGCATACACGGCGATGATATGCCAGAAATTCGCGACTGGCGCTGGCCGTATTAACTGGCCTGCGCCTAAATCCAACACAACTTTCCTCTTGCAAATGTTCGCGATTTCTTCTACTGTGTAGAAATGAACCCACGGGACAACCTGGGAGAGTTTGAACAACTGATTCTGTTGGCCGTTTTCCGCCTGAAGGACGAAGCCTACGGCATGCGAGTCCGGCAGGAAATTGAAACGCGAATCAGCAGACCCACTTCCATCGGAGCTGTCTACGCAACGCTGGACAGGTTGGAATCAAAGGGCCTGGTGCGGTCCGAAGTAGGCGAAAGCACTCCAGAGCGCGGTGGTCGACCAAAGAAAATGTTTTCCATAACTGCGGTGGGTGCCGATAGTTTGCGCCGAAGTCTGGAATCATTGGCCAAGATGCGGAAAGGACTGAATATGGGGGACCTGCAATGGCTTACATGACCCCTCCACGCTTAGCTATTGCATTGTTGTTGTTCGTCACTCCGTCCAACACGCGCGCAGAAGTGGAGGGCGATCTTTTGGAAGAGTTCCTAACCATCAACGAGCCACAGCGAGCCGCTTGGTATTGGAGGCAAGTCTTACGCTCCGTCTTTCCAATGTTGGCAATGCGCATCCGTCAGCCCGATTGGGGCACGGCCCTCTTCACAATGCTGATCTACGCCATACCAGTTCGTATTTTAGATTTCTTATGGGCCTTCGTTTTATCACAAGTGCCTTTGAAAGAAGCCGCCATTCGTCCCGCTGAATTTCTGATGGCTCATTTGGCGCTGGCCTGCGCATGCGCCATTGCATTGCAGGCAGCGGTTTCAAGGGTAAATGTGGTTTGGTTGATTCTGGCTTCGTTGTTGATTCTTTACAGCCTTCCAGCTTGGCTGCCAGCTTGGTTTTGGTTGATGCTGATTAGTGTTCCGTCCGTGTGTTCATCGGCGTTTGCCGCATTCAGGAGGAAATCATTATGAAGATTTGGATCAAGCGAATTTTGCTATCAATAGCAGCATTGCTGGCGCTTTCCACTGCTGTACTGGGCTTCCTGAGTTCCAGGCCTGGTGCTGATGAACTGCGCGGTAGCGTGGAGATCAACAAGCCATCTGCAGACGTTTGGGCATTCCTTGAAGAGCCTGAAAAATTAAAAAGCTGGGTTGGTTGGATGAAAGAAATTCGTGAAGCCACACCCGGTTCTCGCGGAGTTGGGTCTCGTCAGGTTTGGGTAATGGAAGATATGAACAACGGTGGTGCACTTATGGAAATCAATGGGGAAGTGATTGCCTATGGACCAGGCCGATCCAAAACCGTTCGAATAAATGTGCCTGGGGTGTTCACTGGTGAGACGGAATACACAGTGGAAGATTTAGGTGGCGGCCGAAGCCGTTTCAGCCAGAATAGTAAATACAGTTTCGCCAGCTCTTTCACGAAATTGTTAACGCCGATTATCATGCCATCCGCATCGAAGAAAGGGAAGGAAGATATGGAGCGGCTTAAGCACAAGGTGGAAGCGCAGTAGACGCGCTACTTTTCGGTTAACATCTCCACTTTGCGGAATACCGTAAATGCCACAACCTTATTGCCTTTGGCGGTCGCGTGGATGCCATCCTGTTGCATCATGCCTTGAACCAACGCAACGTTTTCCAGGAAAAACGGAATGAACGGCAGCTTGTACTTTTGCGCCAACGTTTTAAACATAGCGTCGAAATCCTTGATGTAGTCTTCGCCATAATTGCGCGGTAGTGTGATTCCGGCCAACACCACTTTGGCCCCACTGGCCTGCAATTTTTCGATGATGGTTTCAAGGTTCGACGCGGTAGTCGCCACGGGAATGCCGCGAAGCCCATCGTTGCCGCCCAACTCCAACACCACGATCTTCGGTTTGTCCGCCAACACCTGAGGCACGCGGTCAACACCGCCTGACGTGGTATCGCCACTCAAACCATGGTTCACCACACGGTACTGCACTCCCCGTTCATCCAACAACTGCTGCATGTAGAAAGGATAGTTTTCGTTCTCAGCAACACCGGCTCCGGCAGTAAGGCTATTCCCAAATGCGGCGATGATGGGCCGGGCGTCCACAACTTTCGCCACAACTGGAGATTTAGAACCAGTAGCAGCGGGAGCACCTTTGGCCGCGTCTTTATCATTGGGAGATGTAGAGGAACATCCGCAGAATGTGGCTGCTGCCAACGCGCAAATCAGGGTTTGTAGTTTCATTGGATGTAATAATTAAATTATCCTCCTATTCTTAGCCATCCAACTGTAAATATGACCCTAGAAAACATGGTTGTCACACGTACCGATTGGTCAAAGTCGAGACTAAGAAAATCGGGTAAAAAATTACTTGGCAATGTGATCGGTTTTTTCAGACCTTACTGCCTCACGCCAGGGAGAGTTCCCCAACCCGCCGTGTGCCCGAGATTTCCCCACGAGTAAGGTCACGGAAAAGGTCCTTTAGATTGTCCTGCAGATCTTCAAAGCTTTCGCCTTGAGTCATATATTCTGGATACTCTTCAATGTAGCCGAGCCATTGGGCTCCATCCTGCCAATAGATAAACCGAGCAGTGTTCATGGCGTTTTTAATTTTACCACTGAGACTCTCAGTTGTGGGTTTAGAGCCCTCCATTTTGAGCGGCAACAACGTGTTTAAGGGGCCGGTTTCTTTCGTTAATTCTCTGTGCCTTGGAACCGGTTGGGAATCGTGCCGTCCATCATGGCCGTACGAGGACTCACCAACGTTACTCAATCGGCGAATCAAATCTTGACGTTTCACTTTAAGAGTCCTCGAAAATTACTGTCCCTACCTCTTCTAATCATAATAGACTCCTGGGTCTTGCGGTCAATTGTCGAAAGTTGCTGTTGGAAGAACCCAGGAACCCGCGCAGGCTTAGTTACGTCAATACCATGCAGGCACAAAGCAACCGTGTTTCTTTCCTGAAGCTACTTGTCCATTGGATGCAATAATTAAACTAGCCTCTCATTCTTCGCCATCCAACAGTAAATATGACCCTAGAGAACATGATTGAAGTCGAGGCGCTTACTAAGTCCATCGCCACCCCCACCCACCGCGTGGACATTCTTAAGGGCCTAACCTTCCAAGTACCCAAGGGGCAGTTCATCGCAATCATGGGACCTTCCGGCAGCGGCAAAAGCACGCTACTGGGCCTGTTAGCAGGCCTGGACAATGCAACATCCGGGGTCATTCGCCTTAACGGAACCGACATCACACGCCTTGAGGAAGACGACCTGGCCATGGTTCGCGGCCGCACTCTGGGCTTCGTGTTTCAGTCCTATCAGTTGATCCCCACACTCACAGCCGAAGAGAATGTGCGTCTCCCATTGGAATTAACTGGTGGTGGTGAGGATTCCGCCCGTGCCCGCGAATTGCTGGAAACTGTTGGTCTCGGTGAACGTCGCGACCATTATCCAGTACAACTTTCCGGCGGAGAACAGCAGCGCGTCGCTCTTGCGCGAGCCTTCATGTGCCGCCCTCCTATTCTGATGGCCGATGAGCCAACCGGGAATTTGGATTCCGCAAACGGTACGCTGGTGCTTGACCTTTTGATTCAATTGAACCGCCAACAGGGCACCACTCTGGTGATGGTGACTCACGATCGCGAGTTGGCCACGCATGCTGACCGCTGCCTTGAGCTTCGCGACGGAGTGATTGTCCGCGATGAGTAACCGCAGCTTTCCATGGCGAACAGCATTCCGAATTGCTTGGCGAGAATCGCGCGCCTCCGGCCCAAAGTTCCTTTTTGCACTGCTCGCTGTTTCCATCGGCGTAGGTTCGCTGGTGGGCGTCCGCGGATTCAGCCGTTCCTTCAGCCACATGTTACTGCGCGAAGCCCGCACGTTGATGGCTGGCGATCTTTCTGTCCGCGTGTTTGATCTTCCTAACGACCAGCAAAAAGACCTTTTCGCTAACCTTGAAAAGCGCGGTGTACGACGCACTTGGCTCACCGAAACCGTCTCGATGATGGGCGTTTCTAACCCTGCAGCAAATTCCACCCCCATGCTTGTTTCCGTCAAAGCTGTGGACCCTGCTGTTTACCCTTTCTATGGTGAAGTTGTGCTTTCCCAAGGAAAGCTGCAGGACATGCTGACCGAAGATGCCGTGCTGGTCTCCGAAGATCTGCTCACCCGGCTGAACATTAAAGTTGGCGATATGGTGCGGCTAGGATCCTTGGATTTACGGCTTGCCGCCATTGTGACCGCCGAACCGGACCGCATGGCAGGAAGCTTGAATGTGGGCCCGCGCGTGATGGTTCGCCGCACCACCTTGGAACGTGCGGGCCTGCTGAACCTGGGCAGCCGTGCTGCGCAGCGTCATTTATTCAAACTCCCTGCGCCCACGCCAGGGACGGGAGTTGAAGAAGTTCGCAAGGAATTAAAGAAGGCATTTCCCGATGCGGTCATCGCTGATTTCCGGGAAACTCATCCGCTATTGACACGCGGGTTGGAACAAGCCACCACGTTCCTAAGCCTCATCAGCCTGATTGCGTTAATCGTCGGGTCCATCGGAGTTGCCACTGCTATGCAATCGCACTTGCAACAGAAACTGGATTCCATTGCCGTCATGAAATCCATGGGCGCAACATCATCGCAATTAATCCGTATCTACATGACGCAAGCAATGATGCTAGCTGTTGTAGGTGGGTTCGGAGGCCTAATTATCGGCCTGTTTGTGCAATGGTCTTTCCCAATTTTGTTGTCCCGCTATTTCAACGCACCGAAATTAGAATTGAGTTTCTTGAGTGGCGTGGAAGGAATCGCCGTAGCAATTCTGTCCACCATGTTGTTCACATTGCCCACACTGCTTTCCATTCGTCGTATCCGTCCCAGTATCATTCTGCGAAGGGAAATGGAGGAGGCTCAAACCTCGGGCCTTACTCGATGGCAGCAGTGGCGCGAAGCCATAGGCGCAGCAGCTCTGATCTTGCTCGGCATCGGCGGCATTGCTGCCTGGCTTGTAGGCGGCACCTGGGAACTGGCTCTGAAAGTAAGTGGGTGGTTTGCCGGCGGGTTAGTGGGCAGCTTACTCATTCTTACTGGATTGGCTTGGTTAATCCTCGCCGGTTTGCGTGCCTTGCTGCGCATCAAAGCCCTACGATTGCCCACTTCCATGCGCCATGGGATTGCCAACTTGAATCGTCCAGGGAATCATGCCGAAGCAATCCTGGTCGCTTTGGGTATCGGCGTGATGTTCACATTAACTGTCTATCTGGTGCAGCACACCATACTTTCGCAGCTCATAGAAAGCGCACCTCCCGGCATGCCCAATGTGTTCGTACTGAACATTACGCCGAGCCAGCGCGATGCTATTGTTTCGTTCTTGAAGAAAGAGCCCGGCGTGGAAGGTGAACCCAGCATTATCACTTCCGTATCAGGTCGCCTTGTCTCTGTGGACGGTCAGCCAATCGAGAAACTTGCCGAGGGTCCCGCAAGAAGGTTTAACAGAGCCCGAGCACTTACTTGGGCGGCCACCCTGCCTCCGAATACGCAGGTTGTGGAAGGGGCATGGTGGACCAAACTCGATCCGGCGAATCCCCAGGTTTCAGTGGCCCAGGATGCAGCGCGGTTCTTGAATCTTCATATCGGCACGCAATTGGAATGGCTGGTTTCAGGGAAGACCGTTCGAGCTACAGTTGCATCCATTCATAAAACAGAAAACATCCGCCCTGGCGCGAATATCGAATTTGTGCTGACTCCCGGGCAATTGGAAAGCATGCCTGCACTTTACTTTGGTGGCGTGCGCGTGAAGGGAACTGAGATTGCCAGATTACAACGCGATGCCTTTAAGGCTTTCCCGGCAATTACGATCATCAACATTGCTGATGTGTTGGACCGAGTGCAGGAAGTGGTGGATCAAATCGCAATCGTAGTGCGGTTCATTTCCGGTTTTGCGATTTTGGCCGGAATCACCATCCTGGCTTCCAGCGTGGCGGGAACCCGATTCCGTCGCATCAAGGAAGTGGTGATACTCAAAACACTGGGCGCTACAAGGCGGCGTGTTGGTGCCATCTTCTTTGTTGAATTTCTGATTCTCGGGGCCGCAGCCGGATTGCTGGGCAGTCTATTGGCCAGCACCTTTAGCGGTCTCTTGCTGAAGTACTTACTGAAGTCCACTTTCCACTTCAGCCCCATTCCGAATCTGGTGGCGATTGTGATGACCACCATTATTGCCACGGCATCAGGTTGGCTGGCAAGTTACCGGATTCTAGGGCAGAAGCCGCTGGATATATTACGCGGGGAGTAAAGCTTTAGGAGCTTAGCGAAAGTTGCAATGGAGCGGTTTACTTCTCCGCTCCATTGCAGCCTAGTTGATCCCAAAAACGGCAGTTGCAAGCCGTAACCGGCACCCTGTCTGTCCAATTCGTGAAATCCGGGACGGGGGTGCAATTCTTTTGCAAGTCTTCCGT
>JAYTTF010000012.1:0-2889 GCA_043745195.1 Bryobacterales bacterium | reverse complement strand
TGCACCGAAGCGCCCCACTCTAAGTCGTTGAGTCGTGTCGAGATATGGCTAGTGATTTACGAAAGTTGTGAAGGATTGGAGTCTTTCACCAGAGACCCTATCGGGTATTGGGACTCTCGAAATGTATATCAATGGGTTGTCGGAAATCCTGCGACTTACATGGATCCGAGTGGACTTGCGTTCACTGACCCAGCGGGAAATTCTTGTGATGCGGCGAAGACATGCAAGCTTTTTGTATGCGGCTGGTGTGGTGACAAACACCCTGTTTTGCAATGGATAAACGGTGAGCCGTTGTCTACTGGTCATGGATCAATTTGTTGGAATTGTAATTTTAGTTTCCCGCCAACAGGGGAAGATCCAGAACGACTTCCGGACGAGCCACCTTTCAATCGATTGAAGCCACTTCCATGGAAATCTGGGTGTCGAGGAATGTGGCAGGATGGGATCCGAGACGACTGGGAGCATCAAAAAGAGAACTGCACTCATTCATCAAGTCCGGTTGATGTTTGTCCAGAGACCTTGGTGAAAGCTGGTGAAGCCATGCAAGACCCGAAAAACAAGTGTAATTGGGTGCTGGTTCCAGATGAGTCAAATCCCAAGGAAGCTAACTGTATGTCCTGGGCTTGCAGAGTACTGAAGGATTCAGGAATGCCCATTCCAATTTTTTATGATCCGTACGTCTTTTGCCATGACAAAGAAAACGTTGTGCCGCGAAAGAAGAAACGTTGATGAATTTTATATTTCGGACATGCAACCTATACGTAGCCGTTGCAGTTTTATTTTGTATTTTCTGCGGCGTCTGCACTTCACAATTGCCAACGACGAGAGCTCAACCAACTCCTTTCAGTGGATTGTTGCCGGACGGAGACGCGAGATTATTCGTTGCTGCATTTAAGGAATCAGCGTGTATTCAAGATCTAAAGCGGATCACGATTGGCTCGGTTCAAATCAAGTATTTTGTTTGTCCCAAGACGCTTACTTTGGTTCGGGTTAACCTTGCCTTCAGTTTGGATAAGTCACGCTATACGTTTTTGTTGCAAGCAGTTAAGGACGCGGAACCGACGGTAGATTTTCACGAGGTTTCTGGAGAGAGTTTAAAGCAGTGCGGGATTGACCCGGAGGCAATTTTTCTCGTTTTGTTTCCGCCAAGTGTGTCTATTGGCATGGGCGCAACCATCGGGCCGATTGTGGATATTCGCATCCAAGAAAAGCAAATGCACTCATTTCGCGTGGGTCTCCTAGAGGTTTTGAAAGAAGAAAATCGGGTCAGGTCTCGCAAACCGGATTAACGGGTCCAAACTTCGTTAAGATCAGACTCGTGATTCGGGGGAACTACGTTGGGGTCAAGCCCTGTTTTCGGTTTTCGCGGAACCGACAAAAGGGGACGCATCTCAATTCGCTTCTTTGATCGCCGGTCCGCCACAACAACCGAAGGCGATTGGTCCCTTCCGGCGAAACGAGTACCGGCCTCTTGATGTTGTTGCTGGGGATCGATGGTTGCGATCAAGCAATCTGATGTACTCGATTTGCCTTCGCGTTGAACAGGTGGCGACACAATGGCTTCGAACGAATAGATAACGACGGTCGCCACCGCATCGACGCGCACTTGGATCGAAGTTGCCCGCTGCAAGACGCACTTGTGGCCGCTGGTCTGTCGGTAAGGCAAAGAAGTGCAAATGCGAGAGCATGGACGCCGAGCTTTGACCGCCGTGGTGGCATGGAAGCCAGTTTGGTTGGCAATCGGCACGAGAACGGACAGACTCAAAGCACCATTCCATTTCAAGCAATCGTTCAGTGACATGCTATCGAAGTAGTCCTTGCTCCAGTGAAGCCGATGCCAACCAAACCGAGGCGTTAAGCCGAGCCACGGCGAGCGAAGGCGGAGCACGAACGGCGGTGATGAGTGATGATGATGGAAGTGAAATGCCACACAACCGAAGCCAATTGCGTCAACGCGCCAACAACGTTCCTAATGGATTCTTTCTTCATCATCGCGATTCATCCCCGTGTGTCTGTAGGCATGGATGCCGTAGGACCGTGCGACCGCCGTAGCCAGGACAGGATGTCCGCGTGGGTTCCGATGAGACAGGAAGTCGAATTCCGATTAAAGAGGGCCGTAGCTCGGGCCCCCAAAGGCCCGAGCGGGATGGGCCAGCCCTGTTGCAAGGCGGCGGCGGAGCGTTGATGTTCGGCGGTCCAGCGGGCCAGGGCCAATAAGAAAATCCATTCACTCAAAGCAAATCAAGAATGTAGATTGGGTTCAGCCATTCCGCCGTACATCAAAAGCGCAGTTCCGCCCGCAAATGAATGTTCAGAAGTGGCGATAGCGGCCCCGATGGAAGCACATGCCCCGTTTGAACCTTGGCTATTAGACGTTGAGAACTTCCGGCAGGATGGCTGCTTCGGGTGCGAGCCAACGCAAGCGAAGTCCAAGCTGCGAACGAATGAGGCACTGCGAATGAGAGAGTTGCGCAGGACGCAGCGAAGAACCTTGGCCATTAGACGTTCATGGTTCCCGGCCTCGATCGCACAGCGGCAAAGCCTTACCAGAGCCGCCGCAAACCAGCGGCAGCCGATTGCGACTTGCTAAATGACTCACTCAAAGCCAGCTTGTCGCCTCAAGAAAAGCCACATGTTGGTTCTGGTTGATGAGTCTCGCCGTTGGATTCGCTCAGCGTCCAAATCGAGATGGCCTTGTTAACCAACGGGATGAGCCTTGCTCGCAACCAGCCAAAGCGGGAATCGATTCAAGAAAACCTTAATGGACCCGGAAGGAATTACATTCAAACTTGCTTGGATGGTAGCGGACTGACTGGAGCCGGAACGTGTATCTCTCACCCCGGCGCAGCGATAGCGGAGCGCATGGAGATACATGTTCCGGCGCAGGGA
>JAYTTF010000011.1:0-2906 GCA_043745195.1 Bryobacterales bacterium | reverse complement strand
GATTTCATTCGGAGTTCTGTCGCTTCAGGCCAGGGAACCATGTCCCCGTTTGGCTCGCGATACCCTGATCTTCGAGACAGTCAACTGCCGTTTCCAGGTTAATTAAAGCAGATCACCAAAGCGCTAACGGAGAGAATGCTGGCCGGGGAGTTGAGGCACCACCTGGGGTACGAAAAGCATGATCCCAAATGCAACTGGCCAGAAATCAGCCATTCTTGGCGGCTTTGTTCCGCGCTTTCTCAACAACAAATCGCCGATCCCGCGCTGCCGGAAAAGAAATCCCCGTACTCACAGAAGGAGAATCGCAGTATCTCCAAATGGAAGCCTGCTCTGGGTCTTCCAACGAAACCTATCTTTAATCTCCCAGAGTCCGTTTTGCGCTTGTTTCTTAGTAAGCCTTCCGGCCATCGGTATCAAACTTATTAAACTGTGGAGCCTTAACTTTGGCCATCTTATCCAGTTCAGCCTGTAATTTCTTTCGAGCCCGGGTAGCCTCAGCTCCCCCTCCACCAGCAGGAATTGGCGATTGCTCCATCAAGTCGTTCTTCCAATCGAAAAGCCGGCCATCATGATACAGTTTCCATTGATGATCCCAGGCCAACCGCGCGCTCTTTACGTTCGTCTTGCATCCTGGATGCGGATCAAAATGCGAAAACGCCACCTCTCGTGGTTTGCCTTTCAATCCTCGAACCTGTGGCAGAAAACTGCGCCCATCCAGCGGCCGCCCTGCAAACCACTTCGCTCCTGTCGCCTCGGCAATCGTCGGGAGAAAATCCGTCGAATCGATCAAATCTGCACAAACCTTTCCAACTGGCGTCACGCCTTTCCAATACGCCATCAGTGGCACATGCATTCCTGCATCGGTGGTCAAAGTTTTCCCGCCCGGTATTACCCGCTCCCCCATCTTCGATTCAATTTCCGGAGGCGTCCCGTTGTCTCCAAAGAACAGCACCAACGTGTTCTCACTCAACTTCAAATCATCCAACTTCTTCAATACGCGGCCTACACATTCATCCATGTAAGCAACCATGTCTGGAAAATACTTCGGATCGTCCTTCAGCCGATTGCCATGTTCCCAATCAGCACTCCGCGGCGTCGCGTTGAAAGGCCCGTGCGTCAGTGTCATCGGAAAATAGGCGAAAAATGGACGATCTTTGTTCCGCTCCATGAACCCGCCCAGATACTCCACAAACAAATCCTCGCCATACTTGCCCTTTGTGTTCGTCAGCATTTTTCCGTTCTGATTCAAAACCGGATCAGCATAGCGCGAGCCCTTCGTCTCTGTGTACTTGTCATGCCAGACAATCCATTCGTCAAACCCGCTTTGTTCCGGCAGCATCCCAACGCCATACCGCGAAGACCCCAAAGCTTCGTAACTATACATCTGCCACTTGCCGGCCATACAGGTTTTATAACCGGCTTGTTGCATCATGTGTCCAAAAGTTTTCTCTGTCGGATCCATAATTCCGAACGATCGCCAATTGCGAAAATTGTGCTGCCCGGTCATCAACTGCAACCGCGTTGGAGTACAAAGTGGCTGCGCATATCCATGCGAAAACAACAGTCCGCTCTTTGCGAGCCGGTCCAAATTGGGTGTGCTGTAAGAGGTGCCCCCATAGCATCCCAGGCATTCTATGCCAACATCATCGGCAAGGATAAAAACAACATTCGGTTTCTTGGCGCTCTGCGCCGATGCTACAGAAGCTGCTGCCAACGAAAACAGAGTTCGGCGCGTGACACTAGATTGCAGGGACATGCCTCATAGTGTATAACTGACATGCATGCGATTTCTCTTAGCCCTAGCGAGCCTTCCTCTTTTTGCCGCCCAGTCCTACAAAGTTTTTGAAGATATCGAGTTCACCAAGCCCGATGGAATCAGCCTCAAACTGGATGCCCATATCCCCGATGGCCCCGGCCCTTTTCCAGCCATCATTCTGGTCCACGGCGGCGGTTGGACGAACGGAATCAAGACGGCCAACTTCGTCAAACCCTTGTTTCCTGTGCTCGATTCCACGGGTTATGTCTGGTTCACCATCGATTACCGCCTGGCACCGAAGCATCCATACCCCGCCGCTGCAGATGACGTCGAAGCGGCCATCACGTTTGTGAAAAAGAATGCGCGAAAGTACAAAGTGAATACCAGGCGCATCGCCTTGATGGGCGAATCCGCCGGAGGTCACTTAGTCAACTTAGTTGGTGCCCGCAATCGCCAGGGCATTGCAGCAGTGGTTAGTTTCTATGGACCTTTAGATATGGTGGAGTTCACCAAAATACGCTTTGCCAAGATTCCGATTTCACAAGGAATGAAGGATTTCTTCCTCATTAGCGAAAAGAACGAAGTGGCGTGGGACAAGCTGCGGGCCGCTTCCGGCTCAACTTACGTGAGCAAGAAGACACCGCCGTTTTTGTTGATTCACGGTACTAAGGATGAAGCGGTTCCCTTCGAAGTTGCCGCCTCGCATCAGGAACTGTTCCGGAAGCACGGCTTGAAAACGGACCTGATCGTTGTCGAAGACGGAGTGCATGGTGTCATCAACTGGGAAAAGGAACAACGCTTTCAAGCCTACAAACCACAGTTAGTAGAATGGCTGCACAAAACCCTGAAGTAGTAGAAGTTACCGGCTGATGGTAAAGTTCAATCCACCAGCAGGGCACGAACGGCAGATGCCAAAAGTACTACCGTTGCCGATGATGTTCGTTCAACGAACGGTGATAGCTTTTATTCATCCGCCTCAACATAATGCGTGTCCTGTGTTTTGTCAATAATCTCTTTTCAACAAGGCTTGAGCCGCATAGCCTCAATTACAGTGATCGGCATAGGGGCGGCGGTCACCCGCCGACCCCTGCCACACCACCGTGCGTACGGGTCCGTACACGGCGGTTCGAGTCGGTTGCGCTAACACCCC
>JAYTTF010000010.1:0-37229 GCA_043745195.1 Bryobacterales bacterium | reverse complement strand
CAAGATCACTGCCCCGGAAACGTAGGCGGCTTCAGCCGCGTCCGGCGACTTTCAGTCGCAACCGAACCCACCGGCTTTGAGCCGGTGGTCGTTTAGTTTCTACCTCGGCGTTTGCCCAGACCGGCGCATAGGAAGAAATTCGCTAAATAAATTTATTGCTAAATCCTAGAACATTCAGTGTATTCTTAAGCATGATGCGCCTAATTACTTTGCTCATTGTCGCTTTCCTGGCCGCCGCTGCCGGAATCGCGCAACCTGATCGAGACTTTTCTGGCACTTGGAAACTCAACTCCTCTAAAAGCAGCTTAAGCGATACAGCCGTAACAGTACACCCATCCTTCCGCGCCGAACAAAGTCCCGCTTCCCTAACGGTATTTGTAAGTGCTAAGGAAAACGGACCTTCCACAGTCTCTGCCTATCCGTTGGATGGCCGATCAGAAAAGAGCAAGGCTGCGGACGGCGTTTTTAACACTGTCACCAAATGGGAAGGTTCAGCCTTGTTGGTGAATACTATGGTTAGTGGGCGCAGTAACTATACGGTGATGGAACGATGGAAGCGTTCCACGGACGGCAGCACGTTAACCATTCGGCGAACTATCGTTCGCAATTCCGGAGAAAGTGAATCGACGCTGGTTTATGAAAATCCCCTCGCTATCGCCAAAGTTCAGCCAGCACCTCAGCCCGCCCCAATTCAAGCACAGCCTACTGCCGCTCAACCAGCCGCCGCTCAACCGACATTAGTTCAATCGTGGCCCAGAGCCAATCCCCAAACCCAGGATGAAAAAGAATATGTAGTTACCGGAGGAACCCGCATTCTGTTGCGCCTAACCAATTCCGTGAACACCAAACGCACCGCACCGGGCGACCATGTGTATCTGGAAACGGCCTCCCCTATATTTGTCGATGGCCGTCTGGTGATTCCCGCTGGCAGCTATGTTACAGGCACAGTTACCGAATCAAAGCGTGCTGGTAAGGTGAAAGGGTTGTCCGCACTCAACTTACAATTTGAATCAATCACCCTTAGTAACGGAGTAGTTCATGATTTGCGATCGCGGCCAGGAAGCGTGGACTCTGCCGGCAATTTAGATCGATCTGAGGGAAGAATCAAAGGCGAAGGAACGAAGGGTCGCGACGCGGGAACCGTTGCAAAGACTACCGCCGCCGGCACTGGAATTGGCGCTGTACTAGGTGGCGGCAAGGGCGCTGGCATTGGCGCTGCCGTAGGTGCCGCAGCCGGATTAGCAGGAATTCTAGGCTCGCGTGGCAATGATGTGGTTCTGTCTCAAGGGACAACCATGGAGTTAGTCGTTGATCGTGATTTAGTGTTTACCAGCGCTGACCTGCGCGGCGTCAGTTCAAGACGGTAATCGCATCTCCGGGCCGTATAATGCCCTCAACAACAACTGCGCCATAGACTCCGGCATTTCCTTCATGAGCCTTGGCCACTAACTTCATAACCTCAGGATTCGCCCCTGCTGTAATTGGATCCAGCGTAATCATCTTACAACGCGGGTCACGATCCATCACCGCAATAACAACCCTGGCACCAATCTGTAACATACGCCCAACAAAGTTGTCTTCCGCAAATCCACTTGCCGAAGCAAGGTCCACATAAAGGTTCGCTCGAAAGCGCCGCGTGTCTAACGTAAAGCCCAAATCACTGCTCAACTCATCCGCCGTCTGAACGGAGAATAACGAGACTGGACGGCAGTCCGTCATCGCCCGATCCGATCGCAGCAACGTCAATCGGTCATCCTCGCCAATGCATTCCTGTAGTGCATTGAGCAACTGCGGATCATCAATTGCCAACAGCTTTCCGGTTGGCGTTTCCACATCCAGCATCATTTCCGCAGAGTCCGCATAAACTGGAGTAAGCCCCGGCGCAACACTTTCGGCATCCGCAAGATTGCCCGGCCTCACCATGTGTTCGGGATACCGGTAAACAGGGCGATACAGCAGCATTCCCGCAAGCTTGGTTGCAGTCAGGAACGGAGACGGCTTCGGCCCACTCGCCCTACGAAATGCATACAACCTATCCCCATAAACCCCAGCAAAGCCCAGAAACGCTTCCAGCAATTGCTCCCCTCGCATGCTCTTCACGGGATAGCGCCACAGACTTTCCACTTGTCCAACAGTTTTCATTGTGGCCCCTTAATAATTCTGAAACTCTACCGTCCGTCTTCAGGAGCCTCACCCAACGTTGCAGCAACTTTCACCGATTTACCATCACGGAACACCGTCATCTCAATCTTGTCTCCGGGCCGCTTCTTGCTCAAGGCCCTGGCAATGGCATCGTTCTTGTCCGCCGGCTTTCCGTCCAGTTCCATAATCAGATCGCCGCCAATACCAAGTTCATAATTACCCACCAACACACCGCGCTTTGCACCGCGCATACCTGCCGCAGACGCCGCCGTGCCTTGCTGAACGCTTTGCACCAGTAAGCCACCATCGGGTGGTAGCTTCAATGCCTCAGCCAAATCACCGGCAACATACACCACCTCAACTCCCAGCATGGGACGCTTGAAACTCTTGCCGCTCTGGTAGTCCTTCAGCATTTCCTTCGCCCGGCTAATCGGCATGGCAAAGCCGATGCCAATATTTCCACCAGCCCCATAAATGGCCGTGTTAATGCCAATTACATTGCCTTGCGAATCAAGCAACGGCCCACCGGAATTACCAGGATTAATGGCAGCATCTGTTTGTACCATCCCGGAAAATTCCCGACCGCTTTCGTCTTTGATCGTACGGCCAAGCGAACTGACAACACCAGTTGTAAAAGTCCCTTCCAGCCCAAACGGATTTCCAATAGCCAACACTTTCTGCCCCACCTGTAAGTGTTCGGAGTCGCCCATTTTCAGATACGGCAGTTTCTTACGCGGAGTAATTCGGATCAACCCCAAATCATCGGGACGATCACGCACCAGCACTTCAGCATCGTATCGTGACTGGTCCGGCAGAATGACTTGAATCTTCTGGCTACCACTGATGACGTGGTAGTTCGTCAGAATCAGCCCCTTGTCATCAATCAGAAATCCCGACCCAGATTCCTTCGAAGGCACAACGTCAAAGAAAAAATCGCGCCGATAAACAGTGCTGTTAATGTGCACCGTGGCCACGTGCGACTGTTTGTAGATCTCAATATTATTCAGTTCTTCTGGACCAAGCCCGGCACCTTTTGCCACCTTCGGCTCAGCCCACAATGGGGAATTGGCTTCAGTCGTTGGCGTCAGCCATTTGCGCGGAACTTTAGCCAGTGTGGTCAGGTAGACAAACAATCCTGCCAGACCAATCGCCATAATTAGGTATCTATACTTCTTCATAAGCCTCTAAGTAAATTATAAACTTCCACGGTTTGCCGCCGCGTCTCCTCCGGCGTACCAGATGTATCAATGACGTAATCAGCGAACTTTCGTTTTTCCGAAAGTGGCATTTGTTGCGCAATGCGAGCCAACACTTCTTCGCGATTCGCTCCATCCCTCGCCATCGCCCGTTTCACCTGTTCCTGTTCATCACAAATCACTAAAATCAGCTTTTGATAGCGCTTGTAGCCACCAGTTTCAATATGAATCGCCGCTTCAACAACAATAATCGCATTGGGGTCGCGCGTCTGAATCGCCTCCACCTTCCCCTGCTGCAGCCGACCCACTGCCGGGTGAACAATGGCGTTCAAGGCATGCAATTTTTCTCGATTCGTAAACACGATTGCCGCCAAAGCTTTGCGATCAATTGAGCCATTGCTTTTCAAAATGCCCGGTCCAAATTCCGCCACTGCAGGCGCAAACCCTTCCCCACCAGGAGACAAGGCAAGATGACCCAATGCATCAGCCTCAATCAAATGGCAACCCAACGATTCCAGAATTTTCCCCACATGCGATTTGCCGGTTGCCATCCCCCCGGTCAAAGCTACAAGCATCACGATTGCCTTTCCTCAGAAGCCAACACAGTATTGCTCATCAGCATTGCAATGGTCAGCAAACCCACGCCTCCCGGAACTGGAGTAAAGGCACCACCAACTTCCATTGCGTCCAGCGGATCAATGTCGCCCACCACTACCCGCGCACCGGAATCAAACGCCGCCAGCTTCTTTTCATCGCCACGGAATATGCGGACAACGTCCTCTCGCTTGTCCAACCGATTAATCCCAATATCGATCAAAACGGCCCCAGGCTTGATGAAATCGCGATTCAAATACGCAGGCCGCCCAATAGCACCCACTAGAATATCCGCTTGCCGACACATGGCAGCCAGTTCTTTCGTCCTCGAATGGCAAATTGTCACAGTGGCATTCGCATGCAGCAACATCATCGCCATTGGCTTACCCACAATGTCACTCCGGCCCACCACCACCGCGTGTTTTCCAGTGACGTCAATCCCGTTGCGCTTCAATAATTCCATTACGCCCGATGGTGTGCATGGACGCAGTCCAGGCGCGTTGATCGACAACTTGCCGGCATTCACCGGATGAAACCCGTCCACATCTTTGGCCGGAGAAATTTCCTCCAGCACTCGCCCCTCGTCCATATGTTTGGGCAGTGGTGATTGCACCAGAATACCGTCAATCTCCCGACGCTGATTCAAATCGCGAACAAGCACCAATAACTCCGCAGTGGACATCGTTGCCGGCGGAGTAATATTCTCGCTGAAGATCCCCAGTTCCTTACAGGTCTTCACCTTGTTGCGAACGTAGATTTCCGAAGCCGGATCATTTCCAACCAATACAACCGCCAACCCCGGAGCCCGTGGTAACGCTGCAATGCGCGGTCGCAACTCCGCCAAAATCTGATCCCGTACCTGCTTGCCTTCTAATAATTTCGCCATGGAGACTTTTCAATTGTACCTGCCAGGGCCGCTATAATTTGGGGATGCGTCTGATTCTTACATCCCTCTTGCAGGTTGCAATTCTGGCGCAGACCCCGGCGCCATCCAATATTCGTGGCGGTGAATATCCAGCCATCCACCCCGATCTACGCGTCACGTTCCGTATCCTCGCCCCCACAGCAACATCAGTCGCAGTGGAGCCCCGCGGCGGTGATAGCGGCCTGGGCCCAGCGCCTTATCCCATGGTGAAGGACGATAAAGGAAATTGGTCCGTCACCACCTCTCCGGTCCGCCCAGGCTTCCACTATTACGAAATTCTGGTTGACGGCGTCCGCACAACCGACCCAGGCAGCGAGACCTTCTTCGGTTGGGGCAAACAGACCAGCGGCATTGATGTGCCCGACCCCAACCTGACTTTCTACAATTACCAGGAAGTGCCTCACGGGGACGTGCGGACACTATGGTATACCTCAAAAGTTTCCTCAGCGCCCCGGCGTGTGCTTGTTTATACACCGCCGGATTATGACCGCAATCTCACCCGTCGATATCCCGTACTCTACCTGCAACACGGTGCCGGTGAAAGCGAACGCGGCTGGACCGCGCAAGGCCGCGCCAACTTCATTCTGGATAATTTATTAGCCATCAACAAAGCCCAGCCATTCCTGATCGTGATGGACAACGGCTATGCCATTGGACGTTCAAACGAAGGGTTTGAACAAATCGTGACACAGGAACTGATCCCCTTTATTGACGCTCGCTTCCGCACGCAAGCCAATGCTCGCGGCAGGGCCTTGGCCGGTTTATCCATGGGTGGCGGTCAGGCATTGTCCATCGGAGTAAAGCACCCGGAACTTTTTGGTTCTGTTGCCGGCTTAAGCGCCGCCGCTCGCGATTTCGACGTGTCCAAATTCAAACGCCCATTCCGGTTGCTGTGGATTGGCTGCGGCACTGAGGACCGCCTCTTTGCCGCATCTCAAAAAATGCACGAAGCATTAACCGCAGAAAAGGTTCCGCATGAATGGTGGGAAGAAAAGGGTGCACACGAATGGCAAGTGTGGCGAAAACATTTATATGATTTGGCGCAAAAACTATTTCGTTAGTCTTTGGCTCATCCTTGCCGCATGCCCCGTTTCTGCGCTTGAAATGCGGTTCCAATATCCCGCGCTCGAAAAAGTCCTCGCGCAGCAACTCTTCACTCAGGACGGTCGGCGCTATGTGCAGGGCAACGAGAATCGCAAATGCAATTTTGCTTACCTTGAAAAACCGAAAATCGGCGAATGGAATGGGCGTCTTGTGATTCGCGCTCGCTTCATTGGCAAAGCAGCAGTAGGCATGTTCGGTAAGTGCGTGGGCATTGGCGATTCCTTCGACCTTACTCTGGTAGGCACCCCCGTTTATCAAAGCGGAGTAATTACTCTGAAAGAAGTCCAAGCTTCCACTAATGGGCATGACACAATGTATTCCCGCCGCGTGATGAAGGGCTTGCAACAGGCGTTGACTAAGGATATTGGCTATCCAGCGGAATCCGATGCGAAGAAAATTCTGGAACAAACTCGCGAAGGCCAGCCGTTTCAACAGAAGCTATCGAAGTTTGAAATTTCAGCAGTTCGAGCAACTCCCGATGCTCTGGTCCTGGTCATTGATTTCGTTTTGACAGTTCAATAGCGGCTAGTTGCTAAGAAAAACGCCTTGAATTGCGCCCATTACAGCGCAAAATCCCGCGAACCCGATCACGCCATATTGCATCCAGTTCCACGTGAAATGTAAGACTAGCTTCAAGTCATCCAGAAGCGAATATTCTTGTTGCTCTGTGCTGGGCATTGAGGTCTTGGTAGAAGGGACACAAGCCTCACAAAAACGATTCTTTGCCCGGATCACTGGACATGTTAATTCTGCGGACGCTGTCGCTGCGCGATCTCTATGGCTACGGCATATCCAGTTTCTTCCGACAATGAGCTCCTTGTCGAGGAGGGCTCGCTGTACCCCACCCTCCAGCGGCTGGAGTTCGACGGCGGTCAAGTCAGGTATCAGGTTGCTCTAAACTACGCGACTTATCATTACCTAATTCCTAACGTTTGCCCAGGTCACCCGATGATGCTGACGTTAGTGTTATTATCTACTCGGTGCTTGACGTTCGGGAATACATCGACACCGTTGGACGAAGCCCCTTTGCAAAGTGGCTGCGAGCTCTCAACGTTCAGAGGTGGCAACGGGGCTTGAGCGCATTGCGGATGGCAACATGTCCAATGTCAAACCGGTCGGCAGTGGTGTTCTTGAGTACAGGATTGATTTTGGCCCTGGCTACCGTATTTATTTCGGGCGTGACGGCCACCTGCTCTTGATTCTGCTTGCTGGTGGCACGAAGAAGCGGCAGCAAGATGACCTTCGCACCGCAAAGGCGAGCTGGAGCGACTATCGGAAGAGAAAGGGCTAGGAGGCAACATGGCACTGACCAAAGATTTTCGCGAAACGATTCGTGAACGCGCTCAACAGGAACCGCAATTTCGCAAGGCGCTGCTGCGTGAAGCGATTGAACTCATGCTGTCCGGGGACGAGAAGACGGGCCGTGCGATTCTGCGCAACTACATTAACGCTACTGTCGGATTCCAGAAACTGGAAGAGGCTACATCTATTCCTGCCACCAGCCTGATGCGGATGTTTGGGCCAAACGGCAACCCCTCGGCTAAGAATTTGTTTGGCGTGCTAGCGCATCTTCAAACGCAGGAGGGTTTGCACTTTGAGATTCGACCTCGTCGCACTTGATGGCCGGTGGATCGCCGTGTACCAGTCTTCCCTGCACGACGCCCAAGGACGCTCAGTTTAGAGAACGATAAACGCCATAGCGGCCACTCCACCTTCCCTGACTCTCCTGGTCATTGATTTCGTTTTGACGGTGCAGTAACAAAGAGCATTCATTGGAGTATTATCTTAGAATGTCTAACTTACTCCCCAATCAGCTCTTCCACGCCTGGTTCGAACGTGGGTGGAACCAAGGCGATGAATCCGCCATAGACGAATACTTCTCGAAGACTTTCACAATGGTCGATTTGCCTTCCGCCGATGGCAAGCCGCTGGACCGTGAGGGATTCAAATTGTTCTTCCGAAACTTTCGCTCAGCGATCCCCGATGTTCATGTCACTATCCATCGCACGATCACTGAAGGTCAGTTCTGCGCTATTTACTGTGAAGTGACTGGAACGCATACTGGCCAGGGATTGGGGATCGCACCCACCGGGCTGAAGGTCCACTTTATGGGAATGAGTTGGGCGCGCACGGAGAACGGACAGTTCCAGGAAGGGAACAATTGTTTCGACTTCTTAACCATGTATCAACAGCTTGGAATTGTACCCGCAACCTAATTGCGAATGAACACGCCCTGGATTGCTCCCATCACAGCGCAAAATCCTGCAAACCCAATGATGCCGTATTGCATCCAATTGCGGGTGAAATGTAGGACTAGCTTCAAGTCGTCCAGAAGCGAATATTCTTGGGGCTCTGTGCTGGGCATTGAGCCAGCGTAAACTTTCAACTCTGAAGCCCGAATAGGCTATGGTGAGGAATAGTTGCAGGTACCAGATATGTTTGGTACTGTGCGCTGCCACCAACAAGCCTCTCCAAGTATTGATAGAGTTTTGGATGCTCCATTATGATGGCGTGTAGCCTCCAGCATCCCGGCACATCCAGAGGAATCTCGATCTTTCCACACGACTAAGCGTCGTCCGTTCACCGAGAACTACCCTTGCGTGACAATGCGGTTTCACAAAATGCCAAAGTCAATTCCTTGACTAGCCCTTAGTGTTCAATGCTGATGCCGGTTGCATGGCTACATGGACGGCTAACCACTGGCGTCTGCAATTAAGTGCACATCAACAAAAGAGTAGCCCAACTGTTGCCGGGCTCCTTCTATAGCTTGAGATCACTCTGGATTCTAGCGGTTCAGTGTCCCGTGGGAATGACAGAGTCTCCCTCTGCCACTTGCTCTTGCTATTCGCCTCTGCTTTGCTCCAGCGATTGATTCTCATCAGGTCGGCAACCACCCACAGGGCGACGCTGAAAAGGACGGGACGGGATTCGTCATTTGCCCCCGACGCGAGGGACCACTCACCCGCTTATTACCGTCCCTTTAACTTAATGACCAACCTCGCGCAAGTAGGCCGTGAACGCTTCTATCGGCTTCGAGATATATCTCCGCTCCAGCCGCACGTACCCGATCCTCCGGCTCGCCGCCGGTTCAATCGTGAGCAATTTGCACCCGTCCGCCGAGCGCCGCGCCATCTCCGGGACAATACTCACGCCAAACCCCGCCCGGATCAACTCAAAAATACTGGCAAACTGATCCGCCTCAAACTGCGCTCCGAAGTGTGCCCGCTCCCGCGCACACACCGCCAGCGATTCCTCGCGCAAACAGTGCCCGCCTTTCAGAATCAGTAACCGCTCGCCCGTCAGCCGCCGCAACTGCACCTTCCCAGCGGAAGCCAGCTCATGCCCATCAGGCACCGCAAGGCACAGCGGCTCCCGAAACAACTCGCTCATCACCAGCCCTGTCTCTGCCACCGGCAAGCTCAGTACTGCCAAATCCAACACCCCGTCCAGTACCTGTTGCAACAGATCTTCGGTGGTCGATTCCCGCAACTGGAACTCCACTTCCGGGTACCTCTCAACAAATTTACGCAGAACCGGAGCCAGGAAATATGGCAGGATCGTCGGAATCGCTCCCACACGCAGAGGTCCCCGGACGCCTTCGCGCGCCGCCTCAAGGTACTGGGGCAGCGCCGCCGCCTCCTCAATCAATGCGCGGGCCCGCGGCAGCAGCGTCGCCCCCGGCGCAGTGAGTTCAATCCTGCGGCTGAAACGCTCCAAAAGTGCCGCACCCAGTGCCTGCTCCAGCTTATTGATCTGTTCAGAAAGTGAGGGCTGCGCCATCCCAAGTTCTTCCGCTGCGCGGGTGAAACTCCCCGTCCGCACCACCGCACAAAAACACTCCAACTGGCGCAAATCGAAGCTCCGGCCCTTACGAACCAAGTCCTTTTTTCCCATAGGAACATCCTATCCTAGTCATAGTGGCAATCGTCTTGTTCTATTCACCGGGTCTCCGTATTCTGATGGTAGGACAGGCGTCAGCCCACGAGCATGGTATTTCAATTGGAAGAGAGGACCGCCGTCCGATTGCTCTAGGAGAGATTAATGAATAAGAAACTGAAGTCACTGCTCACCGCTTTCGCGGTTGCCGCAGTACCTTTCGTGTTGATCAATTTTGTCAGTGCCCAACAGCCGAAACCAAACCAATTCTGGTGGCCAGAGAAACTCGATCTGTCGCCACTTCGCCAGAACTCCGCCGAGTCCAATCCGTTGGGCAAAGAATTCAATTACGCCAAAGCGTTTGCGACGATCGATCTGAAGGCCGTCAAACAGGACATCCAGAAGGTACTCACCACTTCGCAGGATTGGTGGCCGGCCGACTACGGCAACTACGGCCCATTCTTCATCCGCATGGCGTGGCACAGCGCCGGCACGTACCGCACACTGGACGGGCGCGGCGGCGGCGATGGCGGTCAACAGCGCTTTGATCCACTCAATAGTTGGCCGGACAACGGCAACCTCGATAAGGCCCGGCGTCTGCTGTGGCCGGTCAAACAGAAATATGGTCAAAAACTCTCTTGGGGCGACCTGATGGTACTTGCCGGAAATGTCTCCATGGAGTCCATGGGCTTTAAGTCGTTCGGCTTCGCCGGTGGGCGCGCCGATGACTGGGAGCCGGAACTCGTCTACTGGGGCCCGGAGAAGAAGTTCATGGGTGATGAGCGCTACACCGGCGACCGGAAACTGCAGAAGCCGCTCGCCGCCGTTCAGATGGGCTTGATCTATGTGAATCCCGAAGGCCCCAACGGCAACCCTGATCCACTCGCCGCCGCCCGGGACATCCGCGAAACCTTCGGCCGCATGGCGATGAACGATGAAGAAACTCTCGCGCTGATCGCCGGTGGCCACACCTTCGGCAAGGCGCACGGCGCACACCCACCCAGCAACTGCACCGGACCCGAGCCGGCAGCCGCCGGCATCGAGAAGCAAGGCTTCGGCTGGGAAAACAAATGCGGCAGCGGCAACGGCGTCGATACCGTCACCAGTGGACTCGAAGGCGCCTGGACCGCCACTCCCGTTAAGTGGTCCACGCAGTATCTTGACAATCTGTTCGCCTATGAATGGGTGCAAACCAAGAGTCCCGCTGGCGCCACTCAGTGGATTCCCGCAGACAGTCAAGGCGCCACCCTCGTGCCCGACGCGCACGATCCGTCCAAGCGCCATGCTCCTATCATGTTCACCACGGACCTCGCGCTCAAGATGGACCCCAGCTATCGCGCCATTGCGGAGCGGTTCCGGAAGAACCCCGAAGAATTTCAGCTCGCCTTTGCCAAGTCGTGGTTCAAGCTCACCCACCGTGACATGGGCCCGCGCACTCGCTACATCGGCGCCGAGGTTCCGCGCGAAGAGTTGATCTGGCAGGATCCGCTTCCCAAAGTAGATCACAAGCTGGTTGACGCCAAGGATATTGCGGCGCTGAAGGTTAAGATCCTCGCGTCGGGTCTGACTGTGCCCGAACTGGTTCGGACGGCTTGGGCCTCAGCTTCTTCGTTCCGCGGCACCGACAAGCGGGGTGGTGCAAACGGGGCGCGCATTCGCCTTGCGCCGGCGAAGGATTGGGAGGCCAACAATCCGGCTGAACTGGCGAAAGTGTTGCAGCGTCTGGAGACCATCCACCAGGACTTCAACCGTGCAGCTTCCGGTGGAAAGAAGATTTCGCTTGCTGACCTGATCGTTCTGGGTGGCAGCGCCTCCATCGAGCAGGCCGGGAAGAGTGCCGGGCACAACGTGCAGGTTTCCTTCGCACCAGGACGTGTTGACGCGTCGCAGGTGCAGACCGACGCGGCGTCTTTCGCTTATCTGGAACCAGTTGCGGACGGTTTCCGCAACTACTACCGCAACGGTCTGAGCCAGTCACCAGCGGAGATGCTGGTGGATCGGGCCAAGTTGTTGACCCTCACCGTTCCTGAAATGACGGTTCTCATCGGTGGCATGCGGGCGCTGAACGCCAATACTGGACAGGCCGCACAGGGCGTATTCACGGATAGGCCCGGGACACTGGACAACAACTTCTTCGTGAACCTGCTCGACATGTCCACGAAGTGGAACAAGACCTCGACGTCCGAGGGCATTTACGAAGGTGTCGATCGCAAGACCGGAAAGGTGAAATGGATGGCGACTCCGGTTGACCTCGTGTTCGGATCGAATTCCGAATTGCGGGCCGTGGCGGAGGTCTATGCCTCGGCGGACGGGAAAGAAAAGTTCGTCCAGGACTTCGTGAAAGCCTGGACGAAGGTAATGAACCTCGATCGCTTCGACCTTCGCTAAGTCTTGCACCGGGCCTCCCCAGTATCGGCATAGGGTGGAACCTCACGGCTCCGCCCCTGCCGCAACACCGGACATGCGGGTCCGCATCCGGCGGTTCGATGGTTGAACCTACAAACGGCAGTTGCAAGCCGTAACCGGCACCCTGTCTGTCCAATTCGTGAAATCCTGGACGGGGGTGCAATTCTTTTGCAAGTCTTCCGTAAGCAGAACATCTTCATTGAATTGCAGCCCCGTCCCGGATTTCGCAGCCCTCCGCACCTTAGTCCCGAGCCTAGCCCACTATTGAATTTAGAATCGAAAGAGCGCTCACCATTCATGTGACAGATGGTTTCCACGCAACTGTCGGTGGGTACGGGAGTTGATCTATGGACGGTGCGTCAACTGCCGTTTTTGGGATGACGGCAAGTCCAATTGTTTTAAGCCATTTCGTTCTACTGTCACCTACTCAACTGCCGTTGTTAGACATCCTCCGTCACGCGACGGCAAATCCGCCCACCCCGTCGCCCACTCGCCCTACCAATGGCGCGTCGAAAATCGCCCCAACTCCAACGCGAAGCCGACTCCACCGGCGAATGGAATTCGACGTCGAAAAGAAATCCTCCGGCGACGGCGCAGAGGAAGAGGTAGAGTCCAGCGCCCCCCAGTTGGCGAGACACTCTTGATAAGGCCGGGCCCAATCCTTAACCCTAAATGCTGCTATCCTTTAGACGATGGGTTTGCCTTTTCGTTTAGATGGTCGAATTGCACTTGTCACTGGTGGAGCCAGTGGTATTGGTGAGGCTACTTCGCGTGTGTTAACCGCCGCCGGAGCCTCCGTTCACATTGTTGATTTAGATGGAGCAATGGCGCAAAAACTGGCAGCCGAACTTCCCGGTGCCACGGCTCATGCCTGCGACATTACGAATGTTGAGCAGGTGACCACTGTTTTCGCCTCCATCCCCAAGCTGGATATTCTGGTGAATAACGCCGGAATTGGCCACGTGGGTAGCATTGAAGAGTGCGGGCCCGATGATTTTGACCGGTTGTATCGCGTGAATGTTTTCGGACTTTATGTTGTGACAAAAGCTGCTGTGCCGTTGTTGATCGCCTCGCATGGTTCGATTATCAACCTTGCATCGGTGGCGGGTTTGATTGGCATTAAGCGCCGCTTCGCATATTGCATGTCCAAGGGCGCAGTGGTGGCTATGACCAGGCAGCTTGCTGTGGAATATCCAACCCAGATGCGCGTGAATTGCATTGCGCCGGGAACGGTGGATTCCCCGTTTGTGGAATCGTACCTGGAAAAGTATCATAAGCACGAGAAGGCGGAAATGCGTGTTCAGTTGAATCAGCGGCAACCCATTGGACGTTTGGGCAAGCCCGATGAGATTGCGCATATGGTTTTGTACCTAGCCTCCGATGAGGCTGGATTTGTGCAGGGCAGTGTTCAAACCATTGACGGTGGCTGGACAGCTGCGTAGTTTGTTCGAGCAGTAAAAAGGGAATGGACGGTTAAGGTGGAAAACATCGATTTTGCTCCGATGAGAGCAGAACGGGAACGTAGTAATTTTTGTTTGGGGGAAATCAGATGCGGCGATATGTTCAAGCTGTAGCCGGCCTTTTTGTCCTATTGGCACCGGCAGCAGTGGATGCGGCAGTAAGCAATAAAAAGAAACCGGTGGCCAGAGCGAAAGTAACGGCTGCCAAACAGCGGGCTAAGAAAATTGTCCCGGTTGACAATTGGAAGGAGCCATCCTTTGCCGATTCCAGCCTGGGCGACAACATTGAAGGCGAGGACCTTGTGGTGCGCAAAGCGGCCGTGGATGCGCTTGGCCCCTTCAACGGCAGTATTGTCGTTAGCGATCCGCAGAGCGGACGCGTCCTTACTATCGTCAATCAAAGGCTCGGATTGCGTGGCGGATTCCAGCCATGTTCTACTATTAAACTTGTTTGCGCAATGGCCGGTTTAGGCGAAGGTGTCATTGATCGCAACAGCATGATCCGCGTGGATCGATATTCGCGACTGAATCTTACCGAAGCACTGGCGCATTCCAACAACCCTTATTTCGCCAACGTCGGCAGCATGCTGGGTTACGACCGGGTAACTCGCTATTCAAAAATGTGGGGCTTGGGCGAAAAGGCAGGTCTTGATATTGCTGGTGAAAAAGCTGGCGATTATCCTTCTGAGGCGCCAAGATTTGGTGGTGTTGGGATGATGACCAGCTTTGGGTTGGGCATCACTGTTACGCCCCTGGAACTGGCATCTATCTTGGGAACCATTTCTAATGGCGGGACAATGTACTACCTGCAGTATCCCAAAAACGCTCTGGAAGTGGCCCGCTTCAAACCCAAAGTGAAGCGCGTTTTGGATATTGGCGATCAGATTCCAGAGATCAAACCCGGCATGATGGCGGCAGTGGAATATGGAACCGCTCGGCGAGCGGCCTATGATCCAAACGAACCCATTTTAGGAAAAACCGGAACATGCACGGACAAAGATTCACCAACGCATTTAGGTTGGTTCGGCAGCTTCAATGAAGTTGGTCACAATAAGTTAGTTGTTGTGGTTCTACTCACTGGCGGCAAGCAGGTTAATGGTGGCGTGGCCGCAGGTGTGGCTGGAAATGTATATCGCAACCTATCCCGGCAGCAGTTCTTCGCAGCCGGATCAGGGCCTGGGTTATCGGGATTCCTGGTTGCCGGAACTGAATAGTCTTACCATTCCAATTCGCAGGCAGCTTGAACCTTGTTGCCTGCGGACAAGGTAAGGTTTTTCAAGCCAAACGAAAGCACACGGGGATCCGAACCCGACTGGATTCCTGGAGTTCGCGGCTTTAGTTGAATCAAGTTTTCCCCGGATCGCAAAGGGAATGAAATATCGATTGCCTGCTTCGCATCCCAAGTGAAAACTTGTTTACCATTGACCAGGATGTCCAATTTTTGAGGCAATTTCAGGGAAAGAAATTCCCCTTTCCATGTGAGGAGCGCATCCTGGGTGGTAACCACCATCAGTGTTGACAATCCTTCCGACCATCGCCACCAACCACTGGCGTTGGCTTCCCTGGAATGCCAACCTTTTAGCAACGAGGCTTTGCAATCGAGAAGTTCTGGAACGGCATCGGATTTGGTTACTTGCCGTACAAAAAATCCGTTGCCGCCATTTATAATTCCCACCATTTCCGTACTGCCTATTGGTTTCACTCCAACTAAGAGGCTGGAAGTTAGTGAGGGATGCTTTGTGGCGCGAAGCGTGGACTCGGGGTCGCTGCGATGATCCACCACGAAAATGGAGGCGGGAGCTGGTTTCTTCTCAAGCATCTTCAGTGCCTGTTCCAACTGGTCATCTGACGGACCCGCTTCGACTACACCGAGGGGAAACAATTGCCCTCGCGCAGCTAACTGCGCGGACATCGGATCGAAAGTACAGCCAATACAAACCACCTTCAATGGCTTTTTCTCGTGTACCAATTGAACCAGCCTGGTCATGTCGAATTGATTCCGGGAAACCTGGTGGAATTGAGGGAATGAGTAATAGAAAACTGCAATCAGGACAGTGGATGCGATGGGTGCCAGCCAATCGGCAAACGAGGTGGAATTCTTCCGGCGGGAGTTGATCCAATCCAGAATGTTGGCTTCTCCAAATCCGCTAAGCAGAAGCAAAGCAGGCAGCAGAAAGTGAGAGTGGCGAGTTACACCGAAGGGAATTTTTCCTGCGAGACTTAACAGGAAACTGGTGGCCAACAAGAGGATGCTGTACCATGCGATCAACCTTTGCCATAGTGGGCGGCGCGCCGAAAGACATGGCAGGCTGAAAAGGATAAGAACCAAGATAACTAAACCCAACGCTCTTGTAAGTGACACTCCAGCGATTGGCGGCCAAAGTGGTGTAACACTATATCCCGCCAAATCAATCCACTTACTAAGAACCTGTTGTATGAAATCTACTGAGGAGCCATTCCACTTTACGACGTCGAATGCCGACCAAGGTGGTAGTCCCTGGTTGTTATTTATGCGAAGTCCCAAGTAAAGCACCCAGATCTTATAGAATACAGCGACCCCAAATAATGATAGGATTCCGCCTGCCAGCCAGTCTGCCCCCCGGATTTGCCGAAAGGCTCCAGGCTTCCGCAATTCTGGGAACGCGCAAATCAACAGGGCCAGGGCACTCGCTAGGACGGAAATTGTAAGCTGAAAGCTGAAGCAAATTGAAAGGGCACCCCAAGCCGCCATACATCCAATCAGGAGCGGCAAGCGGCGAGGCTCAAGCAATTCGCGGCCTTGTGAAACTGCGTAAAGAATAGTAGCCGTGAGAGCAACCAGCAAACAGGTGACTGCGTATGGATAGCCTTGTTGCGATTCCACCATGGCACGCAGTCCGCAGAAAGCCAACACCATAGAAAAGAGTCCTGCAAAGGGCGAGCTCTGATTCACAACACTAAGCCTTGACAAAAGCCAGACAATGACGAATCCAAGAAAAGTACCGGCCACTGCACTGGGAAGGCGTGCAGACCAAATGGCGTCGGGCCAACTATTGGGCATACTCCAAATGGGGTAGCCCAGCACCAACTGAGCTGGGGCATAGGTCCAATATGCGGCTATACTATCTCCTGCAGAAATGGCGCCTTCAGCCGCAAAACCTTGAATCAGAAAGCCTGTGTCATCGCAATGGGTCATTCGGCTGGTTAGCGTCAGAAACCTGAAAAAAGCAGCTAACCCAGCGGCAAACGCCACAATGACAAAGGCAATTCGTTTCTTGACTATGATTTGCATGTTTGTATGGGTGACCTCAATAGTAACAACAAAAACCCACCACAATTCCCATAATGTTTCCCCTTTCCCAACCGAATAGTTGTCTTGGGACTACTATGAAAAAACTTACTGCAATACTGCCCACGGCCTTATTCCTATTTCTTGCGACAGCCACCTTCCTGGAAAGTGGAGTGGCTTCGTCCGCTGGTCCGGTTATTCCATTTTTCTTCTTTGAAACGCCCGGATCAAACGGGCCGCGATATGTAGGCCAGACTACGGAACTATCTGCTTCCTTCAGCAAGGAAGGAGTGCGTTACGGAAAGCAGAACAAGCACCTCACCATGCAGTTCAAGAATGCCAATCCCGGTTCAATACTTCGCCCGGAAGAACCACTCCCAGGCAAAGTGAATTTTCAATTTGGGAACGACGCCAGAAAATGGCAGACCGCCCAATCTATGTTCGCCAAATTGAAATACGCGGGATTGTTTGATGGTACGGATCTAATTTACGAAGGTGCATCAAACGTGCTGAAGTCCGAATATCATATTCGGGCTGGAGCGGATTACAGGGGAATCGAGTGGCAATATGCGGACGCCGAGGAATTGAAACTGGGCTCCGATGGGCAATTAAAAATCAAAGCCAGCGGCGTATGGTTTGAAGAGCGCATTCCAGAAGCTTACGAATTGGATGCAGACGGACGTAAGATTACACGCAAGACAATTTATGAATTGCGTGGCAATGGTGTTGTTGGTTTCAAAGTGGAGGGCAGGAACAGTCAAAACCGGCTGGTGATTGATCCCGTATTGCTGTTCAGCACTTATATTGGAGGAAGGCAGGCCGATGCGGTGACTGCAGTCTCTACAGATTCGTCGAACAACATTTACGTTGCAGGTTGGACGGAGTCCAAGGATTTCCCGATATCGGGAGGAATTCATCCCACATCCGCAGGAGGTATTGACGCCTTTGTGATGAAGTTTGCCGGAAGTGGACAGCAGCTTTTGTGGGCCACGTATTTCGGCGGTTCCGGGGACGACCGAGCAACATCAATCGCCGTAGATGTGAATGGAAATGTTTTAGTGGGAGGGTGGACACAGTCGACAAATTTTCCCACGAGTGGCGGCCAAACTTTTGGCGGAGTTCGGGACGGGTTTTTGGTGAAACTGAGTACCGCAGGTAGTAGCGTTTACGGTTTCTATTTAGGAGGATCCGGATCGGATGCGGTCAATGCTGTAGCTTTTGATCCCGGTGGGAGTGCTTACGCTTTAGGAGAGACTACATCTACAAATTTTCCTGTTCTAGCAGCTCGCCAATCTACGAATGCGGGCGGGAGTGATGCTTTTCTAGCAAGCTATCAATCGGGAGGTGCGATGATCTACAGCACTCTTCATGGTGGCAGCGGAGAGGATCGGGGATTGGCCTTGAGCATTGACGTAACCGGGTTCATTTATATTGCGGGAACAACGAATTCTGTGAATTTTCCTTTGAATAACGCTTTGCAGGCAGTTCTCAAAGGTGGTCAATCGGGGTTCATAACCAAGTTCACACCGGCAGCCCAAGGCATAGTTTTTTCCACCTATTTGGGGGGTTCAAAAGGAACGGCCCTCAATCCGGAACAAGTTACAGCACTGGCACTGGATGCAAGCAATAACGTATTTGTAGCGGGCGTAACCAGTTCCTTTGATTTTCCTGTAACATCCTCGGTTGTTCAACCAATATACGGGGGCGGTTCGCAAGATGGTTTTTTCTCCAAGTTAAATCCTACAGGCACAACGCTGCTCTACAGTAGTTTTTTGGGCGGAAAAGGAATCGATTCCGTTCAAGCCATGGCGCTGGATACAACAGGTGTAATGCACATAGCAGGTTCCACAACATCACGGAATCTTCCGGTGATAAATGCGTTGCCTGGGAGCTCTTACAAAAACGGCTACGATGGATTCTACGCCAGGGTGCGCAGCGACGCTGCTGCTTTTGAAACTTTCACATATTTGGGCGGTACCGGGGCGGATCAAGTTATTGGGTTAGCACTGGATCGTTTTAGCTTTGCTTACCTTGTTGGTCAGACCCTCTCTCCTGATTTCCCGACGAAGTATCCTTATTCCGGATCCAATGCGGGGACCAACGGTGGGTTTCTTTTAAAACTCAACGAGGTGCCTCAAGCCGTTTCCATGAGTCCGTCAAGCGGCAGTGGTTTAACTGGAACCTTCGATTTTGTTTTCAACGACGGCAATGGGGTGGCGGATTTTTCCGTGGCACAAGTAATCATCAACGCTACGCAGAGTAACACTTCCGCCTGCTCATTCTATTACCAGCCTGTAAACGGAATCGTCACCATTCTTACGGACAGCGGAGGGAATGGTGCGTCGGGAACTCCGGGGTCTACCACCACGTTACAAAACAGCCAATGTAAAATCCCACTGAGTAGTTTTTCCCGAACCTTAGCCGGGAACAATTTAACAATGCGAGTCTCACTAGAATTTCTCAGCCCATTCACCGGACCAAAGAATGTCTACGGCTATACTTCGGACCAATCGGGAGGTGCCAGTCCTTGGCAAGCACTTGGCACCTTCACGCCCAGTTCTTTTGTGAACGTAGCACCGACGGTTTCGGCAACTCCTGTAATTGCCGGTAGCAGCTATACCGCCAATTTCAACGTGAACGTCAGCGACGCCAACGGCTATGCAGACATTGGACAAATCGTGATGTTGATCAATACAAGTTTGAATGGGAATAACGCCTGTTTTATGTCGATTGATGTCCCTGGCCGGATTCTTTATTTGGCTCCCGACACTACGGGTGACTGGGCCGCCATCGCGTTTGGTACCAGCAACACCGGCTCCAACAGCACCTGCCAACTCCTTGGTTCGGATATTTCACTCACTGGAGCCGGCAATACACTCACCTTGCAAATGAAGCTGAAATTCCAAACGGCTCAAATTGGTACCAAGTCAATTTATGTGCTTGCGTATGATCAGGCTCGAGCCGATTCTTCGTGGGTGCAAATCGGGGCATGGAGCTTGTTGGCCAATCAACCTCCGCAAATCCTCGCGATGTCCCCTGCAAATGGTTCCGGTTCCAGTGCGACATTCAATTTCAACTTCGCCGACGGAAATGGCTTTGCTGATCTGGCAACTTCTCAAGTCCTGATAAATACGAACAACGACGGCAACAATGCTTGCTATCTTTTGTTGGATCGTCCGCTGCAGAAAATCTGGCTATCCCAAACAGGGGGAGGTTTTGCCGGCAGTCCGGTTGGGACTGGAACACTCAGTAACAGCAAATGCACTGTGAACGTAGCCGGCGCGACGGTTACTGGATCAGGTAATAACTTAACTTGGTCTGTTCCGATTACTTTTCAACCAGTTTTCCGCGGTGTCAAAAACTTCTATCTCATTACCCAAGATCTGTCCTTAGTATCGGTAGGTTGGGTCACTGGAGGGTCCTTTAATGTGCAATAACTTAGTGTAACGGCCAGTCGCATTCAGCAGCCAAGAGGCAGTCAAGTTCGCTGCCTCTTGGTTTCAACACTCAAGAAATTGGCATAATGAATGGGTACCACTCGCCGTGCTCATGCCGGAACTTTCCCTCATCATTCCCGCTTATAACGAATCTGCCAATTTACCTCTCTTACTGCGCCGTGCCGCCGAAGTTTTTACCGAATCGCCCGTTGAACTCATTTTGGTAGACAACGGATCCACCGATCAAAGCCCAGCCATCCTTGCTGAACTGCTGCCACATCATCCTTTTGCACGAAGCATCCGAGTGGACGTAAATCAAGGCTACGGCTTCGGAATCCTCAGTGGTTTGCGCTCAGCACAATCCCGCTTTCTCGGCTGGACTCATGCTGATCTTCAAACAGATCCTGGAGACGTTTTGCGCGGCCTTGAACTACTGCAACAATCAAAAGATCCGGCTCGAACCTTTGTTAAAGGAAAGCGCTATGGCCGTCCCCCGGCCGACGTTTTCTTCACTGCCGGCATGGGTGCATTCGAAACCGCCATTCTTCAAAAACCCTTGTGGGACATCAACGCACAGCCTACGCTGTTCTCCAAAACCTTCTTCGAAACCTGGAAGAACCCTCCTCATGATTTCTCGCTGGACCTGTTCGCCTATTACATGGCTTGTGATCAAGGGCTCATCGTAGAAAAATTCCCAGTGAATTTCGGCAAAAGAGCCCATGGTGTGTCACGCT
This sequence comes from Bryobacterales bacterium, assembly GCA_043745195.1. Classification (GTDB taxonomy): domain Bacteria; phylum Acidobacteriota; class Terriglobia; order Bryobacterales; family Bryobacteraceae; genus JANXSF01. The sequence goes on along the minus strand of JAYTTF010000010.1, from coordinate 16,087 downwards.
GGAATGTCAACTGGAAGGCCAGGATGAAGTTCATCCGCAGAACGATTGATTATAGTCTGACGCTTTCCCAACAGTTAAGAAAAACTAGCCAATGAAGATCATTCACCATCGTCGCAATACTATTGAGCAACTCCGTGCCACTCCTCCGGAGTACGGTGTAGAAATCGACATTCGCAGCAATGGCAGCGACCTAATCCTCAACCATGATCCCTTTTCCCCAGGCGAGCGTCTGGATGACTGGCTGGTGGAGTTCCATCACGGAACGCTTATCCTGAATGTGAAGGAAGAAGGTTTGGAAGAGGCATGCCTTGAAAGAATGCGCCGTTTTGGAATTGAGGACTTTTTCTTTCTGGACCAATCTTTTCCTTTTCTGATCAAAACCGCACGTACGGGTGAAAAGCGCTGTGCGGTGCGAGTAAGTGAATTTGAAAGCATCGATACGGCCATGGCTTTGCAGGGAATGGTGAGGTGGGTATGGGTGGATTGCTTTAAGAAATTTCCATTAAGCCGGCAGCAGGCTGATCGGCTTCGCCAGGCAGGGTTCACTTTTTGCCTGGTCTCACCGGAACTGCAAGGCCGCACTGAACCAGAACATATCGCCGCTCTGCGCCAACTCTTGGATGGATTGAGAATCCCAGCCGAAGCTGTCTGCACCAAAACGCCGGAACTATGGAGATAGCAGCCAGCAATCAAAGGACTAAAGTACAAGGGCACGGAATTCCTAAGGAATCCCTCTACACCTGGTTTTCTCTTCAATGGAATGCGCTGGTTCGGTTGGCACGGCACCCAGTGTTTCAATTCGGAATGCTGCTTAGGCTGGCTCTGGTTTTGTTAGCCGTTCCGAAAGTTCAGGAAAAATGGTTTGTACCTTTCCTGCTGGATTTTCTTCGCCAGCCCTCCCTTGATCCTTGGACCACGTTTTTGAGCATAGGTGGAGACTCCATGTCTTTTCCTTATGGACCTGTCATGTACCTGCTTCATCTTCCTGGTGTGGCGCTGGGTGGTCTGATTGATCAGCAATTCGGACTTCACTTTTTCGCACTGCTTGGTTTCGGTCTCACCATCCTACTGCTTGATTTGGAATTGTTGTTGTCCCTAGAACAGATTCTAGGAGCAAGCGATGAAGAAATCCTGCGGTTCTACTGGCTGTCTCCCATTGTTTTATACGTCTGCTATTGGCACGGGCAAACCGACATGGTCCCAGTATTACTTCTTATGATTTCGTTACGACTGCTGCAACGGCTTCATCCAATACCTGCAGGGGTGGTGCTTGGTTTGGCTGTATCAGCCAAGCTGAGTATGGTTCTACCAGCCCCATTCCTTGCCATCTACTTGTGGAGAAGCAAGCGTCTTGCGGGCCTGCTCCCTCGATTCATGATCCCAGCCTTACTTACTGCCGCTTTGTTGCAGGGGCCATATTTGTTGTTTTCCCCTGGAGTAAAAGTTATGGTACTGGGCAGCCCGGAAATACAAAAGATATACCAGCTCTCCATTAAGTTCAGCGATAAGTTACAAATATATGTACTTCCATTTACTTACTTACTCCTGTTATACGCAGCTTGGCGCATTGGCCGCATGAGTTTCGAACTTCTATTTTCATTTCTTGGCGCATCGTTCTTTCTGGTGCTACTGCTTACCCCGGCATCCATCGGGTGGTTCCTGTGGGCTGTACCATTCTTAGTCGCTCACCAATTGGGTGGTGGTCTTTCCGCATCCCTTCCTGTTTTCGCTTTTTCTCTGGCAATGATTGGTTTTCATATTGGTCAATCGACTGGTTCCATGGTGCGTCTGGCTGGCCTTGATCTCACAGCTCAAATGCCCATGACTCCTCATCTCCAGTCGCTTTGGTTAACCGCCATGGTTGCCATTGGTGGAGCTTTGGCCACCCGAATGTTCCGCACGGGTGTTCAACAAAACGACTATTTCCGACTGAGCCGCAAACCTGTCGCCATCGGCATTGCGGGGGATTCCGGTAGTGGCAAAGACACATTGGCCGCAGCCCTGGCAGGCGTTTTTGGTGCCAGCGCAGTAGCCAATATATCTGGCGACGATTATCATAGCTGGGATCGGCACGCTCCTATGTGGCGGGCCCTGACACACCTCAATCCCCAAGCTAATAATTTGATGGCGTTTTCCAATGATGTGCTGGCTTTGATGGAAGGCAAAAGTATCGTCTGCCGCCATTATGATCATTCCAGTGGGCGTTTCACGAAACGGCATTCTGTGGCGCATAATGACGTCATCCTAGTTAGTGGATTGCATACTCTTTATATTTCCAGTCTGTTATCTAAATTCGACGTTCGTCTATTTTTGGCAATGGATGAGGAGCTTCGGCGATATTTCAAACTACGGCGGGACGTGAACGAGCGCGGCCACCCTGAAGCGAAAGTTCTAGAGTCACTGGAGCATCGCTATCCTGATGCCGAACGGTACATTCATCCACAGTCGAAAGCAGCGGACCTGGTGTTCACTTTGGAGCCTGTGAATCGCGAAGACCTGACTCGGCCCGAAAGGCCTGACGACATACGCTTGCGTCTGTGCGTAAACCTGCGTCGTGGGTTGTACTATGAAAAGCTGATTCGAATTCTGGTGAGTCTTTGTGGGCTTCACGTGGATATGTCCATTGGCGAAGAAAACAGCGGTGTAGAACTACGCATTGAAGGCGACTTAGAACCGGAAGATCTTGAAGTGGCTGCCGGGCAGTTAGTGCCTCATCTGGAAGAGTTAATGGCATTGGACGCGCGCTGGGAAAGCGGCATGATTGGCCTAATGCAATTGATCACGCTAGTGGAAGTTGCCGAGGCTTTGCGTGCACGGGGGAATAGTTAGTCAATGGAGATACGAAACAAGCAAGCGTTCAGTAAGCGTCCCAGTGCGGTATTGATGGACATTGACAACACGGTGTATCCTTACGATCCGGCGCATGAAGCGGCGTCCGATGCGGCAATGCGCAAGGCCATCAGGCTTTTGGGTGTGAAGCAAAACGAGTTTGAGCCAGCATTGGCTGAAGCTCGCCGAGAAGTGAAGGACATCTTAAAGGAAACGGCTTCCGCACATAGCCGCCTGCTTTATTTTGCCCGCACGTTGGAGCGCTTGGGAATGAAGAGCCAACCGCTGATGGCCCTCGACTTAGAGCAAACTTATTGGCGCAGCTTTCTTTCCGCCAGCAGGCTGTTTCCGCAGGTGAAGGAGTTTCTGGAAGACTTACGAGTGGCTGGAATTCCAGTGGCAGCAGTAACTGACCTAACGGCACAAATTCAATTTCGCAAGCTGATCTATTTCGGCCTTGACCATCACTTTGATCATATTGTTACCAGCGAAGAAGCCGGAGTGGAAAAGCCTGCAGCCAAACCATTCAACATGGCGCTGGAAAGATTGTCACTAAAAACTGGGGAATTGGTATGGTTTATCGGTGATGATGCGATAAAAGATATTGCCGGAGCTAAGTCAGCACTTGGAGCGTTGACTCTGCAAAAACGTCATGAGGGTGTTGTTGTTTCTAATCAGGCAGACGCCGTATTCGACGATTTTCGGGAAGTGCGGGACGCACTGCGCAAAGCAGTTTAACTGGCCGGAAAGTGTTGTCCTCCAAGACTTGCGTGACAATACGGGAAATCCTGGCCGAATTGCTTCCACAGGTTGAAACGGATTCGCATCGTACTAATTGGAACATCGTCGGAACCAATGCCCAAGCGCGAACCAAGTATTTTACGCGAGTGCAACTATCCTCTGTCACCTTACCCCATAGCGGAAAATTCTCTTACTAAACGAAGGTCTTGAGACGTCGATTATGTCACCAATGTAACTCGAGAGGGGAGCGGTTGGCCGCTCACTAAGAGTATTCCGAGCAGACACTGAATTTCAGGTGCTCAGGCCAGACAAGCCTACACCTTTTTTTTGCAGTGCACGATTCGATTGTCAAAGATCTTACTAGTGGGGTTGGACTGCTTCTTATCGCGCCCGGCGTGCGCTCACAATTCTACCGCCGGCGTTTATATTACGTGAATGGCTTGTTGGCTGTTGCGTATTGGACGTGTATTGGAATACTATGCAACTTCGAGTCGTCAATTTGCCAGGCTTCGTTTGGCGCTTCGATTTGTTTTAGTGCTCGTACCAACTGATTTAGCAATGCCCCTAATAACTGATCGAGCGGTGCTTCGTGGCACTGATTGATTTCGATGTTGATTTGATTTTTCTCGATCTCGACTGCAGCGTCGGCGGCGATCAGGATTGGCCGTTGGGTGGTTTCGTAGATCGGCGACTGGCGTCGGCTGACTTCGCGGATGCGCACGGGAACTCCGCGGCGGATGCGGCGGAGTGCGGATTTGCGGCCTTCGGTGATGTATGGACCGGCGTCGAAGGCGAGTACGCTATTCCACTGTGCGAGTTGGCCGAGTTGGTTTTCGGTGACTGGAAGTGGGAAGAGGGGATGAACGACGGGGTCGATAATATTGCGCAGAAGACGGGCGGCTTCGATGCGGGCTTCTCCAGTGATTACCAGGATGGGGGCCTCGACATTGGGGAGCAGCGCTAGCGTCAACCAGTTGGCCAGCGGGTTGGCATCCAATTCGGTGAGGCCCATTGATTTGGCTAAAAGTTGAGTGGTGGTGGCTTTGGAAAAAGTTGGAACGGGGAGGGGCAAGTTCAATTCGTGGCGACGAAAGGTGGCGGAGTGCTGGTGCGTGTGGGTCCAATTATGGCCGGTGATTTCGATGGCTTCGTTTTCGGATTGGAGATCGAGGTAGATTGTGCCGTCAGGCTGAACGGCAATGCGGTTATGGACTGCGATGCTTGGTGCGCCGGTGGTTTGGAGGATATTATCGTGATGGCGGAGGACGTGGGCTAGTCTGAATGGCGACGGGATTGGGAGTGCTTGATCGGCGGCTTGCTTTAGAACCCAGCCTCGGAATTGTTCAGAGTAGATTGGAATGGCTGATCCGTCGGGGAGGCTGGCGTAGGACTGGCGGCTGGGGGTTAGGAAGAACGAGGCGCTGGTGCAGGCGGCTAGGAGTTGGTCGAATGCTGAGGGTTCTGCCGAGTGTTGGCTTGCTTGCTTCATTGAGGTTCTTCTGGAATAAAGGTAGCCCGGGGCTTGGGAATGCTGAGTGAGAATGGAATAAGTGGAAACTCGGAAGTAGTTACTTTATCAGGGAGTTATTGATGAAGAATTTATTTTAGATGAGTGTGACCCGGGAATTTGAGGGAAGGCAAAAAGCATCGATTGGAAGGCATGAAGCCAATCCGTGCGACTTTCTATTCATTTGGCGCTACGCGAACACGAGGCGCTTGAGCTTGAGCCGACTGCGCTGGACGTGAGCAAGGTCGTACTGAGCCTGTTGGACGAGCCAGCCTTGCTCAGTTCCGCCGAACACCTGCGCGAGTCTAACAGCCATTTCAGGGGACACGCCACGCTTGCCGTTTACTAATTCGGAAAGTGTGTTGCGGGTCACGCCAAGAGCTTGAGCCGCCGCCGTGATCGTCAGACCCATAGGTTCGATGCACTCATCCAATACGATAGCGCCGGGGTGCGGCGGATTTTTCATGTTCATGGAATGCTTCCTTTCAGTGATAATCGACATAATCAACGTCCTCCGCACCTTCGTCAAAGCGAAAAACCACTCGCCCATTGGCGCGTACCGTAACGGCCCAAAATCCTTTCCTCTCGCCCTTGAGCGGGTGCAACCGAAACCCCGGTAAATCCATGTGGTCAACGTTGGGAGCTGCGTGGAGCGTCGCCAAAATATTCAGCAGCTTCCGAGCGTGTTCCGGGTTTACCCACTCGAATCGTCTTCTTCAAACAGTCGTTTCAGCCCCTTGTGACGGATGGTTCTTATCATCGCGAACTGTAACCTGCCACGTGGCGCATGTCAAACACTAGTGTACCAAGCACGTCTCTATTGACGAAGTTTCCAGACCTGATTTAGCCCTTTTGCGCTCTCGACTCGATATCCCGATGGCAACTCGAAGACGCTCTTGGATGGCTCACCAGATTTATATGAGGTCACCCGATATCGCCATTGGGAGCCAGGAATTCCAAGCGTGCCTTTCGTATGCACTACTTCTTCCATCAACTCGCATCCGTAGTCAGGTGTGAGTGATATTCGGCGAGAACTCCCATCAGCTTCTTCGCTTCGATACTCGACTACAGTTGCGCTCTCAATCCGATTGGTTCCGACACGCTCCGGGCGGCGAAGGCGCAGTGCTGCCGTTTGACTACATGCACCATCGTCTTGTGGCTGCCGTTGGGCATTCCAAGTACAACTACATTCCCCGCCGGAGGCAATTCGGTTCTTATCGTCGATTGAGTACCCCGAGTGCATCGGCTGAATGTAAAAGTTGCGGCTTTGACCGCTGGCATATCGAAGCAGGTAATGATGAAACAATTCGTAATCACACTTGTTCATCCGCGACCCGTTGCTGGCGATTGCTGTTTCGCACCGAATAACGCTGCGCTCTATATTATGAAGACCCCAACTGTGATTGCTCCAGTCGTCGATTTCATAATTAATCGTCCTTGGTGCTCCATCCCAGATCGACAGGCTCATGTAAGCTAGCACAACGCAGTGGCACGGCACATTTCATTAGACACCACCTAAGGCCGTCTTGTTCCAAGCGCTTTAATCCTTGCAACAAGTCCGGACCATTAAAGTGCCGAAACAACGAAGTGAGTACCTTCAAGGGTAAGTTTCGGGACACGCCCTAGCTTGTAAATGCCCGATACAGTGTCGTCCGGCCCACATTGTAGAACGCGGCCACGTCCTCAACACGTTCACCCGTCCCGATCAGCTTGCGGGCCTTAGCAACCTGCGCGGAGGTGAGTTTCTTCTTCCTGCCAAACTGCACGCCACGGCGGCGGGCTTCTTTCATTCCGGCTTGTGTCCGTTCAACGATCAGGCTGCGCTCAAGCTCGGCCAGTACTCCGATCATCTGCCACATGGCGCGGCCTGTGGGCGTCTCTGTGTTGATGGCTTCCATGAGTGATTTGAACTTCACGCCCCGGTGCTTGAGATCATCGAGCATAGTTATCAAGTCTCGCAAGCTTAGCCTTAGCCGGTCGAGCTTCCACACTATAAGCGTGTCCCCTTAATGAAGGGACTAAAGCAAAGCGTCAGCACCGGGCGCTTCGTGCTGGCTCCCCACTTACCTTCGTCTTTGTAATCGTCTGAATACGACCCGCTTCAATGCGGTCAGCTGCATCGCAGAGTTTTGGTTGAGACGTGGGCATAGACGTATTTCATCGCTTCATAATGGGACAGCAAAACGGGAATACGTATCCCCTGTTTACGTTGACCCGTGGTTTTAATGTATCCGCTGGCAAATCGATGACAGCCAACGAAATTCCGCGCCAAGGACGTTGTTTGAATACGGGAGTTTCCGGTGCGCGGAAATTCGAAGGCAGTCCCCGGTTTGCCGATCTGAGGATTCATACCTCGGGCTGCTAGGAGCGAAAAAGCATTTCGATGTCTCGGCTGCCGCGCAAAACCCGAAGGATGAAAACATCCTCGCCTTCAACCCGGCAGATGATGACATGTTTGCCGACCGGAAAACTTCGCAGACCGGAGCGCAAGTCTTCATCACGGCCACGCCCTTATGCGGATGGCAGGATATCAACCAAAATCGTTCGGTAATTGCGTCAACTATTTTGTCTGCAATTTCAAAACTGCCACTTTCATTGGCGACATAAACCCAAATGTCATCAAGATCGAAGCCAGCGGCGGGGGCTAGGCGATGCATTAGAGGGATACTGGCGTCTTGGCGGCAATACGGGCGCGGCCTCTATGCTTCACTTTCTTCCGCAAGCTCGCGCATGGATTGCTGGGTGATGATACGTCCTTCGCCGTGGGCAAGGGATGCTTCGGCCACATCGACGTCTGCGAGAATTTTAACGCGGATGCGCTCGCGTTCTTCCCACAGGGATAACGCTTGACGTACCGCTGTTTCCTCATTGGGAACTCTGCCAGTTTCAATGGCCTGACGGACGAACGCTTGCTGATCGGGCGTGAAGTGCACTTCCATTGTTTGATCTCCTGCCTATCCTTCAAGCCTAGCTGATATAGGGCTTTCTGTCACGTTTGTTCAAGGGTGGGTTTACCGTCCAGCCTTGACCCAGTTACGAGACGTGAAATTAGTGGCCCCGAAACTTACCCTTTGTGGGAAAGCGTTACTCCCTCGCGGACTTCGAGCGTGGTACGAATACACCACAGTCGACGCGCACGACAGTGCCAGGTTGCGCGGAGTCCAGAGCGGCGGCGATTACAGGGATATACGACCTGACGACCGGCCAGTTGATCGCGGACAGAATGAGCACCGCAAAGGGGTGCCCCACGAGACTCTGCTGGTTTTCCATATTCTTGTCGCCTGTGAGAAACACGTTAAAGCCTTAGAGCTCGATCAGCGCCAGAAGCGCGCCGTTTTTAATACCGCCCCATTTCATGCCGACGACCGTTGAAATGTCATAGCTGGGCAAGGCGCGCGCCAGCTTGCGTGGCTCATCGAAAAAACCCCTCACTGTTGCGCCTGAAGTTGATGTGAAGCGCGATAGTGGAGAAGGGTACGGATGGCGTCGAGGCCAGCCTCCGGGTAGCAGTCGAGCGTTTCGGCAAGGGCCGCGTCCGGTGTTAATCCCTCGTCACAGAAAGCGTCATAGTTGCCGGTGATGGCATCGACCGGTAAGCGCTTATCCTTCAGCAACGGCGCGCCGCTAACTTTGCCAGGGATGACTTCAACCAGCGGACATTGCGACCAATCAACTTGTGCCATTAGTTCACCCTACCTTTCATCGTAAGCTGTTTTAGCACGTTGCGCCACTTTTCTCTAGTCCCGAAACTTCACCTTTGAGGAACCTAACGATTCGGATCTTGTGGTTCGACTGATAACATGCGTTTGATGGTTCCGACGACTTCGTTAACCGTGCGTCCGTGTACTCGCTGATCGTCGAGATTAGATTCGATAAAGAACGGACAATTGCCGTTAGAGGACCCGACCTGCACGCTCGTTTGCTGTCTGGGATGGTCGATAAACCAAAGCCAATAGTCATCACTCGGGTGGAATACGCAAACGGAGAGGCCGTATCAGCAGAACGATTCCCCCTTGAGGTCGAGGGCGTGGTACCGGATAGATCTTTGGAGCTGAAACGCGGTTATCGCAACCCATCATTCCTCCGCGTCGAACGATTGCTCTTGATGCTACCTTGCGGCTATATACAAAGAAATGGGGCAGGCGCTACTAGCTCACGGGCATGCACAAAGCGGCAGAGTCCCAACTGAAGTTTGTGCAGCACTTGCAGCTTGCCCGAATATCGGATGGACGTTTGATTTGGATACCAGTCGACTAAGCAATGGTAACCAAAAAATTGCGGTTCAAATTACCGATTCAACGGATGTAATAACTATCTTGCCATCAGTTGGGCAGCCGACGATAAGCGTAACTGTGAAGAACTAACCTAACAATGACCGAATGGGAGGTGCGCTACTTGCGCATCTTCCAAAGCATCAACAAGACAATTGTTCCCACGGCGCCCCAATAGCGGATGGCGCCCGTGGGAAACACAACTACTCCGTTGAAAAACATAAATGCCATGAAACCTGCAACTGCTCGTCGCACCACCACAGAACGTTCTCTGTAAGCTGCTAACCCACGCCACCACCAACCTGCATCAATCACCCACACGGCAGTAAATAAGTAGTTCCAGTAAATGCCACTCCATGCCGCCACGCCAAAACGCTCTGAAGTCTGGCGCGCAGTTTCCGCGTATGCAACATGATGGCTCCATTTGTAGAAGCCTTCAAAAGCGCATCCCACATGAGTAAGATAGGAAATGCAACCAATGGTCCAAAGCACTCTAGCCCAGCGGTCCAACTGCAGCAGATTGCATGCCACCGCAAGAAAATAACAGAGCGTTGCAAATCGAATCGTCAGATAGGTAAGGTCCGCCGCAGTCATGAAGAACAAGCTCTATTATGGATGGATCAACCTGGGCGTTGCCGCATTGGCGATGGTGGGAACGCTACCCGGTCGCACGCAGGGCCTCGGGTTGGTGACCGAACAACTCTTGAATGATCTGCATTTGAATCGCGTGGATTATGCCACCATCAATCTGATCGCCACTTTAATCGGCGCTGCATTTTGCATTCCTGTTGGACACTTGGTGGATCGCTTTGGAGCCCGGCTGGTGCTTACCCTCACTGCTTTCTTACTTGGGCTCACCGTTCTTTTCATGAGCGGTGCGACGGCCATTGCCGCCATGTGTGTAGCAATCACACTGACTCGCGGGTTGGGACAAAGTGCACTCTCAGTTGTTAGTCTGGCGCTGGTAGGCAAGTGGTTTTCACGTCGCCTCAATTCCGCCATGGGCATCTATTCGTTACTGGTTGGCATCGGATTCATTACCGCATTCCCACTTACAGGCCAAGCAGTGCTTCAATGGGGATGGCGCGCTGCATGGTCGAATATTGGATGGTTCCTGATCTTGGGACTCACTCCGCTAAGTTGGCTGCTGGTTCGCAACCGGCCAGAGTTACAACAGGAATCGGTGGAGGAAGAATCGGACTGGTCCGGCATGACTCTTGCCGAAGCGCTGCGCACACCAGCCTTCTGGGTTTTCGCGCTTTCCAGTTCCTTTTTCGGCCTGGTCTATTCGGGCATAGCGTTGTTCAACGAATCCATTCTACGTGAGCGCGGCTTCGACGTCACGGTGTATCACAGTGTGCTGGTAACCAGCACGTTAATCGGCTTGGCCGCAAACTTCGGCGGTGGCTGGCTCGCCACCCGCTGGTCCATTCAAAGGGTGATGGGGATCGGCATGGCGGTGCTGGCACTTTCTCTCGCGATGCTTCCACTGGTCCGCACATTCACTCAAGTGATGCTCTATGGAGTTGCCATGGGCATGGCAGGAGGCGTAGTTACTGTGGTGTTTTTCTCAGTGTGGGGCCAAGTGTTCGGCCGTCCGCATCTGGGACGCATTCAAGGTTTCGCTCAGATGATGACCGTATTCGCGTCAGCCATTGGTCCTTTGTTGCTGGCATCTACTTTGCAGCAGACCGGATCGTATGATCTGATTTTCAATTCGTTGGCGTTGGTAGTTGTCATGCTGGGTGTGGCTTGCTGGTACACACCTGTGCCGTTACGAAGTAATTCTCCAGTTATACTAACTGCATGAAGTACGCATTCGCCTTACTTACTAGCTTGCTGTGGCTTACCCATGCGGCCGAGCCGCCGAAGACAATCATAGTTATTCGCCATGCAGAAAAACTGTCACAAGATCCCGAAAGCCTCTTAAGTCCCAAGGGCCACGAACGCGCCAAGGAGCTGGCACGAGCGTTGCGCGATGTGAAGGTTCAAACCATTTTCGTTTCTGAAAAACAGCGGACGCAGCAAACAGCCGCGCCCATAGCCGCGCAGAAAGGTCTTCAACCAGTGAAAGTGGAAATTGCGCAAGTGCCTAAGTTACTCGAAAAGCTAAACGCAATTCCGCAAGGTCAAACAGCGCTGGTGATTTATCATGTTCCGATCGTTGAACAAATCGTTCTGAAGCTAGGCGGAGTAGTTGTTCCCGCTTGGCAGGAAACGGAATTCGACCGTATGATTATCATCACCATCCCCGCACAGGGCAAGCCTTCCGTGGTTACACTGCGTTACGGAGCGCCATCCTAGGCGGCCTTTCCCGATCAAACCAGATCCAAGTTATCAACAGCAAGGCAACCGAGCAGAGAATGGCCACAGTCATCATCCAAATCATCATCCGCTCAAAACCGATAGTTAGTTTCCACACACCTGCAAGATAGATAATCGCCCCGGAAGCAATGCCTCCAATGCCATTTAGAACGCCGCCAGCCATGCCGCGGTTGCTATCGCCAACCAGCTCGTAAGCAGCGGAGAATGCGTTTGCCGCCAGCAAGCCTCCGAACAATCCGAACCCGGCAGAACAGATACGCGCCATAGCCAGGGTGTCTGCGGAAAAGGTCAGGTAGGCGAAAGGGGCGCACAACAGCACCCCCGATGCTGCCACATAAAATCGAGCGGCGGGCCAACGTTTGCGCAGTAGATCGGCCAGTGCCCCGCCAACAAGGATTCCCACAATCGAGCTGGTTTGAATGAACAACGTTCCGTTCCATCCACTGCTTGTCATTGACAATCCAAATCGCTCCTGCAGGAATGTTGGAAACCATGCGAAGAATACCCACTGCATTGCACAGAATGCCGCGAACGTCAGCGAAAGCACCCCATAGCAGCGGGACCGAAAAAGCGCACCCAACTCACCCTTCTTTGGTTCCATTCTTCCTGCGGACAACCCACTCATTCCCAACCCGCGCACGCCCCACCAAAGAATGCCGCTGTAACCAACGCCTACCAGCGCAGCCATCCAAAACGCCGGCCGCCACCCAACGTTATCCGCCGCCCAGCCTCCATACCATCCGCCCGCAATCACACCGCACAATTGTGCCGATTGATGAATCCCCAAAGCGCGCGATCGCACCGCTTCGGGGTAATGGCTGGCAATCATCGCCAGTGCCGTTGGAAAGTACAGTGATTCTGTGATCCCCATCACTCCACGCCAAAATAGAAACGTGGTTTGCGATCCAGCCAATCCGCAACCCAGCGTAGCCAAGCTCCATGCCACCAGACTGGCCACAATCATTAGGTCGCGCCGCCACAGGTCGGCCATCCTTCCTGCGATCGGCATACCCAGCGTGTACACCCAAAGAAACACCGTTCCGATCAACCCCAGCTGCGCTCCGGCAAAGCCCAGGTCCGATTGCAGGGCGGGAAACATGGAAAAAACCATTTGGCGGTCTACATAATTCAAAGCGAATGCGACCCACAAAAAGGCCACCAGTCGCATTACGATCTGAGCTCCGTTGCGCTCAACTCCGCCGAACTCAACCCCGTGAATTCGGCCAAGCGGTCCAGATTGATTTCAATTCCCAAGCCTGGCTTGTTTGGGATAGGTAGCATGCCGTCGGCATCCAATTGCCATGGTTGCTCGCAGAGGTCATCAATGAAGGGTGATCCTGTAAGATACTCCACTAAGTCAGTATCGGCGAATGCCGAAGCCATTTGAAGGTCCGACGCCAGCCCAACGCAGGTATTCCAACCATGAGGAATGAAGCGGACCCCATGTTCACGGGCTGTCCAAGCGATGCGCCGCTGCTCACTGAGTCCCCCGCACTTAGTAACATCAGGCTGTACAATATCAAAAGCACCGCGTTCCAGCCAAGGTGTAAAGCCTTGACGCCGGGTTAGAACCTCGCCACCGGCAATGGTAACCTTCGCCGTACGCCGCAGGGCAATGAAATCTTCCAAGGCGTCAGGGTGCAGCGCTTCTTCAAACCAGAAAACGTCATACGCCGCCAGCATTTCCGCAGTCCGCAGAGCCCATTTGAAATCACCTGGCCAGAAGGCATCGCTGCCACCGGCATCCACCATTAATTGAGAATCATCCCCAATCGCTTTCCGCGCGGCACTTACTATCGCCTCATCCGCAGCAAAACTTCCACGACGTCCGAATGGTCCCCAGCCGATTTTGAACGCGCGAAACCCCAGCGCTTTCACCGGCAATAGCTCGTCGGCCATCTTCCCCGGTTCGTGCATCAGCAACGAAGCATAGGGTCGCACACGCTCACGAAATCGACCACCCATAAGCCTGCCAACAGGCTGTCCACAAGCTTTGCCAAGAATGTCCCACAGGGCAAGATCAATGCCGCTGATGGTGTGCGTGATTGCTCCGCCCCGGCCCAACCAGAAAGTATTCTGGTGCAGTTTTTCACTTACTCGTTCCGGCTCCAGCGCATTCTCGCCAATAAGCAAAGGCCGCAGCACGGCCAACGAAGCGTTCACCAGAGCATCGGACGTAAACACAGAGCCCCACCCTATGCCTGCTTCCGTCTGGATGCCGATAAGGGTATGCACGCAATCGTCAGGGCGCAGTTCGTTAGACCAGCCGCCTTCAGGAGTTTTTCCACGGAGCCCGTAGGCGCGAACGTCAAGAATCTTCACCTGATCATTATATAGTTGCTGCTAACTTCCCGACGTAGCAGCGTTCGGTTGCCACAGGGTTTCCGGCGTTCCCAATTGATGATTCACCCAACGGCTCCATACAAATAACGCATCGCTGAGGCGATTTAGATACGCAATGGCATCCTCAGGAACGCTGTCGATTTTCTGGAGAGTGATAATCAGCCGTTCGGCTCTGCGGCAAACCGTACGGCATACATGAAGTTCAGCACAAGCGCGTGCGCCTCCTGGCAGAACAAAACTTTTCAGCGAGGCAAGCGGAGCATTCATACGGTCAATCTCCATTTCCAACTGTGCAACTTCCTTCGCCGTTACGCGCGGCTGCTTAGGGTGAACGTCTTCTGGAAGAGTTGCAAGAATGGAACCCAGGTTGAAAAGTTCGTGCTGCACGCGCATTAGGATAACCACTAACTCCGCCACTTTCGCATCCTGTTCCAGCGTCTGCCGGGCCACTCCGATGAAGGAATTCAACTCGTCAACGGTGCCGTAGCATTCAATGCGCGCCGAATCTTTGTCCACCCGCTGGCCACCCACCAGCGAAGTTTTCCCCTTATCTCCCCCACGTGTATAAATGCGGTTTAGAGTAAGGCTGGGTTCGTTATAAATTTCACTCATCTTTCGATCATATCAGCGAGGTTGCGCTGCGCCAGCAGGTTTCGGTGAAACAACACCACCGGTCTGTCCAGGTGCACGTGGAGGTGGCTGAGTAAGATATATTGCAATATCTTTTGCCGCCTTTGTTTCCACGCCTGGTTTCTGAAGAAAGCCAAGGTCGCGGAACCAATCAACAAAGCGGTATTGCCAAGTGCCGAACGGTATGGCGTTACGATCCGTCAAACCACCAGACTGGCGGCTTCCGTCAGGCAACGCATCCCCAGGATGGCGTCCATTTCCGTAAACATGCATTTCAATATTCGGAATTCCAACAGCCAACATCGCACTAAAATATTCCATGGCCCAAACAGCATGTCCTCGATCGCCAGAGCCACCAGTAGCAAGAAATGCCGGCGGAGTATTGCGCGGAATCGGCGGAGCCGTGCGATTGCGCGCGAAAGGCGTGGGGCCAGGATAAATGATGCCGACATAATCTGGACGCGAGGAAATGCCCGCCAATGGATCACTGGGATCGCTGTTCTTTTTGTCGAATTCTTCAAACAAAACGGCCGCTGGAGCTGAAAGTTCAGCACCTGCAGAAAAGCCCATAATCCCGATCTTATTCGGATCGATGTTCCACTCCTTGGCATAAGCACGTACCAGACGAATTGACTGCAAAGCATCGTTTACCGCGTCAACCTGCGCATTGTATCCGTCCTTCCGCAAACGGTTGCGCAGGATGATTGTTGTAACTCCGTAGTTGAAGAAGAATGGAACGAAATCCGCACCCTCCGTACCCACGTTCAAAGTATTGTGCCCACCACCAGCTACCAGGATCAACGCAGCGCCTGTGTTCAGACCCCGCTCAACAGTGTGTACTTCAATAGAAGGATTATGAATGTTAACGATGCTGTTAATGCGGCCTGGAACGGCCTGACTCATGTTGTACTGTTCAGCCTCGCGGACTTTTTCCATTTTCAGGAAGGGCGAATTAGCCGGGTAAATGGGAACAACAATGCCGCCTTGTAAGATGGGCAGCGGAACATAGGGGCCTTCAGTTACTGGTCCCGGCTTCGGTAATCCAACAGCAGTAGGCAGAGGCGGTAGTGGAGTTCGTCCTTGTGCAAAGGCGAATGGAACCGTTAGCGAAGACACGACAAGGGATGCGATAAGTTTTCTTCTCATAGGGATGGCTTGGCGAAACTATATCACAACTTATCCCTTCTTACCCTGAATCTGCCAGTCCGTAAATGGGCTCCTCGCCCCTTCGATATTCACGTTCAACAAGTATGGTTTCTTCGATGCAAATGCGCGCGCCATCGCGCCCTCCACTTGATCCAGACTATCAATCGTCTCGCCCTCGCCGCCAAAACCTTTCATTACTAAACGACCACCGGCTCAAAGCCGGTGGGTTCGGTTGCGACTGAAAGTCGCCGGACGCGGCTGAAGCCGCCTACGTTTCCAGGGCAGTGATCTTGAA
>JAYTTF010000009.1:0-10830 GCA_043745195.1 Bryobacterales bacterium | reverse complement strand
CCACAACCGCAAAACTCGAGGCCAGGATGGTTTGCTACTCCTTTCCCGTAGGACTCTTTCATTCCCTACTACATGCCGGTTTATCCCGGCGCACTGCCTGTCTCCCGTGTCCCCATTGGCGGCAATATTTAAAAACTTCAGGCTCACCCCTTGTGTGATGCAATATTTCTTAATTCCCACACGGAAAGTCAATGATTTGAGGCTTTTTTGTTAGTTAGTTAGTTCTTCTCAACTGCCGTTTCTAGGGTGAAGTGAAAGGAACCCCATCGTCTTTAGCAGCGGGGTTCCATCATGGCAAACCAACATCAGTCACCAAGCTGCAAAGCTGCCACTAACCTGACACGAATCGTTGCCGTAGTCTAGCCCGCCCGCGAGGGCGTATGGCGATTCATGGGGAAGCCGTTCACGCATATCCAAATAATTTTTCCTCACACGCTTTCAAACAGTTACGCGCTTCCAGGCCTCAGAATCCTTGCATCCCCCTGCTACTCTGTATTCAGTAGAGAATAAATTCTGGCCAGAATGCTCTTCTAAAAAAGCCCTCCGCAGCAATGTGGAGGCGCTCGGGTCGATTCGAGCCGCAGTATCATACAACCGGTGAGCCGCTAAGACGGAAAATTCGCGTTGCCCTGCTTGGCTGAGGAGTCAAGCAGGGCATGCCTGTAATTCAGGCAAGACTGCTGGGCGGCAGTTGCAGCGAAGGAAGTGGCAGCGGCTTTGCTGGTTTCTTTGAAAAGAGTACCCCATTTCGCAAGGCCGAACTGCGTCCCAAGCGCAAAGGGCCCGGCGGCAGGGCCTCCAAATGTTACCAGGAACACGAAAGCTGCATGCCGCTGGAACTCCATTTTGCGCGAGTTACTCAGAGGTCAGTTCCCCAACCGAAGCGAGACGATATGCTGCCCACCAGGAAGCATAACCATGAATTGGCCCTTATCCAATTTCGTAACCAACGGAGTCACTTCAGCACCATCCACTTCTACTCGTTCCACCAAGTGGTCCACTATCGCAATAGCTCTGGAAGGCTGCTGATAGGCAATCGTAACGCCATTTATCTCAGTCGAAGCGAATCGTAAATGTCCGTTGAAATCCAGAATGTGCAATGGCGCCACTTGCGTTGAAGGTTCTGCTGCCACCGCACCGGGTGGCAGCCACAAAGTCTTGTCACTGCGCACAGGCCACAACTTGCCGTTCACCAATGCTTCGCCATTCCAAGGAATACCCACACCATGAGGAGAATCAACCACGGTTTTTCCACCTACGACTTCATGACGCGTTACCACTGCTGCTGCCGACGCAACCAGCGGCAAATCCTCCGGGACAATCGAGTTTTCAAAATACAAAGCCACTCGCGGAAACGCCTTTGCGGCAACATGAACAAGTTGGAACAATTCCACGCCGGTTTGTTGTTTCGTCGGATAAACGTCCTGATACCGGTCCACGATATTTATATCAATGGCCAGCTTCGATTGGTGTGGTGTTAAAGGTTTGTACCGCTCGGCAATTTGTGGATAGCGCTGCGGTCCAAGATTCCAAATTGTGGCGGGATCTTCAATCAGAAATGTGAAATCCTGCTTATCGAGTTGCGGCAACAGGCGGGCGGCATCCGCCCCAATCAAGTCGCGCATTCTAGTATCGAAGCGATCATCCACGTGAGTCAACACCAGATCCAGGTGCGGCTTTTTTCGCCGGATCATTGCGATTTCGCCCAGCCATGTCTCCTGCATCTGTTTTGCCAGTTCAGCGCGAAAGTTTAGAAATGTTGCTTTGGCTGCCGCATCGCCGGCCTTTGATCCGAAAATATCCAACGGATCAAACCCTTGTTCCGTGCGAAACCTGGCGCGTACATCAGCATTCATTGGAGTAAACCGCGCCGGATTTTCCATGCCCTCCAGCGACTCAAAGTACAGCTCTGCCAGATTGACACCATCCCAATCGTGCCGCGAAATCAATCCTCGCACCCCTTCGGTTACGGCCTTCGCACAGTCTGGATTATTGAGGTTCATCAGCTTGCGCCAATCCAGATGAGCATCCTGCCCAATCGCAGTTTTCTCGCGCCATTCGGGATGGCTGTCCCAAAACGATTCGCTAACGTGCGGCAATTCCAGCCACGCGTAAACCAGAATCGAATTGCGGTGACAAGCCTCAATCAGACGTTTCAGAAAGGCGTCTTTCGCCGGATCAGCATCGTAATGATGCCAAGCGGCTACGTGCAGAGCAGCAATTCCGGCACGACGCCAACGGACCGCCAAGTATTCCACATCGGCCCTTTGCCGGTAAGATGTGTCAAAGAAAGCCCACAGACGATTGGAACGGTAAGGTGCTTCCAATCCCAACTCTGCCAGTGCCTGCGGCACATACGGAAATCGCTCGTACCCCAGTTTCCCTGCGCTAGCCGCAAGCCATAGCACAGTTCCTTTACCGTGCCGGATTCCAGCCATCAGCGGTGCACCATCCCAACGTTCCTTGGAAAACAGTATTGCCTCTGCAGGCAGGGCGAACACAGGCAATTCCAAACTACGTTCCCAAACAATGGGCAGTTTAGGACGACGCAAATCGGTCATGCTTCTTACCACCACTCTTTTCGTCGTAGCGTGAATTCCCAGAGCTTCAGCCAGCGGAGATTCGCCTTCCAAAACAACCATGGACCCCGCGTTGATGCGCACCAGCCAAACATCAGGAGCAGCATGAACTCCAGCGGGAATCACCACCACTTTGCCATTTCCCGGCGTCAATCCAATGGACGATAGAATGTTTGCCCAGGCGTTTGGTTCATCGCCAAGGATTTGATAATTCCCTAGCAGCAAAAACAGGCTAGCGAGAAACGGCATACCAGAGTCCTATTCGAAAATCGTAAAAGTGGGGTCGACCCCCGGGAGGATTCGCCAGCAAGTAAGTTCCGCGCAGAAGGCCGGTTGTAAGCAGCATCCCAGGCGGCATTCCGGGCCAGCGAAGCCGGAAGCCAGGACCGGTTTCAGCGAAGTTCGCCCAGGAAGCGCGGCGCAAATCGGCAGTCAAATTGAAGTTCCAAAAAACGGCTGCCTGCATTGCTTTTGGATCTTCACTTTCCACCAGTCGCCAACCTAAGCGGTTTTGAGTATAGACGATTCCATCGTTATTAAACCGGCTGATGAACACTGCGTCATCATTGGTTTCAGCAAAGCTTTGTTTCCAGGGGCCGCGCCAGGTTCTTGCAAAACTGACGCCGCCGCGGAAATCGCTTACAGCAAGTGCAAGGTCGTTACGATGCATATATCGGACGGCAGTTCCAGCTTCACCCCATGCCATTAGGCCACGCTTTACAGGCGTCGAAATTCCAATTCCGAAGATCACGGAATTTTCAGAAAAGTATTGCGGGTTGATACCCGGAGCCGTCTGGCCCATAAACGAACCGCGAACATCGCCCACAAAGCGCATGGAAAAATAGGGCCGCAACGGAAGCCCCGGCAATTTGAATTCCGTTTTCACCTGACTATAGTTGAATAGGTTGCGCCAGCGTGAACTATAAAGCGGCATGCTCCAGAACGTTGTTCGGTTACGAGATTCCGTTGCGCTTAAATTGCGGAACGCCTTCTTCGCCTCAGCAGCAACCTGCTCATCTGGACTTTGTTGTGCCAATGCGAACCACTTAATGGCCTCTGCATCGTCCAACAAAAGATTGTTCACCCACCCAAGCTTCAACATTACTTGGAAATCCACCGGATCAGTTTCATGGGCAATGCGCAGATACTTCAAGGCATCTTTCATAAAGCCTTTTTCGTAACTCCTTGCGGCCAATTCTTTGGCTTCCACCGACACCTGACTACGCGGTGTTTCGCTGCGTTGCTGAAACGTCTTCGAGAGTTTTAAGGCCGAACGAACGCGATCCGCCAGTTCCCCATTATCGTTGCTTAACACTTTTTCCAGATAAGGCATAGCCGCCGCTTTCTCGCCCCGTTCCAATAGCAGAAATCCGAGTTGCGCTTGGGATAACAAATCATTTGGAGACTGTTTTGAGACAACCAGAAATTCCTTTTCCGCTTCTGGTTTCAAACCCATCGTAAGCAGCAGAAACGCCAGTTCCCGATGCAAGGCAACGTTGGTAGGATCCAGTTGCAGCGCCGTTCGAAATTCGTAAACGTAAGGATACCGTGCAGGCAACATTTCACGAGCCCGTTCGGCTGCATGTGGTTCGGCACCTCGTGATGCGGCCATCAAAGCGGACAGCGATTCTTCCTGCTGCCCCAAGGCTTTTCTAACCCGACCCAAATCGACCAAAAGCGATCGGTAATCCGGTTTCAGTTTCCAGGCAGCAAGATAATGTTCGGCAGCCAGTTGCGGCTCTTCCCGTTCTTCAGCCAAGCGCGCCAGTTCTTCATGCGCGCTGAAATTGTCCGGTGCTCCGGCCAATGCCTGCTGCCAACGCAGGATTCCTTGGGCCAACGGTCGGTCAATATTTTGGAACGCTGTTTCTGCCGTTTGTCTGGCATCAGTGTCCTTTGCGGTGATGCGGAGCTTCAGGAAAATTCCGCGAGCCTCCGCCTTCCGATTGGTTTCGTACGCAAGGAACGCATACTCCATTGCAAGGTGACTATCGGTGGAGTCCAGCTTCATCGCCTCAGCAAAGGCATCGCGAGCCGCTTCATTTTGACCCGCCTGAAGTAGCGTGTAAGCCAGATCTTTCCACAATGCAATTTGCTTTGAATCCTCAGCCAGCGACTGACGGAACAATGGAATGGCCGTGTCATAATCGCGCGCACGAAGCGCATCGTAGGCCTTGGTTGCCAAGGTCTTTTCCTCGCCAAGGACAACAACACTTAAGGCCACGATAGACATTATGACCGCAGAAAAGTTCATGGTTCGTAGTAGTAGTGCCCAGGACTGGGCGAAATTCTCAGCTAAGATCAAAATGTATGGCTAATTTCAAGGGTGTGGACTATTTATTGATTGATTCCTGCTTCACCGAACAGGAATTGCTGGTTCGCCAGTCGACGCGGCAATTTGTTGAGGATCGCGTGATGCCCGTCATCCGCGATAGCTTCAACCAGGGTAAGTTTCCCATGGACCTGGTTCCGGAGATGGGCAGACTGGGATTCTTTGGAGCCAATTTGGAAGGCTACGGTTGCGCCGGTTTGGGAAATGTGGAGTACGGTTTGGTGATGCAGGAATTGGAACGTTGTGATTCCGGTTTACGCAGTTTCGCCAGCGTGCAAGGCGCTTTGGTGATGTATCCGATTCTGACTTATGGCAGTGAGGAACAGAAATCGAAATGGCTGCCGAAACTCGCTACGGGTGAAGCTATCGGTTGCTTTGGGTTGACCGAGCCGCAGTTCGGATCGAACCCGGCCGGTATGCTGACAAAGGCCGTGAAAGTCGGAGAGGAGTGGATACTGAATGGCGAAAAAACTTGGATCACCAATGGCTCTATAGCCGATGTGGCTCTGGTCTGGGCTCGCGCCGAAGATGGAATCCGCGGCTTCCTGATTGAAAAAGGAACGCCAGGGTTTAGCGCGGTTGATCTCCACGGAAAAATGTCGATGCGTGCTTCCGTCACTTCGATGCTTCACATGAATGATGTGCGGTTGCCGGCATCGGCGATGCTCCCAGGAGTGCGTGGCTTAAAAGGACCATTGAGTTGCCTATCCCAAGCACGGTTCGGCATCGGTTGGGGTGTGATTGGCGCTGCCATGGATTGTTATGAAACGGCGCGGCAGTACAGTATCTTGCGAAAGCAATTTGACGACAAGCCAATTGCCTCGCACCAATTGGTGCAGGAAAAACTTGCCGATATGATTACAGAAATTACGAAGGCACAACTACTGGCATTGCATTGCGGACGGTTGAAGGATCAAGGTAAATTGGATCCGGCGCACATCTCCATGTTGAAACGGAACAACGTGGCAATGGCACTGAATTGTGCAAGGTCCAGCCGCGATTTGTTGGGTGCCAACGGTATTATGGATGAATATCCGCTGATGCGTCACATGTGTAATCTGGAGACTGTAAAGACGTATGAGGGTACCGATCATATTCATTGTTTGGTGATTGGAGAGCGGGTCACGGGCGTGGCCGCTTACAAGTAATCCGGGCTTGTCTGGTATACTGATTAAGGTACAACTATGTTGATGATTCTTCTTACGATCATTCATGTGATCGTTTGCTCTTTCCTGGTGATTGTTGTTTTGTTGCAGAGCGGCAAAGCGGCTGATTTGGCTGGCGCGTTTGGCGGCATGGGTTCGCAGACGGCGTTTGGTCCACGCGGTTCGGCTACTGTTTTGACAAAAGCAACCACAATTGCTGCGGCGCTTTTCATGTTAACTTCGCTTTCTCTATCTGTGATGGCCACTAGAGTGGGTGCCACGGGTGGAGGTAAGTCAGTTTTAGATAAAGTGAAAGCTCCTGCGTCGGCCACTCCTGCGGTGCCTCCTGCTGGCGCGCCACCGGCCGTCCCTTCAGTAACCTTGACGGACCCGGCAACTGGTAAGGAAACAACCATGCCGATTGACCCGAAGATTCTTTCTCCAGAAGAGATGAAGAAGATGCAGGAAGACGCAGCAAAGAAGACCGGACAGCCACAAAAGAAGTAGTTGGTTTTTCAAAAGCGGGGATGGCGGAATTGGCAGACGCACTAGCTTGAGGTGCTAGCGAGTAACATCGTGGGGGTTCAAGTCCCCCTCTCCGCACCATTTATTTTTAACACCATAGAGGCCATCCTTACAGGCGCGCAGCTTCCGGACCAACTTCTCGGTAAGAAGGCACGCGGCGAAACGGGCGACTCTGCTGCGGCCAAAGTAACTTGCTCTGAATTGCTGGATGATTTGCTTGAGTACGCCGAAGGGAACATCAAAGCTTCCACCGCCCACATCTGGAAACTGGTTATTGAAGCGAATATCAAACCGTTCTTCGGCCATCTGAAAACTGCGCGCTTGACGACTTCAGCGAATAGTAATGCGCCAGCAGCGCCATCGCCTCCGCATCACCCAACGTCTACCCTGTTTGGGTCGTTATCACCAGTTGGACTTGGTGGCGAGAACTTCTACATCCCTCGCTCTTCGCCAGCTTATATTTATTTTCAATGATTTACAGCGCTGGTCTTTCTCTACTGAGGTTCTCCAGTGACACGGGTATTATGGCGTTGGCACCAGATAGAAGTCACCAGCCGACGATGCAATCGATTGCATCAGCGCACTGGACCCCGACCCATACTGAAGGGCAATCACTCTAATTCCAGCCAACTTCGCCGTACTCGCCGCCGCCAAAGTGGCCGAAGCGTTAGGGGCTCCTAGGTCGCGGCCATCGGAAACGACAATCATGACGGGCGTGGCGCTAGCTGCGTGCCGTGTCCCTGTCAATTCCGCTTGCGCGGCGACGATTCCCGCTCCGATGTATGAGGAGGACGACGCTGCGGGCAGCAGGTTGTCGATGGATTTCTTCGCCGTTGGCGGGTCGATGGTTAACTGCTGAGTCAGAGCTGCGGCTTGATCGAAAGTGACCACGCCAATTTTGTCACTGGGAAGGTGCATGGCATTTGTGAAGGAATGCAGTGAGTTTTTCACGTTGGTAAAACCCGCCGAACTCACGGATGCGCCGCGATCAAAAACTATAACCGAATCCAAGGAAAGAGGACAGCTTAAGCTTGTCGCTACGCTGCCAGGAATTGAGTAGGAGGCAAAACCGTTGGCGCCCAATGTGGCGAACAACGTTGAGCCAATCACTTGCATGCTCGTGAATGCTTGTCCGGTTGGGTAGGCTTGAATCCCAGGATTTTTAGGGTCGGTTGTGTCCACCACAAGCAACATCGGTATTCCGTTGACTGAGTCGACGACACCTGCAAAAGCGAAAAGGTTGTTTCCGATTTTCGCCGCGCCGCCGCCGGCGCCGACCATGTAATTGGTGCGCACATTGGCCAGCAAGATTGGATATTTGGGGTCAGTTACATCGAACGTTGCGACGACGATTGGTCCAAATTCTCCTGGATTGGTAAAGCCCCCAGTAAAGCCGCCGTTGCCTACTCCTACCGCAACTTTCCCTTGGATTTGCGGAGCGTAGAAGTGAGCGGTTCCGGGAACACTAACTTGGGCCGTCACTTTCATCGCAGCTGGATTGGTGATATCAATGACCTGAAATCTGCCAATACCTGTATTTCCCGCCGCTGGACCGCTGGAGGTTCCCCCAATATAGAGTGTCGATGGACCGGCTTGAACGGCATTGAGAACCGGATTCGCCCCCCCAAATATCCCGTTAAGTTGAGGTTGTTGCAGACTTCCAACCACTGTTGGACTCGTTAAATTGGATACGTCAATCGCCAACAAGTCGCCATATTGGTTATCCCAATTTGGTCCGAAGGTAACTATGGCCGACGTCGGAACAAAAGCTAGATTTCCAACGTAAACCGGCGGATGGAAAAAACGCTTATTTAAGGGAGCAGCGTTTCCGATTTGTTGAGGCTGGCTCGGATTGCTAAGGCTAAATGCGGCGAACGCGGGGCTGTTGCCAATAAGCGTGCTGGCCTGGTCTGCAAAAAGCACTAGCGAATTTCCTAGAATGGAGCAATAGCTTACAGCGGAATTGCTAAGCGCAGTGGTTGGAATCAGATTTCCCGTTTGTAAATTTACAGGATTCGCAATGTTAACCACAAAAATGCCATTGTCGCTGCAAATATAAGCGTTACTCCCATTCACCGCGAAAGATTCGGCGGGTGAACTGGTAGCGACTTGGCCAAGCAATGTGATCGGGGGTTGAGAACCGGAAAGGGCTGCTTGGCTGGTCAGCGCTTTCTGGCTTGGCCACGCCGACTTTGCCACAGATTGGTTGGCGCCAGCGAATGCCTGGCTCTTTTCCGCACCTTGGCCAATCGCTTGGGCGCAAAGAGAAACTCCAGCGGCGAGGGTCAAGGAAATCAACCAGAGTGAGAATTTCATTTAACGCCCTCCTTTAATAAATAGTGAATTCAAATCAAACTTCAAATTTGGTTTTGCAGGTATGCGAATAAATCGTTTGAACTTGGATTCTGGCAGATATGGTGAAAGGTGTCAAACAAAATATTCAAAAATGTTTGACAATGAGCGCTAACTTTGCTTACTCTTTGAAAACAGCATCCCGCTAACATTTCGGCAGAGGTAGAATTTATCCGATACCCGCGAAATTATTTCAGTAATTCGTGGATTAGCTTACCTAGCCGGAGAAATTATGTTGAAACACTTGATCCTCGTTGGGGCGTTTGGGCTAAATATCGCTGCTCTTAACACCGCTATTCTTCCCTCGGATAGTTGCTTTTACGCACTTGGCGCCACTGACCAGCGGGCCTTTCAACTCAGCGGAAATTCAGTGCTTACGTCCGGCTGTAGCGTGGCCGTGTCTTCGACGAATTCGGAAGCTTTCCAAATGGAAGGACAATCACGCGTCAATCTGGGCAACCATGCGCGTGTCGCGGTCGTTGGCGGATGGCAGCTCAACGGCAATCAAATCCGTGACACCATCGACAATGCTCAGATTCAGCCAATCTCCCTCTCTCCCGCCCCAAGTGACCCGCTCGCCTCTGTTGTCGCGCCGACCACCGGAACTATCATCAATCAAAATTCGGTTACCTATGACCAGAACAACAAGCCGCTCAACAACATCATTCTTCCTGGTGTATATTGCGGCGGTTTGAAGATTCAGAGTGCGAACGGAATCACCTTCACCATGAACCCGGGCATCTACGTGATGGCCGGTAATGGCGGCTTTACGGTTGAATCTCAAGGTAAGGTGGCCGGAACAGGCGTCACTATCTATACAACCACCTCGGCTGGCTGGGGCTGCTCGCAGAACTCTGGCGCGAATTACGGGCCGATTAGAATTAGCGGTCAGGCAACCGTAACGTTATCCGCCCCAACCACAGGGGCACTGGCGGGCATTTTAATGCTTGCCAATAAGACGGCATGCGTTTCCGGTTCCTGCCAACAGCACAAAATTGAGGGCAATAGCGTGGCCACGCTAAACGGCGCGCTCTACTTTCCCAAGGATTCATTCCTCAACAGCGGGCAAAGCACCTTGAACGGCTCCGTTATGCTGGTTGCCCGCACGGTGAAGATTGAGGACTCAATCTGGAATAATACACTGAACCCCTACATTCCGATTGGCGTGACCGTCACTCCGGCAACCGTTTCCCTCACCAGTGGCCAAACGCAGCAGTTCTCAGCCGCCGTCTCCAATACCGGCAATTCCGCCGTCACCTGGGCTCTCGCGCCAACAGGCGTGGGAACGATCAGTGTAACTGGCCTTTATACCGCGCCCGCTTCGGTTACAACTTCAACAACGGTGACAGTCACGGCGAAAAGTGCCGCCGATCAAACCAAGTCAGGTTCCGCTACCATAACTCTCAATCCAAGCGTGCCCGTTAGTGTAACCGTAGCGCCGTCAACCGCTTCTTTATTCGCGGGACAGACCAAGCAATTCACAGCCACTGTCGGGGGCACGTCGAATCAGAATGTCACTTGGTCGATACCTCCCGGAAGCCTGGGAACAATCAGCGGCACTGGGCTCTATACCGCTCCGGCCACCATTGCCACTCAGTCGACAGTGACCTTGACCGCCACCAGCGCAGCCGATCCCACCAAGACCGCTACAGCGGCGATCACGTTGAATCCGCCGGTCACCATTACCCTAAGTCCGCTAACAGCATCCTTGTTCGCCACCCAGACCCAGCAATTCACAGCCACTGTCGGGGGCACGTCGAATCAGAACGTCACTTGGTCGATACCTCCCGGAAGCCTAGGCTCGACTTAAACACCATGAAACCGGAAGTTATTCATTTCATGCCATTTACGAATTTAGAAAAAGTGTAGTGACACGCCCTCTCCCTTTACAATCGTA
>JAYTTF010000008.1:0-37314 GCA_043745195.1 Bryobacterales bacterium | reverse complement strand
CGGGGACATGGTTCCCTGGCCTGAAGCAACAGAACTCTGAATGAAATCCTATAGAGCACTAGGCGTAGCGGCCTGGGTACCGTGTCCCCTTTGGCGACTTTTTTACGCACTTCAGTCTCACCATTTGGGTGATGCTATTGCGCTGATCCTATGACGGCAAGTGCAATTGTTTAAGCCATTTCGTTCTACTGTCATCAACTCAACTGCCGTTTTTATTCAGGAAGGCAATTGCTGGCCGGCAACTTCCCAAAAACATGGAGTCCTCAATGCGAGTAAATTCTCTGGCCTTCTATTTGGAATCGGAATTACACACATGAGTGAAAACCGTGAAAGTGAGCTTTATAATCGCAAAGGCTCCGGAGCGGCTCTCCAATACTTGGACTCCCTGATTCATCAGCCGGAGCTGTAAGAGACATGCTACTGTTGGGCAGTCCAGAAGATAAAATAAGGAGCGCCGGTTAAGGATGAAATATACGTTCGTCTGTCCGCGATGCCGTGTTGCGCTTGTTCGTCAAGAAACTTTTCAACGGCCATCAAATTGCTCGATTCAAATAAAACATAAGAAGAATATTTTGAAAATCTTAAGCTTTCCTTTAGCGTGGGGCGCTGAACAGGCGTGGTGTATCACGTTCAACGAAAGGGCAAATTGAAACTGAAACTGGATCCCTCTCCAACATGGCTCTCTACCCATATTTCACCACCGTGGCTGGCCACGATTGCTTTGCAAATGGGCAATCCAAGTCCATTGCCCGGAAATCCTTTTCCATGCAGACGGGTGTACAATTCAAAAATGCGATTTTGGAACTCAGGCTCAATTCCCGGCCCGTTGTCCCTAACTTCAATCAACCAATCAGTTTCGGTCTTTTCGGCGCCCACAGTGATCTCAGGCTTTCGCCCGCCGCTATATCGCACCGCATTTTTCAACAAATGCTCAAAGGCCAGCCGCAGTTGATCAAAATCGCCAAGAACCGTGGGAAGGTCGTTAAAAGTTACTTTTCCGCCCGTTGCCTTCAATTCCTCATCCACATTGAGAATAGCCTGTCGCAACGGCAATTCCAGCCTGACCTCCGAATGGGGTCGTACAGTTTTTCCCGTTGCCGACGCAAATTCTGCAAGCCCTACCTGCAACCTTTGCATTTGCTGCGCAGCATTACGAAGATACTCAATGGACTGAAGCGCGTCGCCATCCAATTGCCCGCGGGCCGCCTCTTCCAGCATGTCCACATAGACCCTAATCATCCGCACCGGCTCGTTCAAGTGATGAACGGTAGTGGACGAAAAGTTGTGGAAGCGTTCGTCTTCCGTTTCTTTCCTTTCGGGTTTAGGTGCGCTGGCCCAGCTTGCCATATAATTGGTAGTTCAAAGTCTAACATACACCCTTTGATATGACCATCCCCTCTCAACCCAAGTGGCGTCGCGTCCTCCGAGTGGAACGACTCTTGCTACCCGTTTTAATACTGGTTGTATTGGTGCTCGCCGTGCACTTTTATTCCGATTGGAGCCTTCTACGGGACTCGCGGATCGAGGTTGCCCGAATCCATAGAGTGATTGACAGAAACGAAATGGTTCTATCCGCACTCAAGGATCTGGAAACAGGCCAACGAGGTTATTTACTTACAGGTAATCCTGAGCATCTTGCTCCTTACAAGGAAGCCAAGAAGCAGTTGCCGGACTTGCTGGCGGCGTTACGTTCGGAAGTACGATTTCCGGAACAAGTTGCCCGCGTAGAAAAATTGGGGCCCTTAATCAATGAAAAGCTTGCGGAAGTGGATGCAACCATATTGGTTAGAGACCAGTTGGGTCCAGATGAGGCTCTAGCGGTTATTCGAACCGATCGCGGAAAGGCCACCATGGAAACCATTCGGCAACTTAGTAACGAAATTAGAACTTACGCCTTCTCACTCATGTTCGCGGCCTCGGACGATCTCGAAAAACGATCTCTTCGATCCAGGTTCGCTGTTCTGGTGGGCTGCAGCATACTTGTTGGCCTTCTTCTCCTCTCGCTTGGACTTATCCACCGGGCGACTGCGCGCCGAGAGAGCCTGATGGCAGAATTGGACGATATCGGCCGCAAGTTCCAAGTCACTCTGGCCAGCATTGGCGATGGTGTGATTACTACTGATAGCAATGGCCTCGTCACATTTCTTAACCCGATAGCCGAACAGCTTTCGGGTTGGAGTTCTACCGAAGCAAAAGGCAATAGCATTGAATCTGTATTCCACATAGTGAACGAAACTACAGGCGATAAAACTGCCAATCCCATTCGCCAGGTTCTTCGCGAACGGAGAATCGTTGGAATGGCAAATCACACAAATTTGGTTCGACGCGATGGAACTGCTGTTCCCATTGACGATAGCGCTGCTCCTATACTGGACGCCGATTCAAAACTGATAGGCGCCGTCATGGTTTTTAGAGATGTCACAACTCGCAGAGCTGTCGACCTGGTTCTTAGCCGTTGGCAGCACGTTTTCGATCACGCGGGCTTTGGCATGATCGTTCTCACTCCGGGAAAATTGACGATGGACCACGTTAATCCGGCCTTCGCCGCCATGCACGGCTACTCGCTAGAGGAGTTGAAAGGCAAATCTTATAGCACTTTGGTTGACCCCGAACTCTGGCCGGCAAAATCGGCAAAGTTCGATGGCTCTTCCGCGCAGGACCACTTTTTGGGTGAAACCGTTCATGTTGGTAAATCTGGCGCCAAGTTTCCTGCGCTCATCGATTTCACGGTCGTCCGCAACGAGCAAAAAATGGTCCTCTATTACACTGGTTATTGTTCCGATATTTCAGAAAGGAAGCGTACTGAAGAGGAACTTCGCCAGAGTGAAGAACGCTATCGGGTCACCGCTGATTCCTTGCCGCAATTGATTTGGAGCAGCAAATCCGATGGAACCACCGAATATCTGAACAATCGCTGGCATGAAGAAACCGGTTTCACTCTAGAGCAGACGGACAATGAAGGATGGAGCTATTTCCTTGCGCCGGAAGACCGGGAAGAATGCCTGGGGAAGTGGAAAGCAGCCATCGAATCGGGGGAAACGTTTCAGTCCGAATGCCGCTTTAAGACGCCTAAAAAGGAAGGGCATCGCTGGTACACTTGCCGCGCAGTCCCGGTCCGCGATTCCTCTGGCCGCATTGTTCGCTGGTTTGGCTCTTGCACCGATATCCATGAACAAAAGCTTGCCGCCGACGTACTAAGAGCCAGTAAAGAGGAATTGCAGCTTGCCAATGTCGCCCTGCGGCGCTCCAATCAGGACCTGGAACAGTTCGCCTATGCTGCTAGTCACGATTTGCAGGAGCCCCTTCGCATGGTGGCCATTTACTCGCAGCTCTTGCGCGAAGAATATGCCGACAAATTGGAAGGCGATGCTATGTCCTACCTGAAGTATGCTGTGGACGGAGCCCACCGCATGGAAGCGCTCCTCAAAGATCTGTTAGCCTACTCCAGGGCGTCCGGCGACCAGGAGATTCCACTTAAAGAAATCAGCAGCCAGGATGCCCTCGCCAAAGCGTTAAACAATCTCACCGCCTCCATCCAGGAAACTGGAGGTGAAGTTTCCAGAACTGCCCTACCCGATGTCCGCATTCCTGAGGTTCACTTGGTACAGGTGTTTCAAAATTTGATAGGCAATGCGATAAAATACCGGAAACCTACAGAGAAACCCGTCATCCACATCGATGCGAAGGCTCACGACGGAGTCTGGATTTTTTCAGTCAGTGACAACGGTATTGGAATTGCTCCAGAATATCAAGACCAAGTATTTCGCGTGTTCGGTAGATTGCACGGCCAGGAAGTTCCGGGTACAGGAATCGGGCTGGCTATTTGTAAAAAAGTTATTGAACGAGTCGGAGGATCTATATGGGTGGAATCAACTGTGGGTGTGGGCTCGACGTTTTACTTCACGGTGAGAGCGTAGAGGAACATACTTATATGGCGAAAAACTTTAACATCGTTCTGGCGGAAGATAACCCCGGGGACGTGTTCCTGGTCAGGCGTGCCCTGGATGCCCAGCACCTTAGTTATGATCTCGTCGTGGCCAAAGACGGCGAAGAAGCGCTGAAGTATGTCACTGAAGCCGCCAACGGCCAACGTAGAATCGACTTAATTTTACTTGATTTGAATCTCCCCAGAAAGGACGGAGCTGAGGTTCTTACCCAATTTCGGAGTCATTCCACCTTGAATAATGTTCCAGCAGTCTTGCTGACATCCTCCGACTCCCCCCAAGACCGCGAACGCTGCTTGCGTTTAGGTGCCAATCATTATTTCCAAAAGCCAAGTAACCTAATCAACTTCATGGAGATTGGAAAGGTAGTGAAGGATTTAGTCGATACCGACTTATCTCATTAGAACTTGGACCAAGTCAGAGACTCTTCCATCGCCAAATGACCTTTCAAATTTTGAAGAGCTGCCCTTATGCAGCTTTTTACCGTACCCAAAGGACGCTCAAGATTGGCCGCAATCTCTGTGTGGGTAAGACCGTCATAGTATGCCATTTTGAGTATGCGGATGTGGGTCTCACTTAGTTTCAGGAATCCCTTTTGAACTTGCTGGCGATGGTAAAAACCCCTATCGAAATCTTTCTCCCCAGAAAATGAGCGTGTAGACTCGAGTTTGGTCAAATTTATGGTTAAGCCTTCCTGGCGGCTTTCCACAGAACGTAAATGATTAATGGCGCTGTTTTTTGCAACGGTTACAATCCAGCTGGAAAGTTTTCCGCGCGTTCCATCAAACGTTTCTGATCGGTTCCACACTCTTAGAAAAGTTTCCTGCGTCAAATCCTCTGCAGTGGCGATGTTCCTTACATAACGTAGAATAATTGAGAAAACAAGTCTCGCGTAACGATCATAAATTTCACTGAGAACGAGAGGATCTCGTTCCCGCAATCTTCGTCCCAATTCTATACTTCCCGTCAGTTCTAGTTGCATGAAATTATATTTTCTACTGATGAAAGATTGGAACTAAGTGTTGGACAATCGTTGGCAACTTTCAAATTTATATCAAAGCAATTGCATTGCCAATGAATTACGGAGCATAGTTGGTCCGTATAGGCGTCATTATGAATGCAGAATGTGCCTGTCGAAGAAAAAGTTGCCTAATTACTGAAAGGGCGGCCAGGGGATTTGTCTCAAATATTTTGGTGCGGAGGGTACTAAGCGCTCCAAACACTCTTGGAAGTCAGCTGCGGCAGTTGACTGTCTCGAAGATCAGGGTATCGCGAGCCAAACGGGGACATGGTTCCCTGGCCTTAAGCAACAGAACTCCGAATGAAATCCTATAGAGCTCTAGGCGTAGCGGCCTGGGTACCGTGTCCCCTTCTCAACTGCCGTTTTTTTCAAAGGTTTCGTTGCATGGAAAAATATGGCAACGTTCTGGTCCTCGTATTGTCCGGTGGCTTCGCGGTGCGGATTACTTTGTAAAAGCCGGCCATTTTACGATGATTTCATGAAAAGCGGCACCTTCATCAGGTGTATCCTGAAGCTGGATCAGATTATGGTTTGTGACTTCAGAAGAATCATGCAAGTGGATGGGATTTATAAACCTGTAAACGGCAGTTGACTGTCTCGAAGATCAGGGTACCGTGTCCCCTTTGGCCACCCTTTTTACGCACTTCAGTCTCACCAATTGGGTAGACGCTATTGCGTGATCCTATGACGGCAAGGCCAATTGTTTTTCAAAACCATTTCATGGGATAAATGGTTCCCGTTGACTGAGCCTACCCTCACACCCTTTAATTTAGGCCATCAAATTGCAACAACCAAGCATTAAACATGTATGGGCTTGGACGCTCCACTTCTTGAAATGCGCGAGGCAGGATTGTATTGTCCGAGGGGCGATTTTTACATTGATCCATGGAGTCCCGTTGAGCGCGCGGTAATCACGCATGCCCATGCCGACCACGCCCGTGTCGGCTCGCTCAACTACCTATGCGCAACTACATGCGCGCCAATTTTGCGCGCGCGGCTGGGGCCGGATATCACAGTTCAAACGCTCGCCTACGATAGCCCACTCAACATCGGTTCCCTAAAAGTCTCGCTTCACCCTGCTGGCCACATACTTGGCTCAGCCCAAATTAAGGTAGATCTCAACGGCTATTCCTGGGTGGTTTCCGGGGACTACAAGTTAGCGCCCGACCGCACCAATGAGCCTTTTCAACCAGTCCGCTGCAACGGATTTGTCACCGAAGCCACCTTTGCACTTCCAATCTTTCGCTGGCCTTCCAGCGCGGAAACATTCGCCGGGATTAACGCTTGGTGGCAACAAAATCGTGACGATAAACGAGCAAGTGTGCTGTACGGTTATTCTCTCGGTAAAGCGCAACGCCTGATAGCGGGCGTCGACTCGACAATCGGGCCCATTTACACCCACGGATCGGTGCAGCGTCTGAATGACATATACCGGCAAAGTGGCATCCAGCTTCCCCCCACTACCTACGCGATGGAGGCGAACACTAAGGATTTTAGAGGCGCGCTTATCGTGGCCCCGCCTGGCATGAACGGGTCGGCATGGGTGCGCAGGTTTGGAGATTTCTCGAACGCCATGGCCTCAGGTTGGATGCAGGTTCGCGGCCATCGAAGGAGACGCGCCATTGATCGCGGCTTTATCCTCTCCGATCATGCCGACTGGCCGGGTCTGCTTTCTGCGATCCAGCAAACGGGTGCCGAACAAGTTTGGGTCACCCACGGATCGGTCGCCCCTTTGGTTCGTTGGTTAAATGAGAAAGGGATTGCCGCCGTCGGACTAAAAACGCAGTTCTCAGAAGAAGATGAAGTGCCGCAGGAACTCGAAGAGGGGAACGTCCCGTGAGACGATTCGCTGATCTGTACTTTGCTATTGATGGGTCCACTAAAACTAACAATAAAGTCGCCGAGCTAAGCGACTATTTACGGAAAGCACCTGCTGCCGATGCTGCTTGGGCAGTGTTCTTTTTGCGCGGAGGAAAGTTGCGGGCGCCCGTTCCTTCCCGTGTGGTGGCTGAGATGGCTGCCGAATCGGCCGGTGTGCCCACGTGGTTGTTTGATGAGTGCTACGAAGCCGTCGGAGATTTGGCCGAAACCGCAGCACTGCTGATCGTCGATTCACCCAATCACCCCAACGAAGAAAGCTTGGATCAGTTCATTACCGCCCGCTTGCTTCCACTGCGTGCCATGGACAAAACGGAGCAGCGCCGCTTCCTACTTGAAAGCTGGAATTTGCTTTCGGCCAGAGAGCGATTTGTGTGGAACAAGTTGATCACCGGTTCGTTCCGCGTGGGAGTTTCCGAAGCGCTGGTCACAAAGGCTATTGCGGCCGCCTCAGGAATCGAACCCAACGTCGTCGCTCACCGTTTAGCAGGCGATTGGAAGCCATCCGCTGAAACTTGGCAGGCTTTAACTAACAAAGATGCCACTGACGCCAATCCCGGACAGCCCTATCCTTTTTGCCTGGCGCATCCGCTGGAAGGGGAGCCTGATACTCTGGGGGACATTGCCGATTGGGTCATTGAGTACAAGTGGGATGGCATCCGGGCTCAATTGATTAAACGGAAGGGAGAAGTTTACATTTGGTCGCGAGGCGGCGAGCGGCTAACGGAACGTTTTCCCGAAATCGTCGAGCAATACTCGTCCTTGCCGGATGGCACTGTGATCGATGGCGAGTTGATCGCATGGAAAGATGCAGTCCTCCCCTTTGCCGACTTGCAACATCGCATCACACGGAAAACTCCCGGCAGGAAACTGCTTGAATCCACACCAACTCGTGTCTTTGCTTTCGATTTACTCGAATGGCAAGAGCAAGACCTTAGGTCCCGTAGTTTAGATCAACGCCGGGAATTTCTACATAAATTGCCCCTTCATTTCTCGCCACTGCTGCAACCCAAGAATTGGGCGGAAGCCGCAGAATTTCGCAGTGGAGCTCGCAACCTGCTTGCCGAAGGCCTGATGCTAAAACGTCGGGATTCGCCATACGGGGTTGGACGTGAACGTGGCGTCTGGTGGAAATGGAAAGTTCAACCTTTTTCAGTGGACGCGGTACTGGTGTATGCCCAGCGAGGCTCCGGACGACGCGCCAGCTTATTTACCGATTACACGTTTGCACTATGGGACAATGAAAATCTTGTACCTTTCGCCAAGGCGTATTCCGGGCTAACCGATATCGAAATTCGGGAAGTGGATGCCTTCATTCGGCGAAACACCCTGGAGAAATTCGGTCCCGTGTGTACAGTGAAACCTGATCTGGTTTTTGAAATTGCTTTCGAAGGAATCCAACGCTCGAATCGTCACAAATCAGGAATTGCCGTTCGCTTTCCAAGAATGGCCAGATGGCGCACTGACAAAATCGCAGCTGAGGCTGATAACTTCGATTCAGTGAAGGCGTTGTTGATAGAGTGAGCGTAAATACTCCAGCAGATAATATTGCAGACACAACTGCGCAGTTGCTGACGCTTTTTCACGCCCCCACTCGCGACTGGTTTAATGCAGTCTTCCCTTCGCCGACCCAAGCTCAAAAATTAGGCTGGCCTCCGATCTCGCGTGGAGAATCGACGTTAATCCTAGCGCCTACGGGAACCGGCAAGACCCTCTCTGCATTTTTATGGTGCATCGATCAACTGATGTTTCGCCCCGCCGTGGGACCGGCCGACCGCTGCCGCGTTTTATACATTTCTCCAATCAAAGCTCTTGCCGTGGACGTGGAACAAAATTTGCGAGCTCCATTAGTGGGTGTCGCTCAAATGGCTCGCAAACATGGCATGGCATTTCATGAACCGTCCATTGCCATTCGTACCGGAGACACAAGCGCTGCCGAACGCTCCCGTTTTGTAAGAAAACCAGCCGATATTCTGATCACAACTCCGGAGTCGATTTATCTTTTATTAACCTCGAACGCGCGTGAATCTCTGAGGACCATCGATACCGTCATTCTGGATGAAATTCATGCGTTGGTCCCGGGCAAGCGGGGGACGCATTTAGCATTGTCTCTTGAGCGTCTGGAACATCTGTGTGGCAGACGTCTTCAGCGGATTGGTCTTTCCGCAACGCAAAGGCCACTCGACGAAGTGGCTCATTTTCTGGGGGGAGCCGAAGCTGTCAATACTTCCCGTGTTCGTGTCTCCAAATCAACCCAACCCGAAGAGTTTCTGGAATCGGATGACGCTGAGATGGAGCCAGACGTAGAATCCATAAACGACTTAAAAACTCCGCGTTTCCGTCCAGTCACGATTGTCGACGCCGGCGCGCCTAAAAAATTGGATTTGCGCGTCGAAGTTCCGCTGGAAGACATGAGCCGGCTGGATGAGATTGAGCCTATCCCCAGCGGCCCTGCTTCGCAAGGTCCCGTGCGGCCTTCCATTTGGAGTGCAATTCACCCGAAGCTGTTGGAACTGGTCCGGTCTCACCGTTCCACGCTGATTTTCGTTAACAGCCGCAGGCTTGCTGAACGAATTTCAGCAGCAGTGAATGAGCTTGCGTCCGAAGTCTTGGTGCGCGCTCATCACGGCAGTGTGGCTGCGGCACAAAGGAAAGACATTGAAGAGCGTCTGAAAACTGGTACCTTGCGGGGCATCGTGGCCACTTCGTCTTTGGAATTGGGTATAGACATGGGCTCAATCGATCTGGTGGTGCAGATTGAATCTCCGCCGTCGGTTGCTAGCGGTATGCAACGCATCGGCCGCGCCAGCCACCATGTGGGCGGAGTAAGTGCGGCCGTGATTTTTCCCAAGTTCCGTGGTGATTTGGTCGCATGTGCAGCCATCACTCGGGCCATGCAACTGGGCAAAGTCGAAAGCGTACGCTACCCGCGAAATCCTTTGGATGTGCTGGCCCAACAGATTGTCGCCATGGTTGCAATGGACCCGTGGGACGTCGATCAACTGTATCAAGTGATTTGCCAAGCTGCGCCTTATTGCGAGTTGCCGCGTTCCACGTTTGAAAGCGTTCTTGACATGCTCTCCGGACGTTACCCTTCGGACGAATTTGCCGAGCTTCGCCCTCGCATCACCTGGGATCGCGTCGCAAATCGCATCACGCCAAGGGAAGGCGCCAAGAGTGTTGCCATAGTGAACGGCGGCACTATTCCGGATCGCGGCCTTTTCGGCGTATTCCTGGCGGGCGCCACGCGCGGCGCACGTGTGGGCGAACTTGACGAAGAACTGGTCTTTGAAAGCCGCACCGGCGATACTGTGATCCTTGGCGCCAGCACTTGGCGAATAGAAGAGATTACGCATGACCGCGTTCTAGTCTCGCCCGCCCCCGGCGAACCAGGCAAAATGCCCTTTTGGCGTGGCGATAGCGCCAGCCGCACCGCAGAATTTGGCAGGAGTATTGGCGAAATGACGCGGGAACTCACTCAACTTCCTCGGTTGGTGGCTTACAACAAACTGGTGGAGGACCACAGCTTAGACGGAAACGCAGCGGAGAACCTTTTACGCTACCTGGGTGACCAGACTGCAGCGGTTGGAGTGATCCCGAATGATGAAGAAATCCTGATAGAGCGCTGCCGCGATGAGTTAGGCGATTGGCGCATCTGTGTCCTGACTCCGTTCGGCAGTCGTGTTCACGCGCCGTGGTGCATGGCGGTGACATCGCGGCTGCGCGCGCAACGAGGCGTGGATGTTGAGACAATGTGGTCCGACGACGGTTTTGTGATCCGTGTTCCGGATGGCGCCGATATATTGGAAGAAGCAGACCTCCTCCCTTCCGCCGCTGAACTGAAAGATTTAGTGCTGCGCCAGTTGGGCAGCACGTCATTGTTTGCCGCCAAATTTCGCGAGGCTGCCGGGCGCGCTCTCTTGTTGCCCCGCAGGCGCCCAGGCTTGCGCGCACCATTGTGGCAGCAGAGGAAACGCGCGGCTGAGTTGATGGCCGTTGCAGCAAGGTATTCTTCGTTCCCCATTCTGCTGGAAACCTATCGCGAATGTTTACGAGAGGTGTTGGACTTGGGCGCGGCCGCTCAAATCCTGAAGAAAATTGAACAGGGGCAGATCCGCGTCACTTCAATCACGTCATCAAAGCCCTCGCCATTCGCCTCAGCCTTGCTGTTTTCCTATATTGCGAATTACATCTACGAAGGCGATGCTCCGCTGGCCGAACGGCGCGCGCAGGCCCTTTCCATCGATCAATCGCAATTGGAAGAAATTCTGGGCCATGTTGACCTTCGCGAGTTACTCGACAAGGCCGCTATGGATGAAGTAGAGGCTCAACTTCAAGCACTGGATCCGGAATACCAGGCGCGCCATGAAGACGGCCTCCACGATCTATTGTTAAAGCTTGGAGATCTCACTGAATCAGAGCTTACCGCCCGTTGCGCTACGCCAGCCATCGCCACCACCGTGCAGGCTTTGGCAAATTCACGGCGCGCTGTGCAAGTGCGCATCGCCGGAGAATCACGCTTCATTCCAGTTGAATATGCAGCCCGCTACCGGGACGCGGTAGGCACTCCGCTTCCCCCCGGTTTAGCCATGACATTTCTAACTCCGGTCGCCGACCCACTGGCCGGAATTTTGCGCAGGTATGCTCGCACACACGGCCCCTTCACCACATCCGAAGTCTGTATACGATATGGGTTGGCGCAATCGGAAGTGGAAACGATTCTACGCGTCATGCATGCCGATGGGAAATTGTTGGAGGGAGAATTTCGACCCGGCGGTATCCATCGCGAATGGTGCGATCCGGATGTCCTGCAAAAAGTCCGCCGGAAAACTCTGGCTCGCTTGCGGCGCGAAGTTGTGCCCGCAGAACAAACCGCTTTTACCAGGATGCTTATGAAATGGCAGGGCGTGACAACTCCGCGCAAAGGCATAGACGCGCTGTTGGATGCCATTGAAATTCTGCAGGGTAGTGAATTGATCGCATCGGAACTGGAGCGCGAAATCCTGCCTGCTCGCGTCACTCAATACCAACCGTCCGATCTCGATATTCTGCTTGCTTCCGGCGATGTCGTTTGGTTCGGCCGCGAGCCGCTGGGCACCCGAGACGGCCGCATATCGCTATACCTGGCCGAATCAGTAAGCAAGTTAATCGCACCAGGCGCTTTGCAAACGTTGCCGGAATCGCTGTCTGATCTTGCCAAACAGATTTTGGATTTGCTCCGCCGCCAAGGTGCATTGTTTGAAGCTACCATTCATCAATCCCTGGGCGGACTGGCGAATGAAACCAAGGATGCGATTTGGGAGTTAGTTTGGTCGGGATGGATCACCAACGACAACTTCCAACCTGTGCGGGCCTTATTTCAGAAAGAGAACCGTCGTGCGCATTCCCACGAGCAGTTTGCCGCCGGCTCCGTTGGCTTTTTACAGCGCGCACGAACAAGAAGAGTGGCGGAACGTGCGGGTCAAGGTCGTTGGTCGTTAACTGAACAAAGGGTCATCCAACCCGCAACGCTCGCCGAATGGAGCGCCGCTCAGGCGCAACAAATGTTGGTCAGAAATGGCATCGTCATGCGCGAAACAGCCATCGCCGAAAATGTTCGCGGTGGATACCCACCCATTTATGCGGCCCTAAAGACCATGGAGGAAAACGGTTGGATCCGCAGAGGCATGTTTGTCGCTGGCATGGGGGCGGCGCAGTTCGCAACGCCAGCGGCAGTCGATTTGCTGCGCACCTTCGGTACGCCTGGCGAAAGTTTCGAGACTGTGCAACTCTCCGCATCCGATCCAGCCAACCCTTACGGCTCGCTACTACCCTGGACCACGAACGTTTCCGCACACTCCATGTCGCGGGCATCGGGCGGAAACGTTGTGCTGGTAAACGGACGGCTAAGTGCGTTCTATAGAAGGCGTAATCCCGCCATACAATTATTCCTTCCCGAGGAAGAACCGGAGCGCAGCCAAATCGCCCGCGAAGTGGCGCAAAAGCTGGCAGCAGTGGCGATGCGTCAGGTGGACAGGCGCAGCGGCCTGTTGATTTCAACTATCAATCAGGAACCCGCGCAAGATCATTTCCTGGGGCCATTTCTGGAAATGAGCGGATTCGTTGCCACCGCCGCCGGCTTTCAAATGCGTCGCACGGCCCCGGCCCTGGCTTACCCGCAAACGGGAGCGAACGAAAGCGGTGACGATGCCTGAAGGCGATACAATTTACCGGGCAGCGCGGACGTTGAATCGCGCGCTTGCGGGCCAGACGGTTATTGGGTTTGAAACCCAGCTCCCTCAACTCGCCCGCATTGATGCCGATCAACCACTGAAAGGGCGAATCGTGGATCATGTAGACTCCAATGGCAAATGGTTACGAATCTACTTTTCAGGCGACCTGATTCTGCTCACCCACATGTTGATGAGCGGTAGCTGGCACATTTACCGGCCCGGCGAACGCTGGCAGC
Source organism: Bryobacterales bacterium (assembly GCA_043745195.1). GTDB lineage: Bacteria > Acidobacteriota > Terriglobia > Bryobacterales > Bryobacteraceae > JANXSF01. Next base: position 24,023 of record JAYTTF010000008.1, on the reverse strand, counting down.
GTCCACGTATTGAAATGCGAGCGGTGATTCATACAGCCGCCTTCACCGCCGTCGCGTTTCAAGTCCCCATCGCGGAATTTCTTACCACAGACACTCTCAGTCGTCACCGCAGCGTGTTACGCGTGGGGCCTGACGTGCTGTCACCTCAGTTCGATGCCGCATTGGCAATTGCGCTAATTCGGTTGCACCCCGATTTGGAAATAGGCGAGGCGCTACTCCGGCAACATCTGGTGGCAGGGCTCGGCAACGTCTTTAAATCGGAAGTGTGTTTCGCCTGTAGCGTCAATCCGTTTCGTTTGGTGCGCACCCTTTCAGATGCGGAACTGCACGGGTTGATGATAAATGCCCGCAAGTTTTTATTGGCTAATGTCGCCGATGGAGCGGTGGATCAAATTGTCACCTACACGGGAATGAGGCGTACAAGCGGGCGCAGCGATCCCTCGGCAAGATTGTGGGTTTATAAACGCCGCGGCGATCCCTGCCGCCGATGCGCAACGCCAATTGTTTCCCGGAAGCAGGGAGAAGGCGCGCGAATCACCTTCTGGTGTCCTAAGTGCCAAGTTACTGACTTAAAATGACCCTTTCTAAGATCCACCCGCAATGAAGAATTGGCTGGTTTCCGGAAAGGTTAACCTCGAAACGGTAGTTGTTGCAAGCCGTAAAGGGAACCTGTCTGTCCAATTCGTGAAATCCGGGACGGGGGTGCAATTCTTTTGCAAGTTTTCCGTAAGCAGAACATCTTCATGAATTTGCAGCCCCGTCCCGGATTTCGCAGCCCCCCGCACCAAGTCCCAAGCCGAGCCCCACGCTTGAATTGAGAATCATAAGAGCGCTCGCCATTGGTGACAGATAGGTCCACTCAGCAACTGTCTGTGGGTACCGGAGTTGATCTATGGAAGGTGCCTTAATTAACTGCCGTTTATATGGTTAAGCATTGATTCCAAGCTAAAAGGAATTGTCCGACAATAAATCTTCTTCTCACAATGGCCACCCATACGGCCTTTGACAAAGATCACCCCCAAAGGACTCTTAAGTATCATCAAGAAATGTTTTTTCCTTACCCGGAAGTTAGCTGTAGCGAAGACGATTGCGTGCAATACTAATCGAACTGTTTGAAACCCCAATCCACCGAATAACGGTCACATTGGGGCTTCTCTAATGGTTTTGCGATTTCGTTAAATAAATAAGTTTTCTACTTCTGCAATAGTGGCACTAAGTGCTCTGACAAGAACCATACTTGAAGTTCATTGGTCCTAACTACGCTACTTACTAATAAGTCGTTAGTGCCGCAATCTCCCGCGTCATCGGCCTTCTCCCCAGCCTTCCGGGATTCAATCAGGATCCTTTCATGAGCCTTGACCAATCGGGAAACTTGCACGGAGGCCTCTTCCCTTCCTTGGGGTGGCCTTTCAATTCCTGTTAGTTCGGCAACGTCAGCAGCCATGGCCACGCTAATACCGCCCAACAACTGAATGCGCTCCGCAATTTCATCCACCAGCTCCGACTGTTCTTCAAAATGCTTATCGTACAGCAAATGAAGTTGATAAAACGTCGGGCCCGAAATTTGCCAGTGGTGTTTCTTGTAAAGATCACGCAATGTCATCGTGTCGGCTAAAATTCCGTTTAGGGCCTTCACACTGTTCGCGCAGACTTCTTTTTTTAAACCCAAATGCATCGTCACCAATTGCCCGTACGATTGCATCACTTTGCCTTCTTCAACCATCACTGGCTGTGCCTGCTTCACACTTCCGTTTCCCGTTTCTGTTTTATTCGCCATAGATAGAATGTTTTCCTTTATAAGTCAAAAAAAAGGGGCCTGGCCTTCTCCTGCCAAAGCCCCATCTGAAATTCGCTAACTCGCCGAAGTCAGGCACAACTAAACCAGTCTTCTTCCCTGAATGATGCGGATCAGTAAAACCGCAATCGCAAGAATTAACAGTAAATGAATAAAGCCGTAAAGGGTGTAAGAGGTAACAACCCCCAGTAACCACAAAACAACTAAGACAACAAACACAGATTCGAGCATACGAAACCCTCCTAGGTCTCTAAAACCAGAGAATCATTCCAGGAAAAGTGCAGGGCGGCTTCGGGGATATAGCCGCCCTGTCTGTTAGCCTACGGTCTCCTGGTAGGCCACCTTTCCGGCCTTGACCGCCTGCTTAATTTCTTCTTGCTTGCGCGATATTTCCGCCTTACCGGTTTCCACCAGTTCATTCGCGGAATCCCAAAATTCGGCAGCGTGACCCTTCAGTTCTTCCGCGCCTTGTTTGGTTTTATTGGCAACCATTCTGCGTAGCTCGTCGCCCCGTTGCGGGGCGTAAAGAATGCCTAGAGCCAAACCGGCTCCAAGTCCGATTAAAAAGTTCGTCGTTCCATTCCTGTCCATCGTTAGGTTTCCTCTTCTTTACTTTTCTTTAGGTGAAAATTTCTTCAAAACACTTTGCAAATTCGAAGCTCCTGCGGGGAAGGCAACTTTGTTCTTCACTATATCCGCATTTTGCATTCGCGATCCATAGAGTACTTCGTTGTCGTCAAGGTCTTCCCTTAAAGTCGCGCCCTGCAGGGAAATTCCTGCGAATACGCCCCTCGCACGAGACCAGGAGAGAATTTCCGCTGTCATTTTTGCATCCGTCTGTGCTGTTGCTGATCGCCCAACCGGCCCGGCTGCCACCTCGCCTTCTCCGCCCAATGTGAATTTGCTTGAAAGCAATTTCTCCCCCCCGCGCTCATTCATCACCAGCATCACTACATCGGTTTCTGAGCCGCCAATTTGAAATCCCACTGATCCTCCCTCAATTCGCACCGAACCGGGGGCCGACCATCCGCCCGCCACGCGGCAACTTACGAAACCCTTCCCATACTTGCCGCCAATAATGAAGGCGGCTTTCTTCATCCCAGGCACGATTACCACGCAATGCGCTTTGTCCAGTAGGTCTTCGGGAATGCCCTTATCAGGAGCGTCCATAACTTCTTTCAGCACCATGGCTGATTCTTCCAACCGCTTGTCTACGTCTCTGTTGGAAGCTGCGAACAAGGTTGTATTTATCAATAACGCGGCGAATGTGATCATTCTTTTTTTCATCTGTGTCTCCTTAACTTTTCGACTCGCTTTGTGATCATGCAATCCCGGTGCCATTCGACTTAGGGCGACTTAATAAGTAATTTCCAGTGCACAGCCAAGGAATTGTTACATCAGAGCGCAACTTCTGCACTTCGCTTATCTATCCGGGTCAATGTCCGAAATACATCTCTCCTTGCTCTCAATAGCCGTAACCGGATTGCGGTCATGGAGGCTTGTTCATCTTCTGCAATTTCCTGTACCGTCGCCCCGTCCAGACATCTCTCAAATAACTTCCGCTGGTGTGGAGCGCATCGCGTTAGTATCCGCTGGATGTCAATCGATGCAAGATGATCCTCGGCGATGCATGAATACTCTTTCAGTGGTTCCATTTGCGGAGCATTTCGCAATCCGTTTCTATAAGTGTTCAAGGCAATGGTGTTGACCCAGGTAAGCACCATGGTGTCGTTCCTCAACTGTTGTATTCTCTCCCAACCTCTCACCCAGGCCGACTGTGCCAATTCTTGGGAAAACTCAGCGGAAATCCCCCGGCTGCACAAATAACGTACAGTTCTCACGTAGCCTTGCGTGTATGCTTCGCCATAATTTTCTTTCGTCATGTTAACTACCTGAAGCAATCAAAAGACCATTGCTCTTATCTATGGATTGCCGGTTGGATAGGTGCAATTGTTGCATCAAGTAGAAATATTTGTACGTGCCTTTGTAAGCTATCTTCTTGAAAAGCGATGCGCTACCATTGGCACTGCAATTGCCTATGCTTTTATTCGAACTACAAAAAAGGAAGGGTGTATAAATGATTGGTTGGATTTTAATGTTTGCTCTGCTTTCGCTGTTCGGAACCATTCCTCTGGCCATGGGGCAATCCCAGATTGAGTTTTCCATGAAATCGGCCGTCCTATTGTCGGCTACTCTTTGCTTGTTGTGTGTCTTAACTCGATTGTTTCGCCGCCGTGTTTGATGACCAGCCTTTAGCTCGTGCAAAAGAATGCGTCCAAAATCAACGTGTTTACTCATTGGAATTTATACAAAGGATCCCGATAAGGCTTCAATCGCCTACAAAGCCCTTCGCTCAAAAGGACTTAAATCCATCACTTTGCTTGGAGGGAATCCCGAAACAGGGGATAAGGGAAGAGCCGATTCCCGCATCCCACAAATGGATGGCGAAGCCCTCCTTTGCAACCTGATTGATCGGTCCCGCCTAAAAGAAGGTGTCGACATCATGTGTGCCGAAGGTACTCCGGCCCTTTTTGTCCTCCCACCAAATCTTAAAGGTTCCGTGCCGGATTTGCAGCCTGATCAGCGCATCCGCGCAAGATTGCGCGATTGTGAAACCTCGCTGAAATGTTCGCTGGACCACTTGCGCAATTCATTGATTTTGGACCACCCACTTAGTCCATCGGCCGAATGGTTGCTGGATAACGCTCACCTGGCCAGATCACAAATCAAGGAACTGCACCAGCACCTTCCTAAACAGCCTCGCGCTTCCCGTTACCGCGCCCAAGGCTCTGACGGTTACGAGTACGCCTTCGATCTCGCAAAACAAATCGCCTCCGCCGGCGATCACGTCGTACAAGTCAATGAGATTGTCGATTCGCTTCACCGCTCCCAGGAATTACGCCCATTGTCCATGTGCGAACTGTGGGCTTTGCCTCTCTTGTTGCGCTTGGCGCTACTGGAAGCGCTGGCTGGCTTCGCATCCCGTGTAAGCCGTAATCAACAAATTCGGGAGACGGCGTATTTCTGGGCAAATCGCTTGATTTCAAGCTCACGACGGGACGCGGATAGCTTGGAGCGGATTTTAACGCAAATGGCTGCCGAATCAGACGCGGCCCAGCCTTATTTCATCACTTGCTTGGCGGAACAACTGCATGACGAGGATAACGCCCTCGCTCGCTTTCAGCATTGGATTGAAACTAGCCCCGGTTCCTCGCTCGATGAGTTGGTGCGCATCGAACATAATCGCGAGGCTGCGGAATGTGTTTCTATTTCCAATGCACTCGGAAGCCTTCGAACACTCGCCCGTATTGATTTTTCCGATGTTTTTGAAGCCACGTCGCTTGTTGAAAAGGAACTTCGCTTGGACCCATCGGGCGTCTACAGCCAAAGCGATTTCCTAACGCGCGATCAATGCCGCAAGGCTGTGGAACACACCGCCCGTTATTCCTCGATGGATGAACTTACCGTAGCCGAAAGGGCCGTTGCGTTGGCCGGCAAAGGAAACTCTCCCCGCTCGCGCCTCGTTTCCTACTATTTGACAGATGAGGGCCTGGTGGAACTCGAAAGTGAAACGCGGGCTCGAATTCCCGTTTCTACTCGCTTCTTGCGCTCTGCGAACCGCCACTCCTCGGGCGCTTACATTTCCTCGATTCTCGTCATCACATTCAGCTTTCTAGCTCTCGTGCTCCTATCGGCTTGGGAAACAGGAGTCAGACCGCCCGGCATGCTGGTTTTATTGGGTGTCCTCGCTATATTTCCGTTAAGCGAACTGGCTATTCAAGTAGTTCATAGCATGGTCATCTCCCTGTACCCTCCTTGCAAGCTACCCAAGTTAGATCTTGAGTCTGGAATTCCGCTTGAACACGCAACCCTGGTTGTTGTTCCCATGATGCTTTCCGGGCACGAAGCTATAAAGCTGGAACTCCAAAAACTTGAAATTCGATTTCTCGCCAACCCCGAGGACAATCTTTATTTTGCGTTGCTTTCCGATTTTGAGGATGCGCCCACCCCCACTACCGCCCGCGATACCGCGCTGCTTCAAACTATCCGCGGAGGCATTGAAGAGCTGAATAAGCGCCACAACGGTGGACGCTTCCTTCTGTTCCACCGTCCGCGATCGTGGTCGGAAAGCGAACAGTTGTACATTGGACGGGAACGCAAGCGCGGCAAACTGGAAGACTTGAATGCCTTCCTAAATGGAGAAGGCTCCCAGCAACTTCTTGCGTCGGGCTCGCTGCCTGTGCCTATTCGTTACGTAATTACGTTGGACGCCGATACTCAAATCCCCCCGGGAGCCGCCCGCCGATTAGTAGAAACGATCGCTCACCCTCTGAATCGTGTTGAGATTGATCCAAACAATCAAACTCGAGTTCGAGGCTACACCATCATTCAACCGCGGGTCAGCGTCGCCCTGCCCGACGCCACTGCTACTCGATTCACACGCATCTTCGCCGATGCAACCGGCACCGATCCCTATTGTCAGACTGTGTCCGATGCCCAACAGGATCTATTCGGCCATGCCATCTTTCACGGCAAGGCAATTTATGAGGTCCGTGCGTTCAGCTCCATTTTGCATCAACGTTTTCCCCCGGAAACAATCCTTAGCCACGATTTGATTGAGGGTGCGCACGTTGGCGTGGGCTTGGCCACCGATATCGAACTGTTCGAAAACATTCCCCTCGATTATGCCGGCTATTGCAAGCGCCAGCATCGCTGGATACGCGGTGATTGGCAGATTGCCGAATGGATGCTCTCCAAAGTTCAAAGCGGTTCAGGACCCTTGTCTCCTAATCCACTCACGCCAATTAATCGTTGGCGGATCTTCGACAATTTGCGCAGAAGTGGTGTGCCCATCGCCTCGGTGCTGCTCCTTCTGTTTGGATGGCTAATCTCAGCCACCCCCGGTCTATGGACGCTGGTGATGCTGCTAGCCTTGGCCATCCCGGTGCTTGCGCCATTGCTCGAAAGGCTCGCCTTGCGTATGCAAGGAAAGATTCAGGGCTGGCATGGCGCCGCCGATGAATTAATCAGAACGATTGTCTTATTAGCCTTTCTTCCCCATCAGGCATGGCTTGCGGCGGACGCTATTGCGCGGGTCACGTTTCGGCGATGGATTAGCCGCCGCCATCTACTCGAGTGGCAAACAGCCGAAGGTGTTCATCGCGATTCGAGGATCCACATTGGTTCCACAATGAAGGCCCTGTTAGTGATTAGCGGACTTTCGTGCATTCTAATGTTGGTACTCAGCGCGCGTGATGCGCTTTTTCCCGCCGGTTACTTCGTTGCTCTTTGGATTGCCTCTCCGGGTTTAATGAAATGGCTCGCCCATCCCGGCGCGATATCGAGCCATAGCAAGCTTCGCCACAGTGATGGCGTTTACCTTCGCCGGATTGCCCGTCAGACATGGCGCTATTTTGACGACCTGGTGACGCAAGAGACTAATTGGCTGCCCCCCGACAATTCCCAATTGGCGCTTCGCGTCGAAGTGGCCCAGCGCACCTCGCCTACAAATATTGGCCTTTGGTTGAATTCAGCGCTGGCGGCTCACGATTTCGGCTACATCACCACCGATGAATTATGGCGTCGCTGCAGCCTAACTCTGGCGACTATGCAACGCATGGAGCAATACGAAGGCCACCTGTTGAATTGGTACGACATCCAAAGCCTTGCTCCTTTGCCCCCTCGATATGTTTCCACTGTGGATAGCGGCAATCTATTGGCTGGTTTGTGGGTTCTCAATCAAGGTTGCAAAGATACGCTTTCTTCCCCTATCATCAGCTCTCTCAGCTTGCGCGGATTGTTCGATGCGTTGGCCTTGCTTCGGCGGGTCTGCGGTGGCGACCCTTCCGCGTCCGTTCCAATACAAGCCCTACGCCGATTGTTGCGCGGCAAAGTGGAAGGACATGCCCTCATCGGCCGCTTGCGCTTGGCCCAAGGGCCGGCAAAACAGTTGCTGCAAGTTCGTTCTCCTGGGGATGAACGTTCCTATTGGGCAGCGAAGGTTGACCAACAGTTGGAATTTTGGATTGCCTCCATTGACCGATATCTAACTTGGATGGAAGTCCTCACTCAACCGCCGGATTCCTTAGTTCGCGAACTAGGCGACGAGATAGTAAAAATGCGCCGCCGCGCGCTGCATACGGCGCCATCGTTGCTAGAGCTAGCAGAGCAAGGTAGCCCCTTTGTGGATTCCATCCTATTCAAACGCGGAGACCCGGGAAGGTCTCCCGAACTCGCTACCTGGCTCGACCGGCTGGCAGAATCTTATGTGCGTTCCCGGGCGCTCGCAACTGAGTCCGTTCGCAATCTCAGGGAACTGGGAGCCACCTCCGTTCGCCTCGCGGACGGAATGAACATGAAGTTCCTGTTTGACTCTTCCCGGGAATTATTCGGCGTGGGTTACGCGGTTGGGGACCCCCTTGTTTTTACAAGTCATTACGATCTGTTGGCCAGTGAATGCCGCTTGGCCAGTCTGGTTTCCATAGCCAAAGGCGATGTGCCGCTTACTCATTGGAAAGCCCTGGGCCGGCCCCTGGTGACAACTCCTAATCAACGGGCTCTATTAAGTTGGAGCGGCACAATGTTCGAATATTTAATGCCTGCCCTTTATGCACAAAGCTTCCCCAATTCCCTTCTAGACCAGGCGTGCGGGGACGCGCTCAATAGACAGATCGATTACGGTCGGGAAAACAATATTCCGTGGGGAGTTTCCGAATGTGCTTATAGCGCTTTGGACGCTAATCAAATCTATCAATACCACGCATTCGGAGTACCACAGTTGGCATTGCAGCGTGACCTCAAAGGCTCGCTCGTCGTTGCTCCATACGCCAGCATGTTAGCTCTTCCGCTGGACCCTCCCGCAGCGATCGACAACCTGAAGCGCCTGGAAGGATTGGGTGTAATCGGCACGATGGGTTTTTACGAATCTATCGACTTCACTCGAGAAGCAAAGAGAGGTGGCGATCTAGGTCTGATCATTTATTCCTATATGGCCCACCACCAAGGCATGTCCTTGCTGGCGCTTAATAACCTACTGCATCGCGACCCCATCAAAAGGCGCTTCCGAAACGATTTGCGCATCCGAGCCTTTGAGTCTCTGCTGTTTGAGCGGATACCAATCAGCAGTCCTATTTCTGAGGACACGCAGGTGGACGAACCAACGATTAAGGTCGCGTCCGTCGAACAGCAGATGCAAAGAAACTGGGAACAGAAAACGATCATTCCGCAAACCCAACTTCTGGGCAACGGCAAGTACTCCTTGATGATCACAAATTCCGGAACTGGCTATTCCCGTTGGAATGGATTTGACATCAACCGCTGGAGAGCGGATTCAACGCTTGATCCGTGGGGTGCGTTCCTCTATATCCGTGACTTGAAATCGGACGTGCGCTGGGCCGCAACTCCAAACCCATTGGGAGCAAATCTTGGAGCAACCACCGTCCGGTTCACGGCCGACCACGCGGAATTCCATCGCATCTTCATGGGCATCGAGACGTTAATGCATGTCACCGTTTCGGCTGAAGACAATGCAGAATTGCGACGTGTTTCCGTAACCAATCGATCGCTCCGTAGCCGCAAGATCGAATTTACCAGTTATCTGGAACTAGCCTTAGCTCCACATGCTATGGACAAGGCGCATCCGACTTTCGCCAAATTGTTTATTGAAACCGAATGCGTGGAACCTGGAGTGTTATTCGCGCGCCGGCGGCCCAGATCTTCATCGGATATTCCCATTTGGTCTGCTCACATTCTTACCGGCGCAAACGGCGAGATCCAATTTGAAACGGAGCGTGGAAAATTTGTTGGCCGCGGGAATACAGCCGATTCGCCCATTGCTCTGCAAGGCGATCTCACCGGATCCACCGGCGCCGTGCTCGATCCGATTTTTAGTCTCCGCTGCCGCTTGACCATGGAACCACGGGAAAGAGTCGAGGTATGTTTCATTACACTTGCAGCTTCTTCCCGCGAAGAGTTGCTTGCTCTGGTCGCCAGATACCGTCGACCCGAGTCCATTTCCAGACAATTCGAAATGGCCTGGACCAGAAGCCAATTAGAGTTCAGGTATTTGGGCATTGGATCCAGCACGGCGCACCGGTTCCAGGAACTCGCCGGACACTTAATCTATCCAGACGCGGCATTCCGGGCGTCCGACGACCGCCTGCTGCGTAACGTGCTGGGCCAATCGTCTTTGTGGATTTACGGCGTATCCGGAGACTTGCCGATTCTTGCCATCACAGCAACCGATGCCAGAAGCGTTCCATTAATCCGGGAGCTTCTGCAAGCGCATTCCTACTGGCGCACCCGGGGATTCCAAGCTGATCTGATCATCCTGAACCAGGAAAGTCCAAGCTACGATCATCCGTTGCGTCTACAGTTGCAACGCCAAATTGCCGCGCACTCCAGCCAGCCTGTCCCCGAACGTTCCGGAAATGTTTACCTGCTGGATTGGCACGCGATTCCCGAAGAGCATCGCACTTTAATTCTTGCAGCTTCCAATGTGATTTTAAGCGGAAGCCGAGGTTCGCTACAGCAGCAACTTCTACGCACAATCAGCCGCCCGAACCTTCCTCTTTTGGCCCCTACTATTCTTCCGGTTAAACACCAACCGCAACCCTTGCCGTTCCTTGAACTACCCTATTTCAATGGCATCGGAGGCTTTACACCAGACGCCCGGGAATACGCAATTTATCTGAAACCCGAGACAAACACGCCGGCCCCGTGGATTAATGTTATGGCTAACAAGAACTTCGGCACAGCTGTAAGTGAGAGTGGGCTGGGGGTGACATGGCGCGGCAACAGCCAAGCGCATCGACTCACCCCATGGCACAACGATCCACTCAGTGATCCCCAATCGGAAATCATTTACATTCGTGACGAATCCACAGGAGAATATTGGACTCCTACCGCATTGCCAATCCGGGGCACAAGTGCACATCGCGCGCGTCACGGACAAGGATATACGGTGTACGAACACAACAGCAACGGCATTGGCCAGGAACTTACCGTGTTTGTCCCCATCAACGGCGACGGCGAGGGAGATCCTATAAAAATATGCCGGCTTCGCTTGCGGAACGATTCCCCAAATCCACGCGCCCTTTCGGTGACTTACTATGCAACATGGGTGCTTGGTTCCGACCGGGAAGATTTACTGAACCACATTCACACCTCCTGGGATCAGGGGTCGAACGCGCTATTGGCCACGCACAACTGGAATGGCTCCGGCAACAAAGCGTTCGTCTCCTGCTCTTCCGGCGTCTCTTCCTATACTGCGGATCGAGCCCAGTTTTTTGGGATAAGTGGATCTTGTGCTAACCCCGCAGCCTTGACCACAGCTCGTTTGGACAATCGCACGGGAGGAGGTCTGGACCCTGCCGCTGCCTTGCAATGTTCGGTGCAACTTCCCCCCGGGGGTCAAGCCGAAGTTATCTTTCTTTTGGGCGAGGCGGAATCGACAGAAGATGTCAGAGCCCTGCTATCGCGATACAAAACAAAACAGCAAGTGGAATCCGCACTGACAGAGGTTCATCGTTTTTGGGATAACACTTTGGGAGCGCTGCAAGTTCGCACGCCTTCACTTTCCACGAACTTTTTGCTCAATCGTTGGCTGGTTTATCAAACCATGAGTTGCCGTTACTTTGCCCGCACTGCCCTGTATCAATCGGGAGGAGCGTTTGGATTCCGCGATCAGTTACAGGATTGTCTGGCATTCCTTTATTCGAAACCTCACTTAGCGCGGGCCCATATTCTTGCTTCCGCCGCGCGGCAATTTGTCGAAGGAGATGTGCAGCATTGGTGGCATCCGGAAACGGGCAACGGAGTTAGAAGCCATTGCTCAGACGACTTACTCTGGTTGCCCTATGCCGTGTGCCGTTACGTTGAGATCACTGGCGACCATTCTATCCTTGATGCTGAGATTCCGTTTCTTGAAGGAGCGCTTCTTGCGAAAGGCGAGGATGAGCGTCTCTTTATCCCAACCATCAGCGCAGAAGCCGCTCCTTTGTGGGACCACTGTAAACGGGCGATCGAAAAGGGATGGCGCCTGGGCAGTCACGGACTCCCGCTGATTGGGTCTGGCGATTGGAATGACGGCATGAACCACGTAGGCGCAGAAGGCCGCGGCGAGAGTGGATGGCTTGGTTGGTTCCTGCCCTTTGTGGCGCGAGACTTTGCCCGACTTATTGAGAACTTGCCTAGTGGCGCGGTCTTGGCCGCCGATTGGCAATCACGTTCGGACGAATTAGTGAAAGCCATGGAGCGCGAATGTTGGGACGGCAAATGGTACGTTCGTGGTTTCTTCGACAATGGAGCGGTGCTAGGTTCAAAGTCAAACACAGAGGCGAGCATCGATTCTCTGCCCCAATCCTGGGCTGCTATTTCCCGCGAAGCGGATCCTAAACGTACGCAAGAGGCAATGCAATCCGCCGAGGAGCGACTGGTTGATCGGAATAATAAGCTAGTCAAGTTATTTGATCCTCCTTTTGATCATTCTGAGCCCAATCCCGGCTACATTATGGGGTACCCTCCGGGTGTGCGAGAGAACGGCGGTCAGTATACGCACGGCTCTTTGTGGCTTGCAATGGCCCGCGCCAGGATGGGTGACGGTGACGCGGCAGTGGAACTTCTGAAACTGATGAACCCCATTGAAAAGACCTGGAATCTGGTTGAGGTGGAGCGGTATCGGGGCGAGCCGTATGTGGTTGCGGCCGATGTTTACGCATCTCCCAGCTATGCGGGGCGTTGCGGTTGGACCTGGTACACCGGTTCGGCTTCCTGGATGTATCGTATTTGGATAGAGGAAGTTCTTGGTTTCCAATTGCGAGGAAACCGGCTGACGTTGAAGCCGGTTATTCCTCAAGATTGGCCGAAGTTCGAAATGTGGTTTCACTACCGATCCTCCCAATATGAAATAAACGTTCATAATAACGCCCCTTCGTTGTCCATCGAACTCGATGGACTTCCTGTAAGTGGAACTTCAATTAAGTTACTAGATGACGGACGGAAGCACTTACTCACGGTCAGGATTCCTACGACGAAAACAGATTCGCGGCTGCAACTTCTGCACTTAAGTGAAGCGATTGTAGCTACAGAAAGTTAGTCGTTGCGTATGTTTCACTGATAACTTCAACCATTTCAATTATGGCCATTCGCTTGCCTTATAAAAGCGCATGACACTCACAAGAACTCACTCATTCGCTCTTGCATTCGCCCTCAGTGTGTCTTTGCCCGCGCTCAGCACTGGGCAAGACGCGCAACCCAAGCCTGATAATACAAAAGTCAATAAACGCGATAGAAATTCCGGCGCTCCAACTGCGGACAAGCAGAAAATGAACGCCGGCGACCGTGAACTGACAGCCAAAATTCGGAAGTCAGTGATGGCCGACAAGTCCCTCTCCACTTACGCGCATAACGTTAAGATCATCAGCCAGGATGGAATGGTGACTTTAAAAGGTCCCGTTCGCTCCGATGAAGAAGTCAAATCCATTGTGGCCAAGGCAGTTAAAATCACTGGCGCCGCCGACAAAGTGACCAATGAAATGGCCGTCAAGCCTTAGTGGCTAGTAATACAAACCAACAATAAAGGATCAAATTATCATGACATCTAAAATGACCGCCGTTTACGGCATTTACCCAACGACAGCTCAGGCTGAACGAAGCGTTGATCGCTTGATGGCCGTAGGATTCACCAGCGACGACATTTCGGTACTGCTGCCGGATCACAACAGCACTAAAGATTTCGCTCATGAAAAGAACACCAAAGCTCCAGAAGGAACGGCCACCGGCGTAGCTGCAGGCGGCGCGGTCGGCGGTACTCTCGGATTACTTGCCGGCATTGGGGCATTGGCCATTCCCGGCGTGGGACCACTTATTGCAGCAGGTCCAATTATGGGGGCTTTGGCAGGACTTGGAGTTGGAGGCGCAGTGGGCGGCCTAATTGGAGCTCTCGTCGGCATGGGAATTCCAGAATACGAAGCAAAGCGCTATGAAGGCAGAATCAAGGAAGGCGGCGTGCTGCTCTCCGTTCATTGCGACACCTCCGATGAAATCACTTTGGCGAAAGATGTCTTGAAGCAAAATGGCGCAGAAGACATTTCGTCATCTGGCGAAGCTAGCGCTGACTACCCCGCCAAAACACAGGCCGCGCGGGGAACGCGATAGCAGGGCAGGGAGCCCCGGAATAGGAATCACTCTATTCCAAATCCGAGGCTCCCTCCATGTGTCGGATACCAATCAAAGAAACATGTTTACCGTCAAGTTGACCTTCATCGGAATTGAGTACAACTTCCACAGTAACCCACCTCACTTAGTCTTCTAGTATTAAATCTAACTTAAGGAAAAACAATGAATAGCTCTAAACTACTACAAAACGTTATTGAAGCTGCGCCAGACCGACGCCGCTTCTTGAATAAGCTGGCCCTGGGCGGCGCCGCTGCGGCAGCCATGGGCACTGGGCGAATTGCGCTGGGTCAATCCGGCGGACCTACCGACGTTGACATTATCAACTTCGCACTGAACCTTGAATACCTCGAGGCTGAATTCTATACCGTAGCGACTTCGGGACTAACCATAGACCAGATGGGCATTGGCGTCACCGGATCAGGAACGGCAGGAGCCACAACTGGGGGAGCCAAGGTTAATTTTGGCACCAACTCGGTAAACACTGGAGCTATTGCGAATCAAATTGCTGCGGACGAACGGGCCCATGTGCAGTTCATCCGGACAGCGCTAACCTCGGTTGGGGCCACGCCTGTGGCGCGTCCGGCGATTAATCTGAATGCGCTCGGGATAGGGTTCGGCGGGGTGACAGACTTCCTTCAATTGGCACGCGCTTTTGAGGATGTCGGTGTGACTGCATATGCCGGAGCAGCTCCTTTGCTTCAGAGTAAAGTGCTTGTGGGCTACGCCGCACGCATTGCCCAAGCGGAAGCCGCCCATGCCGCAAACATTCGGCTGCAAGTAGCTATTCTGGGAATTCCAACGGTTGCACTTGATGGAGTCGACATTCTTCCCCCTCCAAGTGGAACGAAGTATTTCCCGGTTGACGCCAATAGCCTGACGGCGACTCGAACCGTTGGCCAAGTTCTGTTCATTGTCTATGGAGGCAAGGCTAATGCGACGTCCGGCGGGTTCTACCCCAATGGCGTGAATGGAACCTTGAACTCTTCCACCACGGCAGGTGCCCCAGCCGTGAGCAACGGATTGACCGTTTCCGTAACACCACAGACGCTCACCACAAGCCAGGCGCAGGTATCGTTGGACGCCAGTGCTTCCAGCAGTACTGGCGGACCTTTAACTTATTTGTTTATGGTGGCGCCGGGTGGTCTGGTTCCAGCTGTACTGCAATCGTCTAATAGTCCTAAGGCGATCATTCAATTCGTAAACGGGGCCGGTGTCTACAATCTTGTTCTGTTTGTACGGGACGGGACAATGAATGCGGACGGGACACCGAACGTTATATCGACTCCAATTACTCTTACCTACAAACCTTAAATAGAAAGAAGGGCCGGGATCAACCAAATCCTGGCCCTTTTTCTATTCACACCTTTTCTTTTCTCTATACAATTTCGCCAAACTGAGTAACTCAAGAAGCCGCTTTACTTACCATGTTGGGTTCGTTTTGCAGACAGCAATGTTTATATTTTCGTCCGGAGTGGCAAGGGCATATATCATTGCGCCCCATTTTTAGTTCGGAGCGGACAAAAGGGATTTTCTTCAATGCAAACCCCCTTACAATATGTTGTGTTGAAGTTGTGTTTGAAACTACTTTGGCTTCGTTTTGCACAATTGGATTTTCATCCTGCAAGTGCGAAGCTTGGCATACCCGTAATTCCTTGAGGCATTTGTGAAAAGTACGTTCAGAACGTATGCGATACGTGGCGATGCGGGCGAGGGTTTTTGCATTAGCCTCCGATAACAGTGGGTCGATTCCATTAGATGCGAGGCCAGCTTCAAGCCGATGGGTCCTTTCAATATTCCAGGCGGCGAGGACGATTTGATTGCAAAGAGCCCGTTCCACGGGACCGGCGGGATGGAGATCAAAACGGAAGGCAGTGGCGAGGTGGTCGTAGGCCTGGTGATCCTCTGGATTTAGCAGCACGGCTTGATTGGCATAGAAGCCGAGTTTGATTGCGTTTGAGGAGGAGCGCGCTTTCCCTTCGGTAGTGATTGGACCAGTGGAGAATTGGGAGTTGGACGTGTTTGCGGCGATTTGAGCTGGTGTGGCCATGTTTCATCCTTTCGAAATTAGATAAGGGCGACTGCTCCGGTGGGAATAGCCGCCCTTTGAACTAATTATGGCACGGGGGTGCAAGAGGATTTGCCATTCTAAAGCTGTAAGTGATTGAGAATGGAGGCACACATTGAGTTCAAAGGGTCTGTGACTGTTCGCCGGCGAGGAAGGAAAATCTTGAAAATCAGTCGCGCAAAGCCTGGATGTTTTCCGTTAAGAGTGAGGAAACCAAATACAAGAACACAACTGAAGCGCAAGCAGCAAAAAGATACTGGCGATAAGAACGTCGGTCTGTTTTTTCGAACCACTATGGTGAGTAAAAGCGTTGCAAGAATTGCCGCCGGCTCCAGGAAGCCTCCGGCATTCGTTTGGCGCCAAACTACGTAAAGATTGCGTTGCAATATGGTATATGTCCGCATCGTACAGCATTTTGGCAAGTCGCTCCAGCGCGTGTGCAAACGCTATACCGGTTAGTAGCACAACCAGCAAGACAGAATCGAATTGGGTGCCTTTGCGGATCATGTTGCTAACGGCGAATGGCTGTGACCGTAGTCAACGCTATGAGTTTGTTTGTCGGCATCCATCCCCTTTTTCATCCAAGTGAGATTCAACTCGTCGGCGGATCACTGCGGGTGAAAGACAAAAAATTGGGTCGGACTGCAGAATGCGTTGCGCGCCCATAGCCCAACAACTGCTTTGGAGCGTTTTTTGTTCGCGGGACTTCCTATCCTGTGCTCGCCCACGGCGAGAAGAATCGTTGGACAACCGTAAGAGTGGACCTGGAGGTGCAGGAACTACATTAGCCAAAACAGCTAGACCTTTCGCAGTGGAAGATGCGACGTTCACCGGAGAGGAAAGACCGGCTCTGGACCGGGCTGAAAGCAAGAAGAGAGGAACATAATGACTCGACCCATGAAAAAAGCCGGTTCCCTGCGTGCCATGGCCCTAATAGGTTCGATGGCGATATTTTCCGCCTACGGCCAGCAGATGCCGGCAGAATACGATCAGGCCATGAAAACCTTGGCGAAGCAGGGCGACTTCAAGGACAACGTACTCAAGATCAACATCCCCCGGAATGACCTGAAGGTCACCATTGACGGCATCGCGACGCCCACGCCATTCGGCTTCGGAGGATGGCTTGCGATGACGAAGGGCGACGGCGGAATGGACGTGATGATGGGCGATCTGGTGCTTTTGGAAGATGAGGTCAATCCAGTCATGTCCGCTCTGCTCGATAACGGCCTGCAAGTGACCGCACTCCACAATCATTTTTTCTTCGAAAGTCCCCGCATCTTCTACATGCATGTACACGGTCACGGAAAGGCCGCCGATTTGGCGAGGATGGCCAAACCTGCGGTGGACCTGCTTGGCCGCGTTTCCCCGCAACACCAGAGTTCGGTGACTGGTGGAAACTCCAAAATCTCAGCGGGTCAAATGGACACGGCGAAGCTTGCCCGGATTGCCGGACACGATGGTGAACAGAACGGGGCTGTGTACAAGATCACTGTCGGCCGGAGCGACTTAAAGTTGAAGGAGATGGGGGCGACGATCAACTCGCGAATGGGGCTGAATACATGGGCGGCGTTTTACGGGAATGATGCAAACGCCCAGATTGCCGGTGATGTTGCCATGCTGGCGCCGGAAGTCACTCCAGTTCTTAAAGCGCTTCGCGCGAACGGGCTCGCCGCAGTGGCGATCCATCACCACATGACGGGAACCCAGCCTACCGTTTACTTCGTGCACTACTGGGGAACGGGTCCGGCGGAAAAGCTTGTGAGGGGATTCAAAGCCGCGCTGAACCAATTAGGGAAGTAAGGGCGGAGCGATCAGCAGCAGTCCCCCGATGATAATCGGGATCTGCGACTAGAATTTAGCAAATCACGAGTGCTTCAGTAATCCCCTGATAATCATCGGGGCTGGTGGGAGATGATGGGGTCCGGTTAACGCTGGATGACTGAAAGTTCTGCACTAGTGGGCAAGATTTTCATTCTGCGGTTTTCATTAGCAGGGTCTTTAGCGTGCCGCCGATTTTGAGGTATTCTTCCAATCCGGAGGGTTTGGTTATAAATTTGGCAACGTTGTAAACATCGGCCGATGCCCGTTCCCCTGAGGTGGCCGAGGAAGTGGTGATTACAACCGGCAAGTGTTCTAAATCCTTGCTAATGCGAATCGCCTCCAGCACGGCCAGACCGCCGCCTTTCGGCAAATTCAAGTCAAGCACTGCAAGGTCGGGAATGAATGCGGCATGTTCTCCCTTGCGGCGCGCGAAAGCTAAGCCGGAAGCGCCATCCTCGATCACCGTTAGTTGGAACGTTATCCCCGCGTTGGCCAACGCTTTTTTGAGGAGAAACACATCACCCTCATTATCTTCCAACACCAGAATTTGAAACGTCTTGTCAATCATTGAATTCCTAGAGCGGAAGAGTGAAGTAGAAAGTTGTGCCAATGCCGATTTGGGATTCAACCCAAATACGTCCTCCACAGCGTTCCACCACGCGCTGGCAAATGGCAAGTCCGATACCAGTGCCTGGGATGGCTTTGCCGTGAAGCCGTTTAAAAACGCCGAAGATTGTCTGGAAGTATTCCGGTTCGATGCCCATGCCATTATCAGCCACCGCAAAGCGCCATTCCCGGCCTTTCTGTTGGACGGAAACATCAATTCGGGGAGGCTGTGCGCCATGGTATTTAATGCCATTACCGATCAGGTTTTGGAAGAGTTGAACAAAGCGGGCATTATGGCCAAGCACGGTGGGCAGTTCCGCGCAGGAGACTGCGGCACCACTCTCTTCGATGGCCATACCCAAATTGCTGCGCACATTTTCGACAACCACATTCAGATCCACGAGTTCATGCGATTCCTCGCTTTTCGAACCGATTCCGCTAAAGGAGAGCAGATCGGCGAGAAGGTCCTGCATATGCTTGATGCCCTTAGTGATGAAGTCCACGAACATGGAGGCATCTCCCTGGAGATTGGCCCCATACTCTTTGATCAGCAGTTGCGAATAGCTGGTGATCATGCGGAGAGGTTCCTGCAGATCGTGGCTTGCGGCGAATGCGAATTGATTAAGGTCGTCATTGACCCGGCGCAGCTCCTGCTCTGTTTCCTTTTGTTCCTGAATGTCTGTGGACGACCCGATCCACATGGAGATTGCGCCGGTTGAAGTGCGCATGGATTGGGCCAGGGTCAAGTGCCAGCGATATGCGCCGTCGGCGCGGCGGAAGCGATGAACCAAGTGAAACTGCTCGCCCGTCTGCACGCAATGTTTCCACCGGCTGACGGTTTCCTTCAGGCAATCGGGATGCACGAAACGGACCCAGCCCGATCCTTTCAGTTTTTCGATGGTGGCGCCGGTGTAATCCATCCATAGCCCGTTGAAGTAGTCAATATCGCCAATGTGCGTGGCGGTGAAAATCTTTTGAGGCATGGACTCAGTCACAAAGCGAAAGCGCTTGGCGTTTCCTTGGGCTTCCACTTCCGACCGTTTGCGGTCTGTAATGTCTTTGAAGATTACGGCGACACGGATTTGCCCGTCCATTGTGATGCGAAAGGCGTAGAGTTCCAACTGGCGTCCTTGATCGGTAAGTCCACGCTCAAACCGGATTGGTTTGCCAGTGCGTAGAACCGCTTCATACGTGTCGTACCATTCCTCACCAACTTCGGGGAACATTTGCCGTATGGTTTTCCCTACTACGTTGTAGACGCCGGATTGCTCGCCGAATGCCTGGTTGGCGTCGATATAGCGGAAATCCAACTTTCCACCGGGTGGTTGCTCTACCTTCTCGATGATGCAGAACCCTTCCTCTATTGAGTCGAAGAGCGCGCGGTATTTTTGTTCCGCTTCCTGCAACAAGTTGGCCGCGCGTTTGCGTTCCGCGATTTCGTGGCGCAGTTGCGCATTTACTATTTCCGCCCCCGCAGTAAGTTCATGCTGGCGCATGGAGCCCACCAAAAGTGCCTGGTTCATGGCGGTGGATTGGTAGTGGTGGGATGTAGTTTCCGTCACTTGAATCATTGCGCCGGCGATATGGCCGTTTGGCGCAACAAGGGGCCACATTGAGTAGGACCAATAGAAAGCGTTTTTAAATTCTTCTCTCACGCCTGTATGGATTTCAGCCTTGCCTGTTTTGAAGACCCGCCTAAGAAGCGATTGGGGCCCTTCGCCGTCCGCTCCATCATTGGTGGCTTCCGCCAAGGTTGCTCCAATCAGTTGGTGGCTGGTCTTGCCGACTAAGCGGCAGAAAGCGGGATTGGCGTAACAAAGTAAAAGGTTGGCGTTCTCCACGGCGGCCATTGGCATGGGGGACGATTCGGAAATGGTATGGCACATTCCCAGCAGATCGAAATCGCGCGCCATTCTAATGCCTATTTCCATTGTTCCACCTTCTGGTGATCTGTTACGCCAACCTCTTTATTTTGCCATTGAACCGTTTAAGACACGCTTAGGAATGCCTGAAATCAGCGGGTCGTACCCGGTGAGACGTTCGCCGATGATCACGCCTCTGGACGTAATTTCGTACTCGCGGATGTCCTTGCTGTGAGGGCCGCCGCGCATCTTGATGACCATCATGATCCTGCGCAACTGACCTTCGATTTCCACGTAGCGAAGGCGGATGATATCGTCCGTAAGGAAGGAGATGGAATAGGTGCTGAACAGTAATTGCGTGAAAGATTCTTCCATTTCCACCGTGCTGAGAATGGTGACGCCGAGGCCGGTTAAGGCGAAGATCATGCGGTAGAGCGATTCCCGGAAGTTGCTGCGGAAGCCTGGGGACAAAGCCATTTCGAAGCCGGCCAGGGAATCGATCACCAGACGCTTGGCCCCGGTTTTCTTGATCACATCCAGTATTTCCTGCATGGTTTCGTCCACGGAGAGATCCAAAGGGCGCAGGTAAATCACGGCAAGATTTCCATCCCTGATCGGAGTTTGGAGATCAAGGCCGAAACTGGAGGCCCGCGCGGCGTACTCGTCAGGGCGCTCTTCAAAGACGGCTACGATTCCGGCCTCTCCCACCCGTAAGCCCGCATCGATAAATTGAGTTGCCAGCAGTGATTTACCGGTGCCAGAGGAACCGGCTATAAGAAGGCTATCGCCTTCCGGAATGCCTCCGCCCAGCATCGCATCCAATGCCGGAATTCCCATCGATAGACGTTTGCCGCCGCGGATATGCTTGCGATCCGTATTTAGCCCAAGGGTGCGCGAAAACGTCTGCAGCCCATTGTCAGTTATGCGGAAGGTATGCAAACCCGGTACGGAGGTCTGCCCGCGCAGTTTCATTACTTGAAGTTTGCGAACGACCGAATTGTCCTCGACAATTTGATAAAGCCAAAAGAGACCGTCAGCGACGGTGAACACGGGATTGTCACGCATTTCCGATTCAACGTATTCGCCAATTAAAAAGGTGGTGGCTTCCCATCCGGACAAAAGCAATCCCAGATGCTGGACGAACATTTGTACTTGCACTTCGCTTTCAGGGACCTTGCGGACCACTGTGCGAAACGAATCCACCACCACGATGCTTGGGTTAGACGCTTCCACTTCCTTCGTTATTTCTTCCAATATGCCCTGTAGGCCGCGCTCTTCAAGAACGTGGCTCAGGTTGATGAAGCGGATGGAGTTATTTAATTTGGAAAGGTCAAAAAATGAATATTGTTGCTGATACCGCAACATTTTCAAAGCAGGTTCACCCAGAATGGTGAAGTATAACGCCGGGCGCTCTGGTGTGGCATTCCTGAAAATGAACTGATGCGCCATGGTAGTTTTGCCACATCCGGGAGAACCGGCAATGATGTTGAACGAGAATTCAGGCAGCCCACCACCCAAAATATCATCGAGCCCAGGAACGCCTGTAGGCATTTTGTTGATCTTCACTTTATCTGCGAGGTTCATCTTCACATTTCTCCAAAGTCCGGGAATCTGTAATAGTAAAATCTGGCCAAGCCTCAACGATCAAAGTGAGCGTTAGGGTCTCGCCAATGAATGTCACCAGCAAACCAAGCAACTGGCTTATGAGAATGATGCCTGCCTCCTCACTATGGGAAGCGAATCCGTTGACGCCTTCAAGCGAGCCGACTTGGTCCACACGGAGGGCGGCAAGGCTTGGATCCTGCGATTTGGCAACGTTCAGGGCGCGGCTGAGCAGGACACGGTATCCGGCGATACCGGCCAGCCTTGAAAGGGGAACGCGCAGCCTGTCCGTGACACGGAATGTGATCGGGGAATTTTCCAAGGGGGGGGGATTTTCGTGGGCGTCAGCGATAGAAGTGGATTCGCGGGCAATCAACTTTGCGGCCAGTGATCGAAGGTTCGAGTTGGGAGGGAGCGGACTCATCACAATTTGTCGCGCAACTGTCTTCCCGATTGTAGGTGATGTAGGAGGGGATAGATAGAGTAATGTTGCATGGGGCGTAAAGAACTGGGACTCGCTCGCGATCTTTGGCACCTTAATTGCACCGGATTTCCCATGGTCACCACTTCCAGTACCACTACTCCCAAGAACGAATTGGGGCACACCAGCTCTCTTTGGATGGAGGCGTCGTGGCTCAGCAACAACTGGCCCACCCTGACTAGCGACGCACAAGCCGATGTGTGCGTGGTTGGGGCGGGGATTGCCGGGCTTACCACGGCGTACCTTTTATCGTTGGAGGGCAAATCCGTAATTGTGCTGGAAGGCGGGCAGATTGCCCAAGGGGAAACCGGCAGAACGACGGCGCAACTGGTGAATGCCCTTGATAACCGGTATTTCCGATTGGAAGAACTTCATGGAGCCAGCGGAGCGCGGCTAGCGGCGGAGAGTCATACGGCGGCTATCGACCGCATTGAGGCGATCATTTCTAAAGAAAACATTTCCTGTGACTTTGAACGGCTGGATGGGTACCTGTTCGCGTCCTCAGAGGAAACTAACGATGTATTGGACAAAGAACTGGAGGCGGCGCATCGTTGCGGGTTGAAAGATGTAGCGTTCGCCGCTCGCGCACCCTTAGTAGCTGAGTTTGATACGGGCCGCTGTTTGCGGTTTCCGCGCCAGGCGCAGTTTCAACCCCTCTTGTATCTGGAAGCGCTGGCGCAAGCGGTTAAGCGGAACGGCGGGCGGATTTTCACACAAACGCAGGTGAAGGAATTTAAAGGCGGTTCGCCAAATGAAGTGACCACCGGCAATGGTTTGAAAGTCAGCGCCAACCACCTTGTGGTAGCCACGAATACACCGGTGAATGACTGGGTGACGATGCACACCAAGCAAGCCGCCTACCGGTCCTACGTTGTGGGAATGCGTGTGCCTAAAGGTGCCATCACAAAAGCGCTTTACTGGGATACGGCGGACCCGTTTCACTATGTACGCTTGCAAAGCGTCGCAAACCACGATGTGCTGATTGTAGGCGGTGAGGACCATAAGACGGGCCAAGGCGAAGATACCGATGCGCGTTTTGACAGGCTGGAGGGTTGGGCGCGCGCCCGATTTCCAATGGCTGCGGAGACCGAATACCGCTGGTCTGGCCAAGTTATGGAGACCAATGACGGCCTGGCCTTTATTGGGCGAAATCCTGGGGAGCAAAACGTATACATTGTGACGGGCGATTGTGGCACCGGAATGACGCATGGAACGATTGCCGGCATGATGTTGACCGACCAAATCATGGGGCGGAAGAATGAATGGGAAAGCCTTTACGATCCATCGCGCATTTCCCCGAGTGCGGCGGCCGAATTTGCCAAAGAGAATTTGAATGTGATTGCACAATTCAGCGACTACGTTACCGGCGGCGACGTTGGCTCCTTAAATGAAATTGCCCGCGGAAAGGGAGCTATTCTGCGCCGAGGATTGAAAAAAGTGGCGGCCTACCGCGATTCTGAGGGAACGGTACATGAGCTGTCTGCTGTATGTCCTCACTTGGGGTGCATAGTGGCTTGGAATTCAACTGAGGCAACGTGGGATTGTCCTTGCCATGGCTCGCGATTCGAAGCGCTTGGGAAGGTGATCACCGGTCCGGCGATTGAAGGTTTGAAA
>JAYTTF010000007.1:0-10841 GCA_043745195.1 Bryobacterales bacterium | reverse complement strand
CTCCTTTTGCACCTAGAGTGCGTTGTGGAAGTTTACTACTTTCCACTGAACCAGCCGTCTCATCCTATCTGTCCAATTCGTGAAATCCGGGACGGGGGATGCAATTCTTTTGCAAGTCTTCCGTAAGCAGAACATCTTCATTATTGAATTGCAGCCCCGTCCCGGATTTCGCAGCCCTCCGCACCTTAGTCCCACTACGAGCCCCACGATTGAATTTAGAATCGAAAGAGCGCTCACCATTCAGGTGACAGATGGGTTCCACGCAACTGTCGGTGGGTACGGGAGTTGATCTATGGACGGTGCGTCTACTGCCGTTTTGGGTTAATGGGTGTTCACTCTTGAGCTTCTATCTTTGACAGTCGTATGAGTCCCGGTACTAATAAGTGGAATTAGTTCCCACTTATTGTCACTTACTCTTAGTACTGGCAATCGTTGTTTGTTCACTGGTTAGTAACATGGAATACTTGACTTTCCTAAGAAATGGGGTTATTCTAATGAAAACTTGCGGGTACGCGACGTAGTACTTGTGGTACTAACTATGGAGAAACATTTGGATTTCTAGTAATCTGAATCACTTAAAGACAGTTGTTCAATTGACACGTCGAATGTAGTATTTGTAACTCAGCCTGATAACAAGACTATTTGCTGAATTTTAGAATCAAGAGGTCCGTTCCCCCTGGATCTCCTCAACACACACTCTCAGGGACACCATGAACGAGACCATTCTAATCGGAGAACATAAGCGAGAAGTTAGCAACGGTTTGGAGGAAGCTCTGGGCGGTTTGGGATATCAGGTTGAAGCGGCAAGGGACGGCAATGGTGTTCTCAGCTGTTTAGCGGCGTCTCATGGGCGAATATCGGCCGTCTTATTAGACATCTTCATGCGAAATAGCGACGGAGTGGATACGCTTCGTGAAATTAGAAGCCGACAACATAACCTTCCTGTGATTATAGTCTCCGATGTTTCCTCTACTTCCAAGGTAGTGGATGCCATGCAACGCGGTGCAACCGATTTCCTGACCAAGCCTATTGTTGTAGATGACCTGCGTTCAGCCCTAGATAAGGCAATGAAGCCCCGGGCCGACGCGCCACCTCAACCTATCACTCAGCCGCAGTCACTTATATTTGGCCAATCCGAAAGTATGCAGAATGTTCGTAGATTGGCCCGTCATGTAGGACAGTCCGATGTGCCAGTTCTGATTCAAGGAGAAACGGGGTCTGGCAAAGAGGTTCTTGCTCGGGAACTACATGCCTATTCAGAGAGAGCTGATAAAGTATTCCTCAAGCTGAACTGCGCTGCGCTTCCTTCAGAGTTGCTGGAAAGCGAACTATTCGGTTATGAGCGAGGAGCATTCACCGGCGCCTTCCAACGAAAGACCGGTATGTTTGAGTTAGCAAGTGGCGGTACTTTAATGCTGGATGAAATCGGGGACCTGGACTTTAAGTTGCAGGCGAAGCTTCTTCATGTATTGCAAGACAAAGAATTTCAACGTATTGGTGGACGTGAAGTAATTCAGGCTGACGTAAGAGTGATTGCCGCCACGCATCAGAACTTAGAAAAAGCTATTGTTGAGCGAACTTTCAGAGAAGACTTGTACTATCGCCTCAACGTCGTGAACATCCAAGTGCCACCGTTGCGTGAACGAAAAGAAGATATTTTGCCATTGGCTGACGTGTTGATGCGTAAGCATTGCGGTCAAAGAAAACTGATGATTCCTTCCGTCCTCCGTCAGGTTTTCGTGAATTACAATTGGCCTGGGAACGTTCGGGAATTGGAAAATATCATTCGACGGTACATTGTAGTTGGCGATGCTGAAGTTATCGCCAAGGAGATCCAAAGCAAGACGCTGAGCCGGGTTGGGGTGTCGACAACCTTTCTCCCCGCAGCCAGCTTGGATAATTCTCCAATTCTTGAACAAGTGGTTAAGGCCAAACAGCAAGCGGAAGTGGACGCAATTCTTTCGGCTCTAAATTCAACCCAATGGAACAGGAAACAAGCAGCCGCCATTCTTCAAATCGATTATAAGGCACTTTTGTACAAAATAAAGAAACTTGGAATTTGCCTGAAGCCAGGTCGGCAGGAAACTGCTTAAAGACAACGATTACTCATGCACTAACACTTCGTTCGTAGCTCCATTCTCTCCATCCTTTCATTAACGGAAAGTACAGGCCAAGCTTGATTGGCCTTTGGTCAAGGGCCCCAACCAATTTTCCATAACTCTCAAGTTGGGTGCGGTACCGTTCCATTTCATTATTCAGAAACTCAGCCGAATCCGACCCCTCATGCCACCCTGTTTTGAAATCTATGATCCAGCGAACTCCGCTATCGAGGAAAGATCGATCAATCTTAATCGAACGCAAACTGGAACCAATCTCACCAGTTAGTTCCCACTCCGACTTAGCATCCTCATGCCCGGCAAGAATCCATCTTCCACGGGTGTCGCCTATCGTTTTCCGAATTGCCTCAATGGCCCGAAGAACATTTTCTTGCACCTCAGCAGCTGGAATTCCCAGCGATTGCAATTGCCGCTCAATTTCCTTTCGATGTTTTT
The DNA here is from genome assembly GCA_043745195.1 of Bryobacterales bacterium. GTDB lineage: Bacteria > Acidobacteriota > Terriglobia > Bryobacterales > Bryobacteraceae > JANXSF01. The sequence goes on along the minus strand of JAYTTF010000007.1, from coordinate 8,289 downwards.
CGAGTCGGGCTAGCGGCCATGAATCTGGTCCTTCCCGGCTGATGCGTTCCAGAAACCGATGAACCACCGTGCCTACACTCCGCAAAGCCAACCCGCTCCAATCGAAACTAATTTCCTCCGAGGAGGTTTCCACCAGGTTGTCCTCCCAATCAACAGCTTTGGGTTTCGGCGGAACCTGCCAATTTTCAACGAATCGCTCCACTCGATTTTGCCTCAACGCGGGAAGAACTGCCGGCAAACTCAATTGCTTTGGTTCCTCGAATGCCTTCTTAACGGAATCCCAAAGTGTTCCTAGCGGACTGTCAGATGCAGGCTCACCGTTCCTGGCCACAGCTCCAATTAAGTGCAACTCTCGGCGAGCCCTGGTCGCCGCAACATACAACAATCTCTCTTCTTCGTGTTTGTTTCGCTTTTTCTCGATGGACTTAATGTACTTGGCGATCGCATCTTTCTCAGATCCTGCCTCCGATGCTGATGCCAACACCACGCTGTCTGAGTTTTGCCTGGACCGCTGAAGCCAGTAGAGAAGCCGTTTTCCATCCGATGCTCTTTTGTTGCCCAACCCCGGAAGTATCACCACGTCGAATTCAAGTCCCTTCGCCTTGTGGATCGTCATCACTTGCAAACGCCCATCGGCTTGAGGATCAGGTTTTGCATACAGCTTCTCTAAACCATTTTTGAACTCTTCCAAATTTGCAATGTCGCCACCTATGTCAAAGGAATCTAAAAACTCCAAATAGCGCTGAGCATCCTGACGTGCTGCATCGTCTGGCAGAGTAGCAGCACCTCCCAGTCGCAGCCAGGTTTCTTCCAGCCATCGTGCCATCGGCAATCGCTTGCGATCTTCAATTGCTTTAGTGATCACAGTATAAACACGGTTTAGTCTTGCCGATCGGTCGGCGGCAGCAAGTAGATCGTACATCGACGCTCTTTTTTCTTTCCCAGCTATTGATTCCAACTCTGTCAGAGTCAGGCCGCACCAAGGTGCGCGTAAAATGGAAAGCCATGCTATGCGATCAGCAGGGAACAGAAGTGCTCTCAATAGCGCGTTCAGATCGCGAACTGCGGGTCTATCTTTTAATAAGTCCAGTTCTACGGCTTGGTAGCGTTGTCCGCGGCCCTGTAGTTTTCTGGCAATTTCTTTCACATGATCTTTTGCTCTGGCCAATATGGCAACAGTCGTTCCCTCTTCCCCAAGTGCGTCGCACGCAATCCTCACCGCCCGGTCCGTCTCGCCATCTTCGTCATCGCTGAAAAATGGATGCACATTTACCGCCTTGCCACGCAGCTTACTCTTGGCTGCCTCTGATGCGGCATAGGGCACGGCACCCCAGTCGCGATCCGCGTTTTCGGGAAAAATTCGAGAAAAAGTGGAGTTCACCCAGTCCACGATGCCCGCTTGAGATCGGAAGTTTACCGACAACTTCAGGCGTTCCAGACTTACTGCTTCCATACCGTTTTGCCAAGCATCCAGAAAAATCCCAACTTCTGCCTCTCGAAAACGATAGATGGATTGCATTGGGTCGCCAACCAGGAAGAGCGACCGATTGTCACCATGCGACCATCCGTACATCAAGTTGGCCAGCAGTTTCTTTTGCGAAAGACTCGTGTCCTGAAACTCATCCATCAAAATGTGCTCAATTCTTCCGTCCAACACATACGCCAAATCCGTCGGACCCTCTTCGCCCTCAAGTGCCGTCAAGGCCCGCTGCAGTAACTCCGTGAAATCCACGGCGCCGCGCTTTGAAAAAACTCGTTGCAATTGTCCGGCCGCCAGTCGCATGGTTGTGGATAGCGATTCAATAACGCGCCACTGCGCATCCTCGTAGCGCGCTGGCGGAGATTGTCGAAGGGCGTTCAGCGCAGTGATCCAATCGGGATGCTGCTTGCAGTGATCAATTAGATCGAGCATTGCCGCCTTTGCTGTGCTACCTGGTAAGAATCCAATTCGCTTATCGAAGTTGGAACGCCACTTGCCATCCTTTGTCAGAAGCAGTTCCGCCAGGCCCTTCCAAATTTCTGCCGACCCAATATCCGCCGATGGGTACCCGACCATATCGCGGAGGTCAGCAATGGGATTTGAGTCGTCAGCAATATTCGCCGCAGCCAACCTAGCGAGACTACACAAATGTAGTTCCAACTCTTTCGGTGCAAACTGTCTGGCGCGTGCCAAATCATCTTCAATCGCCAGTTGTAAGCCTTTCTCCAATTCCTCCCTTCCGTTGGCGCTTACATGATGAAGCCATTGGTCGCGCCGCCCCAACATCTCTATTAACAGGGCTTCTGCATTCCCCCAGTCATTACTCAAATGATCCAGAGTTCTTTCCACTTGTGCAGCCCATGGTTGGTCACTATCAAGTTCGGCTAGGGTCATCCGGGCAGCTTCACGATACAATTCCGTTGCATCCTCCACAATGGCGGGCGGTGCACCAAGCCTTGACAGGAACGGCATTTGCCGAACTAAGGAAACGCACAGGGAATCAATTGTGCAAACACGCAATCGGCCAGGATTCTGCAGAAGATTCCACCCTAGTTCCTGATCCCGTTTCAGCGCTTTGCTCGCAATTTTGAACTTCTCCACATCCGATGGTTTTGGAATCTCTCCGGCATCTGCCGCCCGCAGCGCCTCTAAAATTCTGCTCAGCATTTCACTGGACGCTTTTCGAGTAAATGTGATAGCCAATATGGATTCCGGTTTTTCCACAACAGCTAATAAGCTCAAAAATCGCCTCGTAAGCAGTTCCGTCTTGCCCGATCCTGCTGGTGCTTGGACGATGAACGAACGGCTAATATCCAATGCCTGCAATCGTTCCTGATGGTCGGCGGGGTTATTCATCCACAACCTCCGGCCCGCCGCTTTCTTGCTGAATCCGGCACAAAGATGGGAGCTCGCAATATTTGCAGGCGTCATCGGTTGGCGAAACAGCAGCATAACCTGTGCGCAATTCATGGGCAAAACCGGTTAATTGTTCGCGCCACTTGTTTAGCTGCACCTCCCATGCCTGCGACGGCGCTTTAACTGAATTTCCCATTCCAGTGCTGCCTTCAGCTAAACCTTGAAACTTCACCTCACCAACTTTCAATTGGGCGAATACAACACCTTTGGCCGATTCACTGCGGGCCACCGCATACAATGGCAATTGGGGCTCCTCCAGCCGATCCCGCTCCCAGGTCTTTGAACTGGGCGCTGTGCTCTTATAGTCAATAACAACCTCGCGGCCATTGACCAGTTGATCTAACCGGTCAATGCGCAATCGAACTGTCACGCCATCCAAATCAATTTCAAATTTCTGCTCCATTTGCGAAACAACAAAGGGTTCTCTGTCTGCTTCCTTTGTCAACCAGTCGTCTAGCAATTTGTGGATTCTTGATTGTTCCAATCCTGTGAAACGGTCACTCATCCAACTCTTGCGATGCTGCTCCACTGCGCTCCGGCTTGCCTCCGCTATGGCATCGAACCGATCCACTGCTGAAAGCCCAACCAGATTCGCATGCGAATGAATCTTGTTCCAAAAACATTCCATAGCAGTGTGCAATAGCGTTCCACGCTCCGTAGGGGGCAATCCAGGTTGGGGTGATTCTAAGCCACTCGCTCCCAATCGCCCCATTGCAAAGCCACGAAACGGGCACTCAGCAGTGTTCTTAATGAGTGAGGATCCTCCTGCAATTGCACCAGGCTCAAGTTCAGGACCCTTGAAGTCATCCAGCCATTCCACTTCCACCACTCTGCGTTGCTCCAACCAATAATCTACCTGCGAGGAGTCTTCAACCCAAGGATCAAGATCCACAAGGAATCCGCTGGGTCGCAACACTTCTTCGCCTTCGCGAAGTGGGTGACTCCCAATCAATAATGGCGCACTGCACTTCAATCTCTCCAGCAGATCCTGTGAAAAACGATACTCCCGCTCTGCACTGGAATGTGGCAGTTCAAGCCGTAATTGCAGTTCCCTTGGAAGAAATGGTTCTGGCTGTGCGGCTGCCGGCCATGCCCGATCGTCCATTCCCAAAATCCAAATAGCATCGAATCGGCTCCCTGCAGCTTGCAACCCTTCCAGCACCTGCACCGGTGCTTCAGCAGTTTCCGGTTGGAAGATTGTTTCCGTTGCGATGCGACGCAACCAATCAAGAGCGATTCTCCGATCCACCAATCCCTGGGTGGATTCCAAACTGGTAAGTATGCTCACCGCTTCATTCCATGCCGCAAGCGTCTGACGCTCTGTACTCGACAAAACACGCTCCCCGGGCCAACCCGCAGTCTTCAGGATGGAGGCGAAATCGCGCGTCCATCCGGACATACTCTGTTTGCGTGGCAGCGATTGAAGCTGGTCCTTCAGATCGTCCAGCATTTTTGACAACAACGGACAACCTTCGGGGATTTCCCTTGGATTTACCTCCATCCCCGCGCGCCTCCGCAGCCTAGCCTCCATTTGCCCCCGCTCATTCCTCTCACGTTCTGCACCATATAAGAACGGAGACCGGAGCAAACATCCCCACTGTTCAATAGACAAATCCCGAGCATCAATGATGAATTGAAGAATCAGAAGTGCAGCGGCCGACAGGGGCCATTGAGTCAACGGAAGGCCTAATGAAATGTTGAAAGCTCTCTTGCCAAGAGACTGTTCCAATGCCCGGTCTAGTTCATTCCGTATCCCCGCCAACCCAGTTGCAATGATGCCAATGCTAGCCTTTGGCTGCCTATCCAATACACTGCGCGCCCAATTTGCCGCCGCCTTAATTTCACGGGACCGATCCTCAAAGCTTGCGCTGTAAACCCGTTCGGCAACTTCTGAGTTTGGGATAATCTCCTGCAGTTGAGTCCCTAACTGTCTGCACTTGGCAAGCACCTGTTGTTGCAGTGGCGTGAATTCGTCGAAGCCGGCAAGCATTAAATATTTGGGTGCTTGCACAAGCTCGTTTGCAACCGCTCGTTCCTGTCCAGCAGTGGTGATCCAACCTCGCTCCCTTGCTTTACTTTCAAACCGTTTCACCCAGCGGCGAAATGCTTTACCGTCAACATGGTTTTCAAAAGAAGGATCATTGAGCGGAACATTCCACGTTTCCACCAACCGCCATGCTCGCCCAGCCGCTTTGGCCGTAGCTGGAAGATCCAACAGTTCAATTCCATCTTCGGCAATAGCCTGTTCCCAAAGCGCTGTTTCCTGGTGGGCGTTCATTACCACTTCAGGTGCAAAAGAAGATTGATGGAGGCGGTTCATCAAAACAGACCAGGAAAAGATTTCCGCAGTAGGCCACACCATTTTTCCGCTTGCCCGTTGCCAATCGTCGAACAACATTCGATGACTGCGCGCCAACCTTAAATTGGCTGTTGCCAGGGTTGCGCCTTCTTCCAAAATTTGAAGAGTGGATTTGGGCATGAATCATTTCATTGTACGGAACGATATACTAACCCGATGGTGCGTTGTGAAAGACGCATTTGTTCTAGCATGTGAAAGTCCTGTCCGGGCCCGGTAGCAGACTCAGGCGAATTATGAGCCGAAATCTTTAAGGGAGAGCCGCGCCGCTAATTTCACGGCGAAGGCAACAGACAGTCGGGGTCTCAGGCGGGGCACTTTGGGAAAGTGCAATGTGGAACAGGCGAGACGCAAAGGCCTGATAGGAACACCGCAAGCCACTCCTAGAAGATCATCGTCAAGCCCTGTGCCGGAAAACGGTACCTTGGGTTTGAACCGGGGATTTTAGAAACGAGCGGTGATGAGCCGAACCGCGCTAAAATCCTACCTATGAAACAAATTCTGTTGATCCTCACTCTACTATTCACTATGACTACTTTTGCTAAAACCCCTGCCCCCTCTCCTTCGCTTAAAAAAGACGGAGTCTTTTACGAAATGCGCATCTATCATGCTGCTCCTGGAAAATTGGAAGACCTGCACAAGCGTTTCCGTGACCATACGATTGCCCTGTTCAAAAAGCATGGGATGGAAATTGTTGGATTCTGGGGCCCAATGGATAAAGAAGATGGCGCTGAAGGAAAGTTGATTTATGTGCTTGGCTACCCCAGCAAGGAAGCCCGCGATGCTTCCTGGAAGGCGTTTCAGGCTGACGAAGCTTGGACCAAGGCACGCACTGCATCTGAGCTGAACGGCAAACTGGTGGACAAGGTGGAATCCATCTACATGAAATCCACAGATTACGCGGGGCACAAGTAGGAATGGCCGGTACAACTTTCCAGGGATTCATAGTTCGCAAAGGCGCTGATGGAAAACCCATCGGCGCTATTGAGCAAATTCCCCGTGAAGACCTTCCTGCTGGGGAGGTCACGGTTGAAGTAGCTTATTCCACACTCAACTATAAAGACGGCTTGGCAGTAACCGGAGCCCCCGGTGTGATTCGTAGCTTTCCACTTGTACCAGGGATTGATTTTTCAGGAACTGTGATTGATTCTCAATCGCCAGACTATGCTGCCGGTGATCAGGTTGTTGCAACAGGTTGGGGCCTCGGCGAAAAACATTGGGGCGGACTCGCGCAAATGGCACGTGTTCCCTCCAGCTTTTTGGTGAAACTTCCAGCCGGCTTAGATTTGAAACGGTCCATGGCAATCGGCACTGCTGGCTTCACGGCAATGCAATGCGTGCTGGGCTTGGAGCGGCACGGCTTAAGTGCTACCGCAAAAGAAGTTGTGGTTACCGGTGCAGTGGGCGGCGTTGGATCCATCGCTATCGCGATTCTCGCCAAACTAGGCTATAACGTTGTAGCTTCCACAGGGCGTGCTGGAGAACACAACTATCTTTATTCATTAGGTGCAAGTAGTGTAATTGATCGCAGCCTGCTGGCAACACCTTCCGGTAGGCCAATGGACGCCGAACGGTGGGCCGGTGCTGTTGACACAGTTGGTGGTGAAACGTTAGCCGGTTTAGTTCGCAGTATGCTTTCAGGAGCCTCCATTGCCGCTTGCGGTGTAGCGGGTGGACCCAACCTGGCAACAACAGTATTTCCATTCATTCTGCGTGGCGTTAATCTACTGGGGATTAACTCGGTGATGGTACCTTATTCCGAACGAGTGGAAATCTGGCGACGCTTGGCGGCGGATCTCCCAATGGAAAAACTGGACAGCATGACCACTCAGGCCGGTCTTACGGACCTTCCTGAACTTGGCAAATTGATCCTCAAAGGCCAGTTGAAAGGTCGCACTGTCATCAAGCTGTAGGCATGCCATGCTTGCGTGGCCCCAGCACCATATAGGTCACCAGGGCCACGCCTGCATGCTTGTTTTCGTCGTCGTGGATATCCACGCTTCCCACGCATATCTGTTTCCCCACCCGAATCAACTTCGCGCGGGCGGTCACTTTTTTACACCACACTGGCCTGAAGTAATTCACCTTCAGCTCAATAGTAGAGAGCATCATGGTGGCTGCGAAGTGGCGCACCAGTGCTAGGCCTACCGCAGCATCGGCCATAGAAGCGGTCACGCCTCCATGCAGCACCTGGGCCACATTGCGAAATTCTTCACGAAGGTTCAACGAAATGGTGAGCCCGTCATTATGCACTTTCACCACCTCAATCCCCAAATGGGTATTGAATGGCATGTGTTTGGTGAATTCCTGCATCTGCTGCAGCGTATATTTCTTGATCATTACTTTTTCTTCGGCGGGTATTTTTGAAAAGCCTTTACAACCACGTTCGGCAGCCGTTTTTCAAGCTTTGCAGGATCGTCCTGATGATCCACGCAATGTGCGCGCCATGCCAATTCTTTTGTCGCACTATTTCTTAGGTCAATCACTCGTCCTCTTGGTCCCACTGTCATAACCCGGTCGCTTGGCCCCAGCACTGTCTGCTTTTCTGTTCCATCGCCCAAACGGAAAGTTACGTTTAATTCGCCCTTTGATTCTACTTGCGACAATCCCTTCAGTTTGAGTTGTTCCACAATAGACGCGCGAAGATTCTTTTCCACTAGTTCGTTGTTCAACATCGGATTCTTGGCGTTAATCTTGCCTTCCCGAATGGTGAAAGTCTTGAATTGTGCGAAATCCAACGCATGGTCAAATTCCGTTTCAATCTTCTGTGCGAAGCAAGTACATGCAAGAAAGGCCGAAGCAACAAGTATTCGCATCTTCTGAGTATATCTTCCACCCGAAGCAAGAACCGAGTTCGGAACATTTCATTATGAACTGGAATTGTTTTCCTGTGATTAATCCTCTGACCAGCCCCCCATGATAATGGGGGGATCAAAAGGGGTCCGGTCCGGAGACATAGGTAACACTTTGGTCCGATGACATAGGTAACACTTTTGCACCCCTGAGGGTCGGGGCTGTCTCGCGAAAGCGGCATTGT
>JAYTTF010000006.1:0-10884 GCA_043745195.1 Bryobacterales bacterium | reverse complement strand
TTGATCGGTATCCAAATTCAGCGCATGTCCCGAGAAATCATTAGAGATTTCGCAACTGCCAGTCCCAGCGCAATCTATGCCCTCGCCGTCGTTGCCCTCCAAGAGCATGGCGACGCTCTAAACCAAATCTCGCGCCAAGGTCGCCGTTTATTGTCTCAGTACGAAAAGCTCACGCAACAGCTTCTCACCATGCGCCAACTGTTCCCACCCGTTGCGCCTGAAGCACCATACTTCGAACCGCAGAATGAGGGTGTTGAAACGAACCTAACTGAAGACCAACAACCCACTAACGAATCCTCAGGAAGTGAAACGGCTGAAACAGAGCCTTTTGAAACGCAGCCTGTCGAAATAGACCCTGTTGAAACGAAGCTAATCCACTCGGTCACTCTCCACTTTCCATTCCCTCCAGAAACCCGTATTCAAAACCCACCCAGCATCTTATACGCCGCACTTCCACCTATCTCGCAGTCCGCCAAGCTTCCATCAGATACCCTCACAGCGGCAGAATCATTCCCCTTGCAACAAGCAAAGTCGGCAGCAGTAACAGCCTAAAATCCATATCGGTTGACGCCCCATTCCCGTCGTGAAAAATTTGTGATACGATCCTCACGTAGTAAAACGGTCGACACATAGGCTGGCCGATAAGCGTTTGCGCAACCAAAGGAGTGCATCCGTATGAAGGTTTACGAAGGCAAGGACATTCGCAATGTGGGTTTGGTGGGCCACCTGCATTGCGGTAAGACATCGCTCACCGCAGGCATGCTGTTCACCGCTGGCGCTACGAACAGACTTACTCGAACCGATGAAGGCAATACCATCACCGACTACGATGAAGAAGAAATTGCGCGCAAGATAACAATCTCCACGGGACTAGCTGCCGTGGAGTGGCAGAAACAAAAAATCAACCTCCTCGATACTCCCGGATTCAATATATTCATCAATGAAACGCAGGCTTCCCTAGCAGCTGCTGACGCCGCTCTTGTTGTCGTCGATGGCGTGGCGGGTGTGGAAGTTCAAACCGAAAAAGTATGGGGATTCTGTGAGGAGTTCGGGCTGGCTCGGGCCATCGTGATCAATAAGCTGGATCGGGAACGTTCCAGTTACTCCCGTATACTCGAAAACATTCACGAAACTTTGGGACGATCCGCTGTACCGATTCATTTGCCGATTGGCTCTGAACGTGACTTCAAAGGCGTTGTCGATCTAATCACGATGAAGGCCTATACTTACACGCCCGACGGAAATGGTCGCGGTAAGGAATGCCCCATTCCACCAGACATGCTGGAAGAAGCAACCATTGCCCATGAAGTTCTTGTTGAGGCTGCGGCAGAGGGTGATGACAAGCTGATGGAAGAGTTCTTCGCCGAAGGTACCCTGCCGGCAGAGCACATCATGGATGGCATTAAGGAAGGGATTCACGACAAGCGGCTTGCTCCCGTTATGTGCGCGTCCGGCTTGCACAATATCGGTACGGATCTAATCTTGAACTTCATTGCGGAAATTTTTCCGTCACCGCTGGAACGTGTACAAGTCAAAGGCCGTAAGATTTCTGATTCTGAGCACCCCGCTCTTTTCGTCTATAAAACCATGGCCGATCCATTTGCAGGGCGGGTCAGCTATTTTAAGGTGATGTCCGGCATCATCCGTAACGACGCGCATTTGTTGAATGCCTTTACCAGCACCGACGAACGGCTGGCACACATTGGCGTTATGTCCGGCAAGACGATCCTGCCAATCACCGAACTGCACGCTGGAGATCTTGGTGCGGTGGCGAAGTTGAAAGACACACTCACGGGCCACACGTTGCATGACAAGGGACATGCTATTGCCTATGAACCGGTTGTGTTGCCGGAGCCGTCCATTGCCTTCGCTATTCAAGCCAAGACCCGGCAAGACGAAGACCGCGTTGGCACGGCGATTCATAAAATCATGGAAGAGGATCTATCGCTGCGGTTTGGACGCGATCCGCAAACCAAGGAATTCCTTCTTAGCGGGTGCGGCCAACAGCATATTGAGATCATTGTCAGTAGGCTTAAAAAACGCTACCAGGTGGACGTGGCATTGCACTCACCTAAGATTCCTTATCGTGAAACGATTCGCGGATCGGCAGACGTGCAGGGACGCCACAAGAAGCAGACCGGTGGGCACGGCCAGTTTGGCGATTGTTGGATCAAGATGGCACCCCTCGAACGTGGCAAGGGTTTCGAGTTTGCCAACGAAACTTTTGGCGGATCCATTCCTCGCAATTTCATTCCTGCAATTGAGAAAGGAATTGTGGAGGCTTCGCAAAATGGATTCCTTGCCGGCTATCCAATGGTCGATTTCCGGGTTGTCGTTTATGACGGCAGCTATCACGACGTTGATAGTTCGGAAATGGCTTTCAAAATGGCAGCTCGCAAAGCCTATCGTGCTGCCTTGGCTGCAGCCAAGCCGGTGCTGTTGGAACCGGTGATGAAGGTGGAAGTGCAGGCTCCGATTGAATACGCCGGAGATTTGATGGGCGATATGAACAGCCGGCGCGGCCGCGTGGCAGGCATGGATACCAAAGGGCCAACGCAGATCGTAAAAGCGATGGTGCCAATGGCGGAAATGCTGACCTATCAAAACGACCTGACTTCGATGACGCAAGGCAGGGCCACGTTTTCCATGGAGTTTGATCACTACGATTACGTGCCTGGACTGCAGGCCGATAAGATCATAGCGGCAGCGCAAGCAGCTCGTGCCGGCTTGGTTGAGGAGGAAGAGTAACTGAAGACCGGCCTCTTTTTCAGGGGGCCGGTTTTACTTTTCAGCCAATCGTAACTGTCCGCGATCATAAGCAAGCACGTAGTCGTATGCTTGAATCTCAGCGGCTGATGGCTTTTGGTTCATCATCTTGATTCGATCCACCACCAGGTCTTTGTCCTTGTACAGAATCCGTCCAATAAATACGGGTGCCCATTCATCCGTGTCGAAGGGATCTTCAAGCATCAAAATTCTTGCCCCTGGCTTGGGCTGAAGGTGCAAGGCTGAAAGCTGGTTGAAGGTGTTGCGAAATGCCGGGACTTCGTTGCCTATCGGCCGATGTCTGTCATGCACCCAAAAAAGCACCAGAAACACGGTTGCAAATGTCAGCGCCGGCGAACCCGATGACAACTCGCGCAGGCGGACGATCACAGTAGCCACGAAAAGCGTGAGGCCGATCATTGGAATATATAGCAGGTAGAGGGACCCTCTAAACGCAATGAAGATGATCGGCAGAGGTGTTAGGAGGAAGAACAAACAGCAGAAGAAAAGTACCCTGGAACGCAATACTGCGGCCAGAGCGAACATGCTGAAAATGAACACGGCAAGGAATTTGGCGGTTGTCCAGCCAATAGGTTGAAACAGCAGCACGTCCATATAGTGTCCGCTGTTGGTCAAATAATACGGAACACTAAGATTCAGCGCAAACGCTTGGTTGCCTGATAAATTGCCGGATCCAAGCTTGCCATAAAGGTATGGCAACAGCAGAAGCCCTAAAATGAAGACGATCCAGGCTCTATCAGGAAACCAACTCTTCAGGCCGGAAATCGTCAGGATCGGGCGATTGAAAATGAGTTCGTACAGCAACAATACAACGGGTAGAGTAACTGCCATCTCCTTGGCATTGATAGCGCACACAAATGCCAATACAACATAGATCGCCTTGTGCCTGGCTACGTATAGATACATTGTCAGCGAGAAAAAAAGGAAGACGAGTAAGTCATAAATGGTGCCGGAGTTGAAATACATGTCCGCATAGCCGGCATGGTGTGACCCCAACAAGGCCGTTAGAAGCGCCGTCTCTTTCGAGCCTGTTACTGCCAGTGCCAACTTGTAAAGTAGAAATATGTTGAACAGTAAAAGCGCAAAGCAGACGATGCGAAAGGGCAGGGCATTCAGGCCAAAGACAGAATAAAGGCCCAAGTACACAAGGCCTCCCAAGGGTCTGAAGAAGGGAGTGAAGTACAGAACGTTGGCTCGGACCGTTTCCAGAAATGGTTTGCTCCAGTAGCCGTATAGGTTCATGAAGTCATCGCCGGTGAAGAAATAGAATAGGCCGCTGCCACCGAACCAAAGTGGAAAAAACGCAATGGCCAGAACAGCAAGTACAAGTTGGATTCTGCGTGTTATTGAATGTCTCCGGACTTACAGGAACCGGCCAGTATGGGATTCCTTCACTTTGGCAATGTCGTCTGGATCGCCCTCCGCAACAACGCGACCGCCGCCTGAGCCACCCTCGGGTCCAAGGTCAATAATCCAATCAGCGCTGCGCACCACTTCCATATTATGTTCAATCACAAGCAAACTTCCACCATTTTCGATTAGCCTTTCAAAGGCATCCAGCAGCTTCTTAATGTCGTCGAAGTGCAGCCCTGTCGTGGGTTCGTCAAAAATGAAGAGCGTTCCCCGGCTGGTGGATTGGGCCAAATGGGCGGCCAGTTTTACCCGTTGCGCTTCTCCCCCTGATAGAGTTGTGGCCGATTGTCCAAGACGCAAATAACCGAGACCAACATCTTCCAACACCTTCAGTTTGGTGACCAACTTTGGAGTGGCCGCGAAAAACAGAACGGCTTCACTTACCGTAAGCGCAAGCACCTGGTGGATGTTCAGCATTTTATACCTGCAATCCAGGATGCTGCTTTTATAGCGAGTACCTTTGCAATCTTCGCAAATCAATTCCACGTCGGCCAGGAACTGCATCTCAACGGTGACGGTGCCATCCCCTTGGCAAACTTCGCAACGGCCACCGGGAATGTTGAACGAAAAGTGACCAGCGTTGTAGCCGCGCTTGGCCGCTTCCGGCGTTTGTGCGAACAACTCGCGAATGGCGTCGAAGGCCTTTATATAGGTCACTGGGTTCGATCGCGGCGTACGGCCAATTGGGCTTTGGTCCACCATCACCACGCTGCTGATCAAGCTGGCGTTTTCCACAGATTTGCATGTGGCCTTCATTGCTGGACCAAACTCGTCCTCGTCTTCCACGTCCTTTTCTTCGCGCATCAGGCGACGATCAAGTGTCTTAAAAATCACATCGTGAACCAGGCTCGATTTGCCTGACCCTGAAACGCCAGTCACGCATACCAACAGGTTCAGAGGGATGGTAACGTCAATCCCTTTTAGGTTATTCGCCCGCGCGCCAACAAACTTGATTACTCGATGCGGATTCACTTCGCGCTTCGGTCCGCGAGGCATGGTCACCAATTCGCCACGCAAGTATCGTCCGGTTAGCGAAGTGTTTTTGGGAGCCAACAGTTGCTTCAATGTCCCTTCAAACATCACCTTGCCGCCGTTTTCACCTGCACCAGGGCCCATGTCGACAATGTGATCAGCCGAACGCATTACGTCAGGATCATGTTCCACCACAAGGATTGTATTGCCAAGTTCGCGCAGGTTTTCCATGATCTTGATCAAGCGCCCAGTGTCGCGGCTATGCAAGCCAATGGATGGTTCATCCAGTACATAAGTTGCGCCGACGAGTTTTGATCCAAGGCACGTGGCCAACGTAATGCGCTGCGATTCGCCACCGGAAAGCGTGGCGGAAAGCCGGTCCAGCGTAAGATATTCTAAGCCAACGTCGTTCAGGAATTGCAGACGTTGATTGATTTCGATGAGGATTTTTCCGGCTATTTTAGTTTCCTCCGGACTCAATTCCAAAGATCGGAAAAACTCCATTGCCTCGGCTATGTTCATCTTTGAAAGGTCAGCCAGATTGAAGCTGCCGATACGAACGTTCAGCGCATCCTTGCGAAGGCGCGACCCATGGCAATCGCTGCATTCCGAATGACCTCTAAATCGGCTGAGGAAAACACGTACATGGACTTTGTATTTCTTAGCTTCAACGGCCGGAAAGAAAACCTTCCGAACATAGTCCTGGACCACTTTTTTTTCCGCCGGATTTAGTTCGGCATAAGGCACGTCGAAACGAACTTTGCCTTTGCGGTCGTTCTTGAAATCGCGCAGCCAGGAACGGTAGGAGTCTCTGTTCCAGGGAGCAATAGCGCCGGCGCCTATGGAAAGTGAAGTGTCTGGAATTATCAGATCATTGTCGTAATCGACCACATTGCCAAACCCCTGGCAGAGTGCGCAAGCACCAAACGGGCTGTTGAAACTGAACATGCGCGGTTCTGGTTCGACTAAAGGAAGGTTGCAAGGTTTGCAGGAAAACTTTTCGTTGAATCTTAGTTGTGATGGTTCGGGAACGCCGGCTTGTTCGAAAATCACTTCGCCAGCTTCGCGGTAGCAGATCTCAACGGTATCCACCAGGCGGGAGTGCAGGTCGGGTCGAATGGCAAGGCGATCCACAAGGATGAAAAGCGGCAGATCGAAGTTGATTTCCATCAACGATTCCGGCGCTGAGAACTCGTAGGTATTTCCGCCTTGAAAAAGTCGATTGAAACCACGAGCCCGCAGACCCATCAAGTGGTCGCGCATGATGGCTTGGTCTGGATGCTCACCGACTGGGAACAGTGCATACCAGCGGGAGCCTTCCTGCTGCTGCAACATCACTGCAGCGATTTGGTCAACGGTATCTTTCAGGACACGGTTGCCGCATTGCGGACAATAGGTGCGACCGGCACGGGCATAGAGCAGGCGAAGAAAATCGTAGATTTCCGTTGAAGTAGCAACAGTGGAGCGAGGGTTACGCGTAGTGTTTTTCTGGCGAATGGCGATGGGCGGGGCAATGCCGGAAATTTCATCGACAGCAGGCTTTTCCATCCGGTCGAGAAACTGCCGGGCATAAGCGGAAAGCGATTCCACATAGCGCCGCTGCCCTTCGGCATAGATAGTATCGAACACCAGCGACGATTTCCCGGAACCAGAGACACCGGTGATAACCGTAAGTTTGTTGTGCGGCAGCGAAAGGGACAGATTTTTTAAGTTGTGGACTTTCGCGCCACGGATGACAATAGATTCTTCCAAGGGGATAACTTCATTATATGAGAGCGAAGGACGGAAGCTTAGGGAGATCCGTGATATTTAAGCTGTTGGGGGCTTGGTATGAAGCGAAGGCGCGGCAGCTGCCGTGGCGCTCCACGCGGGATCCTTACGCAATTCTGGTTTCAGAAATCATGCTGCAGCAAACACGCGTGGCCGCTGTGATCCCTTACTATGAAGCGTTTTTAAGCAAATTTCCAACGGTCGAAGACCTTGCTTCCGCATCGGAATCCAAATTGCTGACCGCGTGGAGCGGCCTAGGCTACTATTCGCGTGCACGGAATTTACAGAAAGCTGCAAAAATGATCGTGGAGGCGGGGGCTTTCCCGAAATCCTACGACCAGATTAAAGAGCTGTCAGGGGTTGGTGAGTACACCGCCGCCGCAGTCGGCAGCATTGCCTTTGGCTTGCCGCATGCGGCGGTGGATGGAAATGTGATTCGGGTAACCAGCAGGCTTTCTGCGGAACAGGGAGATGTTGGTTCCAGTGTTGTCCGTCAGCGGCTGAGTAGGGTGGCGGACCAGTTGTTGGATCGCAAAAATCCGGGTCGACACAATCAGGCAATGATGGAACTGGGTGCCACGATTTGTCTCCCCCGCGATCCGAAGTGTGGCGAATGTCCGGTGGAGAAATATTGTATGGCTCGGGCGGCGGGTCTGGAACAGCAGTTGCCGTTGAAACAAAAAAAGACTTTAATGTTGCGGGTTGATCGGCGACTGCTTTTGGTGGCGAAGAAAGGTAAGATATTGTTATGGCAGCGGCCTGCTTCTTCAAAGAAGATGGCCAACTTTTGGGAGCTTCCGGAAGCGGGGATGTTACCGGGTGCTGTTGAATGTGAACTTTTGGGGGAATTTCGTCATTCCATTACCAATCATTCGTACCGTTTTGAATTGGTGCGTGCGTCAGTGAGAAAGATTCCCGAAGGATTTGTGTTAATAAATTGTAACGATTTAGCGTTAATGCCAATGTCAACTACTACGCGCAAGGCATTGGAAAAGTTAACACTTGAAACATTATAGATAAGATGTGAACTCTCCTAACAAACCACTTGCGGGAGATCAAGTTTTGATTACACTAGAAAGGATCTTGGAAATGGTTAGAAATACAAGAATTCAGTTTGGGAAAGTTGCGGCGCTGATGTTGAGCTTACCGCTATTGGTCTGGGCGTTTTCATCGGGCCCGGACGCTAAAAGCACGGCAGCTCCTGGAGATAATTCTCCTCTGTCCTGTGCAGCGGCTGGCTGCCATACAGGCACTGCTTTAAATGCCGGTGGCGGAAATGTTGCATTGACGTTCCCCGGTGGATTGACTTATACGCCTGGTCAAAAGATTCGGGTTCGCGTGACGATCACCGATGCGACGGCCAGAGTGTACGGATTCCAAGCCACAGCGCGCTTGGCCTCGAATGAAGCTCGCGGACAGGCTGGGACCTTTACGAAGCTATCGAACAATTTCGACATCTTGTGTGAGAGTGGAGCCCTGCGGTCATCCACAACGAATACTTGTCCGGCAACGGCACCTCTTGAGTTCATAGAACACAATGTACCTCTGCAAGCCAGTGTTGGAAACTTCTTCGAATTTGATTGGACCGCTCCGGCGACAGACGTAGGTGCTGTAAAGTTCTACGTATCAGGGAATGCGGCGAATGGAAATGGAGCGGTGACTGGCGACAAGATCTATACAACCTCAGCAACGTTGACAGTGGGCGGTGGCGGCCCTACGAGACCGACTATTTCCGGTGTATCCAACGGTGCCAGCTTTGCGTCTGGTATCGTTTCCGGGTCTTGGACAACTTTGACGGGTAAGTTTGGAACCTCGTCGAGGCGTACATGGGACGCAGCCAGAGAAATTGTGAATGGCAAGTTGCCGTTGAGTCTTGACGGCATAAGCGTGAAGATCAATAACAAGGATGCTGCCGTCTACTTTATTAGTGATAGCCAATTGAACGTGCAGGCTCCCAGCGATGCGGCTCTTGGACCGGTTGCCGTCACTGTGACCACGGCGGCAGGAACCAGCGATCCGTTTACCGCCAACCTGATTGCTGAACAACCGGGCTTCTTCATGTTTCCGCAAAACTATGTGGCGGCAGTTCGTTCCGATGGCGTCTTCACTGCAAGGCCAGGGGTCTTTACAGGCCTCAATACAGTCCCTGCAAAACCGGGCGACATACTGCTGCTTTTCGGCACGGGCTTCGGAGCAACCAATCCGGCTGTACCTGCTGGCGAAATTTTTGGCGGTGCCGCACCAACTACCCGGCCTGTCACCATCACTATTGGCGGCATCGATTCTCCTGTTCTTTTTGCCGGCATAACAGGGGCCGGTCTGTACCAATTCAACGTAACTGTCCCGGCTGCTGTGCCGAACGGAGATCTGCCTATTGTGGCTACGATCAACGGTCAGCGCACGCAAACCGGTGCTTTAATCACAATCCTAAAACCATGACACCTAAAACACTCACTCAAACTGCTCTCACCCTCTGGGCCTTGGTGGCCTTACCTAGCGCATTTGGCTTTTCAGGAGGTCCTCCGGCGTTCCGAGCCGGAGTTCCTGGAGATCAAGCGGGCATAACCTGCACGGCCTGCCATAGAGCATTCCCATTAAACCCGGATTCGCTTGGGAAGGTTACTGTTACTGCAACCGGCTACACTCCAGGAGTGAAGCAGATGGTGAAGGTAAGAGTGGAACACCCACAAGGGATGAAGTGGGGATTTCAGTTGACTGCCCGTTCTGCATCCAACGATCAGCAAATGGCTGGGTCGTTCACTGTCAGTGATAGCGTTCGAGTAATCTGCGGCATGGGCCCTCTACCGTGCGGTGGTCAAGTGGAATTTGCGTCGCACAATTTGGCTTCCAATCGTGCCGGGACGCCGAATGGCGTGGAATGGGATGTGGAATGGACGCCCCCTGCAAATGAAATTGGGGACGTGGTTTTCTATGTCGCTGGCAATGCTGCGGACAACAGCAGTTCAAGCGCAGGGGATCGTATTTATAATTCACAAACCCGTATCAAGGCGGGGGGGTCCTGTACGCTGACTAAAAGACCGACTCTGCGAAGTTTAGCCAATGCAGGAAGCTTCACAAGCATTCTTTCACCCAACGCCATGGGCTCTGTGTTCGGACTTGATTTTGAAGTAGCTGGACGCAGCCGTATTGTTGGAAGTGGCGATTTCGTGGATGGTAAGTTTCCAAAGCAACTGGGCTGCGTGGCAGTGGAAATCGCCGGGCAACGTGCTCCGATAACATATGTGCAGAACGATCAGATTAATTTCCAAGTTCCGACGGTGAATCAAACGGGGCCGGTTCCGGTGACAATCATTCTGAATCCGGGGCAACCGAATGAGCTGAAATCGGATTTGGGAACTGTGACTATGGAAGCCTATTCACCAGCATTCTTTACGCTGAATGGCACTAGCATCGCGGCCTTGTCTGCGGACGGAAGAGTGATCATCGCCAATTCGGCCGTGGTAGCAAGCGGGGTTCCTGCCAAGCCGGGTGATGTGGTAACTCTTTACGGAACCGGATTTGGATATAGCAATCCTGTTTACCAGGCTGGTGAAATTCCAGATGGCCAGGCAAGATTGCGGGATCCAATTACGATTTCAGTTGGGGGAACTTTGCTTGCGGCTGCCGACATTCTGTATGCCGGCTTGTCGCCCAATTCCATCAGCGGACTGTATCAGTTCAACGTGAGATTGCCGGCAACTCTGGCGGATGGAGATATTCCGGTAGTGATTACTATTGGCGGAGTGTCTTCGCAAGCTCGCGCGACAATTCCAGTCAAGCGGTAAATCTTCGTTCAGTAATCGGTAGTTTGTAAATGGGGGGAACTATCCAGTTCCCCCCATTTACTTTGTGTGCCGAGCAATGTTCGACAGTTTGAAGGTGAAAGTCCTTTTCACAACCTGATGGAGGTGAAGTGATAGCGAAGCGCAAGGGCGTCGCCGC
>JAYTTF010000005.1:0-10898 GCA_043745195.1 Bryobacterales bacterium | reverse complement strand
CTTGACGGGCGATTTGGGATAGGGCGTCACTCTGGCTCTGTAGGCTTGCTACGGCTATGGCGTAGGCTCCGTGGGCATTTAGGCTTGTGAATTCCACTTCATTGCATGTCATGCGTTGGATTTGAATATCGATGAGACTGGCTTCAGCGGGGGCTTGGCGACGGAGACGCCAGATTTGAAATCATCAGTCCGTTGGGTTTTGGCCTGGATGAAGCGGCTATTCAAAGTGTCCGAAAGTGGAAGTTTGCACCAGGTACGAAGGATGGGAAACCGGTGCCGGTTTATGCGGTTATCGAAGTCAATTTCCAGCTACAGGGTTCATGGTCGAACGAAGGTGCAGAAAAACGCCGATCCGCATATAACTTAGCATTGAGCAACCTCAAAAGAGACGACCCTCCAAGCAAGGAGCGTGGGTTGCTGTCACTGCAAAAACTGGCAAAAGATAAGTACGCCGCAGCCGAAGCGCTGCTCGGCTTTTACTATTTCAACGGCAAAGAACTTCCCAAGAACGAAGCCAAGGGCTTGCAGTTGCTACAGCAAAGCGCCAAAAAGAATGAGCCCTTTGCATTGGCCGAACTAGGGAAAATGTATTTAAGCGGAATCGGTTTGCCGAAGGACAAAGAGAAAGGCATCGCTATGTTGAAAAATGCTTCGGTTATGGGCAGCAGTTCGGCTCAATTTAGCTTAGGTAGGTTTTATGAAGAAGGCCAGGACGTGGAAAAGAACCTTGCCTCCGCCAAACGCCAGTTCCGTTTGTGTGCAACCAAAGGCGATGCTGCGTGCCAATACGAATTGGGGAGATTGATGCTGATAGAGGGTGCCCTGGAGCGTGATCGCATTCAAGCCATTGCCTGGTTGGACCTCGCCGGCAAAACATATCCTGGAGCGGCAGCAACAGCAGCTACGGCGTAAGCAGTACTCACGCCAGCTCAAATTCAATGGACGGAAAACCTGAAACGCCAACTAATACGAAAGCAGTAAAATGATTGCAAGTAGAGGTCCCAAATTCATGCGCCTGATTTTTCTAATTATTTTCTGCTTCTCACTACTCGCGCAGGACGCAACGTCACCCATTGACCCAGTGCTCGATTGGCTTCCGCTAGACACGGAAACCCTTGTCGTCGCCAACTATCAGCAAACGATTCTACAAGCATTAGGCGGAGTCTACGCCAACGATCCATCCGCCAATTTTCAATACCCGCACTTCGCACAAATCCCCACTTTTCTGTTCACCGCAAATATCCTGTTAAATAAGAAAATGGTCTATGCCGCAACCGCAGCCCGTCGTTTCCGTCTTCCTCCCGTCACTGCCCAAGGCCTCATACCATTAGGCAGCGGACTCAATGATAGCTGCACCTTCATTCAATACGATCAGCCCGTAAACGATGTCGTTTCGCAAGCCCTGGCTGCCTATCCACGCGAAAGCGTCGCCGGCCAAGCCGCTTGGATCGTCACCTTCCAGCCTCATCAGCAAATTGGTGGAATTCCCAATTACCGCGCCTGGATCGTCATGTTGAAGCCAGACCTTTTCCTCATCTCACCCGACCGCGATTTTCTTGTAACAGTCTTGCAGCGCGCTAGAAAGCCGAAGGCCGACAAACGCGCGTTCCCCGCTGATTCCCCCATTTGGAAATGGACAGACAAGGCAGCTTCATTTTGGGGAGTGCGGGTCTATGATCCCGATTCCATCGACGATCCAACGTCACCGTTCATTATCAAGTCCTGGTCATGGGATGACGACAAATCAACTGCATTCACTTTTCAATATGACAAGTCCTCACGTGCTCTGAAGATGACCCGCCTGTCTGGCGCACTCATGGTTCCAGTAAGCAGTGATCTGGAAAGCGTCGCTGGAAAAGCAGGATTGGTCTTTGATAGACCACAGGAAGGTGTGTTGACAATGTCCGCAACAGTAAACCCGACAAACGCTTCCAGCGCCGGCCTCACTTATTCCGCAATCCTCTGGGCCGGTTTTTTCGATTTGAATTAATGGCCGGCCCCCCCGTACCCCAAACCAACCCCCCCATGATAATGAGGGGATCTAGCACCTTTATTTAGATTAACAACACGAAGTGACTTGCTAAAATGGAACTATGCATCGCATCCTAGCGGCCCTTATTTTTATCGCCCTCCCTGCAGCCGCAGAATCGGTGGTGGTTCTGCCTTTCGTAAATCTCACCAAGAACCTAACGTTGAACTGGATAGGGGAAAGCGTAGCCGATTCCATTCAGGAAGCACTACATGGCGAAGGCCTTTTGGCGCTCGATCGGGACACGCGTCAGGAAGCATACAGGCGTTTGAACGTTCGTCCTTACGTGCAAATTTCCAAAGCCACTATGGTGAAAATTGGCGACGAGTTGGATGCCCGTTCCTTAGTGTTCGGCAGCTTTGAATTAGAAGAAAGGCCAGCGGGCCAGCGCCCTGGCGTAAAATTGGTGGCCCGCATGATTGACATTCGTGGCCGTAAACAAAGTACCGAATTTTCAGAAACCGGAGCGCTGGACGATTTGGCCACCTTGGAAATGAACCTTGCATGGCAGGCTTTGAAATTTCTATCTCCGAAAACCACCGTCAGCCAAAGCCAGTTTCTGGACCGCCATCCACGTGCCCGCGTAGACGCCAAGGAAAACTATATTCGCGGACTGCTGTCAAACAACCCGGAGCAAAAACACCATTTGCTGACCCAGGCCGCGCGGCTCGATCCAAACTATTCCCAACCTTGTTTCCAGCTTGGATTATTGCAATATGAAAAGGAAAATTACCGCGTTGCCGCCGATTGGTTCGCCCGCGTGAAAGCCACAGACCCACGATACCGCCGCGCACAGTTCATGCTTGGACTAAGCCACTATTGGTCCGCCAACTATCAAGGTGCCCTTAAGTCCTTCTCGTTGGTGGTGCTTGAAGTCCCCGTGAATGAAGTTGTCTGCAACCTGGGATTAGCCCAAATGCGCACCAACAATCCCGATGCCATTGAGAATCTAAAAAGAGCAGTTCAAGCCGACGATGCCGATCTCGATTATCACTTCAACTTGGGCTACGCGTTATGGCGCAAAGGTGATTTCAAAGCAGCGGCAGATCAGTTCCGTGCTGTACTGGATCGCTTCTCCGATGACCAGGAAGCGCAAATGCTTCTCGCTCGTTCAGAAAAGCAACAAGGCCAACGCCCAGGTGATGCATCAACCGAAGGGCTGGAAAGATTGAAAGAAGAATACGAAGAAACAGTGTATTGGCAGTTGAAAGCAATGGTGGAAAAGAAATAGTCTAGAACCGTTGCAACCCTTGCAGCATCGCCCGAGTATCGCCACGGGCAGGATTTACCACGGTATGCACTGGACGCCAATCCTCGTTCACCGAACCAAGATACAACGCACTTTTCCGGTCGGACCCCATCAGGATCACTGTCAGTTTTTTATCTGGATAATGCAAGGCGCGATATTGCAAATCCGCCGAATTTTCTTTCCATCGATCAGCCGCCGGGGCACCTAACTTTCTTACGACGGAAAAATAATCGTCGCGCGCAGTCAGTCCCAAATCTTCCTGCATCACCGGCGTATACTCAACTCGTGAGCGGCTAAAGTAACTCACCACTAGAAAGCACCCAAGCACGCTTAGAACAAGAACCGAAGTAATCACTAACATCAGTTTCGATTCGGTTCCAGATCCCGTACGAATCCCAATCACTTGCGCTTGCGTTGGCTTAGGCCCAACCAATGGCTCAGCCGGGCTCGGCCCCACTGGACGCGGCATTTCAATCACTCGCCGTTCCGTTGGCCAAAGTTGCCCCGCCTTCAATTCCAATTCCTTGGCAAGACCCACAATCATCATCGGTTCATCAACCTTTGAAATTCCCCCAAGAAAACGGCGCGGCACCCACACCTCAGCATTCGATTTTGTATTTTGCACCAAAATCTCAGACCAGGTTGCGCGGCGATATAGCCACTCATTGTGTTCAATGCCAATTATCGGAGGATAAAACGAGAAGGGGCGATCGCCGAGAGTTTCGAGTTGTGGCGCGCCGGAGGAGGACATATCGCCCTTCTAGTGTAGTAGGCTGGGCTACTTCTTGTCCGATGTAATCTGCCGCATGCGCAGGTTTCGATAATAGCTGACGCTCTTCGGATCATGCGCCTGCAGTGCCAAATAGCCTTTGGTGAAAGTGTTCTTGGTATCGACGTAATCGTTCACAACCACCTTGCCATTCACTTTAATGGTGATGTGATTTCCTACCACTCGAATGTTTTGCGTAAACCAAACATCGTCATCCACCAAATGATCCATCACATTCTGGAAGTTGTAAAGGCTGCCGGTGCGCTTGGGGTCAGTGTGCGAATTGTTCACCTGCGCTTCGTACCCCTTGGGAAATCCCACCATAAACTCCGCACGGAAGTACATCCCGGAATTGGAACCCTTCGTGGTTTTTGCCTCTGCTTCAAACTCGCAATCCACACATTCTTTCGTCATCCAGAACAAATGGCTCCGCGTACCTTGTGCCACTATCGTGCCATTTTCCACTTTCCAGTTTTCCGGAACTTCCGTGGCCTTCCATCCTTTCAGGTCTTTGCCATTAAACATTTTTATCCATTTGCCGTCTTTTGCTTCCACAGTCGAAAGCACCGTCAAACCAAGGACGAATATTGAGAAGAGATTTATAGATCGCATTCCACTAGAATATCTTGCATGGACCGTACTCCCCAAGCTTTCCTCACGCTTATTTTTCTGACAGCTGCCGCAACTTCGGCCGCCGATCTCCCAATCGTAGAAAAAGTAGACCTCCAACCTTTGTCGGCCAGCGTCGTGCGAGTTATGGAAGCCCTTGAAATGGTGGGCGAACCATTGCCCTCCAGTGAAGTCGCCGAACTAAAAACAACGAAGTCCACCAAACGCATGCAGGAGATCCTCGACAAGCACTGCCTCGCAGGTGTGACCATCAATCCCGAAAGCCGCGTGAAAGTCATCGATGGCCAAGCCCGGCCAGAACTCGTAGAACAAGGGTGGCGCACATTCTTGGTAAAAGTTGCAAACGAAGCAGGAATCACCGCAGTGCTTGGCGTCACCAGCCCACAGGCCGACCGTCTCTTCAACTCTCCTCCAGGTGCTGTTGCTGGCCGCTGGATCGATCTGCAACTGGTGAACCGCCAACCGATGAAGGAACGTCTCAGCGGTTTGGAATTGGAATACAAAATTCTTCAAATCTATTCCCGCGATAAAGGCAAGCGCGAAGCCAAATTATCCTTCAACGTCGGCCAGGGTACGCAGGACCTGGGCTTTCGCAGCGATGTCGATATTCTTTTCGATGCCAAGCCAGCCGCCAAAATTACCCTGCGCGTCGCCGATTTCGATGGCAAGCCAACCACCGCATCGTTCCTCATCAAAGATAAGTTCGGCCGCATTTATCCATCCCAGGCCAAACGCCTTGCCCCTGATTTCGCGTTCCATCCACAGGTGTATCGTGCCGATATGGAAAGCGTCCTGCTCCCTCCAGGTGACTATTCCGTCGTCTACACTCGCGGCCCGGAGTACCGCAAAAAGACCCGTGAGTTCCGCGTAGATGGCAAGCCCATGGAGATTGCTTTCCGCCTGGAACGTTGGATCAATCCAGCCAAGCGAAACTGGTTTTCTGGCGATCACCACATTCACGCAGCCGGCTGCTCCCACTATGAAAAACCCACCGAGGGCGTCTATCCGGAAGACATGATGCGCCACATTCAAGGGGAAGATTTGAAGATCGGTTCAGTGCTCACCTGGGGCCCCGGCTGGTATTTTCAAAAAACATTCTTTGAAGGTAAGGACAACAAACTCTCCTCACTCGAAAATAAAATGCGTTACGACGTGGAAGTTTCCGGCTTCCCCTCCAGCCACACCGGCCACATCTGCCTTCTGCGTTTGAAGCAGCAGGATTACCCCGGCACCAGTCGTATTGAAGATTGGCCAAGTTGGGGCATTCCCATTTTCCGTTGGGCCAAAGCGCAAGGTGCCATCACCGGCTTCGCCCACTCCGGTTGGGGATTGCCACAGACCTCCGATAAACTTCCCAACGATGAAGTACCCCCGTTCGACGGCATCGGCGCCAATGAATATATCGTGGGCGTCACTCACGATTTGGTCGATTTCATTTCAACCGTCGATACTCCGTTCCCCTCCGAATTGAATATTTGGTACCACACGTTAAACGTTGGCTACCGCACACGCATCAGTGGCGAAACCGATTTCCCTTGCATCTACGGCGACCGCGTGGGCCTCGGCCGTAGCTACGTCCGTCAAGACAAATCGCTCGATTACGACGATTGGGCCATAGGCATCCGCGAAGGCCGCAACTACGTCAGTGACGGCAAAAGCCACTTGATCGACTTCCGTGTGAATCAAGTACGCATGGGCGATGGTGCCAGCGAAGTCAAACTCTCGCAGCCCGGCAACGTCACCATCACCGCCAGCGTAGCTGCATTGCTCGACACAACTCCTGATGAAAAGATCCGCAGCGCAAAATTTGACGCCAAGCCATATTGGGAACTGGAACGCGCCCGCCTCGGCAATTCACGCCGCGTTCCCGTGGAACTCATCGTCAATGGCGAAGCCGTTGCGCGTCAGGAAATCGATGCGGATGGAACGGAACGAAATCTAAAATTCGAAACGAAAATCGAAGCCAGCAGTTGGGTTGCATTACGGATTCTGCCATCCTCCCATACCAATCCAATTTGGGTGTTGGTAGATGGCAAGCCCGTTCGTGCATCCAAGAAGAGCGCCGAATGGTGCCTGGCCGCAGTTGAAAAATGCAGAACTCAAAAAATGCCCCGCATCCGCCTGCAAGAGCGCGGCGAAGCCGAACGCGCCTACGATTTCGCCAAAGGCGCCTATCAACAGCGTCTGAAAGAGAGTGAGCGGTAGCGGGTCGGGTTATTTTGTGTCAAGCGCCACGCTCCACCAACAATCGCGCCAGTATATTCTTTCGGCAATTGATGGCTCGCTGCAGTGGCGTATCCCCCTTGCTATCCCTTGCCTCCAATCTCGCACCGCAATCAAGCAACGCGCCCGCAATCCCTTCGTGACCCCGTCTTGCCGCCATATGCAAAGCAGTCGCCCGAGTCACGCCGCCGCACGCATGGACGTCCGCACCCGCTCGCACCAGCATCCTCACCAGCTCCGGGCCCGTTTCCCCGCCGCATTCGTTCGCCACCGAATACAACGGCGTATGCCCTCCCCTATCCGTTATGTTTGCGTCCGCCCCCAGCCCCAGCAACAACCCCACCACCTCTAAACACCCCGCGCCTGATGCCAAATGCAAAAGTGTTCTTCCCGCAAAACGGCTTGTCAAAAGGGAGGGCTCACCCTTCACCGCATCCATCACGAAGCCAATCAACCCCTCACGACCCGTTTGAACCATCCGAGCCAGAAGCCCCAGGAAGACCGTCGGCCGCGAAGCAAATCTCGGCGCAAGCCTAAACGCTTCCTCGTCCCTTCCGCCGGCAATTGCACCAATCGTCTCATCCAAAACGCGCTGCTCAGCCCAACACGCCGCTAGTTCCTCATGCTCCAGCCCACCACCTTCCTGCCCTACAACATAAGCCGAACTATGCAGGAAAAATTGACGAAGCGCCTTCCGAGTACCCTCATCCACCGGAGCCCCGTCCAGCGTTGCTTCCATGTTCTTCAACCAGGCACTCCGCTCAGCGGCACCAATTTGAAATCGCGCATGCGACTCGCCCAAGCTCAACCACCATCGCTTCTGGGTCTGCTCTTCATCACCACCTAGAAATTGAATCAGGAAAGCGGCGAACTCTTCAATAGCGCACCTTTGGCTCTTGCCTGGGAACAATCGTCGAAGAACCGGATCCTTGCCAACACGCGCGTAGAAATCTTCCGATAGCCGCTTGCAACCGGCTTCACCGCCTAGCGCTTCCAAAAACTTTGCACGCATGTTACCTCAAAATTGTACCCTAGGAAGAATCAATGCCCTTACTATCCGATCTCCTCTACAAAGCTCCCAACCTATCCGCCGCATCCAACTTCTCAATCCTGAATGGGGTTTTCTATATCGCTACCGGAGCCCTCTTCATCCTATGGCCCAACTCAGTCCAAACTCTATTCCAAGACCCGCCATTCGTCGGCCACGAACAAGCCCTGTTCCGCGTCATCGGCATGGCTGTTGCCGTCATCGGTTGGCTCTACATTTTTGGAGGTCGCTCCGGCCTCCGTCAATTTGTCGCCGCCGCCATCATTGACCGAATCATTTTGGTCCCAGCGGTCCTGTTGCCCCTAGTCCTCTCTGGAATTTTTCCCCATTCCTTAGGAGTCTTCGCAATTCTCGACCCCTGCTTGGGCATTGCCGCCTGGATATTAAGTCGCAGGAACTGACCACTATCCCATCACTGAAAGATATTCCGCCCACGGACCCACTTCCTGCTTGTAGCGCTTCGCCATCACGCGGCTCACTTGAACGATATGCCCCAGATCGTGCGCCGTCCATGTAGCCAGTAACTGCCGCACCGTCACCGCACCCAAATCGGGATGCGTCCCTTTCAACTCAAGCTGCTCAGGCTGCAAATCCAGCATCCGCAAGCGCGCCAAATTATCTCGCCGCAATTTGGCGAACTCATCAAGAAGCCTGGACAACTCCATGCCACGACTCTCCAGAAACTGCGCTTCCCGATCAAACTGTTCAAAGGGTCTAGTCTCCCCATGCTCCAAAATAATTTCCAATCGCGGCATCCAGTCAGCCTTCTCACCATGAACCAAATGTCCAACTACAACATAAGGACTCCATGTCCCCGGCCCCTCATCGGCCTGCGTCCATGCATCCGGCAGGTCGCGCAACATCACATCCAGCGTTGCCGGTGTACGTTCCAGCACAGATATGGATTCTTCTAGAAATTGTGCAGCCATGAAGCCATCATACGCTTGCATTTGGCTAAACTGAGATTTCTGGCCCACTGCTGTGTTCCTTCATCCTCTAGAAACGACGGTTGCCCGACTCAATAAACTGGACACCGCAAGCCAGTGGGGACATGAGTGGCTGGCACAAGCTACGGCACTCCCCATGAGACCATTGCTTCGCTCTATGCGCGCTGCACCCGATGGTTACCTACCGCACGGAAAGTCAATAGTCTTGCGGCTATTTTGTTGGTCAGTTCTTCTCAACTGCCGTTTTTGGGTTCATGGTCATCAGGAATCCCCTCCACGCGCACCCAGGATTCCTTGTCGTGGAGCGTCCTGAATCGATGGGCCAAGCATGGATACTTCGCCGTCGCAACATCTCAACCAGGGCTACCGTCGGTCCAAAGCCGCCTGAATTTCTGGAGTTCCTTACACCGCGCCGTTTCCGCCGTCACCGACAAGTTGGTAACTATCGGCGGTACAGCCGATGTTGTCTTAATCTCTGGGCTCTTCGATCTTCCACAATTTATCGCGGAAGCGAAAATACCCGCAGCTTTGTTGATTCCATACTGATTCTGAATGGCGCTATAGATGATAGAACATGTCCGGAACAATCAGGCCAACAGATGTAAACTCCCTTCAAGGAAAGCGTCCTAAAGCGATAGCTTCCGCTATCCAGGTAAACTGTCTCCATGGTCTTCACCAAGCGTCTTCGCGACGGCGTTCGCCGCGGAGAAATCACTTGTAGCGTTCGCATCTGGACCCGCCCTCACGTAAGAGTAGGCGCGCGATACCGCATGGAAGATGGGGAAATTGAAATTGATTCCATCGATCCCATTGGCCTTCCCGACATCACTCCGCAACTAGCGAAAGCCTCTGGATTCCTCGGCATCGTTGACCTTCTCAAAGTAGCCAAGCACGGCAAGGGCGACAATATTTATTTAGTGCGGTTTCACTTCGTCAAAGCCCCAGCTTCTTAACCTCACCAAAGAAATCCTGCCTGCTGCTATACCCTTGCTGGAAGTAGCGCACAATCCCGTCCTTGTCGATCAGAACAATCTTCGGAATGCTGCCGCCACCGAACATTTCAAAAGCTTCACTCTTGGGATCCAGAAGGTTGCCAATCGTATACTTACCCTCGCTAAAGTACTTCTTGGCAGTCTCCGCAGGTTCGCTGTAATTTATGCCGATCACCAAGCATATAGACTCCGAAGCAAATGAAATGGTCCAACTCTATTTCCCTCTTCAGACTGCGCACACCAAAATCACCCATCCCAAAATCCCCGTCACAACCCATCAAAATAAATCCTCAACTCATATCCCCCATCCCCCTCAACAACTTCCCAGCCCAACCACCATCCCAATCCGCCGGGCGCATCCACCCACCCTGTTAAATTCCAATCAGCAATATCATGCAACGACGCAGCGCACAACCCCGGAAACTCTCGGCCTTCGATAATCTCCTCATCGCCTGCGATAAAGCCAATTTCTTCCTCACCCCCAACCGCCAATCCTACGTCACGTTCAACGGCACCGCCGCCCCTCTCTACAGCGAACAATTCCGTGGCTGGCTCCTCTCGCGCGTCGAACAAATCGGCCTCCCCATACCATCAGCATCCCTGCTCGGCCATCTCCTCCGCCATCACGATAACAACCTCCACGCCTACCAATCTGCAATCCATCCCGTCCACACCCGCATTGCAAAATCGCACAACTCGCTCCTGGTCGACCTCCAATCCATCGACCCCGCCACCAGCGACAATCAAACCATCGAAATCAACAAACATCACTGGCAAATCTCAAGCGATCATCCCGCCCTCTTCCGCCGGCCTGAACTGAATTTGCCCCTGCCCACCCCGGAATTTTCCAAAACCCCCATCGTCCCATCCCTAATGCAAGCCTTCGCCACCAACCAGCCAACTGCGGAATTTCTGGCAAATTGGCTCGCCTTAGCCATGATCCCTTCCGCCACCCAACCCATCTTAGTGATCACCGGCAACGCGCGCCTCGAAGCCGCCCGCTTGCTCCGA
>JAYTTF010000004.1:0-37542 GCA_043745195.1 Bryobacterales bacterium | reverse complement strand
GTTGGCCAACGGTTTGTTCTTCCTGTGAGTAGAGTACCGCGAGGGTGGGGGATTTCGAACAAGGGTTTTTTGGAAGGTGTTGATAGTGGGGCGATTATTTTTATTTTTTGATTGGGACCGGGAAAGATTGGGTTCGTTTTTCAGAGTGCTCTTGAGGGCAACGGGCTATGTCATTTTAGTGGGTTCCATATTCGAGGAAGGAACTGATTATGGCTGCAGTCTTGCGGACCGCTAAAGTGTCCCGGCGAGATCCCATGAGGGAAGCTTCGCCGGGTACTCCCAATACGTCACGGTAGGGAAAGCGCGAGAGCTTTCGCACGCTCAAGCGTAGTAGACGAAACGGCATGGAGGCGATCACCCGTTGTCCAGATGATCATGACGCGCTCGCTTGCCTTGCGTTCACTGGGATCTTCTATAAGGATCGCTGGTCCGGAAGGAAGGTCGATCTCCTGCACGCTCACTGGTTCGTCTGGGCGCAGATCTAGAAACCAGGCCGGGTGTGCCGCAAAGCGGCGGCCCATGGCGCGAGCCTGCGCAAAAGGGACACCGATGCTCTGAAAAGCCAATTCAGCAAAATGTTCCAGAGGGAAACCGGCAGGGATGGAGAGTTCCATCGGCAAGGACTCGAGAATCAGAGCATCAGGATACTCGACGGCAAGCGTGGGCTTGAGGTCAACACGAAGGGTGACTCCCTCCCACTCGGGCGGAACGCGCACGGGCGATGCTCCGGCCTTTGCGAGCGCAGCTTCGAGGGCCGCGACATGGATGGTTTGCCGAACCTCCATCGGGCCGATAACCGTCAATTCGGGCACCGAGGAGAACATACCCAGTAACCGGGGGTTGGGCCGGAAGCCGAGTTTCTCACTGGCTTCGCTAAAATTCTCGACGGCGACAGGCAGTCCGTTTGAGGAAATTTCTGATCGGAAGGGCAGCGCCGACAGATCGAGCCGGATTACTTCGACGCGGCTGATAGTGAGGCGATTCCATAGTCTTTGTGCGATCGCCCTGGGAGCGGGCAGCAACACCAGTGCGGCGAAGCAAGCGGCCGTCGCGAGGGCAGTTGCCGGCATCCAGAACTTGGTGCGCGAGGGCTGCGACATGGCACGAGTGAGTTGGTCGCGGGAGCGCACTGGGTCCGATTCCCACGGAGGGGTAAGCGTGGCTAAGATGTCGGCCACCCATTGATCTTCAGTCTTTCTATTTTGCATATCGCTTTTCATACTCCTTTCGGAACGCGGCTTGAGCGCGAGAGACAAAGCTGCCAACGTAGTTCTCAGTCAGTCCAAGGCTAGAGGCGATTTCGCGATAACTGAAATCTTCGGCGCGCAAGAGGAGTACCTCTGCTTGCTTCCGATCCAGCGCGGCGAGAACGCTGCGAATGTGGGAGTGCTCGACGGCTACCGAATGGATTTGTTCCGGGTTGGGCTGAGGAATGGCTGCCAGCGAGAATAGGCTTTCGAAACGGCTGCGGCGGTTCTGCCGCCGAAGTTCGTCCAATGCCTGGCGGACCGCAGTTCGGTAGATCCATCCTTCGGCATGATCGCCGTGTGCCTTGGGGTTCCGCCACCATTTCAAGAAGACATCGACGGCTAGTTCCTCCGCGCGGGCCTGGTCATGAATGACCCGGCCAATAACGCGGGCGACTCGCTCAAAGTTAGAGCGAAAGATTACATCGAGTTGAGTGGTGGCGAGGCTTTCGTTCTGTTGCAGTGGTTCAGTCTCAGCGCTTTTGACGTTCACACTCCAGGAACGCTCGCGGATGGGATTTTGTGGCACGCTCCAACAAGTTTGGCATTTTGGTATGTTTCCCAGTGAGTGCCAGGAACTCTGTAAATGGTCTGAGGAGTGCCGTCTAGAGCAGGTTAACTCCGCACAAGACCTATAGCGAACGCCTAGTTGAGTAGTGTTTAGAATTCTGGTACCCGATGGCCAGTACTGGCGGTTTGAAGTGTTTTAAGGTCGCCAGTGCCAAACCCAATAATTCTGGCAGTGATTTTCGTCCCTATATTCTAAATTCCAAACTGGACATAACTGAAGTTTTTAGAAAGATTGGGTTCGTTTTTCAGCGGCACAAGTCCGCGGTCTGTAGACTGGGAACTTGCCACTCAAAGTTCGTCAAATGATCAGGATTCTCGAAAAGGCAGGCTGGCGTCATGTAAGGACTTCTGGCGACCACCGGGTCTTCCAAAGCGCAGATGGGAGAATCACTGTTGTGTCAGGCAAGTCCGGCGAAGATGTCCGCATCGGCACATATCGCGCTATTCTGAAGCAAGCTGGGATTGAGGAGGCTGAGAAATGACTACTCGCAAGTACACACTCGTTATAGAAGGCGATTCTAGTGGATACAGTGCTTACGTCCCGGAGCTACCCTCGGTTCTGGTTACGGGCCGATCCGTTGAGGAGCTAACGACCCGCGCGGGCGAAGCGATCCGGATTTTCTGGGAACACATGTATACCGAACGTTCGCCAACAGCAACTTTACAAGAGATCGAAGTTGAAGTCCCGGTTTGAGGCAAGAATTCATCGTTAAATTCAAGAGCGCTGACGTAGAGCGAGTGATTGCGGATTCCTGCATCGTTGACGAGGAAGCTCTCATTTTCCTCGATGAAAAATTGGGACTGGTTGCATTCTTTGACTGGACGGAAGTCGAAGAATGGAGCCCGAAGCTTCGAGTGACACCAACTCCTGAGAAGTCGCTAGGTGTGTAGCAACCTGGTGTACCTGACTTGGCAAGTACCGGTGGTCTGAAGATCGCCTGATGCAATACCCGATAATTCTTGAAAGCGATCTTTGTCCAAATTCTACAATTCCAGACTGGGCTCAACAGAAAGTACTTGCCACTTCAATTCAGGACGTCTTCTGGCATAGGATGGGAGGCCTAAACACACACTTCGGCCTTAAATGCTCGTGGTATCCTACCGTGGTAGGATACTTTAATAATGCCACGTGGAAATCCATCACCAAAGCTGGCGATCACTGTAGATCCTGAAATTCACCAGAACATTCTTGCTGCGGCCACTCGTGACGGCGTGAGCGTCTCCGCCTGGATGACGGCTGCGGCGAGTGAGGCCTTGCAGCGGCGGGCTGGGTTGGCGGCGGTTTTGCTGTGGGAAAAGCAGCACGGACGATTTACTCCCGAGGAAATGGATGAGGCCCGCCGGAATGTGCAAGGGCAACTCCGAACCTCATCAAGGGTTCGGCGTCCGGCATGAGCAACTTTGTTTACGATGCTGCGGTTCTTGTGGCCGCAGACAGAAACGAGCGGCGGACGTGGGCTGAACACAAGGCTCGATTGGAGTTTGGCGCTATTCCGTTGGTGCCCGCGCCGGTTGTCGCTCAGGTCAGCCGGTCCCCGCAACAGGCCCAACTCCGCCGCTTTCTGACTGGATGCATGGTGGTGCCATTCGGCGAGAATGACGCGCACGCTGCAGGGCGCTTGTTGGCCAAGACCAGGACGGCCGATGTGGTTGACGCCGTTGTTGTAATAGTCGCGTTGCGAAACAAGGCAGTGATTCTTACAGGTGACCAGGAAGATTTAGAACGGCTGGTTCGCGCTTCCGGCCACGAAGCGGTTGTGGTTACCGTGTGACCACTCCGCTGCCGGTCCGAATATCGACGATCCAATTCGGGTAAGCGATTCGATGGGCACAATTCGGCATTGATGCGAACTTCCGGCCGCTTGGCGTTCTCTCACTTCGCTACCCGCCAAGTAGTTGGCTGATTCACAGCCGGACCTTTCAGTTTCGCAACTGATTGGTTTGAAGCGTTAGATTATTTGACGACCGGTTATTCGTTTTGTAATTTCATACCGCGCGGACTTTTCTATTGGAAGCACGTTGGCCAGCGGTTTGTTCTTCCTGTGAGTAGAGTCCCGCGAGGGTGAGGAGTGCAGAACTGGGTTTTGGAAGGTGTTGATTGTGGGGGGATCATTTCGATTTTTCGATGGGGACCGGGGAGATTGGGTGCGTTTTTCAGGATGTAGATTTTGCGAGGAATTAATAGCTAGGGAAATTGGAGTGGCCGCCGTATGATCAAAGCCGGTTATTTGCACAACTGGTTATTGACCCGTACTAATAATTTACGGATGGCTATGGCGTTAGGGTGGAGCTATCGACTGGAATCAGTGTGGCAGCCTTCAAAATAAAGCCGCTAGCGAATTCGCAGGCGTACAATGTGGGTATGACGTTTCGTGTCGTACTGGAGTTCGATCCTGATACCGATAGCTACTCGGCTGTTTGCCCCGAACTGCCTGGATGCACTTCTGCAGGCGTAACTGAAGACGAGGCGCGGACAAACATTGAAGAGGCAATCAGGCTCTACCTCGCCCCAGCCGAAATCGCCTTGCCGAGCAGCGCTAAGCTTTCCGAGGTCACGATTGGGTGAGCGTGGCACGCCTAGGCTGACCTCCGATCAAGTCGTCAGAATTCTGAAGAAGAATAGCTTTGATTTGGCGGGTCAGTCCGGAAGTCATCAGAAATGGCGTAACCCGTCCACGGGAAAGCAGGTTGTGGTTGCATACCACCGGGGTCGAATGTTGCCGCTGGGAACAATGAGGTCGATCATCGACGGAAGTGGAATTCCCAGAACAGAATGGCCCGACTAGCGTTTGGCTTCACCACGTTTAAATTCTTGCCGTGGCGGTCGAGCATGCCGTCAGTGTGGATCAATCGCTGGACACTCTCGCCACGAGCGGACGGGCCGAAACATTTTCATCCCGTTCCGTGAATGGGCTTCCCTTTTGGTCCATGCCTCCGATGGCTCTACACTGCGACTTTCCGCGAGCATCCAAGAGTGAGGGATGGGAGAGCCCGTACTGATTTACGCTTAGCTATGCTTTAGTTAGGTTTTATCGTCTGACACGCTTGTCAGGCGGGTGCGGAGTGGGTACCCTAAAACTTTGAGTAGGCAAACAAGTCAACTGCTGGAAGCTTTCGAGTCTCTCCCGCCCGACGAACAGCGGATGTTCACGGCAGAGTTCCTCCGGCGGGCCATTCCTTTTGATTCCGGGCCATTGGATGATTCCCAGACCGCCCACGCTGGAGAAGAACTCTTCGCACTTCTGGACGCGGAAGAGAATGACGCCCGCTCGCGGTGAGGTCTGGCTCCTCGATCTCGGAATGGTGGAGAAGGTCCGGTAGGCCTTGATCGTGAGCGCAGGCTACGGTGTCCAGGACCGTGCACTGATCACGACCGTTCCCCATACAACTGCTCTTCGCGGTTCGCAATACGAGGTGGTTGTGCCCGTCTCCTTTCTAAAACCCGGCGCGTTTCCGAATCTCTCAAGAAGAGGTTGATTACATTACCCGTGCCATTTCGCCACCATTGGCCTTATGGACAATTACCCGGATTCCGTCAGTCTGTCTGCCCCTCCGTGCGTTGATCCCCGCGATAGCTCCAGTGAAGTCGCGTAGTGTAGAGCAAGCTGATATCTGACTTGGCCGGTAACGGTGTTTTGATTGTCGCCAGTGCGATACCAAGTAATTGTGAAAGTGCACTTCGTCCAATATTCCACAATTCTAAAACTGGGCGTAACAGAAGACTTTGGCCGGAGTTTTTTGGGGAAGTGTTGATAGTGGGGCAATTTATTGTCTTTTCGATTGGGACTGAGAATGATTGGGTTCGTTTTTCAGTGCCGCATCGGCATTGGCTACTAGCGAGCGGGGATGCAGCTTGGCCCTGATTCAGAGCCGCCGCATCCCTTTGCCGATTCACTCTAGCCGAAGCGTCAATCCTTGCACAGCGGGACAACGAAGCACTGCTCGGTTTGATAGGCATGAGTCACGCTATAGCAGACGCCTTCAAACGACAACTTGTAGTCACGACCGATGGCACCGCGGGTGTACAGCACCAGCTCTCGTGAAACACAGGTTCCGGCAGTCGCCACATTACATGGGCCAATATCGCCAAAGCAAATGGGC
This sequence comes from Bryobacterales bacterium, assembly GCA_043745195.1. Classification (GTDB taxonomy): domain Bacteria; phylum Acidobacteriota; class Terriglobia; order Bryobacterales; family Bryobacteraceae; genus JANXSF01. Next base: position 31,624 of record JAYTTF010000004.1, on the reverse strand, counting down.
CCACTGGGAATCATTTGCACTGAGGGCGAGCCATCCGGAAGGTTAGGCACCGGATGACCGTTCATGTCGGTGATCACAACGCGGTTGATGGTTAGATTGCTGAGCGTGACATTGCTGTAGCAGTTGCATACGCGGATACACAGGATCTCAACGTCGTTGGTCTCCAGGCAGTCGCAGTCGCTATCACCCCAGCTCACTGAAATGCAGGGTTGGATATCCGGGAAGGTGACTGGTTGACAAGGGCAATGACAGTCGTCCTGAAAGCGCCGTGTCGATGTGGATTTTCCACATCCGCAGTCAGACTCTGCGTGAGCGGTTGCCTTCTGGCCTTTGCCGCCGCATCCGCAATCTTCATGCGCCACGTTGGGTTCGGTTTCGACGGGGGACTCTGCAACTACCTCATCCGATGCGGCCCGTGCTTTTCCGCAGCCGCAGTCTGCCTCTCGTGCGGTGCCGACGCCGGGAGGGGCAGGGTCCGGGCAGTAGCAGCCGATGCGCTTCAGGTGGTTCTTCTTGCCCGAACACCTGCGGTTGAGCGAATTAGTTTGTTCGCGCGCGATTTCTGCGCAACTGCGGCAGCGGACTTTGAAATCGTTGTTCTGTCCTGGATTCACACCGACAGCCGGAGTGCCGATGGTCTGGTGCGCGGTTTGAATCCACGCAGTGTTGGTCCGGTTGCGGATAAAGAATGTTGCCGTTACGACGAAGTCGAACCCGGGAAGGTTCATGTTTAAATGCGGAATCTTTCCGGGGCTGACGTCGAAGCAGTAGGACTTGCCGCCATCCTGCGTCACCAGTGGGAACGTATACACCAGGGTGCCATCCTGGAAGATTTGAAGTTTGACTTCCACCTTGGCCGCCAAGGGGGCACCGGCTGAGTCAGTTGCTTTCGGCAGTTCGTAGTCAAAGCACAGACGGCCACAATGCCCGCTGGCTTCGCAATCGTAAGAAATGTAGCCGCCGGGTGAGCCCGCACATGAGGTGCATAGGCGGTCGATGTAAGCGTAGCCCCAATGGCCGCCTTGGGCGCAGTCGCCAGTGATGAACTCAATCGTAACCTGTTGGTTAATGCGTGACGACAAATCGATCTGCGCACAGCTCCATTCGCGGTAGAGCACAGGAGCATTCAGGTCGCCGGGACTAGGCTTTGCGACTATGAAAAACGGATTGCTCTGATCGGCGATGCACTTGTCAGAGCCGTTGCCCAAATCCACAAGAAGTGGGTTGTTGATGTATCCGCTTGCGTCCGAAATGCGTACCCAAAAAAAAGGGTTCGCACCAAGTCCGTGACCTGGATCTTGAAACACAACTGCGTACCAAAAAGTGAGTTTTTCAAAACCAGGTTGAACCACGAAGGTCTTCGAGAGTAACTCGCAGCCATAGCCGTTGGTTGAGTTTCCAATGCGAACGGCGTCGCTGGAACTGGGTGCTGTCATTGATAGTACTGGAAGGCCTGTGATCGCGTCCTTCACCGTTGGATCCATACCTGCGGAGACCCATGTATGGTGTCCAAGGCTTGTGTCGCTCTGGCTACCTGCTACGAATGCTTCGGTCAGATTGCTGGTCAGCCCGGGTAAAGTGCCCCATGCCGCCTGCCACTGATCCGGATCGAGCTTTCCTTCAAAATTCCCGTTTTCACAGGGCCTGATGTTACCGGGCCTTGGCACATAGACTGCAGCCGGAGCCGCTTGCCGCAGTTTCCAGTGTTCCGTCTCGATCTTCAGGAACTTTTCAAAAGCGATTTCCGGTTTCTTGAGCTTCGCGTACTGCTGTCTTGCGTTCGCCTCAAGATCGCTGGGCATGCCTTTCTGTTCAGACTGTTTCTTGGTCGCCACACATTCCTCCTAAGCGTTTGATTGACACATGCGGTCATTGCTTAATGCGGGAAAGGGGTGGGGACGGGGTCACGAAAAGCCGGTGTATTCAAACTTAATTTCCAGGACCACACGAATTTCATGGAGAATATAGCCATCTTTTATACCGCGAAAGGTATGTTACCCTTCAAGACGATACTGATGCCTGTCGGCTCGCGCATTACTGGAAACTTGCGGCCACTTAGTCGAAGATCAATACTCTTACAATCCCAAAGTGCAATTTTTCTGGCCCGTGCAGGGAGGGGTGAAAATTTACCACCTCGGCCTTCGGTATGAATTTCTGGAATGCGAAATTCCGGTCTACTTCGCTACCCGCCCAGGTAGTTGGCTGATTCACAGCCGGACCGTTCAGTTCCGTAATCGATTGTTCGTCGCCGCCACGGGCGAGCCCACATTACCGTTCGCCGCAGTCAGCCAAAGGTTTCGATACACCAACGAATTCACGATGGACCGCTGGCGATTAGTCGTCAAGAAGCGCTCCGCCCTGCCGGCTACGCGACGAGATCAATCACGAGGGCGTCGAGATCGCCTGCATCGCCGAGTCCTGGGACCCGAATCTTCCGTGGGCCGTAATGGCCGCGTGTGGTGGTACTGCAAGCTCATTGCGAGGTCTTTACATAGATCAAATCGGTAACCGTTCAGTTCACTTCTACCTGAGCCAAAATCCACCAAATGTAGAGGGCTATCTGCCAGCCAGTTTCGCGATGCTAGTTGCAATCGACAAAATCGAAGCAATTCGGTGGGCCACTTCTCTCACTCGCTCCAGAAAATGCTTAACCCGGCCCGGTTCCCGTTCCGATTCGGTCTATTCAACTCATCCGTTAGATTGTCAAGATTCCGGGCTACGGCGGACGGCCAATCTTCGGTTTGAGTGGTTCCATATACTAAATCGAACCCAATTTGGAACTCCGAATATTACTATGCGTGATCTAGCCAACTTTGGTTGGGTACGGACCCAGGGTAATTTTGCCTTGTAGATAATCCGGAAAAAGAAACGGTCACCGTCACCTCATATTTATTTCGCCCTTTGAATTCATAGAAAAGCGCGCTTCGCACAAACGGCCACACGCCATCGCCATGATAGATTTTCAACAGGAACTCTTATGCATAAGCTTGCCGTTTTTCTTCTACTTTTTCTCGTCACCAGTTGTTCACGGCAAATCCGCGGACCCGTTGTCCCCAGAATCCTCTCGAATCCCATCTACACTGAAGCTCAATTTTCTCTAGACCTGCACAGCTACCGTGAATCTTCCCACATCCCTGGCAGAGGGGAAATCATCCGCAACAGGGTGATCTATGGCCTCATGGCAGACATTGAATTCAGCTACCGTACCTACGAAGGCAACTTATTCATCGACAGCGGCAAGTTTAATGTGGGAAGCGACATTCTGGAATTGGGTCTTGCCACCGCTGGAACCCTTGCCGGTGCCAACTATACTAAAACGTTATTGAGCACAATCCTTAGCGCCAGCGCAGGAGCTCGATTATCAGTCGGGAAAAACTTTTTTCGCGAAAAAGCTGTGGAAGCGGTGATCAATGGGATGCAGGCGCGACGTAACCGGGTGGAGTCAATCATCATTGCTCAGCTTGCTAAACCCGTGAAAGAGTACCCATTGGAAATGGGTATTAAGGACGTCCGCGAGTTCTTCTTTGCAGGGACTCTGGAGGGCGGCTTAACCGAAATGAGCCAGCAATCGGCATCCACCGCCCACACCGACCAAATGATTCTCGATAAACTAAAGACAACGCGATAAACTTAATGCAACCTCGGTAGTTTGAAAGCGTCCACATTTTGTATGTACTTGCTGGCGGTTCTCTGTGCCATTTCGATTTGTCTACGGGCTGCGACGCCCGATGCCCGCTCTATAGTCGAAACGGCAATGGCGAAAGATGATCGAAATAATAAGCTCCGCCAGGAATACATCTACCTTCAAACCGAAACTGAGCGCGAACTGGATTCAAGCAATAAGGTTACTTCCACCACTTCGAAGCAGCACGAGGTTCGTTATATTTACGGTGCCCAATACAAGAAGTTGGTACAAAAAGACGGGGCATTGCTTCCTGAGAAAGACCGTTTGGCGGAAAACCAAAGGCTGGATAAGTTTGCGAACAAACACGCAAAGCTCACCGTAGCCGAACAAGCTAAAATCGCCAAAGACCAAGAGGACAAACGACGCAAGGGCAGGGAGTTCGCAAAGGAAGTTCCCAATGCTTTTAACTTTTCAATCCTTCGCGAGGAAACGGTGGAAGGCAAAGCTGCCTGGGTAATTCAGGCAGATCCTAAACCTGGGTACAAACCCCCAAGCTATCAGGCGAAAATGCTGCAGAACTTACGCGGCCTGTTTTGGATTGAAAAATCGGAAATTCAGATTGTTCGAGTAGAAGCAGAGGTGCTGGACACCATTTCCATTGGACTATTCCTGGCACGTCTTTCAAAGGGTACTCGCGTTAGAGTGGAACAAACTTTGATCAATAACGAGCTGTGGGTTCCTAAAAGTTTCCGAATGGACATTGACGCGCGTGTGGCATTGTTAAAGCATCTGCATGGCACAAACGAAGTGGTCTTCAGTAATTACCGCAAGTTTTCCGCCGAATCGAAAATAGTAGCGTCCGAAGCTCAATAACCAAATGCGACTTACGAACCGGTGTTATGCCGTAACTGGTCTTGGATATTCTGCACCCTGGTGCGTGAATGCCGGTGTGATTGCCGGGGACCGAATCACCTTGGTGGTGGATACTGGCGGCAATACTTTAGCCGCGCAAACCATCTTCGGCTATGCCACTGCAGTGCGACCTGAAAATACAATTCGTGTGATCAATACTGAAAAGCACTTTGATCATATAGGCGGGAATGGCTTATTTCGCCAACAGGGAGTGGACGTTTGGGGTCATGCTGAAATTCATCGGACAGCAGATGAGTTTGCCGCGGAGATTGCGGAGTTTAACGAAGCCATCCCGAATCCCGTGCGGCGCGCACTTGGTGAGGCTCGTGCCTTCTTCACTCAAACTGGAATAACGAACCCAAATTGCCCAATAACGGCTGATACCAGGTTTGATTTGGGAAAAGTCACCGCTGAGATCCTGCTAACCCCAGGTCATACGCCCACCAATCTTTGCGTCTGGCTTCCACAGGAAGGTGTGTTGTACTCCGGGGATTGCCTCACCAACGAGTATCTTCCGAATTTGGATGCCGGTACGGTCGCTGATTGGCATATTTGGCTGAAATCTTTAGATCGAGTGGAGGCCCTAAAACCAGCGATAGTGGTTCCCGGTCATGGCCCGGTTGCACAAGGTAAGGACGTTAGCAGGATATTTGGAGAAGTGCGGAAAGTGCTTCGAGAATCGATTGCGTGCAGCGTTTCACCAACAAACAAGTAATGCTTACACGCCTTAGTTACACGTGTAAGCATAAACTTAGTAACTTTTTAGTTTAGTTAGGCATTACAACTGTGTCGATCACGTGAATCACGCCATTGGACTGAAATACATTGGCCTGAGTGATTTTCGACATGCCACCCTTTTCATCTTTCAGCACGATGGAATTGCCTGCAATCATCGCAGTAAGTGTTCCGCCCGCAACCGTCTTCAACATTGCTTTGCCGCCGCCCATCTTGATCTGCTTCTTCAGATCTGCACTAGACACCTTACCCGCCACCACATGGTAAGTCAGGATTTTTACCAAGGTATCCTTATTTTCAGGTTTCAAAAGAGTGTCAACAGTTCCCATGGGCAACTTGTCAAATGCCGAATTCACTGGTGCAAATACGGTGAAAGGTCCGGTGCCCATCAGTGTTTCCACCAAGCCGGCAGCCTTCACAGCTGCCACCAGGGTTGTATGATCGGCGGAATTCATTGCGTTCTCAACAATGTTTTTTGTCGGATACATTTCCTTGCCGCCAACCATTGGGTTTTTTGCAAATGAACTGGAAGCCATCAAGGTGGCAATGCCAGTTAGTGTAATTAAAGTACGTCTATTCATTTTCATTTCCTCTCGAATTTCCAGCTTATTGCCGGGTTCACTTTAACTTACGAAGCGTTTTGAAAATTGGATTCAAGAAACTGCTCTTCGGGCTTTTGAGTATCAACATTCCTGAAAGCTTTAATTGGAGATGAAAGTAACTTAGGGTGAGTGATTTGTTTAACTTTGGGAAGCCGTCGTGATGCTGATGGGCGAAGTTAAACTTGTAACTAAACCACGCACTCTTGTGGAGCACCAAAGGCCAGTTGCACAGCGGGGCGAACGCGCTGATGTCCAAGTAAGCGAGTCATACCAACAAATGCCTTCACAATGCGAGGTGGATTCCCCTTGCCCCAATACGACGTCATGGAACGGGTCCCATGCTTTGGACAATCGAAAAAGATACGGTCACTCCACAACTTCCAACCCAAATCATGCTCAGGGTTATCGGCCATCACGTCCAGCATGTTCTGCATCAACCTTGCGCCGAACGCATTCCGGTAATGATTCATGAACAGGATTTCGGAATAGCCATTTCGAACCTCGGCTGCAAACTGTGAAAAATCCAATGCGTTGGTAAGGTTTATGCAGGCATTGGGTTCACGTGCATGCCGGTCGCCCCCCGATACCAATGGCTTCTGATACCGGTCTGCCAGTGCGGGAACCAGACGATTTTCGCTCCAAGGTCTCAACCCATTTAACTCAAACGCGTGAATCTGCTGCCTATGCCGTTCCAGAAATCCTTCAATCATCGCGTGATGGATTGCGTCCCCAACCTTCGGTTCATCCCAAAGAGGGTGATTGAAAACGATCAGCACTTCCGGAATGGCATGAAGGGTTGCCATCACATCATCCAGTAGTTTCGGATTGGGTGCATTCTTATATTCCTGCATCGCCGTCTGCAGGTCAGCAGCTTTTTCCAATGGAAGATTATGAATCCCCAAGTGAATGAAACTTCCTGTCAAAGGTACCGTCCATTCCACCGAAATAGGAATATCCGCATCCTGTGCGCGCAATTCCATTGGTGCAAGGATTTCATTATGATCAGTAAGGGAAACGTGCGGATGCAACCCCAACTTGGAAATTTGTCCATACTCTACGTTGAAAGCTTGGCGGGAAGAAAGCGGTGGAGTCCAGTAGCCGCGATTAAAGTTCAGGTCTTCGCCGTTGATTCTTTTGTAACGTTCAATCTGCTTTTGGATAACGTTGCGGATTCCAGGAATGCGGCTTGTGATGCGAGGAATGAACCCCAACAGTTCATGCGAATGGAGCGTGTGCCCGTGCAGAGAGATACCTGTTTTAAAATTCTTACAAGGGTGTTCAGACTTCCATTCAAACAACAAGGTTGATGAGATCATCAGAGCGTCATCGTATTGTAATAGATTTCAAGATGGGAGGTGCATAGAATGTGTAGAAGCATAAAAATTCTCCGTCAGCCTGAAATTTCGGCAACTACGGAGGAAGTGCAGGCGGCGGCGCTGCAATTTGTGCGCAAGATCAGCGGCACACGGAAACCTTCGCGTGCTGATCAAATAGCATTCAACAACGCTGTGGAAGAGATTACGCAGTCCAGCGAAAGGCTACTCCAAATGATGACCCCCAGGCGTTCGGCACCTGGGGGTTCAAAAAAACAAGAATCAAGCAATTCGGAGCCGGGGGAGGTGGCACCGAACTAAAGTTTATGATGCTACCGGGACAGCAACTGCAGCAGCGGCCTTCTTTCGCGTGGCCCGTTTCTTTTCTGCTGGTGGTTGACGGTCAGATTTTTTCAAGTGTCCTAACGCAATGGATGTCAAAAACTTCTTTTCTCCATGATCGTCGAACTTGATCACGATTTGTTCCTCAGTACAAGTGACAACACTACCGAGACCAAATTTCTGATGCTCAACTTGTGCACTTGTAGCGTAGGCGGGTTTAGCCATTCTTCAGGAAACTCCTAATACGAAGATAACACAATCTTTAGCATTTGTCCAATGGCTTGGAATCCTGCACCGCACTCGCAAATTTGGCGAATAACCGCCCATTTACCGCGTCGCCTGGAACTTGATCCTCAGGGTGCCATTGGACGCCGACTACAAACGGAGCGCCTTCCAATTCAATCCCCTCAATGGTTCCGTCCATTGCAATGGCTGAAATGTTCAAACCTATTCCTAAACTATCCACTGCCTGATGATGCCGCGAATTAACGCCGACGCTCATTTGTTCAAAAATTTCCCGCAGCTTCGACCCTGGAGTAATCCCCACTTCGTGAACCACCTTCCCAGGATTTTTGGGAGTGACCACAGCATGATCAGGAATATCCTGAAACAACGTTCCGCCGAAGTACACATTCATTAGTTGCATGCCCCGGCAAATGCATAGCACTGGTAGTCGAAGAGCCAATGCTTGCTTCAGGATTTGCATTTCCATGGCATCGCGCTCATCGTCAATCTCAACGGTCTTGAAATGCTTAGGTTGCCCATAAAGAGCAGGGTTCAAATCGTTCCCACCGCTCAGCACAACACCCTGAACATCCAGCATGGAAGGGAGCGCCAAACCAGGTTTCGCCAACACCGGTTCCAAACCCACAGCTTGCAGCGCCTTCAAATACGGCAAGCCTTTTTCCGGGTAACGATAGCTAAGCAACACGCGACTCATCTTTGTTCTATTCTAAGTCCTTATGCAGAATGACAGCCAGGACCTGGGCCGCTTTGGTTATGCGCAAGAGTTATTCCGCAGCATGGGCGGGTTCTCAAACTTCGCCATTTCATTTTCTATCATCTCCATTCTGACCGGCGCTGTCACACTCTACGGCTACGGCCTTGAAATGGGCGGGCCTCTGGAAATGACCTTGGGTTGGCCAATCGCCACGTTCTTCACTCTTGCTCTGGCTGCCAGCATGGCTGAACTCTGTTCTGCCTACCCCACTTCAGGAGCCATGTATCATTGGGCCGTTGCATTGGGCGGGCCTGGATGGGGCTGGTTCGTTGCATGGCTAAACATCATCGGCGGCATTGCAATCCAAGCGGGCATCAACTACAGCTGTGCACAATTCATCCTGCCTTTAACTGGCTATGAAGCATCGGCAACCAATATCTATCTGGTTTTCGCAATCACTTTGATGATGCATGGGGCGCTGAATCATACTGGCGTGAAGCTGATAGCTATTCTGAATGACATGAGCGTGGCCGTGCATATTGCAGGGGTCGCCGTTGTTGTGGGATTGGTGTTCTGGTTTGCACCAACGCAGCCTTTGAGTTTCCTCATGCAAGGCGTAAACAGCAACGGACGTTCGCCCTATTGGTGGTGCTTCCTTCTGGGACTTCTTCAAGCTCACTGGACTTACACAGGATTCGATGCCTCCGCCCACATGGCAGAAGAAACTGAAAATCCTCGCACCAAGGCTCCATGGGGCATTATGCTTTCCGTGGCTGTATCAGGCGTTGTGGGCTACGCATTGATTCTGGCTTTGACTCTTGCAATTCGCAGCCTACCGGAAGTGCTGCAGGCAAAGGACGCCGGCGGAAACGCAATTCCTCCAGCAATCGCCGTAATGCAGCAGGCATTGGGAGCCAAGATGGGGAACGCCATGGCTGCGCTCGCATCCATTGCCATGTGGTTCTGCGGACTGTCCTGCCTCACGTCCACTTCGCGCGCTGTGTACGCCTTGGCTCGGGATAATGGCATGCCCTTCTCCAGCTTTTTCCGCCGCGTAAATCCCAAGCATGGAACTCCAGGGCCGGCCATTTGGTTGTTAGTCATAGCCTCCGCTGTGGCAATGATTTGGAGCGGTGCCATTCCTGTTGTAACTTCGCTTGGTACTGTGGCAACTTACATCTGTTACATCATCCCAGTGATCTTCGGATTGCGTGCGCGTCTGAATGGTTCCGCATGGCCTGAACTCGCAGAATGGCGTTTAGGCAGATGGGGGGTGCTTGTAAACGGGGTTGCAGTGGTTTACACCTTGTTTATATGCGTGGTTTTAATTATGCCTCCTAATGAACTGGCTGGTAAGACATTGTTCGGGTTGGTTGCCATGCTACTCTGTATTTATTTCGCTGACGTAAAGAAAAACTTTGTAGCCCCCGGTTGGGCAACGCAACAACAACCCAAAGGATAGTCTTAAGTAAATGGCACTAACCATTCCTGCCGCCCTCAAATCGCTTCCACCTGCCAAGCTCTTCATCAATGGAAAGTTTGTAAATTCTGTCAGCAAATCGCTGATTGAAGTGCGCAATCCGGCTACCGGTAAATTGATCGCTTCCGTGCCTGATGCCAATGCAGTTGATGTGAATAAGGCTGTGGGTGCGGCTCGGGCCAGCTTTGAATCGAAAGCGTGGCGCGGTAAGGATCCATCGGAGAAAGAGCGGATTCTTTGGCGTTGGGCAGATGTTTTGGATTCCCACAAAGAAGAACTAGCCGCATTTGTCTCGCTGGAAAATGGGAAGACTTTGCGCGAAGCATTGCGGGCCGATGTGAATCCCGCCATCGACGCCCTGCGTTACTATGCCGGTTGGGTACGCCGTATTTATGGCGAAACCATTCCTGTGGATGGACCTTACCTCAACTTCACCATGCGCGAACCGGTGGGAGTGGTGGGTGCCATTGTGCCATGGAACTATCCGGTTTGCATTGCCATGTGGAAGCTTGGGCCGGCATTGGCATGCGGTTGTTCCGTAGTGTTGAAGCCCAGCGAACTTACTCCACTTACTGCTCTGAAGCTCGCTGAGTATGCTGTGGAAGCGGGCCTTCCCGATGGTGTGCTGAATGTAGTTACTGGCTACGGCGCTTCAACGGGTGAGGCGATGAGCCGCCACATGGACATCGATAAGATCAGCTTTACAGGATCTGTCCGCACGGCGCGCGCGCTGATGAAAGCATCCGGGGAAAGCAATTTGAAGCGCTTGAGCTTGGAGCTGGGCGGCAAGAATCCGAACATCATTTTTCCAGATGCGGATATGAATCAAGCCCTGAAATCGGCCTTCAGCGGAATCTTTTCCAACAAGGGCGAAGTTTGTAGTTCTGGTTCCCGCTTACTGGTTCACCAAGATATTCATGATCAGTTTTTAGGCAGACTGGTGGAAAAAGCGAAGGCCATGAAGGTTGGCGATCCACTGGATGCGAAGACTGAAATGGGTTCGCAGATTTCCTTATCGCAGATGAATCGCATTTTGGGTTACATTGATTCCGGCAAGCAGGAAGGTGCAAAAGTATTGTGTGGCGGGGAACGCGATACTGCTGGGGCCAAGGCCAAGGGATACTTTATCAAGCCAACGGTGTTTAGCGAAGTTACTCCTGGAATGAAGATTGCCCAGGAAGAAATTTTCGGCCCCGTGCTGTCTGCAATTCGCTTCAAGGATGCGGATGAGGCTGTAAGCATTGCCAACGGAACTATCTATGGGTTAGTAAGTGCCGTCTGGACAAAAGACATTCAACTAGCCACTCGCATGGCTGCTGATATCAAGGCGGGATCAGTTTGGATCAACACTTACAACGGCTTTGATTCAGGTTCGCCTTTTGGTGGTTATAAGCAAAGCGGTTTTGGGCGCGATTTGGGCGCGTATGCTTTGGAACAATACACAAACGTGAAATCAGTGTGGATAGCTTTGTGACACTCAATCAGATCCTGAAGCAGTTCCAGCAACGTAGCATTCGCCGGGTAAAACTTGCGGCGGTTGATATGGATGGCGTCCTTCGTGGCAAGTACGTTAGCCTGGAAAAATTTGCCAGTGCAGCAGTGAGTGGGCTTGGCTTCTGCGATGTGATTTTTGGTTGGGATATTGCTGATGTTCTTTACGATAAGGCCCGCTACACCGGTTGGCACACTGGATATCCTGATGCCCATGCCACCATTGACCTTGCCTCGCTGCGATACATTCCCTGGGAACCGGGCACTGCTTTTTTCCTGATGGATTTTGAGGATACGGCCGGTAAGCCGCTTACAATTTCACCGCGTCAGGTGCTTGGCAAAGTCATCGAAAAGGCCAAATCTATGGGCTACAGGGTGAATTTGGGTGCCGAGTTTGAGTTTTGGATGTTCCGCGAAAGTGCCGAAACTCTACGCGCTAAAGGCTTTCGAAATTTGGATTCGTTGAGCCCTGGCATGTTTGGTTATAGCGTGCTGCGGGCTTCGCAAAATTCGGATTGGGTGCTGGCATTGTTGGAACAACTTCCCGAATTCAACATTGCGATTGAAGGTTTTCACACCGAAACAGGCCCGGGAGTTTATGAAGCTGCCATTACAGTTCAGCAAGGAGTTGAGGCGGCCGACCGGGCTACATTATTCAAAACAGCGGTGAAGGAAATTTCTGCTCGTCATGGAATTACCCCAACATTTATGGCCAAATGGAATGCCGAGCTTCCTGGATCCAGCGGCCACATTCATCAGAGTTTGACTAATGGCAAGGGAAAGAACGTGTTCGCCCAAGGCAATACAATGGCTGAGTACATTGGCGGGCTTGTGAAGTACCTACCGGAGTTAATGGTGATGGTCTGCCCTACGGTGAATTCTTATAAACGCACAGTGCCCGGTGCCTGGGCTCCAGTAAATGCATCGTGGGGAGAAGATAGTCGCACTACGGCTATCCGCGCCATTCGTGGTTCAGCGAAATCCACGCGAATTGAGTTACGGCTTTCCGGTGCCGATATGAATCCTTACCTGGCCATGGCTGCCAGTGTGGCTGCTGGGCTTGCCGGCATTCAAGAAAAGCTGGAGCCACCGCCTCCAATCACCAACGGTTACGATGCTGCTAATGCTCCGGCATTGCCGCGTAACTTGGGTGAGGCTACGGCAAAGTTTCAACAAAGCTCAATGGCTAAAGAATGGTTTGGCGAAGACTTTGCCGGCCACTACGCAATCACCCGTGAATGGGAAGTTCGCCAGTTTGAAAAAGCAGTTACTAACTGGGAATTAGAACGATACTTTGAATCTATCTAACATATGATCTCCACTTTTTCATTTCCGACACCAATCCTTTTTGGCCCCGGGGCTATTGATCGCTTACCCGAGGAGTGTGCCAAACGTGGCATGAACAAGCCTTTGCTGGTTACCGATGCAGGATTTGCGAAAACAGCGGCCTTTGCACGGGTTGCCGCGCTGATTCCGCACGCGCCAGTTTTCACCGGTATCTCGCCGAATCCTACTGAGCAAAACGTGCTGGATGGAACTGCGTTCTACAAGGCCCAGGGCTGCGATTCCGTAATCGGCATCGGTGGTGGATCTCCGCTCGATGGTGCCAAGGCGATCCGCTTGAAAGCTACACATGACCTTGACTTGGCTGAGTATGACGACAACATTGACGGTTGGAAACACGTCACAGCCAATGTGCCGCCGTTTATCGCCATAGCCACAACGGCAGGCACAGGCAGCGAGGTGGGCCGATCCACTGTGATCACAATTAAGGCCACGAATCGCAAGACGGTGATCTTTAGTCCTCACCTGATTCCCTCCATTGCCATTAACGACCCGGAACTTACTATTGACTTACCCGCCCATATTACTGCTGGTACAGGTATGGATGCGTTGACTCACAATGTGGAAGCTTACATCGCCAAGGGTTTTCATCCGCTTTGTGATGCCATTGCATTGGGTGGCGTGAAGATTGCCAATGAACATCTGCCCCGTGTAATGGCCAATCCAAAGGATGTGGAATCGCGAGGGTACATGCTGCTTTCCTCCATGATGGGTGCCATCGCGTTTCAAAAAGGTTTGGGGGCAACGCATTCCTTGGCTCATCCACTTTCGTCTGAATTCGGCATGCACCATGGAACGGCGAATGCAGTATTGCTTCCTGTGGTTCTGGAATGGAACCGGGCATCGGTGCCGGAACGAATGAATGACTTGGCTCACGCAATGGGTGGCGATCCCGTTGCCCGCGTGAAGGAACTGAATATTATTTGCGGAATCCATCCCCGTCTAAGGGACTATGGCATTCGTGAGGATAGCCTCGAAATGCTTGCAGGCAAGGCGATTGAAGATGGTTGTCATCTTTCCAATCCAAGGCCTTGTACGAAACAGGATCTTCTTGAGCTGTACAAGTTAGGTTGGTAACAGAATCGTCAACTGAAGTGCATTCTTCTGTAATGGAGATGCGAGAGATTAGAGTTTACTTCAAGGATAAATATGAAACAACTAGCAATTTGCATAGCAGTTTTCCTTCAACTCTCGGCTACGGCCAGCGCGCAATCCACTTTCGGCGTAGTGCTTGGAACGGTGAAAGACGTGACTGGTGCGGTGGTCAGTGGTGCAACCATCAAGCTTTCCAATAATACGGAAGGAACTTCACGTGAGGGGAAGTCCAATGACAAAGGCGATTACGAATTTCAAAACGTAAGGCCAGGCAATTACACAGTTACTGTTTCAAACAGCGGATTCAAGGCTTCCAACATGGCTGGAATCGCACTGGATGCCCGGCAGACAATGCGTGTTGACTCCGTCCTGCAAGTGGGTGAAATTTCGCAACAAGTAGAAGTTTCCTCCAGCGCAGGCATCATCGCAACCGATACTCCAGTAATTGCCAGTACGCTTAATGTAGATAAGATTCTGAACTTGCCGGCCAATGTGCGCGGCAACTCAACCAGCCCTTATGGATTGATCACAACGCTGCCAGGCGTGCAGGCTGATAACGGTGGTGGTTACTCTATTCAAGGCGGCTTACCGGCGCAATCGGAATCATCCGTTGACGGTATTTCGATTACCGCAGTAACTGGTAATTCGCCCAACCGCAATCTGTTCCCGTCCATTGAATCCATAGCGGAATTGAAAGTGCAAGGTGTGGGGAACAACGCTGAATACGGTGCTCCCGGCGACATTGCCACCATAACAAAAGGTGGAGGGAACGCTTATCATGGCGCAGGGTTTTGGTATCTTCAAAACAGAGCGCTAGACGCCCGTTCGTTCGGCCAAGCCACTTTACCTGTAAAGAAAAGCAATGTGTTCGGAGGCACCATTTCCGGGCCCATCATCATTCCCAAAATCTATAACGGTAAGAACAAAACGTTTGGACTATTCACTTGGGAATCGCTGCGGCTTCCACGTCAGGTTACGATTCAAAACACAGTTCCAACGGCAAAGATGCGCACCGGTGATTTCAGCGATGAGGCCGGTGTTATCAGGGATCCCAATACCGGCACTCCCTATCCCAACAGCATTATTCCAGCCTCCCAGATCAATGCTGTACCCAAGGCGATTATCCCGTTCTACCCGTTGCCCAATCAAGGCACTGGAATCAGACAAGCGAATGCCAACTTCATTGATAATCGGGACGCCAAGGTTACCTCTAACCAACTGGACGCCCGAGTTGACCATCAGTTCAACGCCAAGCACGCGATTTTCGGACGCTATTCGCAGAAGGAAAATCCTTCCATTTCCCCGAACAACTTATTGCTTCCTGCTGACACTGCTTTCAATAACTACAAACAAACTGTTGTCAGTTACAACTACACCATTACTCCAACCCTATTGAACGAATTTCGCGGTGGTATTTCCTATGCTCCTTCAGGGTCTCAATTCCCATTTGATGGGTTGAAGTTCACCAACAGTCTAAACTTGAAAGATATTCAGCGGGATATTTACTTCAACGGTCTTCCTAACTTTTCCATTGATCGTATGACCAGCTTCAGCAAAGGCCGTCCGGGCCGTGGCGCAAGCTGGAATACTCAGTTGATCGACAACGTTACCTGGATCAAAGGTGCCCATACCATTAAGTTCGGATTAGACACGCGCAAGCTTCGCGCTGAAAGCAATCTTGGATTCACTGGTGGCGATAATTACGGCGACTTCGGATTTACAGGCAACTTCACGGGCAATCCGTGGGGTGACTTTCTTTTGGGAATCCCCGCCGCCACTGGCATTGCTGTTGTGAAGTTTGACAATGACGGACAGGCCCGTCACTGGAAAATGTATGTGCAAGATAGCTTTAAAGCCTCCCGTCGCCTGACGCTCGATTTCGGAATTCGTTATGAGTTACATCCTGGATATAAGGATGCTGGTTTCAACATCGCGAACTTTGATCGCACTGTGCCAGTTACTGGACGCATTGTAATCCCCACTGACCCGATTGCCAGGACGCTGGTTGCCCCTGCTGTGCTCACTAGCATCAATGCCTGCCCAGGTGCTGCCATTGGTGGTGTTCCCTGCACGCCGATTGTAACTGCAAAAGAAGCTGGTCTTCCTGAAGGTCTTCGTAAGAGCTACAACACCCAGTTTCTGCCACGCCTGGGATTCGCTTATCGGTTGAATGACAAGACCACTGTCCGTGGCAGCTACGGCATCTATAACATGGTGCTGCTGGGTTCTGTGTTCTTCTCACTTACAGGCACTGTGCAAAGCGATGTTCGTCAATGGACGAACGTGAATGCACAAGGCAGACCAATCTTCGCGCTGCCGGAAACACGTCTTCCAGGCTCAGGTATCAATGCCAGCAGCCTTGGAACTTTCCAGTTCCGCACAGCCAATCAAATCGATTTCAAACCGCCCTACATGCAGCAATGGGGCGTAACTATTGATAGGCAACTTAGTAACTCGCTGGGTCTCCGGCTTTCTTACATTGCCAATAAGTCAACTAACCTTCCCTGGGCGCCGGATTTGAATCAGCCGCTGCCTTCGACGCGATACTATACACAGCGTCCATTAACTGATCGTCCATTCCCTAACTGGAACCTGATCTACAGCCGCGACGCAGGAGCCAATGCAATCTACAACTCCTTCCAGGGCGAATTGAATCGACGTTTTGCCTCGGGAATTTCGTTCACATCGGCTTATACTCTGGCCAAGAATCTGGCAGATAATGCAGGACCCAATCCCAGCAGCTTTGCAGGTGAAACGGGCGGTGGCCGAGTTACTAATTCGCAGAACCGCCGGGGAGATCGTGGCAACGTTTACGCTACGCGCCGCCATCGTTTCGTCAATACTTTTGTGTATGACTTACCCTTCGGCAAAGGCCGCAAGTATATGACCACGGTCGGCCGCGCCGCTGATGCCGTGATTGGTGGGTGGCAGATTAGTTCGATTCTGACACTGCAATCGGGTCCTTATCTCACGCCTACATTTACCGGTGGCGACCCCTCCGGCACTAACGCACCTGCCAGAGGTACTCAACGGCCTGATCGCTTCGCAACGGGGGAATTGGCCGACCCAACGCGTGTGACGTGGCTTGATCGAACGGCTTTCGTTTGTCCTGGACGCAGCACCGGCGCCGATCAATTCAACTGCGCCATTGGAATTCGACCCGGCGTTGATCCCGCTCCCATTGGACGCTTTGGGAATTCGGGTGTTGGCATTATCAAGGGGCCCGGAACATTTGGCTGGAACATGGGAGCGAATAAGAGGTTCCAGATAGTTGAGCGAGTGTCGATGCGCCTTGAGTCATCGTTCACGAACTTCCCGAACTGGACGAATCTTGGTGACCCTGAATTGAACATTACCAATCCCGCTTTCGGCAGAATCACCGGCGCTCGCGGCGTTGATTTTGGTGGCGGACGGGTGGGGCAAGTTGGGTTACGCCTGGAGTTTTAATCAAGGGGTTCCGCCTTAATGGTATATTGAGGATGAGCACACCACCTTTTCGGTGGAGCCCCGTGCTTGTAACGCGGTGAGGTGCGAGAGTGGTTGAATCGGCCGGTCTCGAAAACCGTTGTACCTGAAAGGGTACCGTGGGTTCGAATCCCACCCTCACCGCCATAATATCCTTGAAGCCACAGCCAACTGAACTGCTGGTTCGCATTGGACAAGATGGAATTCCCATGCAAAGATAGGCTGGCATGAACTCATCGGGCGAAGTCACTCGTTTGCTTTCGGCATGGACAAGCGGCGACGCACAGGCGCTCGACGAACTGATGCCGCTTGTGTATGGCGAACTCCATCGCATCGCGCAACATTATTGGGTTGGGATGCCTCAAGGACAGACCTTGCAGCCGACCGCTTTGATTCACGAGGCCTACCTCAAGTTAGCCGTTGGCGGCGAGAAAACGTTTCAGAACCGAGCTCATTTCTTCGCCATCGCGTCCATGGCAATGCGCCAGGTGCTGGTGAATCATGCTCATACCAAAGTGACGAATAAGCGTGGTGGTGGGCAAATCAAGCTTTCACTCGATGATGTGGATCCGGCTGTGGCACAGGAAGCGGAGGAAGTTTTGGCGCTTCACGAGGCACTCACCAAGCTGCAGCAGTTTGACGAACGGAAAAGCAGGGTGGTGGAGCTGCGCTACTTCGGCGGAATGAGTATTGAAGAAACGGCCGAGGCGCTTGCTATTTCTACAGTTACCGTGACTCGGGAATGGCAGGCGGCGCGGGCCTGGCTAGCTCGTGAGCTCGGCATGGGTTCAAATCCAGAATGAAGCCGGCCGAGTGGTCGGAAATCGAACGCGTCTATTTGGAAGTATCCGAGTTGCGGGAACACGAACGGAGCGCATTTCTCGATCATGCTTGCGCAGCGGCCCCTGAACTCAGAAAAGAAGTTGAGAGCTTATTAGCTGCTGATCGGGGTCGCGGGAAATTTCTGGAACGTCCACCGGCGCGGCTGGCGGCTGATTTGCTGGCAACCAATCCGGGAACTCTTACAGCGGGGCAACGGGTGTGTGGGTACGAAGTGGAATCGTTGTGCAGCGTGGGGGGAATGGGTGAAGTTTATTTTGCGCGGGATATGAATTCGCAGCAGCCGGTGGCACTGAAGTTGCTGCAGCAACGCTTCACCGCCGATTTGCATGCGGTGGAGCGATTTGAAAGAGAAGCTCTCGCTGCCAGCGCGCTGCGCCACCCGAATATTGTAGCCGTTCATGAATTTGGAACATCCGCAGTGGGCCTGTACATCGCAATGGAATGGGTGGATGGAATCACCTGGCGCCTATTGATGAAAGATGGTGGGGCGGAGTTGGAACACGCCATTGGCTGGGCCGCGCAAGCTGCAGCAGCACTGGGGGCGGCGCACGCAGCAGGGATTGTGCACCGCGATATTAAGCCTGAAAATATGATGTTGGACAAGGCCGAAGTGGTCAAGATAGTTGACTTCGGCCTTGCCCGGCTGGGGGGGACTGTGACTCCCGATGTAGTAGCAAGGGGTTCCTCAGGAACAATTTCCGGAACGCTCTCCGGGACGCTCTCCTACATGCCGCCGGAGTTGTTGCTGGGCGAATTCGCTACCAGCGCTTCCGACGTCTTTTCGTTGGGGTCAGTACTTTATGAACTGTTCACCGGCCGGCATCCATTCTCAGGCCCCACACCGCTGGATGTGTATGCAGCAATCGAGTGTGGAACGCCGGAGGCTCCGTCCATGGTAAGGCCGGAAATCCCACCGGCGTTGGACCGGTTGTTGCTTCGAATGCTTGCTAAAGATCCAGAATCCCGACCCTTGGCATGGGGGGTTGCCAAAGAGTTGCAGGCCATGGTGCAAGCCAATTAAAGCTGCGGCGCGTGGTTACGGCCGCTGCTGTTGGATCTGCCGGGCCACATTTTCAAAGGCTGCCGCCAGCGCTTCGCGGGTTGCGAGAGCTGTGTCAGCATCCTTTGGATTCACCCTCCGAGATTTGGGGACAAGCGAGTTAGTCACACTTTCCAGGGGTGGGGCGTCTGCTCTAATTTCGCTGCTCTTTCCTTTGGCGTTGGAAGAGAGGACTGGCATTTCTTTACCTTGTTTTACCAGTCGAAAATCGACTTCGGCTTCGATCCGGTTCCTGCCCTTGATGCTGATGATTTCACCGTAAACGGCGTTTTCACAAACCTCATCCTTCGATGCTGCTTTCCGTGCGTTGTAACCGGCCTGATTCAATTTCGCTACCAGTTCGTCTTCGACGTTCACGCCGTCAATGACTTTTTGGGTGGTGTTTAGCAATTGATTGACGCAAACAATGGAGCCTTTGCCGGTGAGGTTTGCTCCGATGATCCCTTGGACCGCTTCTGGTTTGACGACTTCTTGAGACGCTTGTTTTGAAATGACGACGGTTCCCAGGGCGACCAAGGCCGCTCCGGCTATGAATAAAATTGCACCGTTCTTTTTGTTCAACATTCTGCTTCCTCGGAACAGCCTTAATTTGCTGCTCAATAGTATTAACAGGAAACGGGGACGATTCAGATCATTTTTCTTCAACTTTTTTTGAAAAAGTTTTATAGAGACACTTCGGCCTTAAGAGCTGGCGTCAATATTAGGAAAAACCAGCGGAGCCGCCGCCACTTCACCCGTTGCAAACTGCCGCCCAGCAGTTGTGCCTGATTTACAGGCTCACTTACCTGACTCTCCAGTCAAGAAGCAACACGGGTATTCCATTTTAGCGGCCCACTGATTTTTTGAAACTGCGACTCGGATCGACCCGAGGCCTCCACCTTGCGGGGAGGCTTTTGAACGAGAGCATTCCGGCCGGAAGTTGATCTCTCTGTAAATAGCGTAGCAGGTGAGTGCAAGGGATTCGGCTGAGGAAGTTCGGTAAGTTGTTGAAAAAAGAAGTGTGGAAATATTATTTTTGTCGGTGATAAGACCGCTTCACCGCTCGACCCCTGAGACGGTACGACATCGGGAAAGCCCTCGAATGGAAGCTCCAAGCAAACGCGTTGCGGCGATTCCTTAAGACTTTGATTTAGGCACCACACTCTCCGTTTTCGCAATGGCCAATCATAATGGTGAATCACAACGCCACGCTTCACTGCCCGCGTCTCCAAGTCAGTCAAAAGCGAATTCCATAGTCCAATTAATAAGATTAGGCTTTTGGTTTGGGTGGTTGACAGGCTTCGATGAACGCGATTCCAAGAACCGTGAAGTGAATCCCGTGTGAATCATGTTGACGGATGAGTTTTGCTGAATCTAAACGGTCCATGCACATGGCTGAGCGGTCATTTAGTTGTTGAAAAGACTTTACGGAATCGGAACTGCCGAATCCCATATCTCCTAGAGATCTGGCGAAAAAGTCAGGGTGCTGCTTGGGCAAACTATAGGTGGCATGATAACCTCTCTTGCTGCTCAGCGGGAGGTCATCGAAATCCTCACCAGCCTCTTCTTTGAACGCTTGTTTTAACTTGTCGTTGATGCCGATCTCATACATAAACTCCAACAGCTTGGCTTAATCCACCGCCATCTCCTTCAGAATTGCAATGAATCCGGGACGTATTGATTCAGCTTTGTCCGGTGATGCAGCATTCGCCAACATTGCAGCCCACATAGTATGCAAGTCTTCGTTATCTTCCAGTGACACCCCTTCAAGCAGCGGGAACAAAATTTTCGGGGGAACCGCTTGTGGTTTGATTCCGGCGTCTTTCAACATCTTTTCAGCCTTCTCTACACCTCTCACTTGGTTCTTGAACCGATACAGTCGAACCTGATCCTTCCACATCTCAGCCAGTTCGTCGGCGGCAGGTCCAAGCATCCTTTTCACGATGCCAGTAAAAGGAATTGATGCGCCCAGCGCCGTGGCTCCAGCTTTGGCTATCTCTGGCAAGTGTTTGATGATTTCGTCAGCGGCCATGATGAAGCCATGATATCAAGCTCGATATACTTGCAACATGTTCACGGCGCTCGTGCTTCGCCGTCGGTGGTCCCGCTAGTGTACACTTGTGCACAGTGACTGTATTCGAATGGGATCCCCGGAAAGCCGCGAGCAACGCTCACGAACATGGAGTCCAGTTCGGGCTCTGACCGTCGTTTACACATGGCGCGTCGACAGTGTACGAATCATCTCAGCGCGACCCGCCACCCCGAGAGAACAGCAACAGTACTTGGAGAACACATGAAACAGGAATACGATTTCAGCAAAGGCAAGCGCGGGCCTATAGTAAAGGCGCCCGCAGGAAAGACGCGGGTCACCATCCGGCTGGACGAAGACGTGCTGAACTGGTTTCGAAACGAGGTAGACAAGGCTGGTGGAGGCAACTATCAAACGCTGATGAACCTAGCGCTCCGCGATTTCGTGAGCCGTAGCCGGGAGCCCTTGGAAAACACTCTGCGGCGAGTAATTCGGGAAGAATTGAAGCGCGCACGTTAAGAACTCCTCTGTAACGGCATGCTCGCACGAAGACCGGTACCCGCGCCCCGGAAGCACTGCGGGTTCCAAGCGCCGCACTCAGCGAGGGGTGAGACGTTACCGTTACGGCCGGTTCTTTCTTGCTTCGCCTTCCGGGGGCTCCGCACGCATCTCATCCAGCTTCTGTTTCGCCCACTCGTTATTCGGATTCACCTTCAATGATTCCCGGTAAAAATGTATCGCGCGCGGCTTGTCGTCCCTTTCGGCGTATGCTCTTGCGATGGCGTCCAACTGGTTCCATGGCGGCGGGTACTGTTTCGGATCATGAAGGAGCACGTGCGCCGCTTCCTCCAGATTTCCCTTCCAAATCAACTCAGCAACAACCATTGACACGATGAACGGAGACGTCTTTCGGTCATAGCCGGCTCGCTCACCGCCTTCGCGAAAATGCTCGTGGATCGCCTCCATTCCTCCTTTAGCGAAAAGCGCCAACGAATTCGTCAGATGCCATTTTTCGAATACCTGCTCCAAACCTTCATGGAGTCCGCGGAGAGGAACCGACATATGATCCTCCTGGTTCATCCAGTCGAAGTGCGTGCGGAAGCCGGAGGGAGCCCGGTCCCGAAGAGTTGCAACAAGCCGTGTGATATGACGGTCTGGCTGTTCGCCTGAGTGGGCGGCCGCAATGAAAAAATCTGCCTTCAATGATTTCGTGCTCGCCAGTGTTGCGCCAACTCGGTCAATCACGGCACCCTTGTCCCAGGACAGGCTGGGATCGAACGTCAAGTAGGCTTGGAACGTTGACGGGTTTTCCGCGAACGCGTATGCGGCAAACAGGCCACCGAGCGAATGTCCGGCGAGGATTCGATAGGGTCTCACCGGGTACTTCTTCTCCACCATCGGCATCAGTTCGCTGGTAAGGAATGAAAGGAACTTCGCAGCACCGCCGTGCGAAGGGGTGAATCGACGGTCGACTTCCGAACTTGACGGGGGAGTCAGGTCCCGAGAGCGAAGTTCACGCTTGCCGCTAGCGATTCCAACGATAACCATTGGCGGGATGCGATCCGCCTGCGCAAGAAACTCCACGACACCACTCGCAACCCTGAAGTGTGTCTCGGCATCCAGCATGTAAAGGACTGGATAGCGCTCCTTCGTCCCCGAGTCATCATGCGGGCTGGCGATGTAGATCTCTCGCTCTTCCCCCAGGACAATCGACCGAAAAGCGAGCCTTTCTCCCACGACAACTGGGCCCTGCCCCAAGAGGACTGGCGCAAATCCGGGAACCGCAGACAGCCCCATCAAAATCAGGGTTTGGCGGCCTCGTGACCGGTGCGATTGGGTACTCATCATCTGTCCATCGTACCCCGTCCAGAAGTCTATGCCTTCGATATTCAGGCTCCCTGTTCAATTCAACGACCTGCCAGGCACAAGTCTGGCCCTGCGCCCGGCTTGTCGCCCCTATCGCTGGTACGTAGATCGGGCGCTGCTCCGGTCTTCGGTTAGGTGACGGTAGGGGTCGACTGCACTGTCTTCCGTTTTGCCGCTGGCCGATGTTGCTGTGCCAGATAGTGCTGGTCGAGCGCCTGGCGCACCAGCGTTTTGATGACCGCCTGCCGGCTCACATTGAGACTCTCGGCGGCGCGGTCCAATTCTTCCAGCATCCCGGCGGTGACATCTACGTTGACTCGCTGAATCGTCTGTACAATCTCGGGGTGAACCATGCGGCCCTGCCCTTTGTAAAATGACAGGACGCTCTTGCCCTTATCGGCAAGCTGGGCAATCGCCTCCGCCGATGGCGGCTTCTTTCTACTGGTTCGCTTCATACAAGTTAATTTCCTCTCTGGTGGATCGCCATAAGGTGACCAAATGCAGGACCTCGCCCGATTCGTCCTCGCGGGCCTCGAACACAACCGAATACAAGCGGCCTCGAACCCATCCGATTGCGATAAATTGCTCGGGCGAATCGCTGCGGCGATCAAAGTAATAGGGCTGCCGGAACAGTTCTCGCACTTCTTCAAACCCGATGCCGCGGCGCGGGTTCGCCCTCAATCGCCCACTCTTCTTTGGATCGAAGCTAAAGCGCATTATGGTATTACAGTTATACCACTTCACTGGCAATTCGCGGATCCGCAGCCGAAACTTCGCTGGGCACTTTCATCGAGAATGACTTTAGTCAAGCCTGCAACGACTCGAACGGGTGGTTGAGCGCTTTTGTCTCGACCTGATCGCGCGAGTTCGATAGAACCCGCAAAACGGCATGCTCGCAAGATGATTGGTGCTCGAGCCCCGCACTGCGGGTTCCAAGCGCCGCGCTCAGCGAGGGCCAGGCACGCACAAGCCTGGAGGGTAAACGGATGTGTGTATACTAGGCGTATGCCGCGAATGCAGGTCTACCTGCCAACGGATCTCTACGAAATCGTGAAGGAGCGCCGACTCCCCGCATCCGAGCTTCTTCAGGAAGCGGTGCGCACCGAAATGCGTCGTCGGAAGCTACAGTCAGCCAGTCGGCGCTACACCACCGAACTTGCGGCACAGGTCGGCCAGCCCGCTATTCGAGAGCGCGTCCGCGCGGTCGCCGTGGCACAACGAATCGCCGGTCGCACGGATCGGAAGGCAAGCTAGCACTTGTGTTGATCCTGGATTCGGGGGCGGTCAGCCAATTGGCGGGGCGCTCGCGCCGCGCTCTAGCCCTGATAATCGCACTGCGAGAGGAGGGCCTATGGCCACCGACGGTACCTGCTGTGGTTCTCGTGGAGTGCTTGCAGGGGCACGCGGGGCGCGACGCGAATGAGAATCGGTTCCTCAAGACATGCGACATCGCCGAGGCGGTCCCTGAGTCTCTCGCGCGGCGAGCAGCCCAACTGCGGCGGCTGGCCCGTCGTGGGTCACCCGTTGATGCGCTTGTCGTGGCATTCGCGGAACCCGGAGGGACAGTACTCACGTCCGATCCGGACGACCTGGAGGCGCTGGCGGCCCACGCTGACGACGTGCTGATCGAGCGAATCTAAATTAAATTACAGCGCTGGCGTGGAGGTCGGGGCATCCTTCTTCTGATAAGACGCGATAAACGGCATGGGCAGAAAACTGGTACGTTTCCGAGCGTGCCGAAGTGTCCAAACTCCAGCCGTGCGGACTACTGGGCAACTAATCTAATCTAGTCGGCATTGTGCGAGCGGACGCGTCATGCAGCGCCGATTTATCCCTAAAACGGCAGTTGACGCACCGTCCTTAGATCAAATCCCGTACCCACCGACAGTTGCGTGGAAACTATCTGTCACCTGAATGGTGGGCGCTCTTTCGATTCTAAATTCAACCGTGGGGCTCAGCGTGGAACTAAGGTAAGGTGCGGATGGCTGCGAAATCCGGGACGGGGTTGCAATTCAATGAAGGTGTTCTGCTTATGGGAGACAATTGCACCCCCGTCCCGGATTTCGCGAATTGGACATAGAGGGTGCGGGTTACGGCTTGCAAATGACTGTCTCGAAGATCAGGGTATCGCGAGCCAAACGGGAACATGGTTCCCTGGCCTGAAGCGACAGAAATCCGAATGAAATCCTAATAGAGCTCTAGCGTAGCGGCCTGGGTACCATCAACTCAACTGCCGTTTCTTAGGCTTACCCCTACTAAATGCCGGTTTATCCCGGGCGCACTGCCAGCCAGTCATGCCCCCACCGGCTTGCGGTATCCAGTCTATGGAGTCGTACTACTGCTGTCGGGATCGCATACGAGGATTTTGCGGCTGGGAGTTGCCTCGCCTCATTTGAGGTGACGCCTATCCCCTCATCTGCGATCAGCTTTTTACGCATCTTATTTGATATGCTAGGGCAAAATTAATCACTTAACATTAGAATACATTTGAAATCAAGGCGGCCCCCCTACAATGCCATCCGATGATTTTTCAGAATTGATCTTGCGCTTCCAGGCTCCCCTGGGCGACGGCCGCTACCCGGTTGAAGCCTGGGTGGATGGATTAGGGCTTTGCGTCGGCAAGCCTGTTGCTCTTTCCAGCGAAACACTGGACGAATGCACCACGGCGGTGGAATATGGCTCGGTGCTATGGTCAACTCTTCTGGGCGCCTTGCCCGACCTGAATGGGCTTATATACTTAGCCGGGGTTCCGCAGCGGGTGCGCTTGCGAATTTTGCTTACGGAAGACGGCTGGGCCACCGGTTTGCATCGCATTAAGTGGGAATTGCTTAATCCATCCGGCCATTTGCCTGCGGGTGTGAGCCCGGAATGCCTCATCTCAAGATTTCTTCCATTGCGGTCAACCATTGGGACGCAGCCGGGTGAATTTGGCTTGAAGATACTACTGGCAATCGCGAATCCGACGGATTTGAAAGCTCCGCTTGAGCCAATCAAAGTTTCAGAAGAGGTGGAGTGGCTCTTCCAAGCTCTGGAACCGGAAATTCGGGCCAAGCAAATTCAGCTGACTGTCTTGCCGGGGACCACTGCTTTGGATGGGAATTTAATCCAGAAGTTAAAGGCCGCCAATTGCGACATTGTTGAAAATACCGCCACAACGGTGAATGCAATTGATAAGAACCTGGAAGGCAAACATGCTTTGCATTTAATCGCGCATGGTAACTTTTCCGATGACAAGTCGATCTTGGTTCTGGAGAATTCCGCCGGCAAGCAGGATGCGGTTAACCCAAAAGGGTCGGTTGTTATCGACCAATGGGCGTTCCACAAGCCTCGGCTTGTGTTCCTGCAATCCTGCCTGAGTGATCCGGCCGATAAGACGCTGCCGTTAGGAGGTCTGGCAACGCAATTGCTTCAAGCGGGCATTCCGGCTGTTGTGGCCATGCGTGATTTGGTTGCAATGGGAGCGGCGAGGACCTTTGCGGCGTCCTTCTACCGTCAGTTATTAGTGACGGGGGATGTGGATGTGGCCGCCAACGCAGGGCGGAATGCGATTTACCAGGCTCGCGGCAGCGATTGGGCCATTCCCGTTCTCTATTCGCGGCTGCGGGCATCAGAAAGGTTGTGGCAACCCGAACCGTTGCGCCGGTCGATTCATAGCTTGGCAAAAGCATGGGAAAACATGCGGGCGGTCAAAGAACCATTTCCGGTGGAAGTGTCCGTGGTCCGCGATATTAAGGTTGTCCGGAAGCAGTTGGAAGACCCCACTTCCGACACTCGAGTGGACGCGTTTCAGACTGCATTGACCGAACTGAAGAGTGACGCAAAGGGGAACCGTCTGGTAGTCCTGGTGGGCGGAAGAGGCAGGGCAAAGTCTTCCATGATGCAATGTGTTTTCATTAGGTTGGCGCGGGATGCGGACCCGGGCGGCCAGGGACATCAGCCTTTGATGGTGCAATTAAAAGATTGTCGGAATTCCTGGAATCGGGCGGCGGCGATCGAGGCAGGGTGGGAGGCGATGCTGGCCACCGAAAACATTTCGCTGGTGCCAGGCTCCATCCGCGGAGCCCTCGAATCGAGAGCGCTGCACTTGTTGGTGGACGCCGATGAGGACATTGGTCCTGAGCAAATGAGGAAAGGCCTAAAGTGGATCCATGAATTCCTGGATACCAAGGAAGAAAACCGATACGCCCTCATTTCCATGGATCAATCGGATTTCAAACCTGAGTACTTCCAGGAAGAATCGACGACGGTGCTGATCGTTCAGGATTTGCGAACCCAGACATTAACAAAGTTCCTGGATGGCAAGTTGTACAACGGTGAGATTGACGATGAGACGGCACGGATTTTGACCACCAGCTTGCGCGACTTGGCCGGAGTTCCCTGGATTTTGAGCCGGATATTGCAAATGTCGTCTATGAGCAAGACGAACTTGCGGTCCAGGTTCAGGGTGCTGGAACGCATTTTGGCGGATCAATTGGACAGTATCTCGATTGCGCCGGGTTGCGGTTTGCTGGCGCGCAACATGATGGAAAACATAGCTTGGCATTTGCATTCTCGATCAGCCAGGAATTTGCAACTGGGCGAGACCTATTCATTTCTAAATCAGACCCGCGGCAACCGGGACTTTTCTTTGGACCAATTCCGTAGAAGCATGATCGATTCCAGGTTGTTGGCGGAAAGTGGACCGGAGGGCGTTCGTTTTGCTTATAACGCGGCGCACGCTTTTTTCACTGCCTGCCATTTGGCCCGGCTTGAGAATGAAGACCGGAAAGAAAAACTCCGTCAAATCGTGGCCGGGCTCGGCAGGCCTGAACGACTACGGCGGTGGCAGGAGGTTTTGCTGCTGCTTGCCGGGTGCATGGAAGATCCCTCCGAACTATTAGAGATGCTACTCGAGTTGGGGTTTGGCGAAGGGGAGCACCTGTTGCTGGCCGCGCGATGCTTAAGCGAGGCGAAGGCGGCGGGCAAAAAGATAGATGACGACATTGTAAGCCAGTTGACGGATTCGCTCATATGGTGGTCTCATCCGCAAAGCAGGATTCCAGCCCGGTCGCGGCAAAAAGCCGTGGACGCGCTAGGGTATATGCTGAGCGACGATTCAGAGAAAGAGCTGGATCGTAACGAATTGCGCATCGTGGGACATTTGCTGCAATTGTCCTTGTTTCCGATGCGAGCGGCGGTTGAGGGTGGCCCCACGGGAAAACGACTGGATTATTCAGGTGTACGGCTTGAGGCGATGTCGATTTTGTTTCGTAATCAGGCTTTGACTAGCTGTTACTGGAATAAGCGCGAAGAAAACACGCCTTTCAAAAATCAGGTAAATAGCCTGCTACAAGCTTGGACCGACGGAGATTTGAAGGGGCTAAAGGCATTTCTATATTCCGGAGAAGACGAGATAACGCTGGCAGGAGTTGCGGCATTTGCGCTGGCTTCCTGGCAAGGACAGCAATCGTGGGGCAGCAAGGAATGGAGTCTTGCATTAAAGGAACGCTTCTTCCATTTTCCGGTCTTTGAGGATGTGCATTGGGCGATCTCCGACGCGTTGATTGAAATGCAACCCTCCATGGCCTTGGAAATAGTTTCAGAAGCGTTGGAGGGCTGGAATCGGTCTTTAGGCGTCACTGCACCCGCCACCAAGACCGAAGACCTAAGCGGAACAATCACCGATGGGGAAATACATCACAAGCTGGGATACTATGTGGTTTACATTATCGGCAAATTGGGCGGGGTAACCGCTATTACAAACGATAGGCTGGAATGCAAATACATTAAGACATGCTTGAAGAGCACCAACATTCTTATGCAAGGGAGAGCGCTGCGGGCGTTGGCGGAGGTGCTGGAAAACACGCTTGAGGGAGCCAAAGAAAGCCAACTGCTGACCGCTTGCCACGACATTTTGGAAGACCGCCTGACTGAAGCGCAGCGAGGAATGGGTGTGGATCCTCCCAGGCGGCTGAGCCCCAGCGACCGCAATCAGCTAACAAGATTTGCGCTGGACGCAATGAACCACATTGGCAACAAGACTTCCATTAAAATACTGCGTGATTTCTACCGGCGTCCCACAAATAGCCGGCCGGACCCATACGATGAAATGCTGCGGAAGACCAGTTGGGAAATGGCGGACAAGATCCGATTACGGACCCAGAGCCAACCGCAATCGGCGAGTGAAGTGTAACTATATTCCATATTGGAGAACCCCATGCCCACCCAAATGATCCCAAACACAGACGTGAAATATTCACTTATCTCCTTTGACAAAGACAGCAAGGAGCGTACCGACGATCCAGAAGCGGCTAATGGATTGTTTAGCAATAAGATTTTAGCCGAAGCGGCTGCGAACCCGCCTAGCCACGTTTTTCTATTCAGCCATGGTTGGAAGGGCGATATGCCATCGGCCATTGATCAATACAATCGCTGGATTCAGGCGATGGTAAAACTGGAAGCCGATAAACAGCAGATGGGCCCCGCTTTTCGTCCGCTATGGATTGGGCTACATTGGCCCAGTAAACCACTGGGCGATGAGAGCTTTGGAGGAGGAGGCGACTTTGATACCGTTGGCATGGATTTAGCGGCCATCAAGGCGGAAGCGATCGCGCAGATGGGCGATACGCCGGAAATTCGCGCCAGCCTTGACGTTATTTTCAAGGAACAGGAAGAGAACGCCGCTGCTTTGAGCATGCCAGCGCCGGTTGCCGACGCATACAAGAAACTTGCCAACGCCATCGGTTATAAGTCGGAAGGAGAGGGCGCAGCCGGTCCGCCGGACGCCGAAGGCAAGCCGTTTGATCCGGAAGCCACTTTTGAGGCGGCCGGCGATTCAGATTTCAGCATTGGAAGCTTTTTCGGAAAGCTGCTATCGCCGTTGAGCCAGCTTTCCTATTGGACGATGAAATACCGTGGGCGGTCCATTGGGGAAGGCGGTATGCACAACTTCGTAGCCGCGCTTCAGAACTTATTGCCCAATGCTAAGTTCCATGTGATGGGGCACAGTTTTGGATGCATCGTCGTTTCCTCCATCCTGGGCGGACCCAATGGGAACACGCCATTGCCGCGGCCGGTGGATTCACTCGTGTTGGCGCAAGGAGCTTTGTCTCTTTGGGCTTATTCCAACAAAGTGAAGGATGTGGGTAAGCCGGGTTACTTTAATCAAGCTTTCCTGAAACCGGCAGTGAAGGGACCGATAGTGGTTACACGGTCAAAGAACGATAAAGCCGTTGGGCTGGCTTATAAGTTGGCTACGGCGGTGGTTCCGGTGAATATTGACGGCTCGTTTGATTCGGAACTTACTCCT
Organism: Bryobacterales bacterium; assembly: GCA_043745195.1. GTDB lineage: Bacteria > Acidobacteriota > Terriglobia > Bryobacterales > Bryobacteraceae > JANXSF01. Next base: position 1,215 of record JAYTTF010000004.1, on the reverse strand, counting down.
ACGTTTCTACCCTTGTTGGGTGGAATCGGAACTTACGGTATCCGCGGGTTGGATTCCGCGGTTGATTTAAAGATGCAACCAGCCACCGGAACTTACGTATTCACGCCGGGTAAGATTTATAACCTAATGAGCGACGAGTTCGTGCCCAGCCACAATGGAATCGATGGGCCGGAAGTAGCGCATGCGGCGTGGCAGGCGGCCATTCAATCCTGAATTACTATGGAAACAATACTTGCATTCGGCATCGAAGCCGCCACGGGGAACCTGCTGCCGGAGGCGGTTCCCCCTGAGGCACTGAAGAATATTGATGAAGACCCCGATGAGGTGCAGCAACGCAACAAGCCGCATCTAGGCGCTCTAATCCCTGACCCTAACGATCTGACCCGCGCCGGGTGGGCGGTTTTGTTTCCGGGGGCGAAGGATTGTACGGATCTGAAAGCCGCCTTGAAACCATTGCTAGACTTGCGGCTAAAGGAATGCGGCGCGCTATTCAAGATCTTTGAAGGTGCCGAAGGGTATCGGCCAGGCGATACCGCTGAAAAGTGGCTGAAGCGTGCGCCGCGCCGTTTGGACTTGCGAACAGTGGATCCAAAAAAAGGCGTGCCTTACTACGTGATGTTAGTGGGATCGGCGGAGGAAATACCGTTTGAGTTTCAATACAGGTTGGATAGTTACTGGGCAGTGGGACGTATTTACTTTGAAAAGTTAGAGGAATACAAAGCGTACGCGGAAAATGTAAAAGCAGCGGAAGGGAAGAAATCGAATAAGACAGTGGGAATCGCGGCGACTCGGCATCCAGCGGATGAAGCTACCCAATCCATGCACGATTTCGTGGCGCTGCCCTTGGTGAAGGTGGTTGAGGATCAGGGGTTTCAGACATTAACCCTTTTAAAACGTACGGCAACAAAGGCGAATATGCTGGAGTTGCTGTCGGGCAAGCGCGGAGGCCAGCCATCGCTGCTATTTACCGGCTCGCACGGGGTGCGGTTCGGGCTTGGGGTTCCGGAGCAGCGAATCAAACAGGGGGCCATGTTGTGCGATGACTTTGGCGCGCTAGGTAATCCAGCAGGGCCGGAACATTACCTTGCCGAATCGGATTTGGCGAACATTACCTTAGCTCCACTTATCCACTTTTTCTTCGCATGTTACAGCGCCGGATGTCCGAAGAATGATACTTACGACCACTTACCGGGCGCGGCGGAAAGGCAACTTATG
>JAYTTF010000003.1:0-10919 GCA_043745195.1 Bryobacterales bacterium | reverse complement strand
CTAGCGAACACAGCCCGTTGCCCTACGCCCGTTGATTGCGGCGTGGTCGTACTCAGCGTGTAGGTGCCTGGAGCTAACTGAACCGTCTGGGTTCCGGTCAGCAACACGCTGTTCAGTGTATACGTGATGCCCGCCGGAACGATGATCGTGACGCCGGTCTGCGGCGTAACGGATACCGTCACACTACCGCTATTGTTGCTCGTAATCAATTCGCCGCCGCCGGTAGCAGTCGCCGTATTCGTGATTGAAGCAGCCGCGTTCGCCGCAATGTTTACGTTTACGGTTACCGCCGGTGCGGAGGAAGCCGCCGCTATGACGGTTGGGCGAATGCAACTTACTGAGGTTGCAGTCGACAGGCTGCAATCCCAGCCTGTGCCCGATGGCGTACCAACGATGGTTAAGCCGACTGGCATGGTGTCGCTGATTGTGTAGCTGCCGGAAGTAGAGCCAGCTCCAATATTATTCACTGTGATAGTGAACGAACCGGTTCCGCCTTGGACAAACCCGCTTGAGCTTGTCTTGGTCAACGTCAGGTCCGCTACCTGAGCAATGTTGGTCGAATCATTCGCAGTGACGCTGCCGGTTGAGCCGCCGCCTGATGCAGTGGCTGAGTTTGTCAGGGGAGAGGTTGCGTTCGCTGCAACAGTCACAGTTACCGTGATAGCAGGTAAAGAAATACCTGCGGCCGCAGTGGCTGCTGTTGTGCAAGTGCGCGTGCCAACCGTGCAGGTCCAACCGCTGCCCGACATTGCGGTTACAGTCATGGCGGCTGGGGGATTGTCGACCACTGTTACTGTTCCAGCTGTCGAGCCGGGGCCACCATTGGTGACGGTCACCGTGTATTGGGCACCCGTTTGGCCTTGGGTGAAGTTGCCCGCATGCGTTTTCGTGATCGATAAAACCGGAGGGTTCATGGTTAAGTTCACGCACCAGCCGCCGGAGAGCGATCCGCCGCCTTGTGCGCCGCTGGAATCGTTGGTGGTCCAAAGGGTCCACAACCCATTAGGATTAATGTTGTTGAACGCAGTCCCCAGAGTGGTGGTTGAGGCGCTAAACACGTTGGTAGTAGGCGCGGGGGATGCGAAGGCATCAGTTCCAATCTCGAAGTCAGTGGGCCTAAATGTCCCGCTTGAAAGAGTAGTCGCGTCGGGAAGTGGGCTTGCTGCAGTGCTATCTAGAACCATGTTTAGGTTCGTCACGGCGGTCCCTCCGCCAACGTCCGACAATGCGATCAAACTATTACCGTTGGGGCCGGTGAGCATCATATCGACGTCATCGGGGAATTGATGGGAGAACCCATTTAGCGAGAGCGTAGCCTTCTGGACTGAACCAGCCATGCCTGAAACATTGACGCGGGTGGGATAGGGGGCTCCCGAAGCGCCGATCACATTTGGAAACGCAACGGAGCTGGCGTTGCAGAATTGACCTTGCGCCGGGTTCGTCGTTGCAGCATCGACATAGTGCAGCACGGAGCCGTTGCTTAAGTTAAAATTCCCCGCCGATCCGCTGTAGTTCGCCGTTAGGGTGTGTGCCCCTTGAATCAAGGTTGATGTATTGAACGAGGCCACGCCGTTCGACCCCAGGCTGAGCGGTCCGGCAAGGACAATATTGCCCTCCTGGAATGTGACTGTGCCGAGAGCATTGACGGGGTTACTGTTGGTAGCATTCACCACCAGCGCCGATACCAGCACGGAAGAATTCAACACCGAAGGAGTTGGGTTTACCGAAGGAGAAGTGGTGGTGGCCGGATCGTTGGTCGTTGTGAAGTTCAAACACCAGCCGCCGCCGAACTGTGTCGGAGCAGGATCCACACCGCCGTGGGTGATGACAAAAAGCTGCCAAGTTCCGTTCGGCAGGCCGGAGAAGGTGTTTGCGAATGTTGAGGTGCCGAAGGGTGCTGCGTTCGAATAGGGTCCCGCAGGTGCAGGTGCCGGGAAGGCGACCGTGGCCCCACCGCCAGTGTAGGCCCGAGGCCGGAAGGTCCCCGAGGCGAGCCCAGCACCGTCAGGGAGAATGCTGGCCGCAAAGTCATCCAGAGTAAGGTTGAGATTCGAGACTGCACCGGTTATGCCTCCTACGGATGCCATGGGAATGAACTTCGCACCGGTTGGGGACACAAGAAGGACTTCAACATCATCGGGGAAGGAATGCGAATAGCCCTTCAGGTCCATAGTGACCTTCGAGATGCTGCCGCCCAGGCCGGTCACGAATAAGTTGGACGGATAAGGAGTACTTGCCGGATTCGGATTAAAAGTAGACGGAATGGTAATTGTGCCGGTGTTGCAGTAAGTGTTGCCCGTTATTGTAGTGGCGCGGTTGACGGTCTGACTTACCGAACCGCTGCTGGGACCAAAGCCTACTCCGGGCGTGAAGGTTGCAGCAATCGTATGGGTGCCTTCGCTCAATGCTGAGGTGGTGAAAGCAATCGAGGATGTAGTGCCATTGACGGGGACCACCGAGGTGGGTCCGGATAAAACGGTAGCACCTTCGGTGAAGGTGACCGTGCCGATTGGAGCCGATGTTGAGATAACGTTCGCCGTGAAAGTGACGCTCGGCGACGTTCCGATTAGCGACGGGTTGTTGTTGCTGGTGATCGTCGTCGTGGTTGGCGCCGCGTTGGCAACTGTTGTGATGTTGAGAGTCCAACTAGTGAGCGAACCTGTGTCGCCGGTTACGCCTGCGTTGGCGATGTAGAGCCTCCACGTGCCGTTGATGTTACTGGAGCCGTTGAAGATGTTTGCAAAGGTTCCTGTACCGTTAAGGTACGTCAAGGTGGGGGTCAAGATGGAAGGATTCTGGGCAAAATTCGCGGCGGTGAGGGCAAAAGGGAGTCCAGGGAAGGAGTCAATACCCGATCCGCTGTTCATTGGTTGGTAGGTGGTGTTGTTGACCAGAATGCGAGTATCGCCAGAGCAACTGCCGATTGGGCAGCCCGCTGCGTTGCCATCTGGCAGACGGGTTGCGCCGGCGTCATCCACCGTGATCGTGTAGTTGTTGGTGGAGCAAGGAAAGGGGCTATTGCAAATAGTAGTGAAGCGGAAACCGCCCACATCGGACCAAAATACAAACGCACGGTTGTCAGGGGAAACCAGAACCATGTCGAAGTCATCCGGATCGCTTGAGCTTAAGCCGTTCAACCGGATGGTTACCTTGGAAATCGTGCTACCCACTGCGACGCCATCGACGACATTGTCTGTAGGATTGGGTGAACCAGCAATGACAGGACCTGCGCCTGTGTAATTGAGGTTAACGGCGGTGGAGGAGGTGCAACTACGGGTGGTGGCAGCTGTAGTACAAGCGCCAAAACTGGTTGAACTAAATAGGGTGGCCAATAATAGAACAGGTAGAGAGATGCGAAAAAATAGGGGGTTCATTCTGTGTTCCTCAAGCATATGGTTGAAACGGTTTTACGATTACTGGGAAAGATTTTCTTTCACAGGAGTATACCATTCGTACCAGTACGAGCTCAAGCAAAATAATAGATATTCATAGCGAATTAATCGAATTAAATACGGAACAAGAAGGCATCAAGAAGAAGATCCCCGCATTGATGGCTGGACTACCCCACTTTGGGCACACAACTTCCGCTCAAGACAACCCACAAAGGGGGGCAACTTTTCATATTGTTTTTGCAAGAATTATTCCATCGCTGCTGGATTAAGATTTGTAAAACTTGTAAAACAAAAAAGATGACGATAGTTTAGAATTTGCTTGAAAAGAATCTAAACTTCTAGTATTGTTCTACTAATCCGTATCTTCGTCACCGAATAGTACGAACTTACGGACAGCGCTACGATAAGGTGCAGAACCTTCAATCTGCGTCCCCCCCGTGCGTTTAAATTTGGAGGATTCTAATGGCTGAACCATTTATAGGGCAAATTATTTTGTTTGCTGGTAACTTCCCGCCACGGGGTTATGCTACCTGCGACGGACAACTACTGGCGATCGCGCAAAATTCTGCGCTTTTCTCGATTCTAGGCACAATGTACGGTGGTAATGGAACGACGAATTTCGCACTTCCCGATCTGCGAGGGCGTGTGCCGATTCATATGGGACAGGGTCCCGGTCTCTCCGTCTACTTTGAGGGACAAACCGGCGGTGAGGAGAATCACACTCTGATTCAAACGGAGATGCCCATCCACAATCATGCGGTTACGGTGGCTGCGTCCAGCGCTGCTGCCGGGGTAGCTCGTCCATCCGGAGCAGTTCCGGCTGGTGGCAATTTTTACCAACAAGTGGGATCTGCTGATGGCGCTTTGGGGGGAGTTAACTGCGGTCCGGCGGGAGGCAACATCCCTCACAACAATATGCAGCCATATCTAGTTATCAATTACTGCATCGCGCTACAGGGCATCTTCCCACCCCGCAACTAAGGAGACTGAAACAGAAATGGAACCATTTATTGGTCAGGTCATCCCTTTTTGCGGCAATTACGAAATCCGAGGTTGGGCTATGTGTAATGGCCAATTAATCTCGATTGCCCAAAATACGGCTCTTTTCTCAATTATCGGCACTACTTATGGAGGCGACGGTGTTCAGAATTTCGCCCTTCCAAATCTACAAAGTCGCATTTCCATTCACATGGGGCAAGGACCCGGATTGAGCCCCAGAATTGAAGGCGAAGCTAGTGGTTCGGAGACAGTTTCACTGCAAACCAGCCAATTGCCACCTCATAATCACCCGGTTGGAGTCGGCGTCGCATCGGCTGCGGCTGCCATTGCTCGGGCAAATGGAGCTGTTTACGCCGGTGGGAATCAATATCAAACCACGGCAAATGCTGATGGAAATCTTGGTGGAGTCACTTGCGGCAATGCAGGTGGGTCGCTACCGCATAACAATCTGCAGCCGTATGTGGTAATTAACTACCTTATCGCATTGGAAGGCATTTACCCCCCTCGCAACTAACAACCAAAATGGCTCCGGAAATAATCCTTCGGAACTACCAACCCGGCGACCGCGAATTCCTCTTTCAGGTATTCGCGGTGGCAGGTCCAGGCTCTGATTTACATCACCTGCCTGATTCGCCTCTTAGGACAATGCTTATCGAACAGCAATTCCTTGGGTGGATGCAAACTTACAAAGAGCAGTTCGGCGTGCATGGCCTGCAAATTATTGAATGCCCTCTTGGGACGGCGATCGGTTACATTTGGCTGTTTCGGAATGAACAGGAACGGCGTATTTCCGATTTGGCGTTCCTTCCGCAAGCGCAGGGTAAAGGCATCGGAAGCACTCTGGTAAAACGCATCGCCGCCGAAACGTTCGCCGAAGGGTTACCGCTGCGGGCGAGCGTGGCCAAAAACAATGAAGGCTCGCTTCGCTTCAACTTACGGTTGGGCTATGTGGTGACGCATGAATCCGCCACGCATTGGGCAATCGAGTGGCGGCAAACTAACGGGCCTGCCGCGAGGATTGAGAATTTGAGTTGAACGGGCCGCCACTACTTCCGCGTTAGGATCACGTTGCCGATATGTTTTGCTGATTTGGCGCTAACACCTGCCTTGTCAGCATGCCTTCCCCATCTGGAAATGGCAGCCTGCACATGCGCCAGTATTTTCGGTGCCGTCTTTAGGCTGTGCTTCTTGCCTAGCGCCGACAATTGCACAGCACCGGGGTTCTTGCCTTCTCCAAGAACCATCGTGCTTTGTTCACCGCCAGGGCCGTAGGAAAACGTCAGATCGTAAGCTGGCGCAAGCACCCATTCCTGCTGGTCCGTCATCAGGAACGAAAAGTTCTTAGCATGGTCGTCGCGGTTGTGAGCTAAGACATTGAAACAAGCCAAGGCATAAGCCCGCTCTAGCGCTACCACGTTTTTTGTCAGTAGGAATGTCACGCGCAAGAGAGTGTCATAGTCAAGGCTCGGCGTCCGATGGTCTGCGTGGATCAGGCCGGATAGACTATGAATGTGCACGCGCCGGTCCCGCTGCCGATCAAAACGTTTGGTTCCGAAATACGCACGCTTCCTGGTTCGAAACAGGTGGGTCTCCGGCATGTCGAGTCCGGCATCCCGGGCCATCAGGCTGTAGGCATATTCGATAGCGCCGATATCGCGCGGGTCTTGCGAGGTGGCAAACTTGATCATCCAATGAGCGTAGCCAGGTTGAAGGCGTTGTTGTCCATGGATGATTTTACGCTTGTCTTTGCTGACTTGCGCGACGACCTTCGGACGCGCACCGGCGGACGAGCCATTGAGGCGCAGCAGCTCTTCAAAGACCTCTTCATTTTCGCCTGCCAGCATGATTGCTGTTTCCTCTGCCAGCCGATCCAGAGCCAGTGGGCCGTCATTCGCTGATTCATGATCCTGGGCGGGTTCGTAGGTCAAAGCCCCCATGCCATGTTCGCCGACGAAGGCGAGGCGATCAAGCACGGTAAGTTGGCGGCGATTGAAGCCGTATTTTTCGACGGTCCGGTCGAGTAGCAAGCGGCCCCAACCGTCGGGCAGGCTGTCATTGAAGACGCCATAAAGCCCGTCGAAGATCATATCAGGGTTGGCGGAAACGCCTGGTTTGAGCGGCAACTTGAAGGGAGATATTTCGATGCCGGTGGTGACAAAGGAAGGGTCGTACTCGAACAGGAGTTGCCGGTTGAGCGTGGCCAAACGGCCCACCTTGAGGCGATTGGCCGTATTCAAATAAACGGTGAGCAGATCCGTGGGGGTGTATGTCACTTGATCCGGCCCTTTTTGCGGGTCTTGCTCTCCATCAGAAGTTCGTCGAGCGATTTGGCCTGCACATCTGAAGTTCCAGCACAAATCTGGTCGAAATCACCCAGACAATCGAGGACTAGGGAGAGCCTGAGCAGGGAGTCGAGCGCGATCAGGCCAGTGCGCTCAAAGCGTTTGAGGGAACTCCAACTCACGCCGGAGCGATCCGCTAGACCCTGTTGCGTCAGGTTTCGGGTTAGGCGGCGTGCTTTGAAGCGGGCCGCCAGTTCCTGCTGCACGTCCTGAGGAGTCTTGATGAAATAGTCAACTGGTTGTCCCTTTACGTTCAATGTTGGCCTATAGGGACAATATATTACCTTTTTGCAGAAACTGCAAGGGGCAGCGTTTATAAAGAAAACTACAATTCCACGACTACCGGACGGTGTTCAAGCAGTTCTCTGCGGAGGCTAAATCCTCGGGAATCGGCCGCCTACATTCTACGCCAACAAACCCAATACCATGCACCTGGGAAGTTCATCCACCAGCGGGAACTACTGGCGGCTGTTACAATCAACCACGGCAACATTAATCAAATCACTCAAACGTTCGGGGGCACAACTATTAACACATACTACGCCTATGACACCTTCAACCGTTTGTGTAATGTCGCCGAGAACGGCAGTGGGGCTAGGGTTACTGCATCATCACCGCCAACGCTGGCGCTAACCAATTTAACGCCTTCTACCTTCAATTCCAGTAATCGCATCACCAATACCGGCTTCAGGTATAATAATCGCGGAAAATCTGAACGGTATGCCCGGAAACCGTGCATTTCAATGACCCCGGTAAACTCAAGCAACCATGAGGCGTAACACAATGGAAGCAATGAATCTTGCAGATTTCCTAGGTCGTGCCGTGCTGCACTCGGTGTTGGGCATGCCGTTGGGAGATATTCGAGGCCTATTCTTGGATGTCGTGCTTTCATCCAGCGATGCTGTTGTACGTCTCACCGGCGCTGCTTCAGATCTTCCGGATCGGACTGAGGCGTTTCTGTTGACCGTAAGCGGTTCCGATCCAACGCAGCGGTGGACAGGGCCCGCTGGTAAGCCAGGTTGGGATGCCGAGGATTTATTGGCAAGCTGGAAAGAGTCTGGACATGCCGGAATCTGGCTTGGATCAAGATCCGTTCGATACTTCTTTGATCCGGAGGATCGAGACCGGGGTCTGACTGTGCAGGGCCCCTTCGATTCGGCGGCTGCAATCGAATTTAGACCAGCAGTCGGCAGTCCGACCCAGTGTTTAGTGCTCTACGCAACACCAGAGTACCCTTGTGCGATTGAGTTGGCTACAACGTCAAAGCGGTGCGATGCGATTCTGTCCACCCTTGAGGAGTTTGCGCCAAAACTTGCTGGCAAGAATCCAATCACGGGCAGTTAGTCACGAAACAGCCCAGTTTTGTCCGCATCGCACGCTGGCAGATATTGATTTCAATACCAAGAACGTAAGCGTCCAAGCAACCCCTTGTTGGCCGTCAATCATGCCGATAGTGTAACTTTTTGCCGCCTCTTGCCCCTCTGCGGGAAAGGCTTCGCGGCCAACCGCTTCGACAGCGTAGGTCGCGGAGTACATGGAAAGATCCGGGACGGCGCGGTAGAGTAGAAGCATGATACGAAAATTTCTCTTCGCTGGTTTGCTGGCCGTTGTCGCAATCGCTGGTTTTGCGGCAACTCCTGAATTGAAACAAGTGCGGAAAGTGTATTTCCTGCAGATGGGCAGCGGCATGGATCAGTATCTCGCCCAGCATCTGACGAAAGGCAACACTCTTGAAGTAGTTACTGACCCGGCCCTGGCCGATGCCATTTTTTCCGACCGCATTGGGGAAACCTTTGAACAGAAGTACGCGGAACTCTATCCTCCAGCGAAGCCGGTGGAAGAAGAGAAGAGTGAAGAAGCGGATAAAAAACCGAAGAAAGACGATAAGGCCCTGCAATCCTCTGGAGCGGTAAGGGGTGCCTCCACTTGGGGACGGGGGCGTGGGAATGTTTACCTGATTGATCGCAAGTCGCGTGCGGTGCTGTGGTCATCTTTTAGGAAACCGAAGAACTCAACAGCAAAGGAAATGGATCGCACTGCGGCACAGGTGGTTGGCAGTTTGAAAAATGATTTGGGGTTGAAGGCTGCCGGCCGTTAGTGGTTTGAGAACAGCAATGGAACCACTCTCAAGCCGCTTCAGAAAAACTGCGGCGATTCTGATTGCCGTTGCATTGCAGCTTCAGGCGCAGCAGGGCCAAACCGTGCGGAGCGCGGGAAATCGAACAGATGCCAAGCGGGCGCAGAAGGCTTTGGCTGATGGGCAGAAAGCAGCGGAAGCTGGAAAATCAGCGGACGCAATTGAAGCATTCACTACAGCCATTTTGTACGACACGGAAAGTTCATCTGCTTATCTGGAGCGGGGGCGAGTTTATGCCCGCTTGAAGCAGACAGAGAAATCGGTGGCCGATTTTTCTGAAACCATTAAACGCAGTCCGAAAGACGGTGAGGCTTATTATGAGCGCGGCTTGTTGTATGCCAGCGTTAACCAGCATGCCTGGGCCGTTGAAGATTTTGATCGTGCTGAAAAAAACAAAGTGGAAACGCCAGCACTGTACAATTCGCGCGCTGCGGCGCAAGCCAAGCTGGAACATTTCACCGAGGCAGTTGCCGATTATGGCAAGGGCATCCGGCTGCGGTTAGACAACCCGGAACCATACAAGGACCGCGGCATGGTGCGAATGTCGATGGGCGAATTCCGCGATGCCATCGACGACTTTACGCGCGCTGTTGAACTGCGGCCAACTTGGACAGATATGTTTGTGGAGCGAGGGTTCGCCCAAGGGCAAACAGGTAGCTTTGAGCGGGCGATAGAAGACTTTACACGCGCTCTGGACCGTGATCCCAAGCACGGCCGGGCGTTGTTTTTGCGGGGAGAATCGTATAAGCGCGTGAACCGGTGGCAGGATTCGGTGAACGATTTGACCAAGGCCATTGAACTAAACCCGAAGGATCCAAACTTGTTTATGGCGCGGGCTGGTGCGTTTGTGCCACTGCAGAAGTACGAGGAATCTTTGCGCGACCGGTCTGATGCAATTCGCTTGAATCCGAAAAATCCACGTGCCTACATTTCCCGTGGAGGCTCCTATCACCAATTGGGGCGGCATCAGGAAGGTTTTGCGGATCGCACGCGTGCAATTGAAATGTCACCCGATTTGGATGAAGGATGGCTTGCCCGTGGCAGTGCCTACTTTCTGTTGGGGGATTTTGAAAAAGCGGTGCCTGATTTGGCGAAGGCGTCTGGCTTGGCCCCTGGCAATAAAGAAGCATTAGCAATTTTCGAATCGGCTAAGACCAAGCTTGCGGCATCGGTTGCGGCTGCAAAGTTGCCGCCACTGACGGAATCAAAGCCGGTGGAAGTAGCGGTAGCATCGCCTCCAGCGCCAATTGCTGTTGCAGTTACTCAGGCTCCTGAAAAACCGGCTCCGGTTACTATTCAAGTTACTCCGGTTGCTCCAGTCATCCATGCTGCCGCTGCTCCGGTTGTACCTGAACCAATGGTGCAAACACCTGCTGTGCCGAAGGGCGTAGAGCAGCCCAAACGTGTCCCTAGAATAGTCACTCCTCCAGCGTCGATGACCGCCGACAACCGATCAGCCGAGGAATTGGTGAGGCTGGGCCGTGAATACACTGCAAAAAGCCGGTTTTTGGAAGCAATTGACGAGTTTAACAAAGCAATCCAGAAGAATTCGAAGCATTTTCAAGCGTACAATGGCCGGGGATATGCGCGGATGAGGGTTCGAAATTTTAAGGGCGCACTGGAAGATTTTGATCGCGCCATTGCGTTGAGTCCAGGTTATCCGAATGCGATTAAGAATCGTGAAGCGGTGCTGCGGGCGTTAACGCCACGCCCTTGACCTTAATTTGACGAACAGGCGGAACACGGCATCGCAGAGAGACAAACGTGAATTTCATCTTTACTGGCGCTCCTCATTTCATCGTCTGGGCTGCCAACCATAACAGCCTGCTTTTTACGGCTCGCATTCACGTGCTCAAAGCCGTGTTTGCGATTAAGATTCGATTTAGCCCGGATTTCTCACCAAGGCACGGCGTAAGTACAGCGAAAGCCGAATTTCGGAAATTTTGCTTCGACGGTAAAGGTCGGCCGGGGGGCCTCCCGCAGACCAGGGGGTCTGCGCCATCACGAAACCAACTGCACAAAAACCGCAGCATTAATGGTCTTTTAAGC
>JAYTTF010000002.1:0-10956 GCA_043745195.1 Bryobacterales bacterium | reverse complement strand
GCCAGCGTCGCTGCGCTCCGAGGACTGTTCATATTCGGATTGGAAACCGCGTTCACATTCCCGCTGGAAAGCGTGTTCACCTTCGCCGGAATCCCCACCAGCCGAAGCTCTGGTGGATTCCGTCGTGCGCGACGGTCTGCTTTCCACGGGTGCACGCGAGGATGAGCGCAATCTGAAATTTGTCGGCGACCGGTTGACTCAGGGCGATAGCAACCTGCGGTTGGTGCTAAAAACCTACCGCGACGTGCTGCGCGGCAAACAGATCAGGGATATTCCCGCGTCCCCCGTCCATACTTCCTTGCGACTCTCCGGCGTCGTGAAGCCCGATCAGGAACGCAACCTGCGGGTTCGCAACCGTGTCTACCAAGACGTTTTCAACGAACCGTGGGTGCGGGAAAAGACGCCTCGGGATACGGCGAAGCTTGTTGCGGCGGCAGCTTTGGTGCTGCTTGCAATCTCCGCAACTTGGTACCTGTTCGTCTTCCCGAAAGCATATATCCAAGCGCTAGAATCGGCAAGTGAAGATGTGGAAGTGGCCTACCAAGCTTACGAAAGCTTGAACAAACCCTTGCATCGCGAAAAGGCATCTGATCTTTTAGCCCAATTCTTTGAGCGCCGCAGCGATCGCGACTCTGCCATCCTGGTCCGCGGCAAGGCCAGCGACGGCTCAAAGCTGGCCGACCTGGTTGGAACAGATTATCCGTCACTCCATCGAACGCTCCGCCATCAAGGTCGGGTGAATTCGGTGGCCTTCAGTGCGGACGGCAAGCAAGTGGCCACAGGGTCACATGACCAGACCGCGCGGGTTTTCGACGCGGCAACGGGCCGCGAACTGTCTCGCCTCGTTCACCAAGGGCCAGTGAGGTCGGTGGCCTTCAGTGCGGACGGCAAGCAGGTGGCCACAGGGTCAATGGACGGGACCGCGAGGGTATTCGAGGCAGCCACGGGCCGGGAAGTGTCTCGCCTCACCCATCAAGGGGTAGCGATTCAAGGGGTAGTGAGGTCGGTGGTCTTCAGTGCGGATGGCAAGCAAGTGGCCACCGGGTCAGAGGACGGGACCGCGCGGGTGTTCGAGGCGGCCACGGGCCGCGAAGTGTCTCGCCTCGCCCATCAAGGTATCGTGAATGCGATGGCCTTCAGTGCGGACGGCAAGCAGGTGGCTACAGGGTCAAATGACAATACCGCGCGGGTGTTCGAGGCGGCCACGGGTCTCGAACTGTCTCGCCTCGCCCATCAAGGTTTCGTGAGGTCGGTGGCCTTCAGTGCGGACAGTAAACTCCTGGTCACACAAACAGACAACTGGCTCCATCTCTACGAACGCGACGGTGACACCTGGCGCCCCAAAGCAAACCGCCACCTTCCCGTCATCTGGCCCAACACTCTCCGCTTCCTCCCAAAACGCCCCGACTGCAAACGCTGCGTTGAAGTAGCCCGCGACGTCCCCGAAAACCAAATCAAGCTCGACCGCATCAACTTCGACGAATTCCCCCTACCCGCCATTAAAGGTGACCCCCAGCAACTGCTCGCCGAATGGAGTGCTAAGCTCGGCCTCACCTTTGATTCGCGTGGCCGCATCGTTCCACTATCGTACAATCCGCCCAAGTAATTCCCCGGCTAAGAACTGGTTGGCCAAACTCTACCCATCAACCCTCCAACCGCGTTAGATCCTCAACACCCGCCATCTGCGCAAGCATCCCAGTGTAAATCCGCAATAGCGACTGCACCTCGCGCAACTCCTCTCGAAACTGCTTACGAAGTTCAGGACTATCCAAACCATGCGCCAGCGACGCCCGGTGCCACTTCGCCGTGAACGGCCTCACTTTTTGATTCAGCACCACGATGGCCAGTTTGGTGAATTCGATGCAATCCCGGCCGTTCTCTTTGATGATGGAACGGGTGGTGGGAAAGAGCGAATAAACGCTTTCCAGCGCAGCCTTCTCGTCGCCGTCATTCTCCCCAAGAGGTTGCGTCGTTATGCGAGTAAGCAGTTCAATGTAAAGTTCCCAAGCGGCCTTCTTATCCGGCTCGGATGGATTCCATTCCATTTCCAGGAAGGGGGCCTTGATCTTTAAGGAGGTCATATTCCAGTTTTCCAACCATTTGTTCCACTTCATGTTTCCCTCGGCAAGTTAAAGTAAGACCTCTACAGCATAGCAACCCAAAAAGACGCGATTTGCGACAACGCCCGGGCCTCGTCACAAGCAATTCAAAATCACTAAACCCCACCCCACCAATCACTTGCCCTGCTGCCCCACTAGGACCCCTTCCCTCCACCTGCTACGCTTTTAACCAGAGAGATAAGTTCTGCGCAGAATGCTCTTTTAGAAGCCCTCCCCTAACAAGGAGGCGGCCCTTGGATCGATTCAAGAAGCTCTTAAACAAAGTGGTTGGTGGGACCGGCAATGCGGAATACTCGAAACATCCTTCCTGTTTAGATTGGCCGGGAAGGTTGGGCCTGTATAGCAGGCTAAGCTGTCGGACGGCAGCCGAAACGGATGACGAACGGCCGGTTCCATCAATTCATAAAATCGAAACACCCAACCCCTTTCAGAAGTGTGCCTATTCGAATCCATAACCGGGACCTGGCCAAACATTTGGTACCAATAATTTGAAGAAATCGGCTACGAAAGAGTGCGGCAAGTCGGGTTGGGGCCATTCATTCCTTGGCCTATGCTGGAACCATCGTTCTTTTATGCGCGACTTCGGCGCGGTGTTGATTTGAAACTGGCATCCCCTTCGGCGGCGTTGCGACTTACTAAAACTCCCGTACTTTTCATAGCTGGCACTGCCGATACGAATGTTGCGGACCACCATTCCCGCGACCTTTATTCCGAGTCAAAAGACAACTCAGAGCTTTGGGCTTCTAATCCCCAGGAATTTGAAAAACGGGTAATTGATTGGTTCGCCCGGCACTAAATCTTTAACCAATACTTGAGCCAATCAAATGCTGCAGTAATCGAATCGGTGGAAGGCGTGTGCCCACTGCGATGGTTTATCCAATCAAACTGGGAACCTGCAATGGCACTCGCAGATGCCAGGATCGGTAGGCTCTTGTCACCATCGGAATCTTCTCCGCTGATTAGTAAAAACGGCCGGGGCGCAATCAATGCCAGTAACTCATTCTGATCCACTCCACGTGGAATCCGTTCCCCGAAATACCAATAATCGTCATAGTTAGTAAATTGAAAACTAACTCCGGGCTCAGAAGCCACAGCGGCTTTCACGCGAGAGTCCATCGCTGCGGCATACATCGTCATCTTTCCACCAAGCGAATGACCCATCATCGCGATCCGCGTCCGGTCCACTTCCGGCAAGGTCTCCAAATAGTCCAGTAACCTACCGGCATCCCAAACCCATTTCCCCAAACCAGTTGTGCCAGGGTGCCTACGCGCTAAGTTGGCAACCGCTTCGTCGTACCTTTCTCCATAGCTTTCGCCGAACCATCGAACTGCCACTGCAATATAGCCTTGTTGCGCCGCAAGCCACGCGAAAGATCGCACTCCTAATGGTTGGAAATTACGCCCACCGAAATTCAACCCCGCCGGTGTGTCCACATCATAATAGGGAACGATCACAACAGGTCGAGGTCCTGAGAGGCGCTCCTCCGGATAGACAATCAGAATGCGTTCCCAAGAATCAGCCTCGGTCTGAAGATCCATCAGACGAGCACGGAGCCAGGTGTCGTCGATCTCGCGAACGAGTCGAACGCGAGGGACCGGCTTAGCAATTGCTGGTGTGCCTAACCATCCCAGCCACTTTGCGTGATCCGTTTTTGTTACCGGTGGCAAAGCCGGAAAGTTAGTCTTCTCAGGGGCCTTTCGATATGCCCTGGGATCATAAGCAGCGCCGACGGCGCGCTTGCCCGTTGACTGGACCAGCCGAAAGCCCGTCATTTCGCTTTTGAAAAATGGGTCCTGCGAAGAACGCAGTCCGCGTGACCAACTGGTGCGCGACGAAACATACGAACCACCACGGATCACCCGTTGCAACCCACGTCGGGGACCGCGCGGATTGGCCACAGGCCAGGGCGACTGCATTGTATTGAACCAATCCTCACACCATTCCCAAACGTTGCCGGTCATGTCGAAAAGTCCGTGCGGATTGGGCGATGAAGAACCCGCTGGTTTGGTACCCGCAAGCGTGGCGAAATTGGCGGCATTCTTCGTTGAATCCAGCCCCAGATTGCCACTGAGTTTTGCCGTGTCTGCGGCGGCCGACCATTCGGCCTCAGTAGGCAAGCGGTATCCGGTGCATGGGGAAATGCGCGTTACAGTTCGCAGTTCATAACACGAAACAAGCTTGTCGCGGGCGCTCAAAGCATTCGCAAAGCGTATGGCATCAAACCAGCTCACACTTTCAACAGGCAGGCTTGCACCCCTGTGTTTAGAAGGGTTCGCGTGCATCACCTGCTCAAATAATTGTTGCGTTGTCTCCGTTTTGGCAATACGGAATTCGTCCACTGTGACGTGGACTTCGATTCCCGTTTGGGGATCGCGGACGGTTTCGCGAGTCGATGGAATTACAACCCAATCAATGGTCAACGCCGATAATAGAAAAAGTAGCAACGCGGCTATTCTACACTCAAATCATGCCCCTTGTTTCCGTCAACTGGTTACTGTCAAATCTTCGCGATCCTAACTTGCGCATTGTCGATACGCGCTTCACCATCGGTAAACCTGAAGCTGGACGCGCGGCCTATGAAGCCAACCATATACCCGGGGCCCTTTTTGCTGATCTGGAGCATCACCTGAGTCTTCCCGTTAAACCGGATCGTGCCGGGGGGCGCCATCCATTGCCAACTCCTGAACAACTCGCTTCCACACTTGGTCTGCTGGGGATTGCCAACCATCACCATGTGATTGCCTACGACGATCCCAGCACGGGCAACGCTTTCTACGCTTCACACCTATGGTGGCTTTTGCGATACCTCGGCCACGATGCCGTCAGTGTTCTTGACGGCGGACTTCCAGCCTGGCTCGCATCCGGTGGAACAGTGGAATCAGAAATTACCAACCATCCTCCAGCAACCTTCATCGCCCATGCCAGACTCGAAATGCTGGTGGACGCAAGCTATGTTGAGAACCGCGCTCAAACCACCGTCCTGGTGGATTCCCGCGCTCCTGAACGCTTTCGGGGCGACGTGGAACCGCTGGATTGGAAAGCCGGCCATATTCCCGGAGCAATCAATCGCAACTGGGCCGACTCCCTCTCACAGGGCCAATGGAAATCTGCGGATGCTCAACTCACGCGATTCGAAGATATCAAAGATGCCTCCGAACTAATCCTCTATTGCGGCAGCGGTGTCAGTGCCACCGGCAATCTGCTTGCGCTTGAACTAGCCGGAGTGAAAGGCGCGAAACTTTACGCCGGCAGTTGGTCCGATTGGATCAGCAATCCTACACGGACCATCAAGACCGGCGAATGAATAGGTCCAGAATTTCACGCAGCGCGCAACATGGACCGGATGTTCAACTTCTCTTTGGTTGAATCAACTTCCAGAATCATTTCGCAATCCGGTTCCACCTGCCCCTCGCTCACCAATGCGGCCAAGGGCTGCATGACAAAACGGTGGATAACCCGCTTCAATTCGCGAGCCCCATATTCATGGCTGGTCCCCTTGTTTAGCAGAAACTCTCGCGACCCTTTGGGAACAACAACCGTGAAGCTTCGTTCCAGCAACCGACGGTCAATGTGATCCTGCAAGATGACCAGCTGCTGGTCCAGAATCTGTTCCATCGAAGTGCGACCCAATGGATGAAAGGTAGCCATTACGTCGATGCGATTGATGAATTCCGGAGAGAACTTGCGTTTCACCGCAGTGAGGCAAACGGCTTCCAGCTTCTTGCCAACCACGCGGCCTGGTTCGGCTTTTTCAACCATCATTGCTTCAAACCCAAAATCCGGATTCATTTGCCGGGCCATTTCTTTTGCGCCCAGGTTGGACGTCATGAAGATCAGGCTGCGATCAAAATTAACGGCGGTATTGTCGCCCAAACGCAATGTAGCTTTGTCCAACACGCCCAACATCAGCCTCGCCATGGAACCCGCAGCTTTCTCAATTTCGTCGAATAGCACAATGGAAAGGTTTAGCTTTTCACTGGCAACGGCGTTCAGCTTCATCTGCGTCAGCATGGGCTGGGTTTCCCTGTGGCCTAAATAGCCAGGGGGCGCGCCAATCAGCTTGGCAACTTCATGTTCCATCTGGAATTCGCCACAATCAATCCGCAGTACATTTTTCGAGCTGCCATGTAGCACCTCGGCCAGGGCCTCAACCGTTCGCGTTTTGCCCGTTCCAGTTGGACCCAGCAGCAGGAACACTCCTGCCGGACGGCCCTCGGGCGCAAGCCCTGCCTGGTACATTTGCACATAAGGGATTATGGATGATAGCCCTTCGGTTTGCCCAACTACTTTTGCATGTAGCTGAGCAATCCAGTTCGGGTCGTCCGATCCGTTGCTTCGCCAGTTTCTCGACATTGAAGGAATGTTTCTCACACCCTGGATTATATGCAACGATGCTACGAATTCGAACTTCCAGACCAGTTTTTTGAGTAACGAGCGGGCTCCTTCCTAATAGCTATCTCCTGTAACAAGAATGCAATAGCGGGAGTATACGGACAACACTAAACATCTTCAATTCGCTTGTGATTGCCGTTCAGGGACGGGTGGAAATTCAGCTTTTTTGTCTAAACAACTAGAAGTTTATGAAGGCGGCTTCCTTCACCAATGGCTGTCAATACTTCAAAAAGCGTGTCTCCGAACTGGTGTGCTTGCTTTGTGTAAGTCTGGCTTGTTTTCTTATCCTTGAATTTACTCACAAGTCTTTCCTCAGAATTGTTTGTTTCGCTCAGGAACCCTTCATATTGGCTCAAAAGTTCAGCTATGGCTCCATGAGCATGGTTTAGATGTTCTTGTTCAAGAAGCCATTCCAGCCTTTCCGTCGGAGTCAGCCTTGTCATTGCCATAGCGTTCCCAGGAGTTACTGTATTCTGCTGGCCATATATCGCAAGGAAGTAGAGAATTGCGGAATAACACGTTAGGAGTCGACTATGTTTCAGTTTATAGTTCTTTAACTTACCTTTAGCCTTTTTGTCGTCTGGCTCTCTTTCGGTGTTTGCTTCATAATTAACACAGAAAGTTCTCCATAGGCGAAGAATATCGTTGGCTAGAAACGCCGGCACAAAATTTGATTTGTGATCCTCGTAGTCCCTCCAGTATGAAGCGATGACTTCTTCGACAATTTCCTTATGCACTTCTGGTTCCACCAGCGGGCGACTCTCAAGTAAAAGAAGGAGCCGTGCGGTTAACCTATTCGTGACGTCGTCCTCAGGCTTACCAAGCGTTTTCTTCAATTCATGGACAGAGTAATGGGCAAGGTATTGCCCATCGCTAGAGAACTCTGGAATACCCAGCTTGCGGGTGACCTCAATAAGATCGGCTTTTATGCAAATTTCATCAAGACGTCGTAGAAGGCTTACGCCTTTTCATCCGCCTTACTTACAATGAATAAGTCCAAATCGCTGTACTTGCTGGCCTCACATCTACCAAACGAACCAGTGGCATATACGCAGGCCTTTCCGTTGGCCAGCACAGTTGCCTCTTGCAACTGATCCTTCAGTTCTGTTAGCCGATTATTTGTCTGGAGACGCCGATCATCGAGTTCTCCCAATCCTGCCCTCCCACTCGAATATGTTGGCAAATATTTCCGCCTGCGCAATCGCGTCATCAACTGCATGATGGGTATGCGGGTGTGTGGACCGTAGCGAGGGGTAAATCCTTGAACGGCCAGCTTCTGAAATTGGAATCGCGGCCTTTACTGCTAGAGCCGTCTTAATGTCGAAACACTTTGAATGATCAAAAGGTGATCCATTTGCCGAGAAGCGGATGAAATACCAATATAACCAACTCCAATCGAAACTAAGAGGGTAGGCCACAAGAACTGGCTGTGCCTCTCCGGCAATGCTCTTGACCCATTCGCACGCTTCAGTCATAGCCTTTTCTGGTGGCTTCCCCTCCAGACACAAGCGTCGACGGTCTAGTCCGTTAATGCGTAATGCTTCGGGCTCAAACTCATCGGAGATTGGTTTCAATTCCCGATAGAACTTCTGGTCGTAACTTACGGGCCGTTTGAATGCAGTGCCATCGAACGAACCAGCGTAGACAAGAGCGAAAGAGAGAATGGAATAAGGGCCAGGGATAGGCCCGTCAGTCTCAACATCAGCTGAAAAATAAGCATCCACTTTGCTTCCCTCCTGGTTCTGAGGTGTAACAACCAAGGGGCTCATTTCAGTCGTGTCCTGGAGCGTCGTATGCATGAATTTCCGATCATACCAGTAGTATCAGTAAATTGCACAGAAGAGTTCGGCTTGCGCAAGAAGCTCAAGAAGCCAGTCAACAATTGAGCCAGTGTGCACAGTTTTTCTGAATTCGACAGCATTGCTATGGGAACACCGCAAAAGGCACTCCTCTGGTAAACTATCCCCATGAAAAGCTTCTTGTCTTGCGCCTGCCTCCTTGCCTTCTTACACGCCGAAGACATCAAAGAATGGACACCCGTCCATTCCATGAAGTTCCGCGAAGTCTCCTCACCACAGCCTTCGCCCGATGGAAAGCTTGCCATCTGGACTCAACGCGAAGCAGTAATCGCTGAAGAGAAAAGCGAATATGTCACGCATGTTTTTATAGGCAAGTCCGACGGCTCTTGGCGTATCCAACTAACACGCGGCGAAAAATCAGCCACCAATCCACGGTTTTCCGCAAATGGCCAATACGTCCTGTTTGCCTCTGAACGCTCCGGCAAGAACAACGTTTACCGCATAGACGTCACCGGTGGTGAAGCCGAACAGCTTACCGAATGGAAAGGAACGCTTGCTGCCTTTGAGCTTTCCCCGGACGGGAAGCAACTAGCATTCGCCGGTCGTTATGAAGATAAGGACGAAGAGAAGCGCACGAAATCGAAACTCGATTTCAAAATCGTCAACGACAAGCCTAAAAACTCAACGCTGTGGCTGGTTGCCCTTACTGGAGATTTGCCTGAGAAGCCCAAGAAGCTGGTTGATAAGGAATATCATTCAGCCGAGTTGAATTGGTCCCCAGATGGGAAGAAAATCGCCTTCGTCCACCGGCCACGCCCTGACGCTGACAATGCCCGGCTGGCCGATATCGCTGAAGTTGAAATATCAACCGGCGCGGTGCGCGAGCTGGCTGCTGAATCTGTAACTGAATCTTCGCCACATTACTCCCCCGACGGCCGATATCTGGCTTTCACCAAACAAAGCGGAGCCCGCCGCGTGGATGCCGCCCGTATCGCCTTACTTACTCGCGATACGGGAGCTGTTCGTCTTCTCCCTGCAACTCCTGATGACAACCCCATGCTGATTGACTGGGCCGCCGACTCCCGTTCTGTTCTGTTCGCCGAAATGCGCGGCACCCGTGTTTCCATTTACCGCATGCCCTTGGACGGGCCTCATAAAGTGGTTCGCGAAGAAGCCCGCGGCACTTTGGGGCCAGGTGCGCAACTCAACTCCACCGCAACGCACCTTGCTTTTACGAGGGAAACTCCCGACCAGCCTCGCGAGGCATATGTGTGGGACTTAGGCAGTAACCAGCCTGTGCGCGTAAGCGATGCTAACTCAAATATTGCACTTCCGCCACTCGGCCGTACTGACTTAGTGAATTGGAAAAGCAAGGATGGGCGCCAAGTTGAAGGGTTACTAACTTACCCGGTGACTTACACCGCCGGCCAGCGAGTACCATTGATCTTGAACATCCACGGCGGACCCTCTGGCGTCTTCACTGAAAGTTTCATCGGTGCTGCAGGCTTGTATCCAATAGCGGCCTTCGCGCAAAAAGGATTCGCAGTTCTGCGCCCGAATCCACGCGGTTCCGCAGGCTATGGCGCAGTTGTGCGGCAAATGGTGGTGGAGGATTGGGGCGGGCGCGATTACGAAGATCTAATGGCCGGTGTGGACCACGTGATTGCCATGGGTGTTGCCAACCCCGAAAAATTAGCCGTGATGGGCTGGAGCTATGGTGGCTATATGACCGCATGGACAGTCACCCAGACCACGCGTTTCAAAGCCGCTGCCATTGGAGCGGGCATTACCAACCACGTCAGCATGTATGGCACGCAAGATATTCCCAGCGTCTATGCTGATTACTTTGGCGGTGCGCCTTGGGAAAAACGTTCAGTCTACCTTAAGAGTTCACCCATAGAGTTTGTGAATCGCGTTAAAACACCAACACTTATCCTGCACGGGGAACGTGACGACCGCGTTCCAGTTACCCAGGCATATGAATTTCATCGCGCACTGGAAAAACAAGGCGTCAATGTGAAAATGATTGTCTATCCACGCACTCCGCATGGTCCGCAAGAGCCGAAGTTTGTGCTACACGTTTCAGAGCAGCACTTAGAGTGGGCCGAAAACTTCCTAAAATAGCTTGCGTCAAGGAGTCACGATTGGGAGATGCAGCGCGGTTCAGTAAGTTCAGTTAAATTATTGTGCTCCCATCGCTTTGTGCGTTTTTGCTGGAGATTCATGTTCAGCGGGCCGCGAGATGGGTGGTAGCGCATCGTATAAGATGCTGTGTGGGTTGTGAACGAGGGTTTCGCAAGGGAATGCAAAGTGGAGCGTGACCGAGTCGATTAGCTTCGTTTCAACAGGGTCTGTTTCGACGGACTTTGCTTCAACAGGCTCTGTTTCAGCCGTTTCACTTTCTGTGGATTGGTTGGTGGGTTGGTGGTCCTCAGTTAGGTTCGTTTCAACACCCTCATTCTGCGGTTCGAAGTCTGGTGCTTCAGGGGCAACGGGTGGGAACAATTGGCGCATATTGAGAAGTTGCTGCGTGAGCTTTTCATACTGAGAAAGCAAACGGCGACCTTGGCGCGAGATTTGGTTTAGAGCGTCGCCATGCTCTTGGAGGGCAACGACGGCGAGGGCATAGATTGCGCTGGGACTG
>JAYTTF010000001.1:0-10970 GCA_043745195.1 Bryobacterales bacterium | reverse complement strand
GACATTCCAGCCCTCTTCGCCTCCCGCCTTTTCAGGATCATCTTGTATTGGAATCACTTTTCGGTTTCAGGATCATTCTTCAATTGGAAAATGCTCGGTTTTTGTCGCGCGTGGAGGGTGAGTTTATGCATGTGCGTAATTTGACCATTGCGGTTGTTTGTTGGTTGCTTGCCGCGCCGTTGGTGCGGGCGCAGGCACCGGTTGCGTTGGAGCTCGCCAAACCCGTGAAGGCCGAACTGGCTGGCGGCCAGATGCATCAATACACGGTGACCGCGCGCCAGGGGCAATTCATGCGAGTTGGCGGATCGCGTCCAGACTCTGGCAGGGTGGTTCGGCTGATGGGGCCATATGGCGACGCGAGCCTTGTCGAATTGCGTACCTATAGGGTGGAACCCATCAGTTGGATCGTGAGGAATTCTGGTGTGTACCGCATCGAGCTTTCGGCAGAAGGAAGCAAGGGGCTGGCCTCCAAGTACGAAATCAAGCTTGAGCAGCTTCGCAAAGCAACTCCAGATGACGAAGAAGAAGTGGCGCAGTCCTTATTTCAGGAAGCTTCTGCAACTCGAGATCCGAACAATTGGAAACGTGTAATTGGATTCGTTCGGGATACAAAGGACCGCCCCCGCGAATTGTTGGCATTGCAACGCCTCGCCGCTCTGATCAATAGCTTGGGTAAACCAACGGATGGGCTCCAGTACCTAAAAGAATCCCTCCAAGTCGCCCGCAAAGAACAAGATCGGATGGCAGAGATTCAGATTCTGAATCAGCTTTCGGCCACGTACTCCAGCATCGGCGATAGGGGAAAACTGCATGCTACGCTGGTGGAAAAAATTGAAGTATTCAAAGCCTTAAAGAATCGAAAAGGCGAGGCCTACTCATTGATCGACATGGCTAGCAACTATGAAAGGTTAGCCGAGCATGAGCCAGCGGACGGATATTTCCAGCAAGCTCTTGGCATCTATCGGGACCTCCAAGACAAACCGAGTGAATCCATAGCTTACGCAAGGATGGCGCGCACGTATTGGGAACAAGCGCTTTCGCTCAACCGTGCGATGAATGAGAACTCTGCAGTAGCTTCTATATTTCGTAATGCTGGCAAGGATAATCCAGGACTCCAAAAGGCTATCACCTTCTTCGAGCGATCCCTTGCTATTGACCGCGAAACAAACAACAAGAGGGGCGAAGTAAATGGACTAAACATCATTGGCGGTAGTTATTTTTCGCTGGGCGACCCGCTCAAAGCTATTAGCTATTATGAGCAGGTAATTCCTCTTTACAGAGACCTCAAAGATAGAGCCGGCGAGGCTAAGGCCCTAAGCCAGACTGCACGCCTGCTCGTAACGGTGCAATCGGCGAGAGCTACCGATTATCTTGAGCGAGCCCTCCCAATTTATCAGGAACTCAAGGACCGGGATGGGGAAGCCAGCGCGATTTCAATAATTGCCAGGATACAAATGATGAATGGGAAACTTGAGCAAGGCGTCGCGAGCCTGGAGAAAGCCTTGTCGATCTACCGTGAACTCAAGAATCAAGTGGGTGAAGTTGGCGCATTGCAAGGTTTGGCCAGTATGTTAGGAACAATGAGCCAACATGGAAAAAAAATCAACTACCTGGAACAAGCACTAGTGATTGCTCGGGTAATAAAGGATCGCAGCTTGGAGGGTTCTGTACTTGGTGACATTGGAGGTGCCTATTCGGGGCTCGGCGAATATCAGAAATCGATTATGTACCTTGATCAAGCGCTTTTGATTGCACGGGAGAGCAACAACCCGTTTCAAGGAAGTTTCTCGCTGCTTGCGCTGGCCGAACCCTACTACAAGCAAGGCAAGCACGACGTAGCAATCTCTTATATGAAACAAGCACAATCGATTATTCAAAAACTCAATTTGCCGCTACTTGAAATCTCTCTGGCTGGCGGACTCGCCGACATCTACAATGATGCCAAGCAATTTGATCAAGCGTTGGCTGTTTTGGAAACAGTTCAAAAATATCTGCTCGACTCCCAGTCACGTTTGCTTGAAGCGTATATGTCAACAGCAAAAGGCGCAGCCTACAATGGCGTTGGCAAGAATGACCAGGCGATCAAGCAATTTGGACGCGCACTTGCGATTGCTCGTGAAACCAAAATCCCCGGTATTGAAGAACGAGCCCTGTCCGGCCTCATGACCGCCTACAAAGCCCAAGCCAACCCCCGCCTCGCCATCCTCTACGGCAAGCAAGCCGTCAACTCCGTTCAATCCATCCGCTCCACCATCCAAGGCCTCCCGCCCGAACTCCAGCAATCGTTCCTCAAAGCCAACGACAAACCCTACCACGCCCTCGCCGAACTCCTCATCGACCAGGGCCGCCTCGCCGAAGCCGAACAAGTCCTCAGCCTGCTCAAGGAACAGGAGCTCTTCGAATTCGTCCGCCGTGACTTAGACGTTGTGTCCGCCAGCCGCAAAGCCTCCCTCACCGACGAAGAAGCCGAATGGTCCAAGCGTTACGACGAAGTCGGCAGTCAACTGGTCGGCATCGGCACCGAGCGCGGCGAACTCAACGCCAAGCCCACCCGCACGCCCGAAGAGGACAAGCGACTTACTAAGTTGGAACAAGACCTCGCCATCGGCACGCAAGCTTTCGAACGCTTCCTGGGCGAAATGGCCACGCACTTCAGCGCCAAGCCCGAAGCCACCGCCATGCTGACGCAACTCAAGGAAGCCGAAGGCATCATGGGCGACCTCGGCGAACTGCCGCCCGGCGCAGTCGCCATTTACACCGTCGTCGGCGAAACCACTTACAGCGCTATCTTAGTAACTCCCCAAGTGCGCAAGGCCTTCCGCTATGCCATTGGTGCCGCCGAACTGAATAAGAAGATCTTCGAATTCCGCGATGTAGTCAGTAACCCCAAGCTGGACCCCCGCCCTCTCGCGCGCGAACTGTTCAAAATCCTGCTCCCCGGCGAGTTGATAGACGACCTGCGCCAAGCCAAAGCCAAGACGCTGATGTTCTCGCTCGACGGCACGTTGCGATACCTGCCCCTGGCAGCGCTCTACGATGGCGAACGTTACCTCGTCGAACAGTACCGCCTATCGGTCTTCACCCCAGCCAGCAATGCTCGGTTGAAAGATCGCCCTTCGGTCTCCTGGAAAGTGGCGGGCTTCGGCGTAACCAAGGAACACGAAAACGCCCCGGCTCTGCCCTCGGTCGCTGCCGAACTGGCAGGCATCATCCACCAGGAGCCGCGCATCGGCGGAGTGCTGGAAGGCGAAATGCTGCTGGACGACAACTTCACGCTGACCTCCATGCGCGATACCTTGCGCAAGCGCTACGGAGTGGTCCACATCGCCAGCCACTTCAGCTTCCAGCCAGGCAACGACGCCAATTCGTTCCTGCTGCTGGGCGATGGCGGCCACTACAGTCTTACGGAACTGCGCAACTCCACAAACCTGTTCGATGGCGTGCAACTGCTGACACTCTCCGCCTGCAACACAGGCGTCGGCGACGCGCAGGGGCAGGGCAAGGAAGTGGAGGCATTCGGAGCGCTGGCGCAAAAAAAAGGAGCCAAGGCAGTGATCGCCAGCCTGTGGCCTGTGGCCGACGAAAGCACCAGCTTGTTGATGCGCGAGTTCTACCGCATCCGCGAAACCAACCCAGGGATGACGAAGGTGGAGGCGTTGGGGCAGGCGCAAATGAAGTTGCTCCGCGGCGGAGTCAAGGCTGAAGCTGGATCGCAGAGGGCGTTCATACAGGAAGCCGCGCAAAAGAAGCCGAAATCGAACGCCCCCGCGTTTACAGCGCCAACCGACGCCCCCTACGCACATCCCTACTATTGGGCACCGTTCTTCTTGATGGGCAATTGGCTATAGGGAATTGGAGTCGATTTTGAACGCTGTTGCAATTTATAAAAAGTTACTCAACAAGTTCATTTCGCTTACAAACGAAGGAGTACCTTTATGTTATTCAGAGCACAAATCTCGATGGGCTGGCCATCTACACCAAGGGCAAACTGGTCTTTCCACAAATCCAAAACGAGCCGCGCGGCGAAACCTACTATTTTCTCGTATCCTTCGAAAAGATTTTCCTAATCAAATATGCTAAACATCACAACGTGCCCAAGCGAGTACGGAAAGCCTGGAACGGGACGGCCCTTGGTCAAGCCTATATTGTCCCGAATCTGATCTACCACCACTGCGGCGATTGCGGCGAACAGGTTTTCGACCGCGAGGCGATGCGCCGTATTGAAGCTGTCTCACCGGCATACCAGAAGCCGCAACGCCGCTCGGCGTAAATGGCGCTGCCCTGAAATCCATCGCGTGATCGAGGATCACGACCGCCTACTCAACTATTTCTCGCGCATAATCAACAACCTGCAAAATTCCATTGTCCGCCGCACTTGCCTGCTCCCTTACACTTTCAACAGGAAGACAAAACCGCTGCGCAGCGTGCTTCCCAAAACCAAGTCCGCTTGCGGGTAGCAATGCTCGCCTGTGGCACGCAGAGCTTTGCGTAATCGTTCGCTTGATCCGGTCGCAAAACACGGAAAATCCTGAGCATTTCTTTCGGTTGGGGAACTGGAAGCAAGGTTGGTGGTAATACCATCAATTGCAGTTATGGTGGCTGCAACCCAAGGGAGAAGTGTGCGCGGCCGGTCAGGCAACATCTTAGCTGGTAAGCGCAAAGGCCGCTTCGGCGCGGCGAAATGCAGTTGAGAATCAAAGGAAGTTTATTCGCCGAAGCGAGTCCGTTTTGCGCTTGTTTCTTAGGAGATCTGAAAGGCGTCAAATTTCCGGTAATGCCGGTCATGAAAGCGGTCTTCATCCTAAAAACGGCAGTTGAGTTGATGACAGTACAACGAAATGGCTTAAAACAATTGGACTTGCCGTCATAGGATCACGCAATAGCATCACCCAAATGGTGAGACTGAAGTGCTTAAAAAAGGTAGCCAAAGGGGACACGGTACCCAGGCCGCTACGCTTAGAGCTCCATAGGATTTCATTCGGAGTTCTGTCGCTTCAGGCCAGGGAACCATGTCCCCGTTTGGCTCGCGATACCCTGATCTTCGAGAAAGTCAAATGCCGTTTCCAGGTTCATTGCTTCGGCAATGAAGACTGCCGATGGTGGACGTAGATTGGATGACAATGGCGGAGAGATGTCATCACCTTACCCGATCTGGTCCCGGATCTTGACCTTAGAATTGGAATCGGCCTCCGATCTGGAATGCCCTGGGTCCTCCGGAACCGAACACTTGCCCGGCGCGACCGGTTGGTTGCATAAACGCGAAGCTCTGCGTCGGTTGCACCTGATCAAGAGTTGAACTGAAGCCGCTCAAATTAGCAATGTTGAAGACGTTGAAGCCTTCGGCAAACACCGAGATCTTGTAGGGGCGTTCGTCACTGCCAAATTGGAAAGTCTTTGTGACCCGCACATCCTGCGAGTTGAAATTGTCGCCAAGATTGTAGTTCGACGGCAGCACAACCGCCGGAATCACTTTGCCCAGCGCATCTCTCTTACCCGCATAAGTTGAGTTCCAATCAGCCACGCCCTTCTCCAAATCGCTCTTGCCGCATCCACGGTTCAGACAATTGATGGCAAGCCCTGGAAGCACTTGGTTTGTGGTGCCATCGCCGGTTAAATCGACACCGTTGATTGCCGTGGTGATCGGGCCCTTGGTGCTGCTCGAGGAGATGAAACCTAGTTGTATTTTCCAGGGCAGATCGACGGTCCCCGACACGTTCAAAATGTGGCGGGCACCTTGTGGCCCCCAACTGGCGTTATAGCGATCAAGGTCGATGATGCCGTTGTACCCGTGCTGATTGGTCAATGCGTAGGAAGCCGTAAACTGATACCGCCGCGCAAAACGCTTGTCCAACTTCACCAGCATGGCGTTGTAAACCGACCGCCCGGCCGGCGTCCAGAATGTGATGGGGCCAGTGGAACATTGGGACGCTGGATTGCTCGCCTGCGTTCCCGCACAAACCGGAATCACAGGAGACCGCACGCCGTTGATGTAGCGGTTCCAGCGGTTGTAATCAATCTCTCCAAGGTTCGTGTTCAAGTAGACACGCCGCACGAAGTCCACGCTAAGAACCATATCCTTGACAACCTGGTGTTGCAAGCCCAGGTTAAAGTGCAGTCCGCGCTGGACGGGAAAGTTTTTGGGATACAACTGACTTCCCGACTTGCTGACTTCAATGTTGCGGACGCTCAGATCATTCAAATTCTTCGGAGCCAGAGCAGCCACGGCCGCAGGCGCTTGAGCTGCGAGTATCTGCGTGACCTGTCCCAGTGTCAAACTGGAAATTTCGCCGGAAGGAATGGGTGCTCCCACAGCCACTGGAATTCCACCGCGGCTGATGTTGACGATTCCGGGAAAGATATTCGTAAATGCTCCAATCGGGTACTGAACTCGGCCATTTCCAATAGGGCCGGTGGCGGCCCGTTCCTGCAACCTTCGGAAGAGTGACTCGGTATCATAGTAGATCCCGAACCCGCCCCGGACCACGGTCTTGGCGGATTTCCCCAACTGGTAGGCGAATCCCACGGCGGGCGAAAAGTTGTGCAGGTTGTTGTTCGTCGCTGTAAGATCGTTGCCATACACCGGCGCAAGATATTTTGGCTTGTCCAGATCACGATTTACAAGAGTGCTTTCAAAATTCCAGGACAGGCCGTAATTCAGCGTCAACTTCGGACGCGCTCTCCAGGTGTCCTGAAAGAAGAACCGGTTCCGGTTATTGATCTTCGCTTTATCCACATTGTATGGGGGTGGCTGGCTGGGGTTGCCGATGCCAACCACTCCGCCCAGGAAGGGAAGGTTCATAAAGTCGTCAAGTGTCCTCACAGTTTTAGGCAATTTTGGGAAGAATGTGCCAATTAGACCGGCCGGTACGTTCGCTTGAATCAATTCCGGCGAGGCTACGGATAAACAGGCAGGATCGCAAAATCCCCAGAAACCAGTTCCAGGAGCATGCTCGTATTCAAAACCGAATTTAAAAGAGTGCCGTCCCTTTTGCCAGTTCATGGTGTCCGTAATATCGTACCGGCGCAAATCGCGGCCCTGCGTTGCGTTTGAAGTATTCCCGATGGTGACGTTTGTGCTGTTGATATTTACCTGGCCAATGTTTAGCCCCAGACATCCGGAGCAAACGGAACTATCGGGAAACAGGTTCCTATTCTGCCAATATTGGTAGCTCCAACGGAAATCGTTCACCAAGTTCGCCTTAAGAGTGCTGGTAACTCCGAGCGCGCTTTGATCCGACCAGTTCTTGTTCTGCAGCCAGTTGGACGGCAGAACCGCACCGCCATTAGGTCCAAACCCCTTGTTCCCGTCGTGCGAGTAGCGGGCGAACAAATGGTGCTTCGTACTAATCGAATAGTCGAACTTCGCGCTTAAGGTCTTGCCGGAATAGGGACTGAAATAGTTCCCCGCCAAACCTGCCGCCGAGGGAAGGTTTGGGACGTAGGTAAACACCTGCGTCTGATTCACATTCTCGTAGTTGAAGAAGAAATGGAGTTTGTTCTTTTTGATCGGGCCACCCAACCAGAATCCTGGATTCCTTCTTGCGAAAAATGGATCTGGACTGAGTGCACTTCGCTTCAATCCCGGAAAGGCCGACATGTTGTGATCTCGGAAGAAGAAATAAGCGCTGCCGTGCAGACTGTTTGACCCGCTTCGGCTTACGATGTTCACCGAACCGACGCTGGTGATCCCTGTCGATAGGTCAAAATTTACACTTGATAACTGAAATTCCTGTACAACCTCCTGCGAAAAGTTCATCCCGCTACCACCTTCAATCGAGTTCCGGATGTTTCCGCCGTCCACCGTAATGGAGGTCTTGCTGGAATCCCCACCGAGCACGGAAACCGAAAAAAGCGCGTTGTATTGCGATGTACTACCGGTTCCAACAGTTACTCCGGGCTCAAGGAATGCCAAATTCAGGAAGCTTCGTCCATTGAGCGGCAAGTCTTGAATCTTTTGCCGTGTAATCACTCCGTCAATCGAGTGCCGGTCGTATTCAATTTGTGCGCTAGCCGCCTCAACAATCACGACGTCCTTGCTTTGCCCTATCTGCAACTGCATATCCACTGTAGTGGTTGTCCCTATGACAACCGAAGCTTGACGGACAGTTGTCCGAAAGCCTGTCAATGTGGCTTTTACTTCATAGGTGCCAGACGGCAACGCAGGGGCCATGAAGATTCCGGATCCATCGGATCGCACTGTGCGCGAAGTACCTGTTTCCTTGTCGGCGATCGCCACCTCAACGTTAGGAATCACAGCCCCAGATTCGTCCATCACGGTTCCGGAAATAGTGCCGGTGGGTGCTTGCGAATACGCGCCTCCAGCCGCCAGCAACAAGGTTGCCGCAACTACGAGATGAAATTTTCCATTAGTTTTCATTTTGTCCTCTTTCTTCTCGCGAATTGGAATTCAATGCCGCAACGCGTCATAAGAGACATGCAGATCCCTTATTGAAAGAAGGTCAAAACCACACGCACACCACCCTTCCCTCTATGCGGTCCATTGAACGCCCAGCAGCGCTTAATTTCCAACTTAGCTGGATGCTATAACTGTTCGGGCTCGCTGTCAAGCGAAAACAACTGAAAAAGTTGCGGGTGGCTGGAATTAACTTGGAACGCTCAAATAGCTCCTGCCGAATCCAGACAGGATTCAACTTCCATGCAAAAACGGCCACAAACTAAAGCTACTGCTTAGTTTGCTTCCGTCGTCAGCATCAATGCTGAAATTGAAGAGGCGTTCTGCAAGAGCAGTACGGGTCACACCAAATCTTCGTAAACACCCGTGGCTGCGTTGAAACCGTACATCGGGTTCTTTTCAGCACGAATCTTTTCCACGATGATTGCGCCTTTATGACCGGCATTCCCGGAAATTTGACGGCAGGGCTCTTCGCAAGCGCGGCGAATGATGTCGATACCGATCTGTTCGTCACCGGTTGCCTTTACATCTTTCAGCGCCATAGCAGCACGCAGCAGAGCCACGCCACCACCAGGGACAATCCCTTCTTCCACAGCTGCGCGGGTTGCATGAAGAGCATCTTCCACACGAGCCTTCGATTGTCTTCTGCTCACCTGCACCGTCAATGATTGTGGTGTTGTCTTTGTCAACAGTGATCCGCTTGGCCTTGCCCAAGTGACGCAGCGTTAGGATTCGCGATCAAGGCCTAATTTCACTTTTCCATCGGGGAAGACTGCGTACATCTCCAAATGTCCACCCATCGCTTCGACAAAATTCTCGAGTGTGCTGAGGTAAATGTCGGTTCGTTGTTCCAGTTGCGAAACCGCCGCCTGCGTCATGTCAAGAGTCTGTGCGAGCTGTTGCTGCGTTAAGTGGCGAGCCGCGCGTAATTCATGCAACGGCATTTTTTTCAACTCCTGGTCCGCCAGGTGTCGAGCTTCCGCCAGGGATTCCGGCGGCAACTTCGCGCGCAGCTCACTGAATTTTGTTGTTTTTGGCATTGGCTTCCTTCTCAATCTCCGAAAGATGTTCATCGTACAGGCGATCCGCAAGCGGTACGGATTTCTCGTACCATCGATCATCGCCGGTTTTATCGCCACCAAGCAAAAGGATCGCGATGCGGCGTGGATCGAAGATGTAAAGGACCCTATACGGGCGTCCTTGGTGCTGAACCCGCAATTCGCGCATTGCGGAATGCTTGGAGGTGGTGACTTTACTACTATACGGGTATGGCAGATGAGGCCCGGCGTTCCTCCAGCAGTAGGACTGCGGCTTCAATGGATACGCGTTCGACGTCGGTAAGTCCGTTCCACCAAAACTTGAATTCGTCGGTTACTTCGACATCCCACGCCACAATTGGATTATAACTCACAGCTAATATAAGTCAAAGCTTATGAGAATTTGGTCAAGTGCCCAGAGATGTCGAAACGATCGAATCGCCACAAGACTTGGCCGTGGCGATTAAGTTTTATAGAAGTTTTATAGAAGCCTAATGACAGTGGCTATAACATCGTATACAATTGGGTTGTTGGAGCACATGGGCCACGATTAATAAAGGAGCCACAATGAAACACCTCTTCCAATGGGAACGAAAAATCCCAAATTCAACAAATAACTTCGACTTGATCTTGATCAACTATCAGGATCTTAACCATGGCCGTATGAAAAGCCTTCTGGAAAGCATTACCAATGAAACACACCGAGGGCTTACTTTAAGTGCGCAGGCGGGAAAGGAGTTTGAGCGTTGGTTCGAAAATCCATCTACTTCTTTAAAGAGCACTGCTTATGTTCTGCTTAGCAACTGGTTCCTTACGCAAGGTGGCGACAGGAATAGTATGGTTGCCAGTCGTTGCGAAGCGCTGTGGGACGATTTGTTTCCTTGCCGTCCACCAGAAAGGTTATCTTCATCCGAAGCTGGACGAAACCACGTCATGATTCCCTCTACGTTCGCGAATTTTTGGGATCGACTCATGAGAGCACAAGCGGGCACTACCGCTGATGAAGGTGGTTCATCAGAAGTAGGCGCTATGAATTCAAACCGAGCCAGCATAAGCCCGCTAGATGATCAGCTGCAAGTGAGGTTTGACAGTAATGGGCTCCATTTCGTGATTGATGGATCACCCAGTGCCCTCGCCAAGTTTTTGAAAGTTTACGAACGGATAACTACCGAACAGGAGATCAAATGAATACGGAAAAGTTTGAAATTGATTTAGAAAGATTAGAGAGTCCGTGCAACTGTTTCGCTGAGAAACTGAAGCACAACCGAAAGAACAAAAATGACGGCAACATGGCAATTCTGGTGCTGGCAGATGTGAAACGAAGTGGCCAGCCAACAGAAAAAACCAAAAGGCGCTTGTTGGCCTGGTGCTACACCAAGGGGAACTGTTTTCAAGGCGGCGTGGCACTTGCACGCGCAATATCAGATCTCCTGATCTCACCCCGCATATTTGGCTGGTTGGTGAAAACAGAATGATCCGGGAATGTATTTGCGGAGGGCGCTGCAAATGCGGTAAGAGAG